>CATMVA010000037.1 GCA_950075865.1 uncultured Oscillospiraceae bacterium | reverse complement strand
GTGTACTTCCTGCTGATCCTGGCCTTCAGCTATTTCTATTCCACCATGCAGTTCGATCCCACCGAGGTGGCTAACAACCTGAAGGCCAACGGCGGCTTCGTCCCCGGTTTCCGGCCCGGAAAGCCTACCGCTGACTTCATCCGGAAGGTCCTGAGCAAGATCACCTTCTTCGGAGCTATGTTCCTTTCGGTGATCGCCATTCTGCCCATCGTCACAGGTAACATCAGCGGCATGTCCGGCCTGGCTCTGGGCGGCACCTCCATCATCATCGTGGTGGGCGTGGCTTTGGAGACCAGCAAGGCCCTGGAGGCCCAGCTGATGATGCGTCACTACAAGGGCTTTCTTGAGTAAGCGAGGCGTGGGATGAAACTGATCTTTCTGGGCCCTCCGGGCGCCGGCAAAGGCACTCAAGCGGCCGTTGTCAGCAAGACCCTGGGTATCCCTGCCATCTCCACCGGCGATATGCTCCGCGCCGCCATCAAGGAGGGCACCGAGGTGGGCCTGAAGGCCAAGTCCTTCATGGACGCGGGCAATCTGGTCCCCGACGAGGTGATCATCGGGATCGTTAAGGCGAGGCTCCAAAAGCCCGACTGCTCCAAGGGTTTTATCCTGGACGGGGTGCCCCGCACCTTGGCCCAGGCCCAGGCTTTGGAGGATGAGGGCCTTGTCTTCGACAAGGTCATCTCCCTCGAGGTGAGCGATGAGGCCATTGTGGAACGGATGAGCGGCCGCCGGGTGTGCTCGGCGTGCGGTGAGCCCTACCACACGGTCAGCAAGCCGCCCAAGGCCGAAGGTGTGTGCGACTCCTGCGGCGGTGAGCTGGTCCACCGTGCTGACGACAAGGCCGAGACCGTCCGGTTCCGGCTGGAGATCTATCACACCGAGACCGAGCCCCTCAAGCGGTTCTACCAGGAGCGCGGGCTTCTCCATGAGGTGTCCGGCACCGGCCGGACCATCGAGGAGACCACCCAGGCGGTCCTGCGGACCTTGGAGGAGTGAGCATGGAAATGATCTCCATCAAGTCTGCCAGTGAGATCGAGAAGATGCGCTCTGCCGGTCGGCTCACCGCCCAGGCCAGAGCCCTGGCCGGGTCCATGATCCGTCCCGGCGTCACCACCTTTGAGATCGATCGGGCGGTCCGGAAATTCATTGAGAGCCACGGGGCCAAACCCTCTTTCCTGGGCTACGGCGGGTTTCCCGCTTCCATCTGCGCCTCGGTGAACGAGGTGGTCATCCACGGGATCCCCAGCCATGAAAAGTTGAAGGAGGGCGACATCGTCTCCATCGACGTGGGCGCCTATCTGAACGGCTTTCACGGGGACTGTGCCGCCACCTTCCCCTGCGGAGCGATCTCCCAGGAGGCCCAACGGCTCATTGATGTGACCAAACAGAGCTTTTTTGAAGGGATCCAGTACGCCAGAGTGGGGCATCGGGTCTCGGACGTGGGCCACGCGATCCAACAGTATGTGGAGTCCCACGGGTACAGTGTGGTCCGGGAATTTGTGGGCCACGGCGTGGGGCGGAACATGCACGAAGCCCCCGAGGTCCCCAATTTCGGGGCCGCCGGCCACGGCGCCCGGTTCCAGGCCGGCATGGTCATTGCCGTGGAGCCCATGGTGTGCGCCGGAGACTGGCGGGTCAAGGTCCTGAAGGACAAGTGGACCACCGTATCGGCCGACGGATCCCTCACCGCCCACTATGAAAACACCATCCTCATTACCGGGGAGGGTGAGCCCGAGATCCTTACCGATCCGGGAGACGGCTCCGGTTTTTGACCGGTCTTCAAGGGAGGTAATCACGCTTTGGCAAAAGATGATATGATCGAGGTGGAGGGCACCGTCGTGGAGTCTCTCCCCAACACCACATTCCGGGTGGATATCGGAAACGGCCACATCATCCTGGCCCACATCTCGGGCAAGCTGCGGATGAACTTCATTCGCATCCTGCCCGGCGATAAGGTCACGGTCCAGATGTCGCCCTACGACCTCACCAGAGGCCGGATCACTTGGAGAACCAAATAAGTGCGAAAAGCTCCAAAGAAACTATAAACGATCTTCGGGGAGAACGGGGCCTTGCCCCCGCCCCGGGGAGGCCATTCAGGCATTCACAAGGAGGTTTATCATGAAAGTAAGGCCGTCCGTGAAGCCCATGTGCGAGAAGTGCAAGATCATCAAGCGCAAGGGCAGGGTCATGGTAATTTGCGAAAACCCCAAACACAAACAAAGACAAGGTTAAAGGAGGCGCTGAAACAGTATGGCTCGTATTGCAGGCATTGATTTGCCGAAAGACAAGCGGATCGAGATCGGTCTGACCTATATCTTCGGCATCGGGCGCACCAGCGCCA
>CATMVA010000036.1 GCA_950075865.1 uncultured Oscillospiraceae bacterium | reverse complement strand
TACACCTACGACAACGAGGGCAACCTCCTGAAAACCGTGGACACCGACCCCTTCCACAACAACAAGAAGTCCACCAAGTTTGAGTACCGCTACGATGCCGAGGGCAACCTCATTTCCGAGTACAAGCGGGACACCACGGCGGGCAACAAGGCCCTGACCACCACCTACGCCTACGACGCCCTGAACCGCCTTGTCTCCGCCCACGAGGAGGGCGTTGGCCTTAACACCACCCGCACCTACGACTACGACACCCTGGGCAACCTGATCCGGCAGGAAGAGGACGGGTGCATCGAGTACAAATACAATGGCTACGCTTTGGACGAGACCACGAAATGCGGCACCATCCCCAACTCCATCGGCACCAGCTACTGGGAGTACACCTACGATGGCCGGGGCAACCTGGTCTCCAACGACAAGTACACCCGGACCACCTCCGGCATGGCCTGGCAGAACGAGGAGTCCTTCGTCTACGACGAGACCAATCACATGGTCCAAGGCACCAACGAGCAGGGCGAACTGAGCCTTTACACCTACAACGGCCTGGGCATCCGTGTGGGCCGGGAGCTCATCCTGAAGGACAACACCCACGGCTACACCGACTTCCATTCCCAGACCCCCAGCGTGGAGACCGGGCTGGATAAGCCGGAGGTGGTGAAAGAAAGCTACGTCATTGACTACACCTAAACCCTTGTGATGGAAGAGGAAGGCGGCTTCGATTACCGCTGGGTCTACGGGTTGGAGCGTTTGAGTGTCAAGATCACCAGCGAGGGCACCAACTGGTGGGGCCAGCATGTGACCGAGGACATTCTGAAGGACTACACCCATCAGGACCGCATGGGCAGCACCGTGAACCTTTCCGACCAGTTTGGCCGTGTGGTGGGCCGGGCCGACTACAACGAGTGGGGCGAGATCACCTACCGGGAGGCTCTGTCCATCTCCAGCAGCTACCGCCGCATCTACCCCCAGCTCAACTACACGGGGTATGATTGGGACGACGTCCTCGGCATGTACTACGCCAAGGCCCGGTTCTATTCCGCGGACGACAAGCGCTTTGTGGCTATGGACCCCATAAAGGGCTCTGTTGTCGCCCCCTTGAGCCTGGTTTCTTACCTCTATTGCGTGGATAATCCGCTGCGGTACGTGGATCCGTTGGGGTTGGAGTTGGTGGGCGTAAACAGGGTAGAATTCTTCCTGTCTTCTCCCTCTAATTTTGATATTGATGCATCAACAATGGATGTGCGGTATAAGAATCAAGAGCTTTTAGTCAATTTGAAAGACATAATGGATGCCTATGGATTTAAGCCGGGAACCGGTGCCGGGCCAAACATATACTCCAATGACAAAAATGTTTATTTGAAGTTCTCTGATGATCGTTCTCAAATTTTTGCTGCATCCACATCTAACTATATGCGGCAGAAGCGCGAAGAAAACAGTATGATCCCTATGCTGTGGAACCTGCCCCGGTATTCTACTTCCATGAATCCCTTGCTTGATCCTTCGTATGCGTTGACCCCGTTGCGCCGTTCCATGATAAGTGAAATAGACGGTACGCAGTATGTCAACTTGGACTATTTCGTTAAACTCATGTGCAGCATGGGAGATTCCCGTTCGGTGGATTTCCCGCAGTGGACGATTTCCCATTACGCGATTTCCAGGGCTATAGAACAATACAAACTAAATGACGTTCAAGCAAATATGCTTTTGAAAGCAAATGAATATTATCGCCAGAACGTAGAGCTGCAGAACTGGACTACCGTCTTTGCTTTCGAAGGAGCAGGTGCTATGTTTGACGAAGAAGGTAAGAAATATGGACCGTGGGGCGACTATCATCCTTATGGGCAGTTCAATGCTATGATGGTGAGTGTTGACCAAAAGGGAAATATTCTTGCACTATCAAAGAACGGTTCCACATTACCAGATAAGCCGGAGAAAGGGAAGGGGACTATATTTGAAGGTATTTACAATCTAAGAGATTGGATGCACGAAACGAGATCTTCGAACTATGCTGCTGCCACTTTGAACGAGGCAGGGAAAATATCTTCCTACAAAGATAAAACAGACGCTTTTTCGTGGGTGATTAACTTCCATACAGCAGGTATATCCACCGAGCCAAATGGATGGTCCGAAGGATGCATTTTGGTGTTTGAGGATGATTATATTGAATTTGGTATAAAAACCGGTTTTCTTACCGACGACAGTAATACTTTTAGCCAATCAGGGTGGGGCGTAATCCATACACAACTTACTGAAAAATACAGAAAAGGGTTTAATGGAAAAATTGTGATTGATCGTACCGTGCTGTATAATCTACTGATTCAAGATGTGGAAGCAAATAAAGAGACCTTGGAATTCTATTTTGGTTCCAATTGGAGAGCAAAGGAATGAACAGTTTATGGAAACGTCTTATAACTATGCTCTCAGTGGTTGGTATCATGACGATGTTAACTTTTGTGTTCGCTTCTTCAACCAATAGAGAATTTGAGCGCCGCCAGTACGGAGACCTATACTGGCATGTGGAGGAGGACTATGCAGTTATCACCGGGTGCATAAATGGTTATGATCTCGATGTCCCGCTGGAGATCCCCGCCGAGATTGAAGGCTATCCTGTCAAAGTGTTGGCCGGGCATTTTGGTATTGGCGACGGAGACTCCTCACAAATTGTCATACCAGAGGGGGTAACCACGATCCGTGAAGATACTTTCGGTGAATCCACGATACAGCACCTGACGATTCCATCCTCTGTGACACTGATCGAACCGGGCGCAATTGCATGGTGTGGGGATTTGGAATGGATCGAGGTCGCATCGGATAACCCTAACTACACTTCTATTGACGGGATGCTTTACACCAAGGATGGGAAAGAACTGATCTGCTGTCCCTCCCGATTGGTGGCAGACAAAGACATTTTCTTCATTCCGAAGGGGACAGAAAGGATTCACCGGTATGCCATCAGTGATTTTCCTGGGAACCATGATATGCTGAACACGTTGGTTCTTCCGGAGGGATTGACAGTTTTAGAGGACCGTGCAATATTTGGAGCCATTATTCAAAATGTCTATCTTCCCTCTACCTTGGAGTACATTGGGAAAAACGGGCTTTGGGTAGTATGCTCGGACGTCTATTACGCAGGTAATCGGGGTAGTTTTCCTATGTTGGAGAAGGATGCCCTTGCAAGTAATAATGCTACGAAAATAACCTTGCATTGGGATGCGCCATATTCTTCTGAGCAGGCTCCGCTCCCCACACCAACTCTGACACCTATCCCAACACCAACCCCGGTGCCTACCCCGACGGCCAGCCCAGCTCCAAGTCCTTCGCCGACCGCCGCACCGGCCGTTTCCGACCCGCCGGGGGAGGCACAAACTGACCCCGCTCCGGTCCAAGGGCCCATGGCCCTGCTTCTCCTTGGAGGTGGCGGCCTGTTGTTCGCTGCTGGCTTCCTCTTGGGCAGGAAGAAGCACACGGGGAAAGATAACTGATCGAAGGCAGGGGATAGAGCTTTTTGTCTGTCCCTTCGTAAGCGAATGATCGGAAGACAAGGGGACGGTTCTTTTGTCTTGACTGACTAATTTACCAGGGCGGGGTGCGGAAGATCGCACCTCGCCCTGATACCTAACAGGAATAAAAAACACTCCCGCTGGGCGTTGTGGGTTCTACACCTACGATGCCGCCGGGCGGCTCATCAAGGCCGTCAACGAGGAGGGCGCCGT
>CATMVA010000035.1:2907-4280 GCA_950075865.1 uncultured Oscillospiraceae bacterium | reverse complement strand
TGACCAAGATCACCGGCCAGAAGGCCATCATCACCAAGGCCAAGAAGTCCGTGGCCAACTTCAAGCTCCGTGAGGACATGCCTATCGGCGCCAAAGTCACCCTGCGGGGCGACCGGATGTGGGAGTTTCTGGACCGCCTGTTCAATGTGGCCCTGCCCCGTGTCCGTGACTTCCGGGGCATCAACCCCAACTCCTTCGACGGCCGGGGCAACTACGCTCTGGGTATCAAGGAACAGCTGATCTTCCCCGAGATCGAGTACGACAAGATCGACAAGATCCGGGGCATGGACGTTGTGATCTGCACCACCGCCATGACCGACGAAGAGGCCCGGGAGCTGCTGACGCTCATCGGCGCGCCCTTCGCCGCCCAGGCGTAAGGAGGGAATACCATGGCGAAAAAGTCTATGATCCTTAAGCAGCAGAGGAAGCCCAAGTTCTCCAGCCGCCGCTACAACCGCTGCAAGCTCTGCGGCCGGCCCCACGCCTATCTCCGGGACTACGGCATCTGCCGTATCTGCTTCCGGGAATTGGCGTACAAAGGACAAATCCCTGGAGTGCAAAAATCCTCCTGGTAAAATACCAGGAGGATGTCTCCGGTTATTTGGAACGGTCCCAACGGCGGCTAACAGGTCGGAGCTGCCTAACTCCGATACCTTACCGCTGATACAGGCTTTGCCTGTAACTCTAAAAGGAGGTAAAACGTATGCACATCACAGATCCTATCGCGGATATGCTCACCCGGATCCGGAACGCCAGCAACGCCAAGCATGACTCGGTGGACGTTCCCGCTTCCAACATGAAGAAATCCATCGCGCAGATCCTACTGGACGAGGGCTATATCAAGAACTACCAGCTCATCGACGATGGGACCCAGGGGATCATCCGCATCACCCTGAAGTACAATCAGCCGAACAAGGAGAAGGCCATCTCCGGTCTCCGCCGCGTGTCCAAGCCCGGTCTCCGGGTGTACGCCGGCGCCGATGAGATGCCTCGGGTCATCAAGGGCCTGGGTATCGCCATCGTCTCCACTTCCAAGGGCGTCATGACCGACAAGCAGGCCCGTGCCCAGCATGTCGGCGGTGAAGTCCTGGCATTCGTGTGGTAAGGAGGGGAAGAGAGAATGTCAAGAATTGGTAGAATGCCGATCTCTGTCCCCGCCGGCGTGGACGTGAAGATCGACGCGGGCAACCTGGTGACCGTCAAGGGCCCCAAGGGCACCCTGACCCAGCAGCTTTGCCCCGCTATGACCATTACCCAGGAGGGCAGCGAGCTCCATGTGGCTCGCCCCAATGACGAAAAGGAGAACCGGAGCCTTCACGGCCTGACCCGGACCCTGCTCCACAACATGGTGGTGGGCGTCACCGAGGAGTTCA
>CATMVA010000035.1:0-2897 GCA_950075865.1 uncultured Oscillospiraceae bacterium | reverse complement strand
GCTGGTCATGAACCTGGGCTTCTCCCATCAGGTCACCATGGAGGAGATCGAGGGCATCACCATCGATGTGCCCGATCCCAACCACATCGTGATCCACGGCCCCGACAAGCAGAAGGTGGGCCAGTTTGCTGCCGAGGTAAGAGAGAAAAGACCCCCCGAGCCATACAAGGGCAAGGGGATCAAATATGCTGACGAGGTCATCCGCCGTAAGGAAGGTAAGACCGGCGTCAAGAAGAAATAAGGAGGTGTGCTGTTATGATCAAGAGACCCGATACCAACGCGCAGCGGCTCAAGCGGCATAAGCGTGTCCGCGGGAAGATCTCCGGCACGCCGGAGTGTCCCCGTCTCAACGTGTTCCGCAGCGGGACCAACATTTACGCCCAGATCATCGACGATGTCTCGGGCAAGACTCTGGCTTCCGCTTCTTCCCTGGACAAGACCTTCAAGGGCCCCGGCTCCAACTGCGAGGCTGCCAAGAAGGTGGGTCTGATGGTGGCTGAGCGGGCCAAGGCCGCCGGCATCACCACCGTGGTCTTCGACCGCGGCGGCTATGTCTACCACGGCCGCGTGGCAGCTCTGGCCGAAGGCGCCCGCGAGGGCGGCCTGGAATTTTAACGGGAGGAGGAAAACGAAATGCCTAAGTTTGAAAAAGAGCAGAGCGAGTACAGCGAGAAGCTCGTTTACCTCAACCGCGTTTCCAAGACCGTCAAGGGCGGCCGTGTGGCGAAGTTCTCCGCCCTCATGGTCATCGGCGACGAGAAGGGCAACGTGGGCTTCGGCACCGGCAAGGCCGCCGAGGTCCCCGAGGCCATTCGGAAGGGTATTGAGGACGCCAAGAAGCATATGGTCCATGTCAGCGTGTCCGGCACCACCATCCCCCATGAGGTGATCGGTGTGTTCGGCGCCGGCAAGGTCATGCTCAAGCCCGCCCCCGCCGGTACCGGCATCATCGCCGGCGGCCCGGTGCGTGCTGTGATGGAGGCCGCGGGCATCCGCGACATCCGTGCCAAGTGCCTGCGCTCCAACAACCCCCAGAACGTGGTCTCTGCCACCTTCGAGGGGCTCAAGTCCCTGCGGACCCCCGAAGAGGTGGCCGCTGTCCGGGGCAAGAGCGTCAGCGAGATTCTCGGTTAAGGAGGGCGGAAGAAATGGCGAATGTGAACATTAAGTTGGTCAAGAGCCTGAATGGCCGCCTGGCCAAGCACAAGGCCACCGCCGAGGCTCTGGGCCTTCGCAAGATCGGCGACACCACTGTCCAGCCAGACAATGCCGCCACCCGGGGCAAGATCGCCAGCATCGGTTACCTCCTGCAGGTCACCGAGGACAAGTAAGGAGGAACGAATTATGAATCTTCATGATCTTTCTCCCGTGGCCGGTTCCAACCCCAAGGCCTGGCGCAAGGGCCGGGGCGTTGGTTCCGGAAACGGAAAGACCGGCGGCCGGGGCCATAAGGGCCAGAAGGCCCGTTCCGGCGGCGGTGTCCGTATCGGATTCGAGGGCGGCCAGATGCCTCTGGCCCGCCGGCTGCCCAAGCGGGGCTTCAACAACATTTTCGCGAAGCCCCTGGAGGCCATCAACGTGGCTTCTCTGAACAAGTTTGAGGACGGTGCTACCGTCAATGTCTGCGACCTGCTGGAGAAGGGTATCCTTTCCAAGTGCGAGTACGGCGTGAAGGTGCTGGGCAACGGCTCCCTGAGCAAGAAGCTGACCGTCCGTGCCACGGCTTTCTCCGCCTCCGCCAAGGAAAAGATCGAGGCAGCGGGCGGGAAGGCTGAGGTGATCTGAGTTGATCCAGACACTGAAGAATGCCTGGAAGGTCCCCGAGCTCAAAAGTAAGATCCTCTTTACCGTCTTTGCGCTCCTGATCTTCCGGCTGGGTTCGGCCGTGCCGGTGCCCTTTATCAACACTGCCGCGCTGCAGTCCTATATGAACTCCATGCAGGGGACCATCCTGGGTATGCTGGGTACCATGAACGGCACTGCCTTCTCCTATGGCGCCGTCTTTGCCCTGGGCGTCCAGCCCTATATCAACGCCTCCATCATCATCGAGCTCCTGACCGTGGCTATCCCGGCCCTGGAGCGCCTTGCCAAGGAGGGCGGGGAAGAGGGCCGGAAGAAGATCGCCGCCATCACCCGCTACACCACTGTGGCCATCGCCCTCCTACAGGGCTTCGGTTACTACACCATTGTCAGCACTAATGGTTTGCTGAACCTGAACGGTATGAACGGTATCTGGGCCGCCATCGTGATCGTGTCCTCCTTCGTGGCCGGTTCCGCCTTTGTCATGTGGCTGGGCGAGCAGATCACCGATAAGGGCATCGGCAACGGCATTTCCATGATCCTGTTCGCCGGTATCCTCTCCCGGGTACCCAGCATGATCAACAGCGCTGTCAGCGGTGTTCAGGATTGGTTCAACAAGCAGAACGGTCTGCTGACCTTGGATGGCCTGACCACCTACTATCAGCTTCAGGGCTATGGTGCCGAGGCTGCCGCCGAGGTTGCTCAGAACCGCCTGAACGGTGCTCTGGCCCCCTGGCTGGTGCCCCTGCTCCTGATCGGCCTGCTGGCTCTGATCATGTTTGTGGTCTATATCCAGAACGCCGAGCGGAAGATCCCCGTGCAGTACGCCAAGCGGGTGGTAGGCCGGAAGATGTACGGCGGCCAGTCCAGCCATATTCCCTTGAAGGTGAATATGTCGGGCGTGCTCCCCATCATCTTCGCCCAGTCCATCGCCTCTCTGCCCGCCACCGTGGGCTTGATTTTCGGCAAGACGGCCAAGAGTGGAGGCGGCTGGGGAACCTTCCTCACCGTGTTCAACAGCAACGGCTGGGTGTACGCCATCGTGTACTTCCTGCTGATCCTGGCCTTCAGCTATTTCTATTCCACCATGCAGTTCG
>CATMVA010000034.1 GCA_950075865.1 uncultured Oscillospiraceae bacterium | reverse complement strand
CGGGGAGGTTGTCCTGCATGTTGGGGACCTCCACATAGCTGATGGCGCCGCCGGGGGAGAGCTTCTGGAACTTGGCCTCGAAGGAGAGCTTGGAGAAGGCGTCGATCTCCTCGGTGACATGGATGTGGTAGGAGTTGGTAATGTAGCTCTTGTCAGTGACCCCCTCGATGATGCCGAACCGCTTCTGGAGGCACTTGGCGAAGCGGTAGGTGGTGGACTCCAGGGGGGTGCCGTAGAGGGAGAAGTCGATGTTGCTCTCGGCCTTCCACTTAGCGCAGGCGTCGTTCATGTGCTGCATGACCTCCAGGCCGAAGGGAGTGCCCGCCTCGGGATCGGTGTGGCTCACCCCGGTCATGTACTTCACGCACTCGTAAAGGCCGGCATAGCCAAGGGAGATGGTGGAGTAGCCGTTGAAGAGGAGCTTGTCGATGGGCTCGCCCTTCTCCAGCCGGGCCAGAGCCCCGTCCTGCCAGAGGATGGGGGCGGCGTCGCTGAGGGTGCCCTTCAGCCGGTTGTGGCGGCACATCAAGGCCTTGTGGCAGAGCTCCAGCCGCTCGTCAAAGATCTCCCAGAATTTCTCCCGGTCCTGGCCCGAGGAGAGAGCCACGTCCACCAGGTTGATGGTGCAAACGCCCTGGTTGAACCGGCCGTAGTACTTCTTCTTGCCGGGGACGTAGTTCTTGGCGTTGGCGATGTTGCCGATGCCTGCCCCGGTAAAGCGGTCGGGGGTGAGGAAGGAGCGGCAGCCCATGCAGGTGTAGCAGTCGCCCTTGTCCCGCATCATGATCTTCTCCGAGATATAGTCGGGGACCATCCGCTTGGCGGTGCACTTGGCGGCCAGCTTGGTCAACTCCCAGTACTCGGTGCCCTCCCGCACGTTGTCCTCCTCCAGCACGTAGATAAGCTTGGGGAAGGCGGGGGTGATGTACACGCCGGCCTCGTTCTTTACGCCCTTGATCCGCTGGAGCAGAGTCTCCTCGATGATCATGGCCAGGTCGCGCTTCTCCTGGTCGTTCTTAGCCTCGCCCAGGTACATAAAGACTGTGATGAAGGGGGCCTGCCCGTTGGTGGTCATCAGGGTGACCACCTGGTACTGGATGGTCTGGACGCCCCGGCGGATCTCTTCCCGAAGGCGGTTTTCCACGATTTGGGTGATGGCATCCTCGTTGACCTCGTGGCCCAGGATCTTGCACTCGTCGATCACGTCCCGGCGGATCTTCTGCCGGGAGATGTCCACAAAGGGGGCCAGGTGGGTCAGGGAGATGGACTGGCCGCCGTACTGGTTGGAGGCCACCTGGGCGATGATCTGGGTGGCGATGTTGCAGGCGGTGGAGAAGCTATGGGGCTTCTCGATCATGGTGCCTGAGATGACCGTGCCGTTTTGGAGCATGTCCTCCAGATTCACCAGGTCGCAGTTGTGCATATGCTGGGCGAAGTAGTCCATGTCATGGAAGTGGATGATGCCCTGCTGGTGAGCCTCCACGATATCCTGGGGCAGGAGAAGGCGGCGGGTCAGGTCCTTGGAGACCTC
The DNA here is from genome assembly GCA_950075865.1 of uncultured Oscillospiraceae bacterium. Lineage (GTDB taxonomy): Bacteria > Bacillota > Clostridia > Oscillospirales > Oscillospiraceae > Vermiculatibacterium. Next base: position 3,460 of record CATMVA010000034.1, on the reverse strand, counting down.
CCCGGCCATATAGTCCCGCTGGACCGCGTTGACCTTGGGGTCCTTGTTGGAGTTCTCCTGCATGACCTCCTCGTTGTTGGACTCGATGAGGGTCAGGATCTGCTCGTCGGTGGTGTTGGACTGGCGGACCAGAGTGCGGGTATACCGGTAGCGGATGTACCGCTTGGCGGTCTCGTAGGCGCCGGCCTTCATGATCTCGGTCTCCACCAGCTCCTGGATCTCTTCCACAGAGAGGGCCCGGCCGATCTGGGCGGCCATGACCTCGATGCGGTCGGTGATCTCCCGGATCTGGCCGGGGGTCAGCTCACGGGCACCGGTGGTGGCGGCGTTGGCCTTCCCAATAGCGTTATAGATCTTTTCGGCATCAAAAGTAACTTCCTGTCCACTTCTTTTGATGATTTTCATATGTTTTTCCCCTCTCTGTATATCGAACAATTTACATAATATTCCCATTCGATCTGGCGAACATACACAGTATAGCGTATCTTGCGGCCAAATGCAAGAGGAATTTCACTATATATTGTGTTAAATTTTTTGGATGGCTTCTAAATATAGTGTTAAACTTGTAACCGGGCCATAGAGATGCCGAAAGGGAAGCAGTTTACGGAAATGAGGAAGTTTTTGGGTGAAAGGAGGCTGTTGGGAGCATATCCTGTCGAAAAATTATTAATCATAGGGCCCGCAGTATTGAAATCCCCGGCGATTAGTGATAGACTATAAGCCACAAATAAGGGATCGGCAGGGATCGGCTTTCTGTGCCGGTCCGATCACAGGACAGCCCGAAATGACAATGACATGGGATCCTCTATAAACTACAAACAGCAAACATTGAGGGTTCCGTCGCGGGAGGGCAGCAGACTCCGGCATGGAACCTTTTTTGTCGAGTTGCACAAAATCCGTGCCGAAATTTTGTGAAGAATGACGGAAAGCTTTGAACGGAGTTTTGCGTTTTGTAACGGGTTTTGTAACCGGCCTGTGCTATAATTGGCACGCAGAAAGAGGAGCCGCTTACATTGTATAGGTAGCGGCCGGGGCGCGGAGCACCGGACCCTTCAGAAGGATGTGAGGAAATGCCCAGCAAAAAAGAGATGAAAAAGCTGCGCCGGGATCAGCTTCTGGAGATGCTGATCGAGCAGACCAAGCGCAAGGACGAGCTGGAGCTCCAGCTGGCCGAGGCGGAGAAGAAGCTGCAAAGCCGGGAGATCGCCCTGCAGGAGGCCGGCACCATGGCCGAGGCGGCCCTGGGTCTCAACGCCGTCTTCGAGGCGGCTGACGCTGCCGCCGCCCAATACCTGGAGAATATCCGGGCTCTGTCCAGCCGGCAGAAGATCATCACCGAGCAGATGGAGGCCGAGGTCCAGGAGAAGTGCGCGGCCATGGAATCCGACACCTGGCGGCGGTGCGAGGCCATGGAGGCCGAGACCCGGAAGAAGTGCGCCGACATGACGGCCCAGGCCAAACAGGAGGCGGACGCCTATTGGGCTGAGGTCTCCAAGCGGATGGATCAGTACCTGCAGGACCATGAGGAGCTTACCGAGTGGCTGATCCGCCGCCGGGAGAGTAGAATGCAGGAGGAGAAACCGTGAAGAAAACCATCCCACAGGAGTTCCCAGACGTAGAGGCCCTGGAGGCCGAGCTGAGCCGTGAGAAATACCGCAGGCGGTACCGCAGGGTCCTCCGCAGCACCGTCTATACCTTAATTACAGTTGCGGCGGCCGCCGTTCTGGTGGCCACCCTGCTCCTTCCGGTCCTGCAGATCACCGGGACCTCTATGGCCCCCAACCTGATCGAGGGGGACATCGTGGTCTCCATGACCAGCTCGGGCTACCAGTCCGGGGACGTCATCGCCTTCTACTATGATAATAAGGTGCTGGTGAAGCGGGTCATCGCCACGCCGGGCCAGTGGGTGGACATCGACGAGGACGGCAACGTCTACGTGGATGACGAGCTCCTTGACGAGCCTTACGTCACCGAAAAGGCCCTCGGCCAGTGCAACATCGAGCTGCCCTACCAGGTCCCCGAGTCCCGTGTCTTCGTCATGGGCGACCACCGCAGCGTGTCCTTGGACTCCCGCAATACGGCGGTGGGCTGCGTCAGCGAGGAGCAGATCGTAGGCCGGCTGATCTTCCGGGTCTGGCCCTGGGAGAGCATCGGCCCCATCTGAAATTCGTCCCATTTAACAAAAATAATGTGCAATTTTTGTTAAAAATGACGGAAACTTTTGCAAGGCTTTTTGTAATTTGTAACCGGTTTTGTAACCGGTGTTTGCTATAATATAAATACAGTCAGGAAAGGTCAAAGGCGTACGCCTTTGTGTTATGCCCCCAGAGGGGGGCATAACAAGAATGCTTGATCCCGGCGATTTTACAAGGAAAGGAGGGCGTAGAAATGGAGAAAGTCCGCAAAGAAGCGCGGCGGAAGCTGGACCTGATGCGGAAGCTGAAGCGTTGGCACAAGCTGGTCACTGCCATGGCCGGCGTGGTCGTGTTCTGCACCACCTACGCCCTCATTCTTCCGGCCATCACCATGACTACCCCTCTGGTGTGCGAGCGCGAGGAGCACACCCACACCGACGAGTGCTACACCATGGAGACCGCCGTCATGGAGCGGACCCTGACCTGCCAGCTGACCGAGACCGGGCCCCACATCCACGCCGAGGGCTGCTACACCGAGGTCACCGTCCCCGCCTGCGGCCTGACCGAGACCGAGGGCCACTCCCACACCGGCGAGTGCTATACCGAGACCACCAACAACCTCTGCGGCCTGACCGAGACCGAAGGCCACACCCATGGCGAGGCCTGCCGCACCCTGACCCGGGGTGAGCTGATCTGTGACAAGGAGTTTGACACCGTGGAGCGTCAGGTGGAGACCACCGTGGAGCGGGACGCCCTGGACGAGAACGGCGAGGCCGCCGTCACCCATGAGACCGTGCTCGAGACCGTCACCGAGTCTGTTCCCCACGTCCACACCGACGGCTGCTTTGCCTGGGCCGAGGAGCTGACCTGCGGCCTGGAGGAGAGCGAGGCCCACACTCACACTGCCGCGTGCGCCGAGACCGAGCGGGTCCTGATCTGCGGTCGGGAGGAGGCCGAGCCTCACACCCACAGTTCGGACTGCGGCGTCAAGACCCAAAAGGTCCTGATCTGCGAGCAGGAGGAGACCGAAGGCCACGCCCACACCGGCGAATGCTATGACATCCCCGAGAACGAGGGGGAGACCGTGGAGATCCCTGTCCTGACCTGTGAGATGGAGGAACACACCCACGACGACAACTGCTACTACGGTCTGGAGCTGGAGGAGAAGGTGGTCTGCTACTGCGGCTACCTGACCCAGCACACCCACGACGAGAGCTGCTGGTTTGAGGACGGCGCGCTGAAGTGCAACATCCCCGAGCACACCCACACCGACGAGTGCCTGGTGAAGCCCCTGCCCGCCCCCGAGCCCGTGGATCTGGACGAGA
>CATMVA010000033.1 GCA_950075865.1 uncultured Oscillospiraceae bacterium | reverse complement strand
CGGAACTTCTTGGCTGCCTTAAGTCCCTTCCATCCGATTCGGAGATGAATATGACACCCCTCGCCAAATTCAAACCACCCTCAAAACCCCTGTTTTTGACCTCAAAACCCCTCAAAACGCCCGCAAAAGTTGCGTTGGTAGACATTTGGTAGACACCCAAATGCTGTAACCTACCAACCCCTTGTCCCACAACGCTTTCTCCCTATTTTTTGGTAGACTTTTGGTAGACCTGCGTCCAACTTGTTGGACGAAACCGTCCTCCGAAAAATTTTTGACTGCTGTCCCATAACCGGGACTTTCTTTCGTTGCAAAACGTGCAACCCCCGGTACAACCCTTGATACAACCATTTTTTCGGAAGCGGAGATATTTTTCTCCAATCCAGGAAATGGACGGGAACTTTTCCTTTTGAACTTCGTCTAAAATTTGTTCAAAGAATTTTAAGGTTTTGTTACCGTTTTGTTCCTTGTCCCAATTGCTCCAAGGGATTATAATAGCAAAGAACTTGAAAGTCAGGAGGAAAAGCCCATGGCAGAAGTACAAACGCCGGTGGCCGAGCCCGTCAGCTCCACGCCGCCCGCACCCAAGCGCACCAACGAACAGAAGAAGAAAACCAAGGCCCTGATCAAACGGATCGTTTCCATCATCCTGGTGCTGGCCATCCTCGCCGCCGGCGGTTACGCCGTGTGGTATTTCGTCTTTGCGGAACGGGATACCGTCAACGCCGGCAAGCCCATTTTTGACACGGCCTACATAGGCTCCATCAACAGCAGCGTCCGGGGCTACGGCTCGGCCAACGCCAAGAACTCGGCCAGCATCGTGCTGACCCAGAGCGGCGTGGTGGACCAGGTCTTTGTGACCCAAGGCCAGGTGGTCAATGAGGGGGATCCTCTCTATGTGATCTCCAGCGAGGCCGCCCAGGAGGCTTACCGGCAGAAGCAGGACGCCATGGCCAAGCTCCAGGAGGAGATGGATGCCCTCCAGAAGAGCCGGAGCGGCCTGACCATCACCGCGCCCCATGCCGGGCAGCTCATTGAGGTCACCGACATCAAGGTGGGTGACCCCCTGAGCGAGGGCTTCAAGATCGCTCGGGTGGTGGATAACACCAAGCTCAAGCTGTCCCTCTATTACAGCTATGCCTATGAGAGCGATATCTACATAGGCAAGGAGGTCACCGTTTCGGTGCCTGTGCTCATGCGGGATCTGACCGGCAAGGTGGAGAAGATCAACAAGGTCCGCATGGTCACCCCCGAGGGCGGCGTCAATTTTGAGGTGGTCATCGTGGTGGACAATCCCGGCACCATGACCGAGGGCATGGCGGCCACCGCCTCCATGACCGACGCCGCCGGTTCTCCCATCTTCCCCTACGCCGACGGCAGCTTCGTCTACTACCAGACCACCACCATCGCCACCAAGGCCGCCGGCCCGGTGGAGACGCTGGCCGACCTGATGAACTACGCCGACGTGTCCGCCGGCCAGGTCCTGGTGGTTCAGGGCACCAGCAGCGTGGACGAGCTGATCCGCGCCAAGCAGGAGCAGCTGGACGCTGCCCAGGAGGACCTGGACAGGACGGCCAAGGAGCTGGAGAACTTCTCGGCCGTCAGCCCCATCAGCGGCGCCGTGGTGGCCATGAGCCTCACCGAGGGTATGGAGGTCCAGGCCGGCACCACCGCCATCACCATCGCCGACAACAGCGTCATGACGGTGAACATCCAGGTGGACGACCGCAACCGCCAGTACATCAACGTGGGCGACGAGATCGCCCTGAACGACTACTACGGCAACAGTTACATCGGCGTGGTGGACTCCATCGCCGTCATCGGCGAGAACCAGAACGGCGTGACCGTCTATCCCGCCGTTCTGCGGGTGGACAATCCCAGCGGCACCTTGATGGGCGGCTACGGACTGAACTACAACTTCATCACCTCCCAGAGCGAGAACTGTATTCTCATCCCCAGCGGCGATATTCGCTACTACACCCCCGAGGGAGCCGAGGAGCCTCAGGGCGTGGTGTTCGTCCAGCTCCAGGAGGACCGGGATCCGCCCGCGGTGACCATCCCCGTGGAGGAGCTGCCCACCGATCTGGCCAAGCAGATGCCCAAGGGCTGTGTGGCGGTGCCGGTGGAGACCGGCCTGACCAACGAGGGACAGGCCGAGATCAAGTCCGGCCTCACCGAGGGCGACATGGTCTGGAACTCCACCCCCAAAGAGGACGGCAACTACAGCTCCTGGGATTGATGGGAGGCATCGCTATGCTCATCAACATCAAGGACATCTATAAGATCTACAACGAAGGCGAGGAACGGGAGGTCCGGGCTTTGGACGGCATCTCCCTCCAGATCGACCGGGGGGAGTTCGTTGCCGTGGTAGGCCAGTCGGGCTCAGGCAAATCCACCCTGATGAACGTGCTGGGGCTTTTGGATATCCCCACCTACGGGGAGTACCACTTGGACGGCAACGACGTGACCACCCTCAGCGACAAGGAGCAGGCCCACACTCGGAACAAGGAGATCGGTTTTATCTTCCAGGGCTACAACCTGATCCCAGCCCTTTCGGCCTATGAAAACGTGGAATTGCCCCTCATTTATCAGGGCATCAAGGCCTCCAAGCGCCGGGAGCTGATCCAGGACGCCATGGAGCGGGTTGCCCTGTGGGACCGGCGTGACCATAAGCCCACCGAAATGTCGGGTGGCCAGCAGCAGCGGGTGGCCATCGCCCGGGCTATCGCCACCAGGCCTCCCATCATTCTGGCCGACGAGCCTACGGGCGCCTTGGATTCCAAGACCGGTAAGCACGTGCTGGAGATCCTCCAGCGGCTCTATAAGGAGGGGACCACCGTGATCCTCATCACCCACGACAACGGGATCGCCGCCACGGCGCCCCGGGTGGTGCGGATCTCGGACGGCAAGATCATCTCGGACGGTATGCAGGAGGTGGACTGGCTTTGAACATCAAGCAAACCATCAAGCTGGCGTGGAAATCTCTGACCGCCCGGGTCGGCCGGACCTTCCTGTCCATGCTGGGCATCATTATCGGTATCGCCGCCGTCATTACCCTGGTGAGCTACTCCAACGGCCAGATGCAGGCCATCATGGCGGTGTACGAGAGTATGGGAAACAACAAGTTTTCCTTCCAAGCCACCCGCTGGGACGTGCGGGACGATGACGACACCCTGTTCACCTCTATCAGCAACTTCTGTAAGCGGGACCTGAGCGACCTGATCGAGGGCATCAGCCCCCAGCTGAGCTTTTGGGGACAGGTGAAATATGGCAGCAAGGACTCCAACAGCTTTGACTATTCGGACTATGACCATTACCGGCCCGAGGTCTATATGGGCAGCGAGCAGTGGTCGGCGGTGAACAACGTGACCATCAAGAGCGGCCGGGACCTCTCCTATCTGGATGTGAAGGACGCCCACCAGGTCTGCGTCTTAGGAGCCCGGGCAGCCAAGGCCTTCTTCGATTATGCCAACCCCGTGGGGGCCACCATGACCTTTGACGGGGTGCCCTTTACGGTCATCGGAGTTTATGAGTACCGGATCGACGAGAAGGTGCTGGACGAGAACACTGAGCACTACAAAACTCTGGACAACTTCATCCTCCTGCCCTACACCACCGCCCGGGCCATCAAGGCAAGCGGCTCTTACAGCGTGGACAACTGGAGCAACCAGTTCTATGTCCAGTGTGTCAGCCCCCAAGCCTTGAATGAGGCCAAATCCAGACTGTCCAACTACCTGACCTCCCTGGTAGGTGACAGCAAAAGCGAAAGCAGCTACGGCTACTACGACATCTATGACAACTCCCAGTATGTGGAACAGCAGATGGACACAGGTAAGCAGCAGGGCGTTCTGCTGGCTACCATCGCCGCCATCTCCCTGATCGTGTCGGGCATCGGCATCATGAATATCATGCTGGTCACCGTCACCGAGCGGACACGGGAGATCGGCATCCGGAAAGCCATCGGGGCCGAGCGGCGGACCATCATCTTCCAGTTCCTGATCGAGGCCTGTATGATCTGCGGCATCGGCGGACTACTGGGCATCGCGGCCAGCTATCCAGCCACCTGGATCTACTGTAAGATACAGCTGGGCTACATCGTCCAGCCGGACACCCAGATCATGGCGGTGGCCGCCGGGGTGTCGGTGGTGCTGGGCATCATCTTTGGCCTGTACCCCGCCGTCAAGGCCAGCGGCCTCCAGCCCGTCGAGGCATTGCGCGCTGATTAAACGAGAGGAGAGAACACGATGAAACTGAAACGCATTTTTGCCGGGGCCCTGGCCCTCTGCCTGTGCGCCTCCCTTTGGGTGGGGACCGTGCCCGCCCAGGCGGCCGGGACGCTGGCGCCCGCCTTTGTGGACATCCCGGACAGCGCCCAGGCCGAGAGCGCCGAGTTGCTGCGGCTGCTGGGGGTGATCTCGGGAGACGGGGCCGGACATTTCTCACCCAATGACCAGCTGACACGGGCCGAGTTCTGCGCCATGGCCATCGGGGTGCGGAAGGAGACCGCCCAGGCCGAGGCCATGATGAACTACACCTTCTTCAAGGATGTGAGGGGGGACCACTGGGCCCGTGGCTTCATCAACTACGCCTCCCGGATCACGGTGGGCGACAGCGGCGAACGGCTGGTCTCGGGTGTAGGGGACGCTAACTTTGCCCCCGACCGTCCCATCGAGTTTGCTGAGGCAGTAACCATGGTGGTCCGCCTGTTGGGCTACAGCCAGAAGGATATTTCCACCGGTGCTACCTGGTACAGCGGCTATATGGCCGTGGGCCGGGCCGCCGGACTGCTGGAGGGTCTGGACCTGGCCCCCGAAGCCTACCTCACCCGGGGTCAGGCCGCCGTGCTCTTCCGGAACCTGCTCTTCGCCGACATGAAGGACGCCGGCAAGAGCTTCTTTGCCACCTTGGGCGGCACTGAGTCGGGGGAGGTGGTCCTCCTCTCCACCAACGCCACGGCGCCCGACGGCACCAAGGGCTGCCTTGCGGTCACCGGCGAGAGCGGGACCACGACCTATAAGACCGACCACGCCGCCTTTGACCCCGCTCTTCAGGGAGCCAAGGTAAATCTGATGCTGGACGAGGACCAGAAGGTGGTGGCCGTCCGGACGGTGGACACGGTCTCCCGCCGGGTGGTGACCCTCAGCGCCCACGAGGCTACTTACATCACCACCGCCGCCGGGGAGCGGATCACCATTCCCAGCACGGCCACCTTCTACCGGGGCAGCGAGAAGACCACCTACGACAAGGTGTACATGGACCTGAAGGCGGGGGGGCAGCTCTCTCTGGTCTATGACCGCACGGGCAAGCTGGAGTACGCTTTCCTTTCTGCCGGAAGCGACACCACCTATGACATTGCCACCCGGCTCACCGCCGTCTACGAGGACGCCTCCCCCAGCCCCCGGACCCCTCTGACCGTGCGGGTACTGGGCACCAACCTCACCGTGCTGGAGAGCGCGGTGGAGGAACTTTCTGCTTTTAAGCCCGGCGACCGGGTCACCCTGCTGCTCACGGCTGACGGCAAGGTGGCCGGAGCGGCCAAGCCCGACAACAACGCCCGCTCCACCCTGGTGGGCATCGTCACCGAGGGCAGCGCCGACAGCGCCAATGTCAAGCCCATTTTGGGTTTGAAGGATTCCACCGGGGCCGACGTCACCTTCTCGGGCAGCGTCTCCACCTCGGCTGAGAAGCTGGTGGGTGAGCTGGTGATCCTCTCCTCCTCCCGGGCCGACACCCTGGCCCTGACCCGGGTGGGTGAGAGCGGGGCCAAGGGAACTTTGAATGTCCAGAACCGCACCTTGGGCGGCGAGGCTTTGGCCGACCGGGTCTACCTCTACGAGCGGACCGCCGGCGGCAAGCCTGAGCCCATCGACTGGAACCAGATCACGGTGGCCACCGTACCCGCCTCCAAGATCTCTTACGCCGGGACCGACGAGAGCGGCAAGGTCAACGTGCTGGTGCTGAATGACGTGACCGGGGACGGGTATGCCTATGGGTATCTGAGCCCTCGGACCAAAGAGGTGGATGTCCCCGCCTCGGGGGGACTGCCTGAGAGCAGCTACAACGAGTATTACATCGACCTGACCTGCGGCGGAAAGACCGAGTTCCGGGTCCGCTCCAACACAGGCCTGCGGAGCTCCACCCCCGGCGGCATCGCCAAGGATGTAAACGGCTGGGGCAGCTACATCACCCTGACCGAGATCAAGCGGGTGCCCCGGTCCTCCTTCAACACCGAGACCATGACGGTCACCATCTCGGGGGTGACTTATCCCATCGCCGAAAACGTGGAATGCTACAACAGGACCACGGGGCTTTGGTTCGGCACCGGAGCCGAGGGTCTGGCCGCGGCCCGGGCCTATGGCGAAAGCCTGAGTGTCTACTATGACAAGTCCCCCTCTGAGGGCGGCAAGATCCGCATGGTCGTTGTGGGGTAAAAAACACAAAAAAGGGTCGTCTCCCATGGGAGACGACCCTTTTTTGTCATAGAACCGTAATTTGATATTGGCGGATTTGGATGTATAATGGATGTAGGCGCTGTCGAAGCGCAAGCGGGCAGCCTCCCGGTGGGGGCGCCCGATGATCACGGTCACTTATTCTGATTTGATCCGGTCGGGGATCTTGATCGTTGGTATCGTCGGCCCCGTTATACGGGCTAAAGATCAATAAAGTGACCGCCGGCTCCTTATATATAAATGTACGCCGGGATACAACTGCAACATATTTCTTGCTTTTTTACGAATGTGTTACAAAAAAGAAAAACCCATTGACGGTTGAGAAGGGTTGTTGTATCATACGTCCGTAAGGTGAGAGGAGTCATATTCATCTCCGAATCGGATGGAAGGGACTTAAGGCAGCCAAGAAGTTCCG
>CATMVA010000032.1 GCA_950075865.1 uncultured Oscillospiraceae bacterium | reverse complement strand
GCCATCTGAAGCAAGGCAGGAGAATAGTTAGTGCAGGCCGGACAGAGGGACGGTTCTATTGTCTTGTGAAAGTCCAAGACAATAGAACCGTCCCTCTGTCCGTTATGCTGTCCCTTTTACTGCCCCTCCTTGAAGATGTGGGTGCGAACGAACCGCTTCATGCAGTAGTCGTACTCGGCGTTGACGAATCCGGCGTAGAGGATGTCCACCACGTTGAGCTGGGCCATCCGGGAGGAGAGGGCCCCGATGCGGAAGGTATATTCGTTGGTGGCGGTGTGGAGCCGGTAGTCGGCCAGCTTGGCCACCGGGGAGGGGGCCGACCGGGTGACGGCGATGACGGGGGCGCCGTTCTCCTTCATGGCCTGGATGCACTCCACCATCTCGGCGGTCTGGCCCGAGTAGGAGAAGACCAGGCCCACGTCTTCCGCCGTGGCGTTCCGGGCCTGGAGGAGTTGGGAGTGCCAGTCGTCATTGAGCACGCAGGGCTTGTCCACCCGCAGAAACTTCAGGTAGGCGTCCCGTGCCACACACAGGGAGGCCCCGATGCCGAAAAGCAGAATGGTCCGGGCCTTCCGGAGCAGCTCTACGCACGCCTCCACCTCCTCCGCCTGCAGGAGGTACCGGGTATCCTCCAGGCACTGGATGTTTCGCCGGGTGATGCTGTCGATGATCTCGGGGATGGTGGCGGTACCGTCCAGCTCCACCTCCTCGTGGGAGCCGGTGTCCCCCAGGGTGTGCACGTCCAGCAGCAGCTCCTGGCGGAACTCCTTGTAGCCGTCAAAGCCCACGAACCGGCACAGCCGCACCACGCTGGAGGGGGAGGACCAGGTCCGCTCGGCCAGCTCCCGGACGGTCAGATGGGCCGCCTCTTCCGGGTTGGCGCAGATGTAGCGGGCAATGGCGGCCTCGGTGCCGCTCATGGCCGCCTGGCTCTCCCGCAGTCGGAGCAGGACACTTTTCACAACATTTTCCCCCTTTGATTCAAATTATTGTGCATTTTACCAAAATTGTTTCCTATATAAAACATTGTACCATACTTTCTTGTTTTTGTTGACAACTTTTTTCGAAAGACTTATGCTGTATTTGAAAAATCAACGGAAGGCAGGGAAAACGATGGATCTGAGCAAAATGACCACCGAACGCAGAAATTCCGCCACTATGGAGCTGGACCGCATGTCCGCTCTAGAGATCGCCACCGCTATGAACCGGGAGGACCGGAAGGTGCCCCTGGCCGTGGAGGAGGCCCTGCCCCAGATCGCCCGGACCATCGAGGCCGCCGAGAACGCCTTCCGCCGGGGCGGCCGCCTGTTCTATATCGGCGCGGGCACCAGCGGCCGGCTTGGGGTGCTGGACGCCTCGGAATGTCCCCCCACCTTCGGGGTGGACCAGGGCATGGTGGTGGGTCTCATCGCCGGCGGGGACAAGGCCCTCCGCCTCCCCATCGAGGGGGCCGAGGATGACCGGGAGCTTTGCGTCAGCGACCTGAAGGCCCATGATCTCTGCGAGAAGGACGTGGTGGTGGGCATCGCCGCTTCGGGCCGGACCCCTTACGTGCTGGGCGGCCTGGAATACGCCAAGTCCCTGGGCTGCACCACCGCCGCCATCGCCTGCAACAAGGGCAGCGCCGTGGGCAAGGCCGCCGACATCGCCATGGAGGCCGAGGTTGGGCCTGAGGTCCTCACCGGCTCCACCCGGCTGAAGGCGGGCACCGCCCAGAAGCTCATCGTCAACATGATCACCACCGGCGCCATGGTCCGCATGGGCAAGGCCTACCAGAACCTGATGGTAGACGTGGTCCAGAGCAACGAGAAGCTCCAGGCCCGGGCCGAGAACATCGTTATGGAGGCCACCGGCGTGGAGCGCTCCGAGGCCCGCAAGACCATCGACGACGCCAGCGGCAGCGTCAAGACCGCCATCACCATGATCCTGGCCTCCTGCAGCAAGGAGGAGGCTCTGGCGCTGCTGGAGAAAGCGGGCGGAAAAGTCCGCCAAGCCATCGGCAAATAAGCCGGCGGCCCCTTATATCGGTTGTTCTATGTAACAACATTGGTCCCATAAACTGAGTAGAGAGTAAGAAAAGGAGTGTGCAGAATGAAAAACGCAGATCTGGCAAAACGGCTCGTAGAGCTTCTTGGCGGCAAGGAGAACATCGTTGACGCCGAGAACTGCATGACACGCCTCCGTGTCACCATCAAGGACCACAGCAAGGTCCGGGGTGAGGACATCAAGAACACTGAGGATGTCATGGCCTTTATGGACACCGACGAGCACTACGTGCAGATCGTTCTGGGGCCCGGCAAGGTCCGTGACGTGATGGCCGAGTGCAAGGCCATGGGCATTTCCGAGAAGACGGGCACCGGCGCCGCCACCGAGGACTGGCAGGCCAACAAGGCCGCCGTTCAGAGCAAGCAGAACAAGAACGTGGTGAGCAAGCTGCGGGTCATCGCCGACATCTTCAACCCCATGATCCCGGCCTTCATCGCCGGCGGTATCTGTAACGGCTTCGGCCGGGTCATCAAGATCCTAATGGCCAACGGCACCCTGCCCACCAACGCCTTCACCAATGTGACCTACAACATCATTGCCCTCATCGGCGTGGCCTTCCTGAGCTACCTGGCCATCTTCACCGGCGTGAACGCGGCCAAGCAGTTCGGCGTCAGCCCCATGCTGGGCGGCATGATCGGTACCGCTTCCACCAACGCGGCCATCGGCCAGATCGCTGAAGCACTGGGCTGGGAGTCCTTCCTGTCCGCCAACGCCGGCGGCATCATCGGCGTGGTGGTGGGCGTCTGGGTCCTTGCCAAGGTGGAGAAGTGGATCCATAAGAGAATGCCCAGCGCTCTGGACATCACCTTTACGCCCCTTCTGTCCATGCTGATCGTCATGCCCCTCTTTGTCCTGATCGTCATGCCCATCACCGGCGTGATCTCGGTGAAGATCTCTGAGTTCCTCAACATCTTCATCCTGTCCGATAACATCATCGTCTCGGTCGTTACCGGCTACCTGATGGCCGCCCTGTTCCTGCCCCTGGTGCTCTTCGGCCTCCACCGGGGCCTGACCCCCCTCTACACCCTGCAGATCGGGGAGTTGGGCGGCACCACCCTGTTCCCCGCCGTGGCTCAGGCCGGCGCCGGTCAGGTAGGCGCTTCCCTGGCTCTGTGGCTCAAGGCCAAGCGGGTAGGCAATAAGCGGCTCCAGGGCGTCATCGCCGGCGGCCTGCCCGCCGCCATCCTGGGTATTGGTGAGCCCCTGATCTACGGCGTCACCCTGCCCATGATGAAGCCCTTTGTCACCGCCGGTCTGGGCGCCGGCTTCGGCGGCGCCTACGTCATGGCCATGCATGTCATGACCGCCTCCACCAGCCCCTCGGGCATTCTGGCCGTGACCCACACCCTGCCCCAGTACATGCTCCACTATGTGATCGGTATTCTCATCTCCTACGTGATGGGCGCCATCATCACCTATTTCGCCATCTCGGATGACGACGTGAGAGCCGCCTGAACATGATACCATAACACGGCGGGTGAGAGAAACTCTCACCCGCCGTGTTCTCTCTTACCCGAAAGGATCTGATCCCATGATCGACGTTCATACCCACACCCTCTGCTCCGACGGAGCCGACTCCCCGGAGGAGCTCCTCCGCCGCGCCGCCCAGGCCGGGGTCACATACCTATCCATCACCGACCACAACAGCGTGGGGGCCTACCGGGATCCGGTGATGGACCACTGGCGGGAGCTCTACCCCGGCACCCTGATCCGGGGCATCGAGATCACCTGTATGTTTGAAGGGGAGATCGTGGAGGTGCTGGGCTACGGCTATGATCTTCAGCGTTTAGAGGCTCTGCTCTCCTCCCTGGTCCTCCCCTTCCGGGAAAAGCAGCTCCGGGAGGCCGAGCTCATCGCCGCCGCCTTTGACCGGGCCGGGGTGGTCTACGACCGGGCTAACATCACCTTCGACCCCGACCGGGAGTCCTCCCGCAAGGCATTCCTGCGGGAGCTGGTCAGGACCCCTGAAAACCTGGCCCTCCTCACCGACCCGGCCTCGGCGGAGAAGTCCTCCCGGTTCACCCGGCAGGAGATCTATAACCCCGCCTCCCCGCTCTATGTGGACGAGTCCAGCCTTTACCCCACGGTGGCAGCAGCGGCCAAGGCCATTCACGACTGCGGCGGCATTGCCCTGCTGGCCCATCTCTACATTTACGCCCACGCCCCCCAATTCCGCATTAGACTGTCTGACATCGTTCGGGAAAACGGCCTGGACGGGGTGGAGTGCGCCCACTCAGAATTCACCCCGGAGCAGATCATAGACCTGGAAGGCTTCTGCCGCCAGGAGGGCCTGATGATGAGCGGCGGCAGCGACTACCACGGCACCCGGAAGCCCGATATCTCCATCGGCCGGGGCAAGGGGGCTCTGGCCGTCCCCGAGGAATACCTCCGGACCTGGCCCCCCCATATCCTTCAGGGCCATGCGTAAAAAGAAAGGTCCCCTCTCTTACGAGAGGGGACCTTTTTGCTTTTTACCCCAGCATTACGTCCAGCAGCATCATCACCGCGAAGCCGACCACGATGCCCATGGTGGCAAAGTAGGGCTGCTCGGTCTGGTTCTGCTGACACTCGGGGATCAGCTCATGTACCGCCACTAAGATCATGGCCCCCGCCGCGAAGGACAGGGCGTAGGGAAGGATAGTCTCCACATAGACCACCAGCAGGGCGCCGATGACGCCGGCGATAGGTTCCACGATGCCCGAGGCCTGGCCCAGCAGAAAGCTCTTCCAACGGGAACAGCCCTCCCGCCGCAGAGGGACCGACACCGCCGCCCCCTCGGGAAAGTTCTGCAGGCCGATACCCACGGCGATGGTGATGGCTCCCATCAGGCCCTCGCTGGTCAGGTTCCCGTTGTGGAGGGCCCCGAAGGCCACCCCCACGGCCAGCCCCTCGGGGATGTTGTGCAGGGTGATGGAGAGGACCAGCAGAATGATCCGGTTCAGCCGGTCGAAGGCCTCCCCGTCGGTATCGTCCACCTTCCGCCGGGTGAAGGAGACGATCTTATCCGAGCCCCACATGAAGACAGCTCCAAAGAGAAACCCGGCCGTGGCCACGAACCAGGCAGGGGGCCCGGAGAGGGCCTCGGCCCGGTCGATGGCGGGCTGGAGCAAGGACCAGAAGCTGGCCGCGATCATGACCCCCGCAGCGAACCCCATCATCAGGTTCAGGGCTTTTTGGTTGGGGGATTTGAAAAAGACCACGGTGGCCGCCCCCAGGGCGGTCACCGCCCAGGTTCCAAGCGTTGCTAAAAACGCCAATAAGACAAGTTGACCCATGTCACACCTCCTATCCCCATTATAAGCGCGCCATGGGGAGAGGTGCTTGTCTCAGGTCAGTCCCAGGGGTCCTTGTCCCCGCCCTTCCAGGGTCCGGCCGAGGTCAGGTCATCGGCGCTTTGCCGCCCGGCCCGGCGCTTCCGGCTCAGCCGCAGGACCACGATGAGCAGAACGATGATCAGGACCGTGGCGGGGGCCAGTCCCAGGATCAGGAGGGCCCAGGCGGGCGGGAAAACGGGGGAGGAGGTGTCCCTCCGGGGCACCCGCCCGTCCGAGGAGCGGGGGTAGGACCGCTTGAGCTGGGTCTCCAGCTCGTTGGCCAGCTTCTCCACTGTTCCTGAGCGGAAGATGCTGCGCAGGCCTACCTGCTTCACCGCCGCCTTGTATGGCCTGGTCATGCCCAGGGCCGAGAGCTCCATGTAGGTCTCCACCGCCCCCTCCCGGTCCTCCAGGGACATGAGGTACAGGTCGATGGCCGACAGGGCCGAGGTGGCGTAGCTGATGTAGTACATGGGCTGCTGGAAGTTGTGGGGGACCTCCACCCAGAAGTAGGCCTCGCCCTTCCCCCGGTCGGGGTAGCCGTACTCCTGGGAGAGCTTGTCAAAAAGGACGTTCATCTCCTCCAGGGTCATGTCCGGATCGTCGTAGATGGCAGCCTGGAACTCGTCGTACAGACATCCGTCCAGCACCGAGTCCACCATGCTCAGCAGGGTGTTCCAGCCGAAGCCCTTGCCCTTGGAGCCGAAAAGCTCCTCGGCGTACTCGATGAAGA
The DNA here is from genome assembly GCA_950075865.1 of uncultured Oscillospiraceae bacterium. Taxonomy (GTDB): domain Bacteria; phylum Bacillota; class Clostridia; order Oscillospirales; family Oscillospiraceae; genus Vermiculatibacterium. Next base: position 2,366 of record CATMVA010000032.1, on the reverse strand, counting down.
GGACCTCCAACCCCTGAGAGTGGATCTCTCCTACGTCGATGCTGAAGTCGGACCACAGGTCGCTCTCTGCGGCGTGGAAGGTCTCATTGAAATGGCCGAACTCGTGGATCACGGTGGACCAGTCCTGATAGCCCCCGTAAGGGGAGTTGAAGATGAAGGCCGAGCCGTAGGCCGGCAGAGCGATGGTGTACCCCACTCCGTTCTTGTTGGGGGTGGATTCGATGTCGTACAGGTGGTGCTCCCGCATGAACCGGAAGGTCTCCCCCAGCGCGGGGTGGACCCGGTCCATATAGGGCTCCACGGCCGCCAGGATTTCCTCCCCGGTGGACGCCGGCAGCTCGTCCAGACTGTAAATGTCGTCGCCCGCCCGGTCCGTGATCTGCTCGTAGAGGGGAACCAGAACTTTTTTCACTTGCCGGTAGACCTCCTGGATCTCGCTCAGGGTATAGTCCCGGTTATAGATCTCGGTGTAGGCGTACTCGGCGTAGCTGTCGTAGCCGTAAAGCCGGGCCAGGCGGGTCCGCAGCGCTACCAGTTCCACAAAGATGGGACCCACGGCCTCGTTCTCGCCCTGCTCCAGCCGGGTCAGCAGGTCATAATACTGCCTGCTGGTCAGGGTGCTGTCGTAGTAGAGGTCGGTAGCCGTCCACTCCCGCCCCCGGTCGTCGGTGACTGTAAACTCACGGGCCATGATGCCCTCGTACTGCTGGACCAGCTCCTCCTCCCGGCGGTGGAGCTCGGCCTCCTCCTCGGTCATGGGCTCGTATTGCAGCAGGGACCGGACCTTGTCCTTCCCGGCGTCCTGCTCCAGAATGTCGGCGTAGGGGGAGTCGGCGATCAGGGCCAGGGCTGACTGGCACTGGTCCATGGTGTAGTTGAACCGGTCGGAGAAGTCGGCGCTCTCGGCCGCCGCCCATTCGTCGGTGACATCGGCGTCCCGGCGCAGATCGATGAGGTAGTACTGTGTCTCCAGAATGTCGTACTCCCGCAGGATAGTCTGGTAGAGATCCTCCACCCGGTCCCGGACGGCAAAGTCGTTCTTTTTCAGTAGCCCGTCGGCACTTAACTGAATGAGCTCGGCGAAAGCGGCCTGGAGGGCGTCGTCGTCAAAGCCGGTGTAGACCATGTCGGCGTAGTCCACCGGCAGGTGCTCCTTCTCCGGGTAATCCACCGCCCCGGCGGAAACACCCAGGGCAGGCAGAAGGATGGCAAGGCTCAGAAGCAGGGCAAAAAACCGTTTTTTCATGGCAAGTTCTCCTTTCAGCGGGGGATCAGGTCACCCAGCAGGCTTTCCAGCTGGACGCCGTCGGCGATAGGGGTGCCCAGGTCCAGGGTGAACCGGGCGCACTTGGCCACGAAGGCCACCGCCCGGGCGGCCGCCTTCTCCAGGCTCTCCCCCCGCAGCAGCCCCCCCAGGGTCACGCTGGCGAAGAGGTCCCCGGTGCCCGGGAACTGGGCCGGCTCCTCATGGGCACAGGGGAAGGAGAACTCCCCGCTCTCCCGGTCCAGGCAGGCCGCTCCCACCAAGCCGGGCTTCAGGTGGACCCCCGTGATGACTACCGACCGTTTTCTCTCCAGGCTCAGCCGCTCCAGCCAGTCCTTCAACCTTTCTTCCCCCTTGGGAGCCTTCTCGTAGTCCTCTCCCAGCAGGATGGCCGCCTCGGTCAGGTTGGGGGTGATCACGTCGGCGAGCAGGGTCAGGTCCTTCATCTTCTCACACATGGCGGGGGTGTAAGTGCGGTAGGGTTTCCCCCAGTCTCCCATCACCGGATCCACCAGAACCAGGGTCCCCTCCCGCCGGAAGCGGCGGATGAAATTCAAAATGACCTCAAACTGGGCTTCTGAGCCCACAAAACCGCTGTAAATGGCCTCAAAATTTACCCCCAGTTCGGCCCAATGTGCCCCGGAAAGTTCCATTTCTTCGGTCAGATCCCGGATGACAAAGTACTCCGAAGGAGGGTAAATTGTACACCCGGAAAGGTACGCCGTGGGTAAGGCAGAAACCCAGCAGCCCATGGCGGACAAGGCCGGGAGCACCACCCCCAGCGAGCACCGCCCCATCCCCGAAAGGTCATGTACCGCCGCCACGTGGGGCGCAATTTTACAAGGAGCAGACATGGCACATTCCTCCGTCAAAAGTAATTTTTCTTATTGTACCTCTTTTCCAAAAGAAAGGCAATCATTGACGAAAGCCTTTTTTCTGTGCTATACTAACTAAAAAAATATATATGCGCCTGTGATGAAATTGGCAGACATGCGAGATTTAGGTTCTCGTGCGGAAACGCGTATGGGTTCAAGTCCCTTCAGGCGCACCACGTCGGAGCAAGCTCCATTTCGCTTGCTCCGACTTTTTCCAAAAGTCAGAG
>CATMVA010000031.1 GCA_950075865.1 uncultured Oscillospiraceae bacterium | reverse complement strand
GCCTTGGGTGATGGGATGGACTGGATGATTCGAAGGAGCTGCTGGGTATCGGCTACATCCGTTTTGTATCGCTTGCCATCAGAAGAGAGCATTTTCAGTTGACTACAATTTGTAGTCAACTCACTGCCTTCCTTCTTCAGCCTTGTTTTCAAGACACTCCAATATTTTGCAGCATGGCGCTGGTCGGGTTGATCTGTCAGCACCCCCACCACATCGACAACGGAAAAATACCATTCCCCATGTTCTTCATCCCATGCAGTGCGGATACGCTTGTCCTCAAAAAGCTGGACCTTTTCAGGTTCCTTTGCTGCCAGATCTTTCATGATCCTCAACCCTTTCTAATATCTTGGGTAAATCTATTTGCATTATATCACATTAGGTCTTCTTTGGATAGCTTTTGTAATTGAATTATGCGGAAATAAACGTAATTCACGCTGTAAGATCATCTGCGCATATCCCATTTTTCCGAAGGAAAGAATCTATCAGGGTCTCCTTTATCATGGCAGCCAAAGCCGGGTTATGCTCCTTGGAAAAGCAAATTGTGATCTTGTGTCCATCAATCTCCATGTAAGCCTCCTGTTCTCTGCGGTTCAGCTTTAATGATTCCACCATGTCAATTACCTCCCTTCAAATTCATTTCTTAATCACGCAAGAACGGGCATCAGCTATCACAGTGCTGATGCCCGTTCTTTTTCTTTACAATGTTTTCCATCAAATGACCTGTACGATCTGTTCCCACAGGAGAATGTGCTTTTTGTCCACCGCTTTGTTGTCGTGGTAGTGCCCGAACAGTCAATAGTGGTAGTCTGTTTTCTCTCTGATCTTCTCCAGAAAATCAGTGAGCGGGTCTGGGGTGAAATCTGGATTCAGCTTCTGCTGGACGTTGGTAGGAGCACAGTGGGTAATGATATAATCCACCTTATACCCGACATGCTCCAGATTGCGGACAGCTTCCGCATACTCGTCCTCGTCTGGCATTTCCTGCTCCCACCAGGAAACGCCCTTGACCCGAAACATTTGCCGGGTGCGGCGCTTCAGCCAGTCCAGCCAATATCTTTCGTTGGGGTTATCTGCCCAGATGCCGCCGAAGTCACCGCAGATAATAGCATAGTCGCTGCGGGTCATCTCCTTCTACTTAATATCACAAAAACGGGGACCGCTCCTATTTTGGTGAAGCGATCCCCGTGGCTTCTGATATTAAGACTTTTCAGATTCTTTGATCGCCTGTATTATTCGCCAATCCCCAGGCTCGGGCAGCAGTAAAACCGGACCTGGCGGTCCGCTCCGGGAATCTCACCCCTCCGAGGATCTCTCCGAGCTGCCCCCATTGCATGATCCCGCTCTCGCGGGGCTGTGGCTGGGCAGGGGTACCATTGTAGGCGGACGAGGTCATGGCGAAACAGGCTGCCGGGCCTGTCTTTGTCTGGATGGATATACGCTCGTCACCTTATTGGCCGTCTTTTATGCGGTGATCCGCACAGGTGGTCTTGGCGCATCCGACATACGCTCACTCATCTGCTGATGTTATCTTACTGCCGGTTATTCAATTTTCAAAATGCAATCCGGCTTGTCCGCCGGCAATGTTAGTTTAGCGTATGTTTTCGCTTTCCACATGGGCCTTGTAGGACTCATTTGCATCCTCTGAGGACTCATTCATAAGTCTTGGAGGATTTTATTGAGCTCCTCAATAGCAATGAGCAGACTCTGTTTTGTTGTGGTGTTGGGTGCTGCCCCCAACAGGAGAAAGTCCGTGGAAACATTGAGCAATTCCGCTATCTCGACCAGAAGGTCGATAGAGCAGACGCGTATACCCCTTTCCATGCGGGTGATATGGTTACGGTCCACACAGAGTCGCTCCGCAAGCTCCTCTTGGGTAATACCGAGGGCTTTCCTTGCACTTTGCAGCCGCTTTCCAAAACCATACGGATCAAAGCCCGGCAATGATGTTTTGCTGTTGCTCATCGTATGTATCTGCCATTCAGCAGACCTCCGTTTCTTCAGGATTTTGGGAAGTCCAAATCCTAAAGCGGAGGCCCCCGGCAGCGTGGAACGATGCATTGAAAGTAAAAATATAAAAGAACACCCGAGCTGCGTATCGCGGCTCGGGTGCCCGTGAGTGGGATATGGCGAACTTCCTAAAGTAGGTTTAGTAGTTCTTTGAGGGTGAATCCTTGGAGGGGGATTCTACAATTTTCCCATTTGAGTCGTACACTGTGGCGGTAGTGGTGACAACATACTCATGGCCGGAGGCCACATAGTATGTTCCGCCGGCGGAAACCATTCCGCTGCCAGATGAAGTCCATGTTTTGATCGTGGTGCCATCCCGTTTTAGCTCAACAGTCACATCTGCGGTGTAATCATCCCACAGCATAACTTTACCTGAACATGAGGCGCCACCAGCATCAGAGATAGTCAATCTGGATGTAACAGAGGCAATTCCTGTATATAGGGGCATCACATCAGAGGCTTGCGCAGCCGTAATATTGCCCACCAAGATACCGAGGAGCAAGAATGCGGGAATGGTTGAACAAAGCAGCTTTCTCATTTTATAGTACCTCCTGTTTTTTATTTGGAGCCGACGCAGGAGACACGCAATTCCAAAAAACGCAACACGAAATTCTTATAAAATTATATTTTCTGCAACGCGTATGAGATTTTCAGGTGAAATACCAGTGCCAAAAACTTCAACAAATCCTTGCCGCTCAGAATCAACCCATGCAATATGAACTTGGTTTTCCTTTACCATAAGTGTGGCAGCAGTTCCTTGTATTTGAATAGACGAAGCTTCAACATTTTCTGTATCTATGCTGAATAATGTGCCTTCTCCCAAAACATATAGAGCTCGCAAATGCTGACCCTCGTCATTTAGATAAGAAAACCATGAACTGTCGCTATCCGCCCCTTCATCCTCCAGCTCAAACCCATCCGGGACCCACCCAGCCTTGATCTGAGGAACACTGTTGCTGGGAGCCGCCGCAAAGTGGAAATCCGTACTCTCACCAAAGGTCTCCACGATCAGGTTCATTGTGCCGATCCGCACATCCTCAGAGAGAGCGAAGGCACTAAAAAACATGGCGCTGGCCAAACCAAAGACCATGGCGGTCTTGCCCAAGACACCCAGCGTAACCCGGCCAGCCTTTTTGACCGCTGCCTTCCGGTAGTGGTCGCGGATGGTCTGCATACATTTCTTTTCGATCTGTTCCGGCACCGCCGCGGCAGGGTCGTTCTTCAGCCGCTCGTTTTCCTCCAGTGCCTCTTGGCCCAGTGAAGAGGCAAGTTCCTCCATCATAATAGCAAAAAGGGCATCCTCATACCGCTCCCGCAAACGCTCTTGCTTGCTGTCCATCATTACACCTCTTCCTTTTCCGATAAATATTGAAGTGCCCTTCTTCGTGCCCTTGTCAGTTTCATCCGTATGCTGTCCGGCTTACAGCCAAAATCCTCCGCAAGCTCTTTGTCGCTGAACTCCCAGATATATTTTCCCTCCAGAAGAATCTGATCCTCTTCCGGGAGCTCATGCCAGATCTCTTTTAGCTGGGATATCCGGGATTTAAAAAGGATAAGCTCCTCCACCGACGTATCCTGAAACTCCCGATTGACCTGCCGGGCAACCTCTTCATCATCCAGACTCACAAACCGCTTCTTCCTCTGTTCCGTTGCCTTATAGTAATTGATCGCGGTATTTCTGACTGCATATGCGATATATGCCGCTACCGCTTTGTCCGGCAATCCTTTGATCGTGGGGAGGTGCTTGATTAGGTTCTCAGCAACGCTCTGCATCACATCCTTCTGGTCATCCGGATCATCCACATACTTCTCCGCCATAGCCAAAATCAGCCGGTCATACTTTAAGTAAAGCTGCTACATGAACTTACGATCCTTGGCGTCGTCTAAGGAACTGATCTTCCGTGCCATCTACCCGCCCTGCCTCTCTCTACTACAAAAATGCGCTTGCAATACAGGAGACACGAAAACAGAAAAAAGCAACAACCAGGCCTTGATTTAACATCTCCTCATCACCATTCTATATTAAATTTTAGGTTAAGTAAATATTCTTGAAATATTACACAGTTTTATATTGACTTAGTATGCGTTTAAGCGGGCATCCTTCCACTTACCATATAATAAAAGCAGCTTTTTACTGGAGGTGGCCGCCACGAATCGTTTTGGAGAAGTTCTTGCTGAACTGCGCAAGGATAGATCGTTGACCCAGAAGGAGTTGGCTCTGGAATTTCATGTGTCCACGGGCACGATCTCAAACTATGAGAATGGCGTACACCTGCCCGACATTGAAACGCTCATCAGTTTTGCCCGGTTCTTTGATGTGACCACAGATTACCTGCTGGGGCTCTGTGACGATAACTTGTCCCCGAAAGCCTTTCGGGAGATCCTTGTGCCCGGCAAAACCGCCGGGACTGTCATAAGCATCTTTCGGCGCATCACGCCTGACGATAGGAGCGCGTTGGGCGTAATCATGGATGCCATGGACTTTCGGGCGAGGTTCAGCCAATACAGCGGGGGGGAATCGTCATGATGATCCCATACTGTATTCTGGTCATTGAGGACGATGATGACCGGGCGTTTATGGAGCAGCTTTACAAGGAATATCACCGGCTTATGTACTCGGAGATATTCAAGCTCCTGTCGAATCAATGGGACACAGAGGATGTGATGCAGACCGTCCTCGAGAAGCTGATCGACAAGATTCCGGATTTGCGGACCAAACCACGAGACAATCTGGTCAATTATATCATATCCGCCTGTAAGAACACAGCCCGCAATTTCCTCCGGGACAACAGCAAAGCGGCAAACGATCTGGTCCTTGATGACTATGAAGCAGGGCGGAACACGGGCTATCATGACCGTAGTACGGAGCTGCCGCTGCTCCGGGCAGAGGAGGTCGACTCCCTGAAGCGGATCTGGCCCAAGCTGAGTGAGCGGGCGCAGAGCCTCTTGGAAGGCTACTACATACTGGAAAAGCCCACATCCGTTCTGGCCGAGGAATTCGGCCTTGCTCCACACAGTGTCCACACTGTCCTGTCCCGATACCGCAGGAAGGCCTTTGAACTTCTGCAGGAGGAGTTTGGCGAGGAGCTGTAAGAGGCTGGAACTATTTATACACAACCCCCAACACGGGCCTGATCAGTTGAGCCCGTATTGGGGGTTGCGCATTTTGTTCTTCGGTTTTCTGTGGGGCAAGGGCGGGGTGCGGAACTCCGCACCCCGCCCTGGGTGAGTCCTACCTACGCTCACCCTGTTGGCACGTTTGTCTTGCTCTTTTGCGCTTTTCCTTCTTACTTGGGGTTCACGCTAACCGTCCCTCTGTCCTTTGTCTTCATCGTCCCTCTGTCTTCCGCTAACCCTCCCCCTGCTCACCATTCCTCTGTCTGATCTCCTTTTTCGTATTTGATCCAAGGAGCTCAAAGATTTCAGGAGTTTCAAATAAGATATGGTCAAATCCTTCTAAGAGACTGAGAGAAATGACTTCACTTGCATATGAATCATCACACGAGAGGACGGTTTCAATAAAATTAAACACTTTTTTTAATTCCATATTGTTTTTTGTGGAAATCAGGTAAACCATATATGGATACAAAATATCTCCATATACAATATGAGAACCAGTGTCATCTCCATCCTGCCATGCAATTTCGCTCTCGTAATCCTTTTTCAATTCTGGAAAATGTGTAACCAGTAATTGATTTAATTCTTTACTTGTCATTTAACCTCCCCCCAATGCATTTTTTAGATCCTCCAAAAGCAAAAGCGCAATCTCCAAATCTTGCCTACTCAACGTTTGAGAATTAATAATATTTTCCAAATTTCTAATGCGCTCGATAGCTTTTTGAATATGAGAACGTCCTCCAACAGGCTGTCCGGTGGCCAACTCAAAGCGCACGGCGTCAGCTAACCCACCATCACCAACCGATGCTCCTTGCCTATACATTTGATCTACTGCATTATGTAATTTGGGATTTTGAACTGTTGCAAGGAGCTCCTCTCGCCTATTTGCGTACATATCATATTTATATGTGTATGCATAATCGGCTACAGCATAATCAAGGCCAACAGAAAAGCCTACAGAGAGCCCCTCAAATGCAATATTCGCCAAATTTTGCCAACCAGAATAGGTCTTTGGACGTTTATAAACTGTAAATAATGGAGTAAGCTTTTCTTTGATAATCGAAGATGGAATAAGTGGCAGTGAACCACTTCCATAATAGAGGGTTGAAAATTCGTTTTGTAATTTCTCAGCTTCCTGATAAATTATTTCATTTATTATGACTTGCCGAAGTGGTTCTTCATATTCTGGCAAATCTGTTATTCTTTGCTTAAGACACAGGGACGGTTCTTTTGTCTTCCTATTTCAGCATTTTCTCTACCATTCCTTTTGTTAAGCCTGTCAATCTGGCCAACTGTCGGATTGAGCACCGTTTCTGCTGCAGTTGACTCAAATATTTACATTGCAGCTCCACAGACAGACGAACAAAATCTGTGGATGCATCTATGTGACAAAGTCTTTTGATTGCCTCCGCAGCCTCTCGGTCATTGAGCCGTCCGTCTGTGTCTGTGTCAAGAAAGACCTGCTCTGAGCTCTGCTCCAAAAATTTGGAAAACTCGACCGGCGTAACCATAGCATCCAGTTTTTCCCGATCCACAAGGAAACGGTAGGGGGATATGGGAAAGTAACTGCTCCAGCGGTACTCCTCCGGCTTTTTGCAAAGCCCCGCTTTCACCGGATTTTGATAGATATACCGAAGGGCCTCCAGAAAATAGGTATCATCCTCTATGGGCTCGCTTTTGAACCGATCCTGAAACAAGTGGCCGGTTCGCTTATATTTCCAGTTATACCAGTAGACATAGCGGACACCCAGGCGTTTGAATATCTGAGAGAGCGGTTCTTTGCCCTCTTGCAGCAATAAGTGGATATGATTCCCCATCAAGCAATAGGCATACAAGATAAACTCACTGACCTTTTGACAGTCGGAAAGGCATTGGAGATATTTTTCGCAATCTTCATCATCCTGAAAAATGACCTGCCGGTCAATGCCTCTCAGCATAACATGAAAAATGCCGCTTTTGCTTTGTTTCCTGGCATTCCTTGACATATAAGGACACCCCCGGCACCATTATAGTGCCGGGGGTGTGCCTTGTCAAGACAGAAGAACCGTCCCCTTGTCTTCTTTATGCAGGGCGGAGTGCGGATCGCCGCACCCCGCCCTGGTGGGGCATTGTTCGATCATTTACTTACGATGGGCCATACAAAAGAGTAGCCCCTCCCTCTGCCTTTGGCTTACACACCAAGAACCCCATATTTCCTCAATTGAGAATTGATATTTTTGAAACGGAGCATATCGTCTTCACTACTGGGGGAAATAGGGGAATCCTGAATTTGAAAAAAGCCCTGTGAAAATTGAATACCTAATGCACCAAAGGCAGATTTGACAATATCCGAACCTATATGTTGAACAAGCTCATCTGACCAGTAGTTAAGCCATAGAGCAGATGCAGGACGATTAACTGTGGGCATGTGAGGCATATAAGATACGATAAGTTTTGTTTCCGTAACACACCCCCAATATGGATGGAAACATTTTACACACTTTTGAAAGGTTTGAAAAAGGTCATTCATAGCTTCTGCGTTTGAATCAGGAATCTCCACCACTACAGTATCCAAAAACAGCGGATTTTGATTCCCAATTAAAATGTGAAAACATAAACTTTCATTTTCATCAGAGGAAGAGAAGAAGGATATACTATACCCAATATTACCAAGCTTAGTATTGCCTGCGTTAACTGGATTGCTTAGTAAAGTTTTCTTGAAATGTTCAAGGGTCCATTCAAACTCGTGAGCCAGAGCGTCTGATTTGGAATTGCTTGCTAAACAGTTTGGAGAACTGTTCCTTCCCAACTCAGTGAAAACAGACAGCATTTGGAAAGTATCTGAGCATAGTGAGTCAAATGATTCTTCAGGTATAGGATTTCGCCATAGTATCATGTGATATTTCATCAACTAAATCTCCTATGTTATGGCTTATATATCAAGGTTATGCCCCAAATATTGTTTTTTGCAAAAAGGATTTCAACCGCATCACGTACAGCTTCTTCCTGGAAATACCACACTATCGGTGTCCCTTGGGCCGCAGCAAGTTGTCTTCTTGCTTGGTCGAGAAGACCCTGGATACCTTTGGTCCAAAAAGGTTTGAAGGAACCATCAGGCAGCAAAAACTGGGAATATCGTCCTTTCGCTTCAATTAGAATCCCATCTTCATATCCATCAAATTTTACCCCGTTAACTCTATATGCTTGGCCTGTTCTTCCCGTTACTTTTTCTTGGTACTGTCTGGAGTTTTCTTTCATCCCTTCATTTTCTTCTGACCAATATCCTGGCTCCTTCTTTGAGTCAGAATTAGAGCCTACGGCATCAGGACATTCAAATTGCTGCTGATATGCTTCGGCCTGACTATTTGCCACTGCAATGTTATTTTCCAGCGCTGCATTGAAACTGGCTGAGGACTCCGTATAAGCCTGACCATACACACTACCCATTAGCATGTTTGGTACAGCACCGAGATAATCTTCGTGTTCTATTGCATTGGCTGCAGTTACATACGAAACTGCTGTTGTAGTACCGGTCATGACAGTGTTTGTAGTTCCAACGGGATTGTTCTTCACTGTCTCAACCACTGCTTTGAGCGCACTACCGGCAGTAACAGCTGTGGACAAGGTGGCCGCTGTTTCCGCAAATGCAACAGCGGCAGGAGCAGCTACAACACCAAGAGTTGCGTATGCAAGGGTCTTTTTAACATTCACCTTACCTGTAGTGCCAATATCTCTACCCGCAGAAGAACTGGCAAGAACCGTTGCAGACACTGCGGCCGCAGCTGCTGTTTTCGATGCTGCAACCACCCCTGCGGTAGATGCTACTGATGCTCCAGTAAGTGCCGTAGCGCCTATAGCACCAGCTGCGACAGTAGCAGCAGCGCCAGCAGTTAATCCAATAACTCCGCCAACGACAGCTCCCTTCGCTCCAGCCGAGAGGACTTTCTTGGGATCGATTTTCTCCTTATTTTGAACAGCTTTAACAACTGCGCTGGCAGCCCCAGCTACCGCGCCTACCGCTGCGCCAATCGCACCCGTAATGGCTGTAAAAAACTCGCCGTCAGGATCTACATACCGCAATGGGTTATCCACGCAATAGAGGTAAGAAACCAGGCTCAAGGGGTCGACAACAGAGCCCTTTATGGGATCCATAGCCACAAAGCGCTTGTCGTCCGCGCTGTAGAACCTTGCCTTGGCATAGTACATGCCGAGGACATCGTCCCAATCATACCCAGTATAGTTCAACTGGGGATAAATTCTGCGGTAGCTGCTGGAGATGGAAAGGGATTCCCGGTAGGTGACCTCGCCCCACTCGTTGTAGTCGGCCCGGCCTACCACCCGGCCAAACTGGTCAGAAAGGTTGGTGGTACTGCCCAGCCGGTCCTGATGCAGATAATCCTTCAAAATGTCGGTGGTGACGTTCTGGCCCCACCAGTTGGTGCCCTCGCTGGTGATCTTGACGGAGAGCCTTTGCAGGCCATAGACCCATTTGTAGTTGAAGCCGCCCTCCTCGTCCATCACCAGGGTGTTGAAGGTGGCGCTGGTGTAGTCGATGACGTAGCTTTCCTTGACGACCTCGGGCTTGTCGATCCCGGTCTCCACGCTGGGGGTCTGGGAGTGGAAGTCGGTGTAGCCGTGGGTGTTGTCGGTCATAATGAGCTCACGGCCCACACGGATCCCAAGGCCGTTGTAGGTGTAAAGGCTGTATTCCCCGGCCTCATTCTTGCCTTGGACCATGCGGCCCGTCTCGTCGTAGACGAAGGATTCCTCGTTCTGCCAGGCCATGCCGGAGGTGGTCCGGGTGTACTTGTCG
>CATMVA010000030.1 GCA_950075865.1 uncultured Oscillospiraceae bacterium | reverse complement strand
TCTTCACCTTGTCCATGATCAGCCTGTTATTCTGCAGATAGAAATCCTCCATGAATTTGTGGTCGTTTGGATCGTCCAATGGACGGTAGTTTTTGGCCATTTCTCCACACTCCGCCTCTCATATTACTTTTTCCCTGTAATATAAGGAGACAATGAAACACTAAAAACGCAACATGGCCTTTGCATTTCCGATGTATCCCCTCCTCGTAATTTTATATTATTTTTTAGCTAAAGTCAAATATGCAGATAGGAATGCGGGTTTTTATATGGTATATCTATGTATTTTTCTGGAATACCTCCAAGTCACATATAATATAAGCAAACTCTGGCTGGAGGTAGTCGCAATGAGCAGTTTTGGAGAAATCCTTTCTGAACTCCGCAAAGATAAGGAAATAACGCAGAAGAAATTGTCCGATATATTTCATGTCTCTGTAGGAACGATTTCAAACTACGAGAACAATATACATTTCCCTGATATTGAGAAGCTTATGGAAATGGCGGATTACTTCGGCGTGACCACAGACTATCTTCTGGGCCGGTGTGAAAGCGACCTTTCTCCCGATGTCTTTCAGGAAACCTTTGTTCCCGGGAGAACCGTTGGCAGCTTCATTAAGTCGATCCGCAGCCTTCGGACTGACAGAAGGAATGCACTGAATCTCATTTTGAGTGATATGGAAATTCGTGCTACGATTGACCGCTGTGACGAGAGGAGTTCCCGGTGATGATCCCTTGTTGTATCCTGGTCATTGAAGACGATGATGACCGGGCATTCATGGAGCAGCTCTATCTGAATTACCACCGACTTATGTACTCAGAGATCAATAAGATCATGAAAAATGAGTGGGATACAGAGGATTTGATGCAGTCAGTTCTTGAGAAGCTGATCGATAAGATCCCGGAGCTGCGGACCAAACCGCGGGACAACCTGGTCAATTATATCATATCTGCCTGCAAGAATACGGCATATAACTTCCTCCGGGACAATGGAAAAGCAAGGAGCTTATCCTTCAACGATTATACTGAAGGGAAAGCCGGGGGATACCAAAACCATGATATGGAGCTTCCTCTGATACGCGAGGAGGAATTCAGCGCGCTCCAACGGATCTGGCCTAAGCTGGACGAGCGCACCCGCGCTGTGTTGGAAGGCTATTACATACTGGAAAAGCCGACCGACGTCTTGGCCCGAGAGTTCGGGCTTTCCTTCCATAGCTTTCACGGGATCCTCTCCCGGAGCCGCCGGAGGGCATTCGCTTTGTTGAAGAAAGAGCTTGAAGAAGGCAGTAAGGTGAACCCATAGGGAAACACACACCCTCAAACAGGCCTGAACGTTGAGCCCGTATTGGGGGGCTGGGTCGGTTTGTGTTAGTCATGGTGTTCCCTGGATTTCAGCATAGCGGATATGGGGGACAAAATCAAGGGGAGGATCTGGGTCGCAAGGAACCGGCGCCTATCCCTTTCTCTCCTATTAGGGGCAGAGTGCGGTAATTCCACGCCCGCACTGGTGGCTTAGTCGATCAAGGAAAAAGGCATCCTCACATCTGACTAAAAAGTCAATGCCGGCTCCTGCTCCAGGACTTCCCGAAACGGTCTTTCATATTTCATGTAACAAGCGAGAAAAAAGATGAGCTCCGATGGAGCATCCAGCTCTTCGGCATGATTTCCTACGAATCGGTCCATCAGTTTCTGGTCCCTTTTGATCCGCTCCCACCCCCGGTTGCATAGACGCTCTATGTGGCGGGCCACGGTGTCACATTCCTTAGCGCACAGCTCCTTGGCAACGACCGGATAAATATCCTTTGTCACATAGATAGAATCACGTGTCCTTCCCTGGACAAACATGAGGTCATAAGCGACCTCCACCGAACAGACCAAAGCTCTGATATTGCAGCGGGAAAATCCGAAAATGGAGCGGACAAGATTGTTTGCTGATACCATAATGGCGGCCACCCTTTCCTTTGGATGGCCCCATCATATAGAATTCTCCTTTTTTTGGCCTCTTTTCGTCACGATTCGACTTTTTTTCCTGATTTTTCCTCTTAGGGTCGTTTCGGGGCCATAATTATGGGAGCGAAACTGGTCGGCTCCCATGCTTTTATTTTTAAAAGAATTCTTGAATTTCCCTCTAACATATTAAGACAATTTAATCGACATTCCGCAACAGGGGTTGTATTTACAAAAATCTCAGAAGTGGAAGCCACGGCAATGCGAATATTGCATTGGCTCTATAAGCATAAAAGAACACCCGAGCGGCATGGCGCTGCTCGGGTGTTTGTTGGCGGAATATGACAAATTTCGTATGGCAGACGGGTTCCTCTCCCATTTTTCTTCATACGATGAGGGCGGGGTGAAAACACCCCGCCCTGGTGGATCAGTCGGTCAAGACAAAAGAACCATCCCTCTGTCCTCTCAGCGGATACCGCTCCCCGGCTCATAACAAGGCCCTGGGCGGCGTGGATGGCTCCCAGCACACCAAGGGCACCGCGGCCGACATCGTGGTCCGCGGCGTGAGCCCCCTGGAGGTGGCACAGTACGCCGAGCATCTGATGCCCGACAAGGGCGCAGACGAATAACCACATTTTATCCACATCACGGGCTATATTCGGCCCGTTCTCGCCCCATTCCGCTGCATAGAATTGGCATAACGCACAGCAAAAAGGGCGGCCAATCCACTGCATTACAATGGATTGACCGCCCTTTTCCGTGGTGACCCGGCGGGGGCTCGAACCCCGGACAACCGGCTTAAAAGGCAGGTGCTCTACCAACTGAGCTAGCGGGTCGGATTGGCAGGGATGGCTGGAATCGAACCAGCGATGCGGGAGTCAAAGTCCCGTGCCTTAACCGCTTGGCTACACCCCTATAAAGGGAGCAGGGCCGGAGCCGTTTGCTCCGGCCCTGCCGTCATCTGGGGTGGGCGAAGGGACTCGAACCCTCGACACTCGGAACCACAATCCGATGCTCTACCAACTGAACTACGCCCACCATATGAAAAAGGGATGGCCAAAATGGGACACAAAGGAAATGGCACGCCTGAAGGGACTCGAACCCCTGACCCACTGCTTAGAAGGCAGTTGCTCTATCCACCTGAGCTACAGGCGCATATGGAGCGGGTGATGGGAATCGAACCCACGCGACCAGCTTGGAAGGCTGGGATTCTACCATTGAACTACACCCGCACAAAAAATGCGGCCCCAAACGTCAGCCCAGATATGATAGCATACCTGGCCTGGATTTGTCAATTCTTTTTTGACAAAAAGCCATCCGCAAATAAGCTTTTCCAGCTTTCATCCAAAAAGTTCCTTTTTTTACAGGCATAAATTTTTATCATACGCCAAATAGAGGGAGAGCAGAAGATGCCGGAAAACCATATTTTTATAACATTTTTCGTCTCTTTTTGTCGCTTTTCAGAATAGACAATCCAGTTTCAATCATGTAGGCTTATACCTGCCGAAGGGTCATTTGCCCCGGCAGAAAGGATGAAAAAAATGGACCTCGCATGGTTGGATTCTCTGGAATTTGAGGCGATCCCGACACCGATGAACTATGCCGAAACCCCAAGGCTCTCAGTCAATAAGAAGGGGCAAATGAGTATGAATGCCGCCTTCCTCCGAGCGGTGGGCGACGAGCGAAGATTTTACTGCGAAGTCAGCAAGGACGGCCGCTGTCTGACCTTCCGTCCCGATGGGGATGGCCAGATCTGCTTCACTCCAAAGGGGGTCAGACTAAACGGTCGGTTTGCCGATCTGCTCCGTCAGCGCCAGATCCGCTTTCCTGTGATTTATTCCATGGAGTGGCTCCCGGAACGGGCGCTCTGGGCTGGGTACAGCAACGATCTGTCCAGTCCGCCGCCCTCAAACGCCCTTTTGCCCAAGCGGCGGGGAGGAAAGCGGAATGGGAAATAAACATTCCAAGGGTGTTCTCTCCTCCCGCGAAGAACGGATGGTGGAGACTTTTATCGACGATATCTGCCATCAATTAAGCCTGGACATCCGAAACTCCCGAGACGCCCAGTACTACCGCAACATCGGCTGGGTAGGCTTTCTGGAGGTCTACCATGACCAGCCTGACAGCTTCCGGGGCAGCGGCCGACGTGGGTGGGGCTCTGCCGCGCTGGCGATTCATGAGAAGCTACTGGCCGAAAAGCAGAGCCGGGATTTTTCCTTCTACCACGAAATATCCCTGGACGCTCCGGTGTTCAATGAGAACGAGACGCCCCGCATCGACCTTTGTGGCCCCCGGACAGGTGACCACCAAAACAGTGTGTGCTTCTGGGACTATCTGCACCGGCTCTCCCTACAGGATCAGGATGCCGCTTTTCTGGCCTGCCGCCTGGTGGACCAGGAAACCCTGACCGAGATCCAGCGAGTCTACCAATGGCCGCCTGAGCGGGTCTACCGGGCCTTTAACGCGCTGCGGAGCGCCATGGAGGAGTATCTTCGCATCTAATTGCGCTTTTGTCCAATTATAGAATGATATTGCCACCACTGTTACAGCGGGATCGCTGCTGTCTCTGTAAACTGGACATGCCGGAGCTTCTGTAAGTCACGCTCAAGGGCTACGACGAATTTTACGCCCTGCACCACAACGACTGATCCCCTTTTCTCACTCGCCGGAAGCATGTGGAAAGGGATGAAATTTTCTCTTTTTCCCCATTTTCTGTTTCTTTTTTCTTTTCGGCGTGGTATGATAGTTTTGTTCAACCACTATATGGAGAAATGAGGACCCCTCTATGAACGAAAACAAAATCATCCTGATGGCCGAGACCGGCGCCGACATTCCGGCTGAACTGGCCCAGCGCTACGGCATCGCCATCGTCCCCATGCACGTCACCTTCGGCGACCAAACGAGAGATGACGCCACTTTTCCCGCTGAGGAGATCTGCGAATTCTACGACAAGACCAAGACCCTGCCCAAGACCAGCGGCAGCACCCCCGAAGATTTTGTGAAAGCCTTTGACGACGTTCACGCCCGGTATCCCGACGCCCAAATCCTGTATTTGGCCTACTCCTCGGTCACTACCTGCTCCTACCAGAGCGCCCAGATCGCCGCCGAGGGACGGAATTACATCACCAGCCTGGACACCAAAAAGGCCTGCGCCGGTCAGGCCTGCATCGTGCTGACCATGGCCAAGCTGCTGGAGGAGAACCCCCAGTGGACCATGAAAGACGCCGTTGCGGCGGCCGAAGACCTGATCGAACGGGGCCGGATGTGCTTTATCCCCGACGAGTTGGAGTATCTCCGGGCCGGGGGCCG
This sequence comes from uncultured Oscillospiraceae bacterium, assembly GCA_950075865.1. Classification (GTDB taxonomy): domain Bacteria; phylum Bacillota; class Clostridia; order Oscillospirales; family Oscillospiraceae; genus Vermiculatibacterium. Next base: position 4,683 of record CATMVA010000030.1, on the reverse strand, counting down.
AGTGAACAACGCCGTGGCTCTGGTGGGACGGGTGCTGGGCATCCATCCCCTCATCGAGTTTTTGGACGGTAACCTGGTGGCCACCAAAAAGCTGCGGGGCAAGCTTATCAAAATCGCCCCCCAGCTGGTTCGGGACTATGCCGCCGAGCATGACCTGGACCGGGAGGAGCTGTGGCTCATCTGGACCCCCTACTTCCCCGACGATGTGCGCCAGGCTGTGAATCAGACGGCCGAAAGCCTGGGGTTTCGGAAGATCACCTGGGTCAAGAGCGGCGGGGTCATCACCACACACAGCGGGCCCAGCGCCTTTGGCGTGGTGGGTTTCACCAGGAAGAAATAACCGAAAAACGTGTCAAAAAGGGCCAAGGTCGTATGACTTTGGCCCCTTTTTTGTATCAGTGGTTATACCGGAGATTGCACGGGGGTACAACCGGGTTGTACGAAACGTCCCTTCGGATTTTGAGATAATTGCATGAAGTTGGACGTTTTTTAGGGTGGTTTTGAGGGTGTTTTCTGGAAGTTTGAGGTCATTTTCAAGGATTTTAAGGGCGTTTTCGGAAATTAACCACCCAGCTTTCCCCGTTCTCCGGTTTTGGGGAGTGGTTTAATGGCGTTTTGGAGATCTACACCCAGCTTTCCTCGTTTTCCGGTTTCCGATCCCGGGTCATCAGCTCCAAAACCACATCACGGGGGGATCTCCCCCCATACAGGACGGAATAGGCCGCCTGCGTGATGGGCATATCCACCCCCAGCTTATCGCAGAGGGTCTTGGCGGTGGCGGCGGCGTAGTAGCCCTCCACCACCATGCCGCCCCCTCCCACGGCCTCGGCCACAGGGACGCCCTGACCGATGGCAATGCCGCAGCGGCGGTTCCGGGAGTGCATGGAGGTGCAGGTGACGATCAGGTCACCAATACCGGCAAGGCCGGCGAAGGTCTCCTTCCGGCCCCCCATGGCCTCCCCCAGGCGGGCCACCTCGGTGAGGCCACGGGTCATGAGCATGGCCTTGGTGTTGTCCCCCAAGCCAAGGCCATCGCTGACACCGGCGCAGAGGGCGATCACATTCTTGAGAGCGGCCCCCAGCTCCACCCCCATCACGTCATCAGTGGTGTAGACCCGGAAATAGGGGTTCATAAAGAGGTCCTGGGTCAGCTCGGCGGCCTCTTTGTTCCGGGAGGCGGCCACCACCGCAGTGGGGATACGGCGGCCCACCTCCTCGGCGTGGGAAGGACCGGACAGGGCCACCACCGGGCAGTCCTCCCCCAGCTCTTGAGAGATGACCTCGGTAAGGGTGAGGGAGGTGTCCTTCTCGATGCCCTTGGACACCGAGATGACCACCGCGCCGGGGGCCAGAAGCGGAGCCGCCAGGGCGGCGGTCTCCCGCACGGCGAAGGAGGGGGCGGCCAGGACCACCGCCGGGCAGTCCTTCAAGCAGTTCAGGTCATGGGTGAGCTCCAGCTCCGGGGGCAGGGGGATGCCCTTCAATTGGGGGTTCTCCCGGCTCTGGGCCATTTCCCGGCACTTTTCCTCCCGGCGGCACCACAGCTTCACCCGGTGGCCGTTCTCCACCAGCACAAGGGCCAGGGCGGTGCCCCAGCCGCCGGAACCAAGGACGGTGATATTCATTGCGGTCGCCTCCCTGATCTGGGATAGAGGGTGATCCCCTCGGTGGTTCCATTATAGTGGATGAAGGCTGGTAAATCAAGGGGACGGTTCTCATCCACTCCACCTTACATCCGTTCCCGGTGATCGCCCCGGCCAATCAAAAAATCGAGGGACACGTCAAAATAGTCCGCGATGTCCGCCATGGTCTCACCCCGGGCATGCGGTCTCCGCCTATCGGGCGCAATTAGACATTGTAGAATCATTTTGCACGAGGGTCGGGCAGATTTTCAACCCGCAATTTCTCGACGACTTCGAGACCGCCCAAATCAGCCTGAACGCCATTGAGGCAGATGAGGCCTTTGTTCAGGAGCTCCGCCTTGGCGCCCAACTCGCCCTAACCCTGTTTCGCCCATGACTTTGGCGGTCCCGCCGGTTTTTCAGGAAGACTTTTTATGGAAGGAGAGCTTGTTTTCCGTCCCGGTGAGCAGACGCTTGATGTTGGCCCGGTGCATCCAGAGGACCAAGAGTCCAAGGAATGTGGCGATAGCCATGATGATGGGGTCGTGGGTCACAAAGAGCCATGTGCCCACAGGGAAAGCGGCGGCGGCAAAGACCGAGCCCAGAGATACGTAACGGGTAAGGGCGGTCAAAATGAGGAACCCGCCCCAAACCAGCAGGGCCAGCCGCCAGTCCAGCATGAGGGCGATGGTGCCCCCGGAGAGGATGCCCTTGCCCCCCTTGAAGCCGAACATACAGGGGAACATATGCCCCAGAAGGCAAAACATAGCTGCGGCATATTTACCGTAAATCTCCAACCCCGGCCAACTGGCAAAATGAAATGCCTGCACCCCCAGCCACACGGCCACAACAGCCTTACCCACATCGATGGCGATGACAGCCAGGGTCCAGGGACCGCCGAAGGTCCGCAGAAAATTGGTCAGGCCCGCGTTGCCGCTGCCGTGGGTTCGAATATCATCGTGAAGAATATATTTGGAGATGATGACCGCCCCGTTGGAGCAGCCCAGAAAATAGGCTCCCACGGCGATCACCAGCAGAGCCAGAACGGCCCCCGTTTCCGTCCCTGTGCTCCAGGGGCTTGGAATCAACGGCATGCTCATCCCTCCTTATCGCCCTTTTCCCGAATGGTCAGCTTCACCGGGGTCCCTTGAAGGCCGAAGGTAGCCCGGATCTGGTTCTCGATATACCTCTGGTAGGAGAAGTGGAACAAATCGGCCCGGTTGCAGAACACCACAAAATGGGGGGGCTTGATGCCCACCTGGGTCATATAGTAGACCTTGAGCCTTCTCCCCTTGTCGGTGGGGGGCTGGACCCGGGCGGTGGCGTCGGCCAGAACGTCGTTGAGCATCCCGGTGGTGATGCGCATACTGGCCTGCTCAAACACACTGTTGACGGCGTCAAAGAGCTTATCCACCCGGCTCCCCGTCAGGGCCGAGAGGAAGAGGATGGGGGCATAGTCCATGTAGGCAAGGTCCCGCCGGATGTCCCGGCACATATTGTCCATGGTCTTGCCGTCCTTCTCCACGATGTCCCATTTATTCACCACGATGATGCAGGCCTTGCCCGCCTCGTGGGCCAGGCCTGCCACCTTGGTGTCCTGCTCGGTGACGCCCTCGGTGCCGTCGATGAGAATGAGGCACACGTCGCACCGCTCGATGGCCAGCGTAGCCCGGAGGACCGAGAACTTCTCCACCCGGTCGTCCACCCGGCTCTTGCGGCGCATCCCGGCGGTGTCAATGAAGAGGTACTTGCCCTTGTCGTTTTCAAAATAGTTGTCGATGGCGTCCCGGGTGGTGCCCGCCATGTCGGAGACGATGACCCGCTCCTCCCCCAGGATCCGGTTGACCAGGGAGGACTTGCCCACGTTGGGCTTGCCAATGATGGCCACCTTGACGACGTCCTCATCCTCCTCTTCCCCATCGTCGGGGCGGAAGTATTGGAAGCAGGCGTCCAGCAGGTCCCCGGTGCCGTGGCCGTGGACGGCCGAGACAGCGATGGGGTCCCCCAGGCCCAGGTTATAGAACTCGTAAATGTCCGGGTCGGTGACGCCGGTGGAGTCCATCTTGTTGACGCACAGGACCACCGGCTTGCCCGATTTCAGGAGCATACCCGCCACCTCGTGGTCCGAGGCGGTGAGGCCGGTCTGGATGTCACAGATAAAGAGGATGACAGTGGCGTTCTCGATGGCGATCTCAGCCTGCCGGCGCATGAAGAGCAGGATCTCGCTGTCGGTCCCCGGCTCAATGCCGCCGGTGTCCACCAGGTCGAACTTCCGCCCCCGCCACTCACAGGGGGCGTAGATCCGGTCCCGGGTGACCCCGGGGGTGTCCTCCACGATGGAGAGCCGCTGGCCGGTGAGTTTATTGAAAAGCATGGACTTGCCCACGTTGGGCCGGCCCACGATGGCCACCAGAGGTCTGGACATCCAAACCACTTCCTCTCTTGCGGTCATAGTAAATGATACCGTATTATGCCACGAAAACGAAAAAAAGTCAAACAAAAGCCGGAGGTACTTCCTCCGGCTTTTGCGCCCGCGTCAGAATTCAGTTGGCGGGATCGTATGGCTTATCGGTCTCCAGGTAGATCCTCTCGTTGGCGTTGTCCCACCCCACGTTGAACCCCAGGGCCTCCCCCAGGTCCCGCAGCTTGTAGTAGGTGTACCCGCCGCCCTGATACTCGAACCGGATGGCCTCCAGATTTTTGGCCGCCCCATCGATGTAGGTGGGGCCAATCACGGTCTCGTAGACCATCTCCCCGTGGTAGGGGGTCTCACCCGGCGTCCCGGCGGTGTAGGGGCTCTTGCTCTTCAGCTCCACATGCTCCTTCTGGGCATTCCACTTTACGTCGAAGGAGGCCGCCGTCCCGCTGAGCACCTGGGCCAGGTCCACCAGCCGTACATAGTTCACCCCGCCGTTGTTGACCGAATAGGTGGTGAAGGTCACCGCCTTGCCGTCGATGTAGATGGTCTGCTTGTCCTCACGGGCCTTGAGGATCGGCCCCGGAGCAGGCCCGGCGCTGTTATAATGGATGGTGGTGTGGGGCATATCTTTGCCATCCCCCT
>CATMVA010000029.1 GCA_950075865.1 uncultured Oscillospiraceae bacterium | reverse complement strand
GGTGGTTTGAATTTGGCGAGGGGTGTCATATTCATCTCCGAATCGGATGGAAGGGGCTTAAGGCGGCCAAGAAGTTCCGTATATCCTTTGAAAGAACGAATATTCGCCTCTTACCAAATTAAAAAGGAGGAAAAAGCACATGAAGAATCTCAAGCGCATTCTCAGCTTGGCTCTGGCTTCCGTCATGGTTATGGGCATGATGGTCGTCGGCGCCAGCGCGGCGTTCAACGATCAGGCCGAGATCAATGCCCTGAACGTGAACGCTGTCAACACCATGGTCTCTCTGAAGATCATCTCCGGCAAAGAGGGGGGCAATTTTGACCCCAAGGGCAACGTGACCCGGGCCGAGATGGCCACCATGATCGCCATGGCCCTGAACGGCGGCAACGCCGACTTCCGGGGCACTACCACCACCGGCTTTACCGACGTGGACGGCGTGAAGCACTGGGCCGCCAAGTTCATCAAGTACTGCGTGGATCAGGGCATCCTGTCCGGCGTGGGCGGCGGCAAGTTCAATCCTGAGACCTACGTGACCGCCCAGGAGGCCGCCACCATGGTCCTGACCGCCATGGGCTACAAGAAGGAGATGCTCAAGTCCGAGACCTCTGACTGGGCCGCCAAGATCAACCTGAAGGCCGAGCAGCGGGATCTTTACGATGACACCAGCATCACCGACTACACCCAGACCATCAACCGGGAGACCGCCGCCCAGATGATCTACAACGGCATCACCGTGAAGACTCCCACCATCACCGACCAGTACAACGTGACCACCGGTGAGCACATCTACGGCGTGGCGAGCGAGACCGGCAAGCCCTCCATTCTGGAGAGCGCCTTCAAGGCCAAGATGGAGTATGCTGTTCTGACCGGCAGCAAGTATGACGCCAAGAAAGAGACTTTCACCTACACGCTGGACAGCACCAGTGTTGATGTGGATCCTCTTGCCGCTAATGATCGGGAGCACATCACCCTGACCAGCGAGATCGACATCTCCGATCTGTTCATGGAGAAGGTCAAGGTCATCTACAGCGACAGCAACAACAAGGTGACCGCCAACACCACTGTCATCGGCATCACCAGCGTCAACGACTGCGTGCTGAGCGAGGGCGTCGTGGGCAAGATGAAGATCAACAACGCCAAGACCACTATCGACGGATTCGGCATCACCGGAAACGTTTCCGCTGACGCCATCGCCACCTATGGCTTCAATGGCGGCGAGCACGAGAAGAAGGGTTGGGAGTCCTATAAGCTTATTGACAACAATGACGACGGCAAGGCTGACTGCCTGGTCATCAATCCCGTTGTCGTGGCCAAGGTCACCGGCAAGAGCTCCACTGTTCTGACCACCTCCGAGGGCCGGTTCACCTACGAGGGCAATTCCATTGCTTCCGATCTGGCTATCGGCGACTGGGTCACCATTAAGCCCTCCATCAAGGTCGCCAACGTGATCGAGGCTCTGGAGCCCATCGAGAATGTGACTGCCACCTCCAAGACCTCTAAGAATGTCTACACCATCGGCGGCGTGCAGTACCGCTCTGCCAAGGCCGACAACGCTTCGCTGGCGGCCGTGGAGCTGGGCAACGCCTACACTCTGGTGGCCCTGAATGGCTACGTCTTCAACGCCGAGGAGTATGACGACGGCACCTCCGTGAGCATCGACGACGTGCTCTTGGTGACCGCCGTGGCCAAGGACGTCAATACGGGTTCCGACACCGAGGTCTCCAAGGGCACCTCTTACCACGAGGTCAGCGCCCTGTTTACCGACGGCAAGTCCCAGCCCATCAAGGTCTCCAAGATCTATGATACCGGCACCAACAAGTATGCACCCGTGTCTGCTTCCAATAAGGTCAGCAGCACCGAGGCTCTCTATTCCTTCTCCGTGGATTCCAACGGCTACTATCAGCTGAAGGCTCTTCCCACCACCGAGGCTGATGCTTGGGAGCGCTACACCACCAAGACCATCGCCGATGGCGAGACCCTTTCCAACGGCAAGACCAACACCAGCGCCGTCCGCTTTGACGACAAGGCCGTGGTGTTCGTGATGGCCGAGGGCATCGACGACGGCAACGGCAACCCCACCTACCGTGTTGTGAACGGCGCCGAGATCAACAAGTGGAACGAGGAGAACGGCACCGAGCTGGAGGCCAGCGTGGCCTACACCCGGACCGTCAGCGGCTTCCCCTACGCCGGGCTGGCCTTCCTGACTTTGGAGAGCACCAAGAGCGTTTGGCCCATGGGCACCAGCGATCTGAAGTACGGCTACCTGACCGCCAACACCATCGCGGTCTATGATTCCGAGACCAAGGGCTCTGTGGCTCAGCTCACCATCTGGAACGGCGAGGAAGAGGTCGTTCGGAAGGCCGCCATGGGCAATGGCGCGGATGATCTGGTGAAGGGCGATACCACTGAGAATGCTCTGGCCACCTTCCCCGCCGGTCTGCTGATCTCCTACAAGGAGACCTCTGATGGCAAGCTCAGCGAGCTGAACAACCTGACCGAGACCACTCTGGGCACCTTCGAGGACGACAAGGCCAACGCCGGCGTGGTTCTGGCCTACAACAACGGCGCCGCTATCCAGATCGCTCCTTCTCAGACCGAGCACAAGGGCACGCCCGACAAGGCCCCCGATCTGTCTGCTGCCACCAAGGAGTTTGACATGGACGCCAACAAGACCGTGATCATTTACATTGATCAGGCCGAGGGCGAGGGCGTGGCCAGCGGTGCCATCACTCTGGCTGACCTGGACGGCGACAACGACTACGTGAACAACGTCTACGCTGTCACCAAGACGGATGGCAGCAAGACCGTGTTGCTGGCCCTGTTCGTGGAGGTCAACAACGAGGCTGATGACCAGATCCCCACCAACAAGATCAAGCCTGTGGGTGTGAACGGCGCTGACGCTGCCAACTCCATCGTTGTGACCGTCACCGGCGACACCAAGAAGGGCAACACCATCACTGTGACCGCCGTGTGCGGCGCCAGCTTGGAGTACAACGGCAAGCCCGTGACCTGCACTGTGACCGGTATCGACGGAATTACCGCTACTCCGGTCGAGGGCAACCCCGCCAACGGCGCCGGTACCTACCGCTGGACCTTCACGGCTCCCGCTGTTGATGCCACCAAGACCATCACGGTTACGGTTGCCACACAGGGCGCCTAAAAACGTCTGACTTATCAGACGAGCAAGCAAACAAGAAAGGAGCCTCCCCTTTTGGGGAGGCTCCTTTTCCTCTTCCTTACGGCTCCAGCCAGGCGACGTAACGATAGAGAATACCGGTCTGGTTGGTCTGCAGTCTGATCGAGCTTTGGTAGGAGACAAGGAAACCGGCGCCCTGAACCACCAAGCCGTTGTTGTTCATGGGCGCGCCGGGCAGAGCCAGACCGCCGAACACAAAGCTGTGGTCATAGTCGGAACGGTTGCCTTCATTGTTCTCCACCAGCACGGCGGCCGCCGCCGCACCCAGGTCGATCAGACGGGCCTGGGTTCCGTCCCCCACATAGGTGCCGATCACCACCGGATAACGGACGCCAAGGGCGCTGTCAATAGCGGCGAAGTTTTCGTTGATCTCGTGGAGCTGAAAGTCATCGTCGGGCTCCCAGGCGTGCAGGTCATAGTTTGGAGTTTTGCTGGTTGACATAATTTTTCTCCTTTGACATTTTATGATGTGAATTTTAAGATCGCGTTTGCCCAAGGGCAAGGGCTCTACATAGGGTGCTGCGGGATAAAAAAGAGATATTAAGACGCAAAGAGATCCCCCGGGGGCGTGGTATGCCCTCCGGGGGATCTCTTTGTTTTAAGATTCCGGATAAAATTGTTGGCCGCTTTCTGTAAATAAAGGCGGAAGATAACCGTCATTGTATTCCTGCCACAGGCTCAAAAACAAATCCCTTTTCTGTTCAAGAAAAGGGCGGAGCCTCTTCTTATAATCTCTCGTATGAGGCTGTTTCAATGAATCAAGGGGTTTGAAATCTTGTAGGGAATATCTGATTTCTACGCCGTCCTTTTCAACATGGACATGAGGAAGATTACGGTGTATCTTCTCATCTGGATGGATGGTAAAGCGGTAATCTGTTTCGTTGTGGATCGAAGCGCCTCCACCCACATAGAAATGGGCAAGCTCCAAGGTATCTTGACCAAAATGGTCAAAAAGTTCCTGAAATGTTTTATCTGCCTGAAGAGAAAGCAAATAATTTTCTTTGGGAATATAAACAGTCTCCCAAGACAAATTCTGGAGGCCCCAATCTCCCAATGACTCCCGCAAAGTAGGAGCCTTTTTCACATACTCCGTCAGATCCCCAATTCCCGCAATACCTTCCTGTATCAAAGTTTGCACATCAAATCCAAACGTACTGGTATTACATGGTTTTGCTATCATAATTTCAGGCGTGAATGTCCCATACCATGGTCCACCGCAAAAATAGATAGTAAAACTTACCTTCTTCATATCTGATCCTCCTTCTCACTCCGCGGAAGTGGCGCTCTGGCCGTCCACCGGGAAGAGCCAGGGGCGGGTGTCGGTCTCCACGTACCAGGTGGGGGTAAGGGTCAGAGTGCTTGTTCCTGTGACCGAGTAGCAGGGATACAGGTCGGTGACTTGGGTGCAGACGTAGCCGCCCCGGTTCATGGCCTCCAGGAAGCGAAGCAGGGCGGTGGAGGCGGTGACGCTCTCCCGGCCGGGGACGGTCTCCCAGGTGCCCGAGAGGAGCCGGAGGGACAGGCTGCGGAGAAGGCCCTCCTGAAAGGTCAGGGTGACGGTCTCCTCGGGGAGGGGGACCCCCTGGCGGAGCTGGATGCAGGTGAGGGTCAGGGTGCCGTCCTCGGACAGGGTGCGGGAGGACTCCCGGAACTCCACCCCCAGGGCGGTGAGGCGCTCCAGGGCGGCGGGCTCGTCCAGGGAGGGCTTGGGGTAGACGGCCTCGATCTCCCCGGTGGGGGAAAGGGTGACCTCCCCCAACTCCCCCACGCAGACCGTGCGGGCGCCCAGGGGCTCGGTGGAGACGATAGAGCCCACCAGGAGCTCGGCCTGGGCCTGGGCGGGAGGCTCCAGGATGAGGCGGAGGGGTTCCAGGCCCAGGGTGTCGGGGACCTCCTGGGGGAGAAACTCGATGTTGTTGTTGGCAAGAATGGTGATCATGCGCTCACGGGCCTGGCGCTCGTTCTGGACCGAGAGCCAGGAGCGGAAGCCCACCAGGCCCAGCAGGGCCAGGTTGACGATGACCAGCAGGAGAATGATGATGTTTTTGATCTTGGTCCAGCGCATATTCCCCTCCTATTCCCCGGTCATCCAGCCGGCGGTCAGGGTGGCGGCACGGTTGTCGCTGTAACAGAGGACCAGCTGTCCCCCACGGCTGGGCAGGGAGCGCAGGGCAGCGGCGGCCAGCCGGGGGGTGGGCAGGGTGGTGACGGTCTCTGTGGCAGTGTAGGTCCGCAGGGCCAGGGCGAACTCGCTGATGCGGCCGCCCTCCACAAGGAAGCGGGCGCTCCAGCCCTCCCCGGCGGTGAGGACGGGGACCCCCTCCAGCATAACGTGGAAGGTGACCTCCCAGCCGGCGTCGGTCTGCCGGGCACCGGTGAGGATGAAGTCTCCCTCCCCCCGGAAGGGGGAGATGGCCCGGTCCAGGACCTCCCAGGCCGCCTGGGCGGCGGTGTAGGCCGAGGGGAGGGCCCGCTCCAGGGTCATGGGGTAGCGGCTCTCGTCGCCGGCGCGGAAGGTGACCTCCCCGGCCGAGGTAACGAGAAGCCGGTCGCCGCTCTCGGTGACGGCCAGGCCGTCGGCGGTCTCGTAGGCACCCTCGGTGCCCGACAGGAAGCCCAGGGCGGTGAGAAGGGCGCTTCGGGCCTCCTCGTCGGCCATCAGGTCGGGGGAGGCGGCGGTGTAGACATGGGGCTGGGGGGCGGTGATGGAGATGAGGACATAGGGGTCCAGGGCCTCGTAGGCGTCGTCGTCCGAGAGGGTGTAGGCATAGGCGGCGCCGTTGGGGCTGAAGTCGGCCAGGGCATCAGCCAGGTGGCCCTGATAGGCCACCGAGGTCCGGGCCCGAAAGTAGGAATCTCCGACACGCCAGGCTAGCCACATCTGCCTGCCGTCCCAGGCCAGGAGGAGGGTGTGGGCCTCGCCGGGGTAATCCTCTCCTCCGCCCAGCCAGGCCGAGAGAGCGGAGAGTGGGGGCTGGCCCTGGAAAGTGCAGCAGACGCCGGGGGCCTCCAGAAGAGCCTGCCACTGGGCCCGGGTGGCGGTCTCGGGGAGCTGGGCGGCCGAAAAGGCCTCCCCTAAGAGGGGGGAGAACCGCTCGAAGGCACGCTCCACGGGGGCCTGGTCGTAGCTGACGCTGTAGAGGCCCTTGTCGTTGCGGATCGCGATGGCGTAAGGATTTACCGCCAGGCTGGTCCGAGTGGCGGCGGGGGGCGGTTCGGGAGCCACCCAGCCCCGGAGGTGGGTGGCGATGGGGGTCTGGGCGGCCAGGAAGACGGCCGAGCAGACCAGGGCCACGATGAGCAGATCCTTCCCCAACTCGATGACCCGCCGGAGCCCGGTGGGGCGGGCCACCGGCGGGGTGTTCTTACGCCCGCTCACGGCGGGGGCCCTCCACGGGAAGCTCCACCCGTATGGTCAGGCCGGGGGTGGGCTTGTCCACGATACGAATGTCGCCATCATGGCGGTCCACGATCTCCTTGGCGATGGAGAGGCCCAGGCCGGTACCCCCCGATTCACGGGAGCGGGCCTTGTCCACCCGGTAGAACCGCTCGAAGATGCGGGGGCGGTCGTGTTCCGGGATGCCGATGCCGTTGTCGGAGACCTCCAGCCAGACCCGCGCTCCCTCCTCCGCAGTCCCGGCGGTGACCTGGATGGTGCCGCCGTCGGGGGTGTACTTGATGGCGTTGGAGACCACGTTCATCATCACCTGGGTGATGCGTTCCCGGTCGGCCACGATCTCGGGCAGGCCGGGCTCCAGGGCGGCGGTGAGGGTGTGGCCGTGGCGCTGGGCCTCTAGCAGGTTGGCGCTGACCATGCTCTCGATGGCGTCGGCAAAGGAGAAACGGGTGAGGGAGAGCTCGCTGCGGCCCGAGTCGAACCGGGAGAGTGTCAGCAGGTCCCGGACAATGTGGGCCATGCGCTCGGACTCGCTGAGGATGACCTGGAGGAAGCCCTGCTCGGTCTCGGGGGGCACCGCGCCGTGGGAGTCCACCAGGGTCTCGGCATAGGAGTGGATGTTGGTCAGGGGGGTGCGGAGCTCATGGGAGACGTTGGCCACGAACTCCTTGCGCATCTCCTCGGTCTTGTTGCGCTCGGTCACGTCGTGGATGACCACCAGCACGCCGGCCTGGCGGTCCTTGTCGAAGGGGGCCATGAGGAGCTCCAGGCTTCGCTCCCCCTGCTGGCGGCTGGCGGCCACGTAGCCCTGGGCACCGGGCTCCAGCACCTGCTCCAGGGGGGCAATGTCCCCGAAGAGGGCGGCGTAGTCCACCTCGCCCCCCAGGGGGAGGGCCCGGCCCAGCATCTCCTCGGCCGCCGGGTTGGACTGGATGATGGCACCCTCCCGGGAGAAGGCCACAACCCCGTCGGTCATGTGGAGGAAGAGGGTGCCCAGCTTGTTGCGCTCGTTTTCCACGTCCTGGAGGGTGCTTTCCAGCTGGCCGGCCATGTCGTTGAAGGTGGCGGTCAGGACGCCGATCTCGTCACGGGAGTCCACGTCGATCTTGTGGGAGAAGTCCCCAGAGGCCACCTCCTCGGCGCCCTCGGTGAGCCGTTCGATGGGAGTGATAAGGGTCTTGGACAGCAGGAAGCTGAGGAGCACCGAGATGACGATGCCGAAGCCCAGAGCCTCCAGGATCAGGGTGACCAGCTGGCCGGTCAGGTCCTGAACGGTCTGCTTGTTGTCCCTGACGTAGATGACGTAGCTCCTCTCTCCGCGCCGGATGGGGATGGCCACATCTATATAGTCCAGGGAAACGTTGGAGGTATCCCCCACCTCTCCGGTGAGGGCGGCGGTCAGGTTGTAGGTCATCTCCAGGGCGGCTCCCTCGGCGTCGTTGGTGCCGGCCAGGTAGGCGCCGGTGACCCCGTCCAGAACGTAATAGTTCCGGGTGTGGCCGTCCACGCCCAGGTCACCGGTCCGGGCCCGGAGCATCTGGTTGAGCTGCTCGGCGCCGTCCTCGTCGCTGGAGGAAACGCTTTGCAGGTCGTGGACGAACTCGGCGTCGTTCTGGAAGACCTCCTGCATCTGGGTGTAGAACTGCCTCAGGTAGAACCCGGAGACCGAGTTGACCAGAAAGGCCCCCACCACGGTCATGAGCAGGATGATGAGCAGGGAGATGATGAGCATGAGCTTCATGTGCAGGGAGCGGAACATGGGCGGGACCTCCTTTCTTGGGGGATGTTAGGAAATGCGGTAGACGCGGAAAATATTGCGCTTATAATCGTGGGTGTAGGCTATCAAGTCGCCTTGGGTGTTACGGTGTAAATTTACAATAGCCCCCTTCAAACGGTGGCGAGAAATCAGCTTTCCCTCCGGGTCATAGCCCTCCAAGGTGCTGTCCTCCACCTTGAGCCAGCGGCGGCCTTTGCCGTCCGTTCGGCAACATGTCTCATCATCTTTTTGAGTGTGACAACAAACGACTTCCAAGGCCTTCCGATCTGAAAGAGGGGGTTCATTGCCTTCCCAGTTCAAAAAGAACGATTCCCCTTTAGGATTAACGGCGGAGAAACCACCATCCATATAGGTCCACTGCTCGGGATCTCCGGCCGGCAATTCCTTTCGATAAAGGCAAGTCCCGGTCTTGTCATAACGGCTCAGCATGTTCCAAATTGTGCCGCATTCACGGTCTTTCCACTCGATGGTAATGATGCTGATCCCTCCATCAGGCATGGACTGAATACGAACGATATGACCTTCAATATCCAGAGGGAGAGTGAGTAGTCCAGCGGAGTCGTAACAGACCTGCATCCCAACCGCTTCGGGCGGCATTCCGATCCCATCTGCTTCTCTGAACAATGTATTGCCGAACAATACTCGCTCTGGTGAAAGAACATAGCAAGTAGGCCCACCAACAAATTGCGTTCTCTCATCCGTAAGAGGACAGGTAATTTTGCCAATACAAGAAAGAGGATCTTCCGGGCTATAGCAATAGATCCAGACATCGTTTGTGACCCATTCGTCTTGGACATCCTGAAAGAAAAAGAAGCCCGTCTGTTCGGTATTGCCCCAACACTTTGAATGTCCATTCGGCAGAAGATTGCCGCCTGTCTCCCGTATCAGTTCCGCTTTGGTCACGCTCTTAATTCTGGCTGTCTTCGGCGGGTCAGGCCGCTCGGCGATCCAGGCGTCCACTGCCGCCGTGTCCCGGCGGGCGGGCTCCTGGGGCATGAACGCCGGGTCATGGCAAAGGGGCAGGCCAAGCAGGGCCCCGGTGAGCTCCAGCTGCTCCTCGGCGTCCCCCTTTTTCCAGAGGGTCCGCAGCCGCTTTTCGTCCTCGGGGGGCAGGCCCAGGGCCTCGCAGAACACCTTGGGATTCCCCGGACGGTTCATGTCCTCGTAAGGGTTCAACAGGTGGGCGGTGAGCCGCTTCCCGGCCTTGTAGACCTCGAAGCTCACCACGTCGCTGTCAAAGATGGCGGCGGCAAACACGGTGGCGGTGGGCAGTTTGCGGGAGAGACGTTTGCCCGCCTGCTCCGTGCTCCCCCACTGGTATTCCTCAGAATAGGCCGACACGAAGCCATCGGCCCACTGTCCCACAATGGCTCCCGGCAGCAGAGGGGCCACCTCCTCCACCGTGGCGTTTCTGATATGCAGATTGCCCAGCTTGGTGCCCATGCCGTCACCTCATTCCCTCAAAACAGCTCGTCCAGCAGGATATAAGGGCGGAGCCTTACTGCTCCATGCGGAACAGGTAACCCAGGCCACGGCGGGTGATGATGAAGGCCGGGTTGGCCGGGTCGTCCTCCAGCTTCTCTCGGAGCCGCCGGACGGCCACGTCCACCGCCCGCACGTCCCCCACGAAGCCCTCGTAATTCCATACCTTTTCCAGCAGGGTCTCCCGGGAGACCACCTGCTCGGGGGCGGCGGCCAGGAAGCGGAGCAGCTCGAACTCCTTAGGGGTCAGGTCCAGGGCCTTGCCGTCCTTGAAGGCCATGAGCAGGGCGGGATCCACCAGGATCCTCCCCCGCTCCAGCCGGCCCCCATCGACACCCCCTACTGGGGCGGTGGGGTGGGCGGTGAGCAGGTCGGTGCGGCGGATGTTGGCCTTCACCCGGGCCAGCAGCTCCCGCATGGAGAAGGGCTTGGTGATGTAGTCGTCGGCCCCCAGCTCCAGGCCCAGCACCTTGTCGCTTTCCCCCTCGCGGGCGGTGAGCATGATGATGGGGGTGGAGGTGTTCTTCTCCCGCACCGTTTTGCAGACGTCAAAGCCGTTCATTTTGGGCAGCATCACGTCCAGCAGGATCAGGTCGGGGTCCTTCGCCAGGGCCAGGGTCAGGCCCATCTCCCCGTCATAGGCGGGGATGGTCTCATATCCCTCCCGGCCCAGGTTGAAGGAGAGGATGTCCACGATATTCTTTTCGTCTTCCACGATCAGGATGGTTTTACTCATTGTATGCCTCCCGCCTCCCGGCGCAAATATTCCTTCGCCTTGAGCACCAGGGCCGCCGTCTTGGCGTCTTGGCACTTTCCGGTCATCACCTGCTCCACCAGTTCCTCAAAGGGGCGGCGGCGGACGGTGAGAAACTCCCCCTCGTCCAGGTGCTGCTGCCCGTGGCGCAGGTCCCGGGCCAGGTACATGTGGAGCACCTCGGTGCAGAAGCCGGGGGACATCATCAGACTGCCCAGGTAGATCCACTCGACCGCCTGGGCGCCGATCTCTTCGCTGAGCTCCCGGGCGGCGGCCAGGCGGTGGTCCTCCGGACCGTCCAGCTTGCCGGCGGGGAGCTCCTCCACCACGCGGCCGAAGGGGTAGCGGAACTGGCGGACGGTGTAGGTGGTGCCGTCGGGCTCCAAGGGCAGAACGCAGACCCCGCCGGGGTGCTCCACCACCTCCCGGAGAGCTTCCCGGCCATCCTCCAGCCGGGCGGTGTCCTTCCGCAGTGTGACGATCTTGCCCTGGTACAGGATCTCCGAGGATAAGGTTTTTTCTGAGAGTTCCATGGGTTCAGCCCCCATTTTCCATAATTACCTTTAGTATATCACAAAGAAATGGGGTTCGCCACTGAAACTTTTTGAGGGGAGTTTTTGTCTACCGGGATTTGAGGCAGGTCTACCAAAAGTCTACCAAAAAAATAGGGAGAAAGCGTTGTGGGACAAGGGGTTGGTAGGTTACAGCATTTGG
>CATMVA010000028.1 GCA_950075865.1 uncultured Oscillospiraceae bacterium | reverse complement strand
GCCGGCACCCACGATGGAGTGGACCTCGTCAATGACCAGGATGATGTTGCCCAGCTTTTTGATCTCCTCAATAAGGCCTTTCATCCGGGATTCAAACTGTCCCCGGAACTGGGTGCCTGCCACCAAGGCGGTCAGGTCCAGCAGATAGACCTCTTTGTCCTGGAGCTTGTAGGGTACGTCTCCGGTGAAAATACGCAGGGCCAGACCCTCGGCGATGGCGGTCTTGCCCACGCCGGGCTCGCCGATGAGGCAGGGGTTGTTCTTCTGGCGGCGGTTCAGGATCTGGATGGTCCGGGCGATCTCCTCGTCCCGGCCCACGATCTTGTCCAGCTTGCCCGCGGCGGCCTTGTCGGTGAGGGAGATACAGTAGTTCTCCAGGAACTTCCGCTTTCCGTCTTTGCCGCCCTTGCCGCTTTTCTCCTCCTTGCCGCCCTTGGCCGGCTGGTCGCCCTGCTTGTCCTTGTCCTTCCGGTCAGCAGGCTCTCCAGAGCCGCCGCCGAAGAGCTTGCTCAGGAAGGGGAAGGTGGCGGTCTTGCCCTCGTCCTCCTCCGAGTCGTCGTCATCGCCGTCGCCGGCCACGGCCTCCTCGGCGCCGCCGAAGGCCGACATCATCTCGTCGGTGAGATCCTTCACGTCCTCGTCGGTGAGACCCATTTTCTGGATCATATCGTCCACGGGCTTGATCCCAAGCTCCTTGGCGCAGGAAAGGCAGAGCCCCTCCGTCTTGTTTTCACCGTTTTCGATCTTCTGGACGAAGACCACCGCTACATTTTTACCGCATCTGGAACACATGGTAGGCTGCATGATTGCTCAACTCCTTTTGCCCGGGCTCTTCGCCCGGCTGGGGTATGTCCTCACAGAGGTCACATTTTATAACGTAATTATGAACAGGATATGAAAAACAGGGTTCTTTTTTTGCCCAGTTCTGGAAGAGCTTATTCTGTCACAGGGAACCCAGCGCACCAAGAGGGTCGAACCGGGCCAGGAAAGAGAACAGGTAGGAATCCTGGGCCATTTCAGGGGTGATGGTCCCGGTCAGATGGTAGAGGACCCACACGGCCACATAAGCGATGATAAGGCCCTTCACAAAGCCCAGGATCCCACCCAGAGTGTGGTTGAGCTGATCCAGCACCGGCAGCTTGGAGACCAGATCCAGAGCGTGGGAAAAAATGCTCCAGAGGATCAGCAGGATAAAGAAGGCGGCGACGAAGATGATCCCGCGGGCCAGCTGAGCGGCCACGGCGGCCGCCACACGGGAGGCCGCACTGGCCGCCGTGGCGGCGGCGCCCTCCTCCAGGGTGTCCTCAATGCCGCCCAGAAACTGCTTGTAGAGCTCATTCTCCCGCAGGACTTCCAGCACCTTGGAGAGGGGAATATCCTCAGCTGTTGTGGGGAGAGAGTCCATCTGGAAGAAATCCATCTGCCCGATGACCTCGTTCAGCTGGTCGGTGATGACCTGCTCCAGCTTGGGCTGGATGGCATCGGCTACCATGGGGGCAGCGGCGTCGGCCACCAGGTTGGCTCCCACAAGGGCCACGATGACGGCGACCAGGGAGCACAGGGTGAGGATAAAGCCCTTTTTGGCCCCCAGATAGAGGAACAGAAGTACGACCACCACGATGGCCAGGTCTAGGAAGATGCCGATAGACATAGAAAAACCTCTTTTCTCAGTTTAGTCGGGGAGATAGAGCCGGGCGGAGTCGGCGGCGATGAGGGTTGCCGATCCGTCGGCGTGCTGGAGGACCTTCCGGGCCCCCAGGAGATCTTCGGTGGTGTGGTAGACGGTCAGCTCGTTTTGATAGATGGTCAGGTCATCCACGGTCAGGACCGACAGATACCGGCCGGCGGCCGACAGGGAGAGGACCTGCTGCTCCATCAGGAGGGCGGCAGTCTCCTGTCCGGAGAGGTCCACCGTCACCAGGTCGGCGGTGGTGCCTGCCCGGGCCCGGCCCAGCAGGAGAGCGCAGGAGGATTCCCCGTCCAGGGAATAGCCCTTCAGATAGCGCCAGTCGTAGGAGTAGCTCCCCGCCTGGGTGCCGTCGGCGTTCAAAAAGACCAAGGCCTCTTCCCCCAAGACCCGCAGGGGCTGGGAGGGCCAGCTTAACTTGAGGATGGTATTGCTGCCCAGAGAGCAGACCGCGTCAGGGGCGTGCTCCCCCTCCGAGCGGGAGAGGGAGTAGAAGGAGATCTGGCTGTCATAGATACCCCCGGTCTGCCCGGCGGTGGCCAAGGCCAGGGTGGAGCCGTCGGGGGAGAGGATGGCGTCGGTAATGAACCGGGAAGACAGGTTGACCCCGAACACGGGCTGGAAACTGCTGTCATACACCGTGACCGCCCCCTTCACCCCGCTGGCCTGGGTGGCCACGGTCAGGCGGCCCTGGGCGTTGAGGCTGGCGCACAGGATGGAGTAGCCCTCCTGGGAAGTGAAGGTGAAGGCCAGAGCCCGGTCCCGGAAGACGTAGAGGGTGGAGCCCCCCGCGTCGTAGACCAGGCCGGTGTTTCCGGCGGTGGAGAGAATGGGGGCGGACATGGAGCAGGTCTGCGCCACGCAGGCCGTTCCGCTGGGGGAGTACAGGTGGATGGAGCCCGGGGAGCACACCAGCAGGTCGTCCCCCACCTTGCCGAAGGTGCTGTTCACCCCGCCGGCGTAGGGGTATGATTCCACCTCCCCCTGCTCGTTGCGGTCCAGAGAGCGGTAGGCCCACCAGCGGCGGATGTAGTCAAAGTTCAGCTTCTGCCAGTTGGCCACCAGAAAGACGGTGCCCAGGATCAGGATCGCCGTGGCCAGGAAGGCCAGAATGCGGAGCAGGAGATTTTTTTTGGCGCTCTTGTCCATCCTATGTCATCTCCTCCCCGGTAAGACCAGGCTCCGTATACCAGAGCCGGCTCATGTAAAGCCCTCCTGGTGGGGCGGTGGGCCCGCCCTCGGTGCGGCAGCCGCCGGACAGGATGGCGGGGATATCCCCCGGCGCCAGCTTGCCCTCGGCGGCATAGACGAGGGTACCCACCATGGCCCGGACCATGTTGTAGAGGAAGCCGTTGGCGCAGACCTTACACTCGATCATGTCGCCCTGGCGCTCCACGGTGAAGTAGTAGACCGTGCGGACGGTGGACTTCACGTCGGTGCCTACACTCTTCATGGCGGCAAAGTCGTGGGTGCCCACGAAGTGCCCAGCCGCCTCGGCCATGACCGATTCGTCCAGATGCCCGTATGTATACCGCCAGACCCGGTTGACCAGAAAGGCGTTGGGGACTCGGGAGTTATAGATGCGGTAGGTGTATTCCTTTTTGACACAGGAGGAGATGGCGTTGAAGTCCTCCGAGACCTCTACCGCCCGGGTGACCGCGATGTCGTCGGGCAGGCGGGTGTTCACCGCCAGCGGGAGCCGGTCGCAGGGGATGGTGGAGGAGGTGCGGAAGTTGGCCACATAGGTCAAGGCGTGGACCCCCGCGTCGGTCCTCCCGGCCCCGGTACACTTCACCGGATGACCCACGATCTTCCCCAAGGCGTGCTCCAGGGTCTCCTCCACACTGACGGCGTTCTTCTGGATCTGCCAGCCGTGGTAATTGCTCCCCACATACATCAATTGTAAAGCGATATTCCTCATAAATGGTGAATCCAATCAAAAGATTTTCTTAAATCAGAGGGTATGGCTCAAAAGACGCCCAGCAGGTTCAGAGTGAACACAGCGGCGCAGAGGCAGAGTCCCAGGAACATGGCGATATAGTCTCGCCCGGCGTATTTCAGCTGGAGCATTCGGGTGCGGCCCTCGCCGCCGTGGTAGCAGCGGCATTCCATGGCGGTGGCCAGCTCGTCGGCCCGGCGGAAGGCCGAGACAAAGAGGGGCACCAGCAAGGGGATCAGGGCCTTGGCCTTCTGGACCAGGTTGCCCGACTCGAAGTCGGCCCCCCGGGCCTTCTGGGCCGACATGATCTTGTCAGTCTCCTCGATGAGCAGGGGGATGAACCGCAGGGCGATGGACATGATCATGGCCAGCTCATGGACCGGGACATGGAGCTTTTTTAGAGGCCCCAGCAGGCTCTCCAGCGCGTCGGTGAGCCGGATGGGGGAGGTGGTGTAGGTCAAAAGGAAGGTGCAGGAGATAAGCAGCATGATCCGCAGCACCATGAAAAAGGCGGTTCGGATACCCTCCCAGTAAATGTTGACGATCCAGAAGGAGACCAGGGGCTTCCCCTCGCCGGGCGTGTACAGAAGATTGAGGACGGCGGTAAAGATCACGATGATATAGACCGCCTTCAGCCCCCGGAACACCGCCTTGAAGCCCACCTTGGAGATGAGGATGGCGGCCATCAGAGTCAGGAAGGCCAGGGCATAGCCAGCCAGGTTTTTACAGGAGAAAAGGGCCACGATGTAGAAGACCAGCAACAGGAGCTTGGCCCTGGGGTCCAGGCGGTGGAGAATGGTGGTGCCGGGGAAGAACTGGCCCAGGGTGATGTCCTTCAAAGCCATCAGACATTACCTCCCTTCTGGAGGGCGGCCAGAACGGCGGTCTTGGCCTGCTCCACGGTGTAGGCCGAGTCATTGATGTCAATGCCCTTCTCCCGCAGCAGGTGGAGCACCCGTGTCATCCGGGGGACGCCCAGACCCATGCCCTCCAGTTGGTCAACATGGGAAAAGACCTCCCCGGGCGCACCCTCAAAGGGGATGCGGCCCTCGTCGATGACCACCAGCCGGTCGGCGGTGCGGGCCATCTCCTCCATGGAGTGGGAGACGATGATGATGGTGGCGTTCTTGGCCTTGTGATAGTCCCGGATGTTGCCCAGGATCCGCTCCACCCCCACCGGGTCCAGCCCGGCGGTGGGCTCGTCCAGAATGAGGACGGCGGGCTCCATGGCGATGACCCCGGCGATGGCCACCCGACGCTTCTGTCCGCCCGAGAGCTCGAAGGGGGAGGCCTCCAGGGTCTCGTCCTTCAGCCCCACGAACTGGGCGGCCTCCCGGACCCGTCGGTCGATCTCTCCCTCGTCCAGGCCCATGTTTTTGGGACCGAAGGCGATGTCCTTGTAGACGGTCTCCTCAAAGAGCTGGTACTCGGGATACTGGAAGACCAGACCGACCTGGAACCGGGCCCGGCGGGTAGCCTCCTTGCTCTCCCAGATGTCCTTTCCCTCCACCAGCACCCGGCCCGAGGTGGGCTTCAGAAGGCCGTTGAGGTGCTGGATGAGGGTGGACTTCCCCGAGCCGGTGTGGCCGATGATCCCCAGGTACTCTCCTGGATAGGCGCAAAAATCCACATCCACCAGTGCGGCATGCTGAAAGGGCGTCCCGGCGGAGTAGATATGGGATAGCTTTTGGGTTTCAATAATGGGTTCCAATGGTTTCAGTCCTTATATCTTAAATATAGGCTTACGGAAGTGTCTCAAAGAGGGAAAAGCGGACTCTAAATACTTTCTTGCGGTTCTTCCTGTCGCTCAATACCAGTTTCAGTTCGCCCTGTGTTCCGTTTTGCTCAAATCGGTCACGGACACAAATCGCTCCGGTCAGGTCAGTATCTTCCTTGATCGAATAATCAAAAAATCTGATTTGCGCAAAAGGTATTTTGGGGGCCATGTATGAGCGATCCAAGAAAAGCGTTAAAGCATCCTTTTGCCGTGATCAGGGCATCTCCCAGAGAAAATGTCCAGTTCATACCGTTTTCTTCTCCGCAGAGAAGAGCTGACAAATAGCGTCCGCGCACGCCTCATCGCTGAGGGCGTCCAGAGGCAGGTCCAGCCCTTCCTTCCGCAGCTCGTAGAGGAGGGAGACGGTCTCGGGCACATCCAGGCCGGTGGCCCGGAGCGTCTCCACCTGTTGAAAGACCTCCCTGGGCGGTCCGTCCTGGACGATTTTCCCGTCCGACATGACGATGAGCCGGTCGGCCTGGGCCGCCTCGTCCATATGGTGGGTGATGAGGACCACCGTGACCCCCTGCTCCCGGTTGAGGGTCTTTATGGTCTCCATGACCTCGCGCCGGCCGTTGGGGTCCAGCATGGCGGTGGGCTCGTCCAGCACCACGCACCGGGGCTTCATGGCCAGCACCCCGGCGATGGCGATGCGCTGTTTCTGCCCGCCCGAGAGCAGATGAGGGGCGTGCTCCCGGTATTGATACATCCCCACGGCCTTCAGGGCCTGGTCCACCCGCTCCCGGATCTCGGGGGAGGGGACACCCAGGTTCTCAGGCCCAAAGGCGCAGTCCTCCTCCACCACGTTGGCCACGATCTGGTTGTCCGGATTTTGGAAGACCATGCCCACAATGCGGCGGATTTCCAAGAGCTTGTCCTCGTTGGTGGTGTCCATGCCGTCCACATACACCTTACCGCCCTCAGGGAGCAGGATGGCGTTGAAGTGCTTGGCCAGGGTGGATTTCCCCGAACCGTTGTGGCCCAGGACAGCCACGAAGGAGCCGGGCTGGATCTCCAGGTCCACACCGTCCAGGACGGTCTTGGCCGTCTTATCCTCGTCGGTGTGGTAGGAGAAGGTAAGGGATTCGGTTTTCAGGATGGGATCACTCATGAAAAGACCTCTTTATTGTCAAGTAGTTGGTTGAGGGAAACAAAGAAAATGTGTTCTCCGGTTATCGACTCGACTTGGTCAGGTAACTTTGTGTCGATTTGAATGATGCCAGCGTTTTCGTTCAGTATGACACAACGGATTATACCGTCGCAGGGAAGCATGTCCGGTGTAAGCTCTGGGCTATAAAAAACAGGGATCTTATCCCGAAAGCGGTGCTCGACCCCGAAGGCATCGATCATTATGCACTCGGCCCATCCCGGATACCGATCAGTATCCCAGATGTGGAGGATGCGAACTTTTAGATATTTCACTCCGCCTGCCACCTTCCCGACGCGCCGCAGGGGAGGGCCAGGCCGGTGGAGGTGACGGGGAGGCCAAGCTCCTGGGACTCAGTATGGCCGCCGTGGGTTTTGGTGACCAGAGTCTCCAATATGTAGGTCAGCACCGAGGGAGCCAAGCCGGTGGTGTAGGAGTTGATGAGGAAGAAGAGGGGAGAGTCCGAAAGGATCTGGGTTACCAGCTCCATGAAGGGCCACAGGTTTTCCTCCAGCTTCCAGATCTCCCCCGAGGGGCCCCGGCCGTAGGAGGGGGGATCCATGATGACGGCGTCGTACCGCCGACCCCGGCGGAGCTCCCGTTCTACGAATTTGCCGCAGTCGTCCACGATCCAGCGGATGGGCCTGTCGGCGACCCCGGAGGACTGGGCGTTCTCCCTGGCCCACTGCACCATGCCGCGGGCGGCATCCACATGGCAGACAGCAGCTCCTGCCGCGGCGCAGGCCACCGTGGCCCCGCCGGTGTAGGCAAAGAGGTTCAGCACAGAGACCGGCCGCCCGGCTTTCCGGATCAGTTCCCCCGCCCAGTCCCAATTTGCGGCCTGCTCGGGGAAAAGCCCGGTGTGCTTGAAGTTCATGGGCTTGATGTTGAAGGTAAGGCCCTTATAGCCTACCGTCCAGCGTTCCGGCACGTCCTTCTTGGCCCACTGTCCGCCGCCGGTGGAGGACCGGGCGTAGCGGCCGTCGGGCTTCTGCCAGCCATTGTGGGGCCGAGGGGTCTGCCAAATGGCCTGGGGATCGGGGCGCACCAGGACATACTTCCCCCAACGCTCCAGCCGTTCACCGCCGCCGCAGTCCATGAGTTCGTAGTCCTTCCAGCCGTCGGAGACCCACACGGCCCGCACCCCCTCTCTTTTGCATACAAAGTCATAATATTATAGCACTTCACACCCCGCCCGTCAATGCAGAAAAACCCGGCTAAGTGGGAAGGGAAGAGGGAGAAAAAGGCTTGCAAAAAGTGGCTGGGCGTGATATGCTGAACACAGGCCGAAAGGCTGAATCTGCATACATAAAGGAGGAACAGTCTGTGGACATCTGCGGTCGAAGTAGCAGCCGGGACGGCGACGTACCCTTATGGGACGGGATGAGCCCTCTGCGCTTCCGGAAGGATGGCCGGGGGTAAGCCCTGCCATGCCATAGAGGTATATTGCCGCGCCGTTGGAGGGACCCTCCGCCGGTGCGTTTTTGTTCCCCCTTGCGCTTCCTCGCTGTACAACTTAAACGACAGGAGGAAAGAAACATGGAAAACATGGAGCATGAGGGCCTGATGCAAGAGTGGCAGGCTCTGCTGGAGGCGAAGAACCTCCGGGCATTGAAGCAGGAGCTGGCCGACGCCAACGAGGTGGACGTGGCCGAATTTATGGAGGAATTGGGGAGCGAGAAGGCCCTGCTGGTCTTCCGGATGTTGCCCAAGGGGGTGGCCTCCGACGTGTTCGCCAACCTGGAGCCGGAAAATCAGCAGATCATCATCTCCTCCATCACCGACCAGGAGATCACCGAACTGGTGGAGGAGCTCTACGTGGACGACGCGGTAGACATGCTGGAGGAGCTGCCCGCCAGTGTGGTGACCCGGGTGCTGCGCAACGCCCAGCCCAATACCCGGAAGGTTATCAACCAGTTTTTGAACTACCCGGAAAACTCGGTGGGCTCTATCATGACTGCCGAGGTTATGGATCTGAAAAAGAACCTGACGGTGGCCCAGGCCATCTCCCGGGTCCGGGCCGCCAGCGAGGACAGCGAATCCATCTATACCTGCTATGTCACCGACGAGCGGCGGATCCTGAAGGGGGTGGTGAGCCTCCGGGAGCTGCTGGCCTCCCAGGACGACCGGCTGGTGGAGGAGCTGATGAGCGACGACATCATCGCTGCCCAGACTACCGAGGACCAGGAGGAGGCCGTCCAGCGTCTCATGAAGTACGACTTCCTCTCCCTGCCCGTGGTGGATCAGGAGGGCCGTTTGGTGGGCATCGTCACCGTTGACGACGCCATGGACGTCATGGAGGAGGAGGCCACCGAGGATATCGAAAAGATGGCCGCCATTCTTCCCTCGGACAAGCCCTATTTTCAGACCGGCGTGTTCCACACATGGAAGCAGCGGATCCCCTGGCTGCTTCTTCTGATGGTGTCTGCCACGTTCACGGGCACCATTCTGGGGGTCTTTGAGGAGGCCCTGGCCGCCAATGCCGCCCTGACCCTCTTCATCCCCATGCTGATGGACACCGGCGGAAACTCTGGCAGCCAGGCTTCGGTCACCATCATCCGTGCCATGAGCCTGGGGGATGTGGAGTTTCGGGACATTTTCCGGGTGCTGTGGAAGGAACTGCGGGTGGCCTGCCTGTGTGCACTCACACTGGGCCTGGTGGTCTACGGCAAGGTCATCCTCATCGACCGGAAGGGGCCCATGGTGGCTCTGGTGGTGGCCCTATCTATTTTCGTCACGATTCTCATTGCCAAGCTGGTGGGCTGCACTTTGCCCATGCTGGCCAAGCGGCTGGGCTTCGACCCCGCCGTGATGGCCTCCCCCTTCATCACCACCGTGGTGGACGCTCTGTCCCTGCTGGTCTACTTCGCCGTGGCCACCCAACTGTTGGGGCTGTAGTTGATAAAGCAAAAAGAGGAGCCGTTCCCATCGGGAACGGCTCCTTTTTTGTTTGGTAGGTAGGGGAAGGGGGCTGATTACTTCAGCTCCACCTTGGCGCCGGCCTCCTCGAGCTGCTTCTTGAGGTTCTCGGCCTCCTCCTTGGCGACGGCCTCCTTGATGGTCTTGGGAGCGCCCTCGACAACGGCCTTGGCCTCGCCCAGGCCCAGACCGGTGATCTCGCGGACCACCTTGATGACCTTGATCTTGGCGGCGGCATCGAAGCTGGCCAGGACCACATCAAACTCGGTCTTCTCCTCAGCGGCGGGGGCGGCAGCGCCACCGGCGGCGGGAGCGGCCATGGCGGCGGCGGAAACGCCGAACTCCTCCTCCAGGGCCTTGACAAGCTCATTGAGTTCCAGAACGGTGAGGTTCTTGACCTCTTCGATCATAGCGGTGATTTTCTCGCTAGCCATAATTGTTTACCTCCTAATAAGTTATGTTTGTTTTTTGAATTATTCCTCGGGAGCGGCCTCAGGGGCAGCCTCGGGAGCGGGGGTCTCCTCGGCGGGAGCGGCGGCCTCTTCAGCAGGGGCAGCGGCTTCCGCGGTGGAAGCCTCCTCGGCCTTGGGAGCGGGTTCGCCGCCCTTGTCGGCGATAGCCTTGGTAACGATAGCCAGGCTGGTGATGGGGGCGAGGAGCATACCAAGCAGGCGGGAGAGCAGGACCTCCTTGGAGGGCAACTCGGCCATGGCGACCACATCCTCCAGGGGCAGCACCTTGCCGTCCATGAAGCCGGCCTTGATGACGAACCGGTCGCCTTCAATGCTCTTGGCGAACTTGTTGATGACCCGCATGGGAGCGACGGGATCCTCGTGGCTGACGGCCAGGGAAGTGGTGCCGTGAAGCACGTCGTCCAGCTCGCTCATGCCGGCGTCGTCCAGGGCCCGGCGGACCATGGTGTTCTTGACCACCGAGTACGCAACGCCCTCCTTGCGGAGCTCGTTACGCAGCGCGGTATCCTCAGCCACGGTGATGCCTTCGTAGTTGACCAGCACACCGCTGGAGGAATGCTTCAGGGTCTCCACCAGAGCGGCCACGATGGCCTCTTTCTCACTCAGGACTTTTGCGTTAGGCATTTTGGGAATTCACCTCCGGTTAGATTGAAATAGCGACAAAAAATGCCGCTTTCGTGTTCAGGGCACGAAAACAGCACAAAATAAACTATTTTTGCTGCATTCTCGGCGGGGGACAGAAGTCGTTAGAGCCGTGCGGCTCCCCGCTGTCTTTGAACACGCCCATTATTATAGCCGGAATATACTGTGATGTCAAGAGAAATCGGCAAAAATTTCAAGAAAATCAGCGAGAATTCCCCGAAGAGCAAAACATCACGACAAAAATGGAGGCACCAATATCCCTTGATGCCTCCATCTTCTTTACGTGAAAAGGATTTAGAGGCACTTCCGGGCGAAACCGGCGGGACCGGCCTCCACCGCAGCCCGAAGCGCGGCAGTGCCCCCCTGTTCCCACTGCCCGGCCAGGTAAAACATGCCGGCCATGGCGGCGTATTTGCCGTACCAGCTGCCCTGATTGGCCTCCCGGCGGTATAGGGTCTGCTGCTCCGGGTCGGTCTCGGCCAGGGCAAGGGCCAGCCTGGCCCGGCTGTCCGCTTTGAACTGGGTGTGCTTCTCACTGTGCCAGTCCACCGGCCCCATGGCGCAGAGCTGGACCATGTGGGCGAAGCCCTCGTGGAAGGTGATGTGGTCCAGGGTGGTCAGGTAGTCGGTTTTTTCTTCCTCCCCCGGCCAGCGCTCCAGCAGAAGCACGTGGAACAGCTCGTGGGCCAGGATGCCCCGGGCGTTCCCCTCCAGATCATAGCCCAGCATATAGATCCAACGCACCACATCTAAAAGGATGTGAAGCTTACCCGCCGGGTCGGTACACACTACGGCATCGTGGGGGTGGGGGAGCCCAGCGATCAGGTCCACCGACACATCTTCCAGGGTCTCCCGCCACCGGGGAAACAGGCTGTCGTAGAGGGCGGCGGAGAAATCGGGGGAGGGGAAGTCGCGGATCACTGACAGAAGGGACTCATAGGCCTGTCCCGCCTTCTCCCTGGTCTCCTTGTCCTCAGGAGGGAGGGTGAAGACGTTTTTTTCATATTCCCGGGAGAGGTCGGAATCGGCAAAATACCACGCCTCCCGGAAAGGAGTCAGGTCGCCGCCCTCTACGTAAAGTTTCGCAAGCTCATCGTGCAGGATCATAGAAAGGACCTCCTGAAAAAGTTTTCGTCAACAAGGTCTCATTCTTTCTGATGAAAAAGGGACACGGGAAAAGCCCGTGCCCCTTTATTCACGTTATGTTCGGATCACACGAACTTGGCGGCGTTCAGCTTCACACCGGGGCCCATGGTGGAGGCAGCCACGCAGGAGCGAACGTACTGGCCCTTGGCGGCGGAGGGCTTGGCCTTGATGACGGCGCCCATGAGAGCGTTCAGGTTCTCGGTGAGCTTGTCGGGGCCGAAGGAGACCTTGCCGATGGGGCAGTGGATGATGTTGGTCTTGTCCA
>CATMVA010000027.1 GCA_950075865.1 uncultured Oscillospiraceae bacterium | reverse complement strand
CGGTGATGCAGTCGTACCAGTGGACGTAGGTCTCCCCGCTGACCAGCATACGCTCATTTTCGGGGAGGAGCTGGCTCCAGGGCTTGCTGTAGCGGTCCATGGCCCAGTCGTCCCGGTTGAACCGCCGCCAGAGGATGGTCCTGCCGTTTTCATCCACGAACTGCTCGCTGAGGGTGCCGTCATTATAGGTCTTGATGTCGATGATGCAGACCGTGTGTAGACCTTGCCGCCCATGGTGACCTTGTAGCGGCCCACCACGTCAAGAAGAAATTCCTTGTCCTTGCCGGTGACGGCAGAGCCGGACTTTGTAATGTCCCCCTTGGGGGCCAGGTGGATCTCGTTGCCGCAGTTGTCCTCCCCGAAGCCCCAGTTGTCCAGGAAGGAGTCCCCGTCCAGGAAGGTGAAGAGCTTTTTGACCCCGTCCTCGGTGTGGCTCTCGGCCAGGATGCGGCAGTGGGTGTCGGTGAGCTGGGCCACCAGGGTGCGGTCGGCTCGGTCGGGGGTGTCGGTTTGATTGCAGTCCATGGGGTCATATTCCACGGCGGTGATCTCCACCCCTTCGACGCCATGGACCATGGCCCTTCCGGTGACCTCCATCACGCACAGCTCGGTGCGCTTTTTCTCGGGGAAATCGTACATGGCCCAGGAGAGCTTTTCCCCCAGCCGGGGCACGATGAACCAGCCCATCAGCTCCTCCCACCTGACGGGGAAGGGGGGCTCGGTCATGGGCTCGATGGTGTAATCGGGCAGAATGTCAGGCAGCTTTTTCATGGATTTGCCTCCTTGTGTGGATTTGTTGAAATAGGGATACTTGCTTTTGAAGTTGCGTTTGGCGGTGTGGAGCCGGCTTTTTACCGTGCCGATGGGCAGATCCAGCCGCCGGGCGATCTCGGCCTGGGGCAGTTCCTTCCAAAAATAGAGGTACAGGATCTGCTTATCCTTGTCCCCCAGGAGCTCCAGGGTATCCCGCACCGCGGTGTTCACCCGGGGGCCGGTCCGGGAGTAGGAGAGGACCGACTGTGAGATGGCGTCTATAGGGATCTCCAGGCTTATGGCCTTCTCCCGGAAGTAGTCATTACATTTGTTCCGGGCGATGCTGAGGAGCCAGGGACGGAAGGCGCTTCGGTCCCTGAGCTGGTCAAACCGTTGGAAGGCAAGG
Organism: uncultured Oscillospiraceae bacterium; assembly: GCA_950075865.1. GTDB lineage: Bacteria > Bacillota > Clostridia > Oscillospirales > Oscillospiraceae > Vermiculatibacterium. Next base: position 11,474 of record CATMVA010000027.1, on the reverse strand, counting down.
AGATAGACCTCCTGGAGCACATCGTCGGCATCGGCCTGGGTGGGCAGACGGAACCGCACAAAACGCTCTACAGGGCCCCGCTCCCGGGCAAGCAGAGCTTCAAATTCCTCCATTGTGTCACCTCCTCAATGGATATGAAACCGGTTTCACTGTTATAGACGGAAAAGGGGAGGCAAAGGTTCATTTTGCAGATAAATTCTTAAAAAGGGAAGAAAGAGCGGCACGACCTGTTGCCGTGCCGCCCTTTTTGAGGCGATTTTCTATGGTTTTCGGCCCAAACAGCAGGTTTTGGCCTTTTTTCCGCTGCCGCAGGGGCAGGGATCGTTCCGGCCTATATTTTTCCACATGGCCCGCTCCTCCGCCCGGAGGGCGGCCATAAGGTCATCCGGGCTTTGACGGACGCGCAGACCGGCGGCCAGAATGTCCAGCCGGGAGCCGGCATAGCGGAAGAACCGCCGCAGCCCATCGCAGAGGTAGTATTGTCCCGGTTCACCGTCGTCCGAGACGCCGAACCGGTCCCGGGGGCAGCCGCCGTTGCACATGGGCAAATGGGGGCAGGCTTGACATTGCCCGGTCAGGCTGTCCCGCTTAAGGGAACCGAAGGCCGCCTGAACGGAGGAGTCGATCAGCCCCCGCAGGCCATCATCCAGCGTACCTAACCGGTGGTCCAAGTCCACGGCGTGGTCGCAGGAATAGACCCCGCCATCCCGTTCCACCACGGGCACCCGGCCGCAGACAGGAGCCATCCAGCACAGGCTGGCTTGGCCGCCGGCCTTCACCAAGGCACATTCGTTGAAAAACTGGATCCCTGTTTTGCCTATGTCATTTCGGCTCCACAGGTCAAAGACGGTGCACAGAAAGTCGCCGTATCCCTCCGGGCTGACCGAATCCTCAGTGGGAGCGCCGTTGTATCCCCAGCGGACGATGGGGATGAACTGCATCCAGCCGGTGCCCAAGTCCCGGAGGGGCTGATAGACCGCCAGGGGCTCCCGGGCGGCGTCGGCTGTGACGGTGCAGAGAAGGTCGGGCTTTACTCCGTGGGCCTTGAGCCGCTGTACGGCGGCGTGGACCCGTTCATAGGTGCCCTGCCCGGCGGCATCCCGGCGGTATCTGTCGTGGAGGGCGGCGGTGCCGTCCAGACTGAGCCCAACGTCAAAGTGTTCCCGGGATAGAAAGGCACACCAGTCGTCGTCCAGCAGGACCCCATTGGTTTGAAGATTGTTCCAGCATTCCCAGCCAGCGGGGAGGTATTTCTTCTGGAGCTCCACTGCCTTTTGATAGAAGTCCAGCCCCGCCAGAGTGGGTTCTCCGCCGTGCCAGGTGAACTGGACCATGGGACCGGGGCTGTCCGCGATGTACCGGCGGATTAAGGCTTCCAGGGTGGCGTCATCCATACGGGGGGCGGGGGCCGATCCAATGAGGGCATCAGTGCCCAGATAGTAGCAGTAGGAACAGTTCAGGTTGCAGTGGGAGCCCACCGGCTTGGCCATAACAACGAAGGACTGGTCCACGGTCATGGCCTCAGGTACCGCTCAAAGAAGGCAAAGACCTTTTCCTGAGAGTCCATGGTCTGCTCCAGACGGTACATGGGGGTGTGGTAGTACCAGATGCCGTGCCCGGCACCGTCATAGCGGTAGAATTCGTATTGCTTCCCCGCTTTTTTCAGGGCGGCCTCCTGAAGATCTACCTGCTCCGGCGTGGGGAAGCGGTCATCGTTGCCAAAGATGCCCAGCAGGGGGCAGGAGAGTCCGTCGGTGAAGTCAATGGGGGCCGTGGGCCGGGCGGGGGAGAGCTCCTCCGGAGCCATGACCACCTGACCGCCCCAGCAGTCCACCGCGGCGTCAAAGCCCTCCACCGTACAGGCGGCCAGGAAGGCATGGCGGCCGCCCGAACACATGCCGATGACACCCACCTTGCCGTTGGTCCAGTCCTGCGCTTTCAGATATGCCAAAGAGCCGGCCACATCGGCCATCACGTCGGCGTCCGGGACCCCACCGTGGTCCCGGGCGGCCTGGGCGGCCTCAGCCGGGGTGCCGTCGGAGTAGTCCTGGTAGATGTTGGGGCAGGCCACGGCGTAGCCGTGCTGGGTGAAGCGGCGGGCCATCTCCCGGCACCACTCGTCCCAGCCGGGCATATGGGGGATGAGCACAAGCGAGGGACAGGGGTCCGTGCCCAGAGGCCTTGAGACGTAGGAACGGATGCTCTTGCCGTCATGGCCGGGGTAGGAGACGGTCTCGGCCAGCATACCTTCGTACCCGGACGTTTTAATGTCATTCCACATGGTGATTTCCTCCTGCTTGAGTTGGTTTCAGATGCCGGACAATAGATTTCAGGCCTTCCAGAAGAACAGAGCACACCAGACAAAGACCCAGAAGAGCCAGGGGGGTGAGGCCAAACCAGGGCATGGAGTAGAGGGGCTCCTTCAGATAGACATACAGGAATACAGTGTGGATGAAGTAGATGTTTCCGCTGTGCCTGCCCAGAAAGACAAAAAGGTCTTCCAGCACAGGTACGTCCTTCACCAGGGTGTGGAAGAAGAGCAGGAAGGAGAGAGGGATCAGGCCGTAGTAGACTTCCCAATACGGATCGGCCGGGAGAAGGAAATAGGCCTTGTAGCCAAGAAAGGCGGCGACTCCGGTGAGAAGGAGCTTACGAAGCCGGTTGGCGGCAGGCTGTTTCGGGCCGAGGTTCCAGTATCTCTCGAAAAGCCCGTATTGGGCGAAAATGACGCCCAGCAGCAGGGGGGAGAGGAAGGTAAAAATCTCGGTGCCGCCCTGGAAGCCGATGGGGAGGGTCCTGGGCAGGGCCACCAGCAGGAAGGCGGGCAGGGCCCAGCCATACCGGGAGACTGCCCGCTGGAGCAGGGGAGTGATAAAAATGAAGACCACCATGGCGCTGAGATACCACCACTCGTTGACAAACATGGGGGTGCGGAACAGGTGATTCAGCCCCAGACCGCCTAGAAGCAGGTTGAGGGCGTTGCGGCCCAGGCCGCCGGAGCAATACAGCTGCATGGTCCGCCCGTCGATGACCACACCAGCCAGAAGACAGAGAAGGTAAATGGGCCAGAAAGCCCGGATGGACTTGTAATAGCGGCTGAGACAGGCCCCGGAGAGGTCCCGGTCAGGTACGTCCCGGTAGGCTTTTGCCAAACCGTAGCCCGAGATAAAGGCGAAGATCCCCACGCAGACCTTGCCGTAGGTGCAGATCCGGTTGACCAGATCCTCGGGAAAGGGGGCGAAGTTCACTGGAAATCCGGCGTAGAGCTCAGGGATCCGGAAGCAGTGAAGGCAGAGCATCAGTAGGATGGCGGCGCCCTTGACGGCCAGGGAGTCCCGCTTGGAAAAGGTATTTTCCTTCACGCCCGTACCTCCTTTCGTGTGATATCCCCATCCGGGTGCGGGATAGGAGCGGCAGATCCAAATCGACAAAAAATCCTCTTGCCTTTTTGGGGAGAGTATGCTAAAATACATTTTGTTCCAGTGAAAATGCAGGTGTAGTTCAATGGCAGAACGTCAGCTTCCCAAGCTGAACACGAGGGTTCGATTCCCTTCACCTGCTCCAGATCACCGCAAGCTGACAGCTTGCGGTGATTTTTTGTTGCTAGGAACAGAGCGGAGGTCAGACCTCCATACCGAAGTAGACTGTGTCCACACCGGGGCCCCGGTCGTCCTTCAGTACAGCGAGTCGTCGGTAGCCCCGCTTGGATAGTTCGTGGAGCTGGGCCTGGTTCAAGGACCAGGTGCGGGTGGAGATCCGCCGGCAGGCCAGCGCCTCCGGGACCTGAGTCTCCATACACCGGTAAAGGGCCTTCATGATCCCCCGGCCCCGCTGCTCCTTCCGGACGCAGACCGTGGTGATATAGAGGGAGACGCCGAAGGTCTCCAGGGCGGAGCAGATATAGTTTTGCTTGAAGGTCATAAAGCCGGTGACGGTTTTGCCAGTTTCGTCATAGGCCAGGATGAAGGCCTGTTGGATCATTTCCCGGAAATAGGTCTCAGGCTTGGCTGTCCCGGTGCCGGTACCGGTCAGATCCTTCTGAGAGGAGCTGTCCCGCAGGGAGAGCCGGGGATAGAATTCATCGTCGCACTGACACAGGATGTCCCAGATCTGGCATTTGTCGCTTTCCGTCAGAGCTTTTCCTTTGTAGAGAACAGTCATACAGGATATCTCCTTTACACCTTAAAGGGCCGTTCCGCCATGATATACAGCCGGTGCGAGGTGATTGTGGGTTTGTCCTTGGAAAGGCGGAAGTATTCCTCTTTCAGTCGTTCGAACTCCTCATCGGTCAGGCCGGCGTCCTTATAGTAGATCAGGCTGGCGGTGGCGAAATTTTCCGCCAGGTTGGGATTCTCGCTCTCGTCGGTCACCTCGCCGTCCACATCAATGTTTACGTATCCCAGCTTTTCCAGAAGGGCGGTCATTTCTTCCTCGGTGAGATACCGGGCCGGGAAGCGCCAGTCCTTCAGCTTATCGCCCACGCCGATGTTTTCCCCGGCCTGGCGGGCCAGGTCGTGAAGCTCCTGGTAGGTCCCCGCGCCGCCCTGATGGACGGCCAGCTTTCCACCGGGGATCAGCGCCTCAAACATCTTGCGGTAAATGGCCTCCTGGTCCTGGATCCAGTGGAGGGTGGCGTTGGAGAAGATCAGGTCGTAGTACTCCTGCTCCTTCAGCGCCATGGCGTCCTGAGTGAAAAAGATGATGCTGCCCAGGTGATCCGGGTCCTTCAGGGACTTTTCCATTTCCTCCAGGTTCTCCTGGGCCACCGTGATCTGGTCCTTGGAAATGTCAAAGGCATCGACGCACATATCCATATTCTTTTTCCAGAGCTCAATGGTGGTCTTGCCGTTGCCGCATCCCACGTCCAGTACATTGGAGCAGCCGCTGAGCTCCAGCTTACTGAGCAGGTACTCGCCCTGCTTGAACTGGGTTTGGGAGGAGCGGTCATACTCCGTTCCGCTGTACAGGATCTCCTGCCCCGGCCAGCCCTTGATATTGACCACATCTACGATCCCCAAAGCTTTGCGCACGCTTTCCCCATTCTTTTCGCACTGGCGGGACAGCTCCTCGTAGATCTCCAGCAGCTGGATCACCCTGGGGTAGCTGTGCCTGACGGTGTCGTTTTCGGCAGAGGCCTCAAAAATGACCTCCTTCCACGCCTTGTCCAGCTGATACCGCTTCCGGTCCACGTCCGTGCTCCCCCTGCTTTCCTCAGCGCAGATGTTCCGGGTCCAGCCAGACAGATCGGTGTTGTCCGCCAGACGGGTATATACCTCGGGGAAAGAGAGCTGGAGGGCCATAAACAGCAGCTCGGTGGTCCGGAAAGCTCCAGTGTGATTTTTGAGGGGATGGGTGTTGTCCCGCTCCTCGATGGCGGTGGCAAGCTGGAGCATGTTCAGCAGCCGCTTGATGGCCCGGGGATTTTTCCTGGTCGCCAGGGTGACGATCTCCACCGACATATCCTCATACTTCATATATTCGGACTGGCGGTTGAAAAAGTCAAAGGAGCGCAGCCGGTCCATCACCATGCCTTTGATGTCGTACTGGCCATGGGGATCATATAGGGCACCTGGATCATCTTGTCAAAGTAGTCCTTGGCAATATCTCGGTTTTTCAGGCTTTTGACGCCGTATTTCTGCTTCACACCGGTGGCCACCACGTCATAGTCGATGGCCAGGATGAAAATGCAGTTTTTGATGTCGAACAGGTTTTTCAGAGCCTCCAGAAGGGTGATGGCCAGCTTGGGCTCCAGTCGGTCCAGGTCGTCTACAAAAATCAGGAAGGCCTTGTCGGTGATCCCGTTGTTCTTCCGGCTGACCTCCTCGGTGATATAGTTTTCAAATTTGTGCTTCACATGGCGGACTTCGGAGCTGCCACCCTTGGCGAATACGCTGTCTACCACCTTTTCGGACAGTTCGTTGTTGAAGTTGACCAGGCCGAGGGCGGTGGTGGAGAAGCTGCGGAGATAATCCTTGATCATCTCCTTGCGCTGCTCGCTTTTCTTGTCATTTTTGAGCTTTTCAAAATGCATCTCCAGCTGGTTCAGGAGATTGAGCACCAGGCGCTTGACGGCCATCTCGTAGTCGCTCTCCAGAAACAGGTCCCAGGTGTTCAGCCAGATGGACTCATACCGTTCTGAGGTGGGGAGGGCGGGATCGCAGAGCATGGAATCCAGGATCCGCATAAAGGAGGACTTTCCGCTGCCCCATTCCCCCTGAAGCGCGATGGTGAGGGGGGTCCCGCTGTTGCGGATAAAGTCCCGCAGGGCATTGACGTATTTTTCGATCCCAAACTCATCGTCTTTCAGGGTCTGAATAGGAATATCTCTCTGTTCCATGACCTTAACTCTCCTTTTCCCCGCTGCCCGGCACAGAGGGTCATTTTTTGTCGATCTTCGGTACTATCATTATAACCGAACCTGGACCCATGTCAACTTTTTTTGCGCTGCCCCAGATACAGGAAGACAAGCCCGGCCGCCGCCAGAATGACCAGTGAGCTTCCGCCCCGAAGGGCAAGTCCCTGGGGGGTAAACAGAGAGACGGCGTGCAGGGCAGGGGAGTAGGTCCCCAGGTCTCCGAAGCATCCTCCGGCCAGGCAGGTGAGCAGAGCGGCGAAGGGGGCCAGGGCGTCCATGCGCTCGGCCGAGCCCAAACGGCACAAGGCCAGGGCGGCGCCGGTGACACAGAGGGTATAGGCGAGAAGGACGGGCCACCGGGAGAGGGAAAGCCCACCCGGAAGCAGGGCGCAGACGCCGGCAGCCAGGGAGACCAGAAAAAGGGCCAGAGCATCTGAGCCATATGACAGAGCGCCTCCGCTGGGGAGGGAGACCAGGCGCAGCTCCACCCGCCGGGCATCCGGGGTGCCGGTCCAGGCACACCAGGTGAGGGCGGTGAGCATGACGGCTAGCAGGGCAAAGGAGAACTGCCCCGGGGTAAAGAGACTTTCAGTGGTGCCCGTGCCGGGCAGGCCGCTGACCACATAAAAGGGGGCGGCACCGGCCTCCTCAGCGGCCATCCGGGCCAGCAGGGTTTCCCGCTCCGCCGGGGAGAGGGCCTGCCCCAGGCGGGATTCGGCATCCGCAAGGCCACGCAGCATGGCCCGCTGGACCGAGGCCTGGCCGGCGATGATCTCCCGGGCCGCCTGCCCGGAGGAGGCGCCCACGGCGCTTTGATAGCGGAGGGGCAGGGGGCCGTTTTTTTCCAGGGCGCCGGTGTAACCGGGATTTACAGTCAGCAGCCCCTCGATCCGGCCGGAGGAGAGAAGGGCGCTTCCGGTTTCGGCATCCACCGGGATGACCTCCAGTCCCTCCTGGCTGGATAACCGCTCAAAGAGCTGGGCAGCGTAGGGATCACTGTCGGCAAGGGCTACACCCAACTGCAGTGTGCGAGGGGCCTCCCGGATGGCCGAGGCGGCCAGAGAGCCACAGAGAGCGGCGGTGAGCAGAAGGCACACCAGTCCGGGAAATCCCCCCGACATGGCCTTCAGCTTTTGCAGGGACAGGGGAAGAAGGGGCGGTACCCTGCCGCTGACAGGAGTGGGCTCCCCGGCGGCCGCCTCCGGGGCGGGAGCCGAAAAGGCATGCCCACGGGTCCGGCGAAGACCGGGAATGGCCAGGACCAGCAGAAGGGCGCTCATGGCCCAGACCGGCCACAGGTTTTGGAGCAGCTGGCCGATGTCGGCCCCCCCGCTCAGGAGGGCTAGCCCATGCACGGCCCAGTGGGGCAGGGTGATCAGCCCTGCCAGACGGGCAGGACCGGGAAGAAGCTGGAAGGGGTATAGGGAGCCGCCCAAAACCAGAGAGAGCAACAGGAGAAGATTGCCCCAACGCTGGGCACCGGCGGGGTCTCCCGCCCAGGCGGACAGACACAGCAGGAGGGAGAATCCAAAGAGATAGAGCCCCAAGGCCAACAGAAGTGTCATCCAGGGGCGTTCCTGAGGAAAGACGGGCAAAAGGAGAAGCAGGGAGGGGAGGGCCAGCAGAAGTCCCACCAGAAACTTGGACAGGAAGAAGGCACAGACCCGCCCACCGGCCGCCAGATACCGGGGAAGCACCCCGGAGGAGAGCTCCTGGGGCAGAGTTTTGACGGCGGCCAGGGGGAAGAACAGGCAGATAAGAGACAGGGTACAGGATAGCAGCCGTAGCTCCAGGTCGCTTTGGAGGTCGTCGCTCTCCTCGGCCCGGTCAAAAACCTGATGTCGACCCAGGGCGTCCAGAATGATCTGCCGGGAAGTCTCCTCCCACATCCGGGCGTTGGTCTGGCTGTCCAGATCGCCGTAGCAGAAGCGGAAAACTGCCCGGCCGGCGGCTTGGTCGGCTGAGATGATGTCCATGATGGAGACGAACATGGAACGCAGCAGGGAAGCCTCCAGGGGCATTTCACGATTCAAGGACACCTCCACCAGGCCGTTGTCCATGCTGTACATATCGAAGAAAAAATTCTTGGGGATGGTGAGCACCGCCGCGCAGCCGCTTTCCAGCAGTTCCTGATCACTCTCACCCGAAGCTGCTCTCACTTGGGAAAAGAGGTCTACCTGGCTGATCTGGCTCACCAGAGAGCGGGACATGACGGTCTGGTCCTCGTCCCGCACGGCGATGGGGAAGGGCTGCACATAGGCCTGACGGAGGGAATCCCCCATGCCCAGATGAAGAAAGCACAACAAAACCAGGGGCAGGACCAGAGAAAACAGTCCTGCCCCTGTGCGAAAGAGCTTCATATCCTTCCACAGGACGGCTTTCAGGCCTTTCATGACCTGGCCTCTCCGGCCAGACGGCCAGACTCCAATGTGAGGATCCGAGTGCAAACCTGCTCCAGTTCCCCCGCGCGGTGGCTGACCAGCACCATGGCACAGTTCTGTGCCCGAAAATGCTCCAACAGGGCCAGGATCAACTCTGCCGAATGGGGGTCGGCTCCCACGGTGGGCTCGTCCAGCAGAAGAAGCTTGGGGGTGGTCATCAGCGCACTGGCCAGATGGAGCCGCCGCAGCATCCCGCCCGAACAGGTCCGGGCGGGTGAATTCGCTTTCTCGGAGAGCTCCAATTTCTCCAACAGCCAGCGGCTTCTGGCACGGATGGCCCCGGCAGGCAGGCCGTAGACCGTGCCCCAGAATTTCAGGTTGTCCCGGACCGTCATGCTCTCATAGAGGGCCACATCCTGAGGGAGATAGCTGACAAAACTGGCCAGCTCCTTCTGGCGGGCATAGGTTCCGGAATCAGGGGACAGTAGCCCGGCCAGGACCTTCAGAAGGGTGCTCTTGCCAGCCCCGTTAGGGCCCCGAAGGCCTACCAGCTCGCCGGGGAAAAGATCCAGAGAGACAGGGCCAAGGGCGGGAGTATTCCCGTAGCTCTTGACCACGTTCCAGAGAGAACAGACAGGCTCCATCAGGAGTAGAGGGCCATCATCAGCTTGAAGAGAAGCCCGGTGGCCGCGGTGCTCAGCTCGTTCCCCAAAGCCTCGAACTGTTCAGGGGTATAATTGGTGATATCCACCTGGGGAGAGGTGGGCGCGGTGATCGTGGAGGCCTTGTCCGTGCTGTTGATGACCACAGTGAGCTTGTCGGGATCGAACTCAGCGCTGGCGGCCTCTGGGATGGAGAAACGGAGAATATGGTCCGTTCCTCCATTATCGGCGGCCTGTACATCATAGTGGAAGCTGATGTTGGTATAGTTATCCCACACGGCGAAATCGTAGCTTCCGTAAGGCATGTTCAGGGCGGAGGTCTTTTTGGGATCCATATCCTGATATTTGATGGATAGGAAGGTGTCGGTGCTGAAAGAGGCGCTGACCTGTCCGGAGTAGAGCCCACCCTTCTCAGCAAACTCGCCGGAGACAGTGATCTCTTCGCCATCGGCCCCCAGGAACAGATAAAGGTCTTCTGTGGTGACCGAGAGGTTCAGCACCTCCTCGCCCATGGCGGTGATCCGGGCGGCTACACCGTCCTCGGAAGCCTCACGGGAGAAAAGAAAGGAATCTCCCGCGATGACCTGTTTGCCAGCCTTCTTTCCGTCGGTACTCAGAGTCCAGGTCAGGTGCTCCGCTTCGACTTGGGCAGCCACCGTCTTAGCGTTCTTACGGATGTCATCAGCCGCCTCCTTGAAAGACTGCTTCAGTTGTTCCTCCGTGGTGAGCTCTCCGTACTGGCGGGCGGACTGGTCCATAATCTCCAGCATGGCGGCGCCGTAATAGTCCTTCATGATGGTCATAAAGAAGGTGTCATTCTCCAGCTGGTCGGCAAGGGCCAGCAGCATGGCCTCAATATCCTTGGCGGCGGGAGTGACAGTGTACACCGTGCCGGTCAGGCTCTTTCCGCTCAGATCCAGAGTGAAGGAGGCGTTTTCCTCCACAGCGATGTTCTCCTCGGTGACCACGGACAGCAAAACACTGAGATAGTTGTTAAGTGCCTGCTTGAAAGTGTCAAAGGAGAACTGCCGTGGTGTCATCAAAGTGTCCAGATCAAGGGAGAGCCCATCGGAATACTGCTCCATGAGCCGCTCCAGATCCATGGTGTACCAGCTGTCAGCCAGCTCGGGAACACAGAGCCCCAGAAGCCCATCCTCATATGTAAGGGTCCCGCTGACGATGGGGGTGTTCTTGAAGGTGAAGTCCATGCCAATCAAAGCCGAATTTTGGGTGCCGTCCAACTGGAGCCCGATGGAAGAGCCATCCAGATAGGAGGAGATCTCCCCATTATCATCGTACTGAGCCATAATAGTCAGGTCGGTGGAGATTGCCTCGGGGGCGGTGTTCACGGGGAGCTCATCCAGAGCGGAGAACATGCTGTTTATATAGCCGGTCTGGATGGCCTTGAACTGACCGGCGGGATCATCGGGGAGCTTGGGCTCCCCGCCGCCGTGATTCATTGCCATAAAGATCCCCACACCGATACAGGCCACGGCAGCCACAGAAGCCGCGCCGATGATAAGAGACTTCTTGCCGCCGCCCTGAGGGGGGACCGGCGGGGTGGAGGGAGCCCAGTCCTGGGGCGGCTGGGGCGCCACGGGTTCCTGGACAGGCCCGGCAGATTCAGCGGGCACGGGCTGAGGGGCATCGTCGGGGCACATAGCGCCGCAGGCGGTGCAGTACCGGGTTTCATCAGACATTTGGTGGCCACAGTTCGGACAGGTTTTCATATCGGTTCCTCCATTCTTTTTATAGACACGAAAGTTCAGATAGTGCTATTTTATACCTTTTTTTGTGGCTTGGCAACTGTTGAAATGTTGTTGAGAGATAAATATGCCCCCCAAGGCCGTTTCTTGCCTTGCTAGGCCGGGGAGCTGGCGCAGAAGGAGGGATTTGAGCGGCGCTTCGCGCCACTCACCGGCCCTGTGGGCCGGAGAACCAATTGAGATAACGAGGGTTCGAATCCCTCCCGCCAACATGAAAAAAGACCGATACAGCCCTTTGGGATGTATCGGTCTTTCTTGGCGCAGAAGGAGGGATTCGAACCCTCGCACGGTTTTACCCGCCTACTCCCTT
>CATMVA010000026.1 GCA_950075865.1 uncultured Oscillospiraceae bacterium | reverse complement strand
GGCCCGGCGCTGTTATAATGGATGGTGGTGTGGGGCATATCTTTGCCATCCCCCTGAATGGCCTTCCACTGCTCCTCCGTACCGCCGTAATAAATATCGGAGATATTGCCGCCGGCAAGTGCATGGACCTGAATTTCGGTCACGCTATCAGGAATGAACACGCTGGTCAGACCCCTACATCCAGCGAAGGCCCAGGCCTCTATGGTTGTGACGCTGGAGGGGATGGTTATGCTGGTCAGACCGGAGCAGCCCATAAAGGCCGAATTGCCAATCACGGTAACGCTGTTGGGAATCGTGATGCTCTTCAGGTTGGTGCAGTCCCGGAATGACCAATAACCGATCTCGGTAATGTGATCGGGGATCACGAAGCTGGTCAGGTCGGTCCGGCCATCGAACATCCCGTTTGCGATTCTGGTCATGCCGGCGGGGATGGTGGCCACGCCCTGTAAGTTGGGGCAGCCGAAGAAAGCCGAACCGTCAACGCTGGTGACGCTGTCGGGAAGGGCCGCGTATTTCAGATTTTCACACTCGGCGAAGGCCAATTTCTCGATGGTCGTCACGCCCTCGGGGATGGTCACGCTCTCCAGAGCGGTGCAGCCCCAGAACGCCTGCCCCTCAATGGTGGTCACGGTGTCGGGGATGGTAATGTTCTTCAAGCCGGTGCAGTCCTGGAACGCGGCAAAACCAATGCTGGGAACACCCCGTTCGATGGTGACACTCTCCAGCTCGGCACATCCGTAAAACGCCGCTTCCATTTCGGTAACACTGCCGGGGATGGTGATGCTTTTCAGGCTGGTACAGCCAGCGAACGCCTCCTGCCAGATCCTGGTCACGCCATCGGAAATGGTGACGCTCTCCAGGCTGGTGCAGTCCTTGAACAGAATACTTGAGATCTCGTTCACGCTGCCGGGGATGGTGATGCTCTTTAAGCTGGTACAGCCGTAGAACACCCCGCCTGCAATGGTGGTCACGCTGTTGGGGATGTCCACATTCTCCAGGTTGGTGCAGCCCTCGAAGGCGTTACCGTCGATCGTGGTCACCCCGTTGGGGATGGTCACGCTCTTTAAGTCGGTGCAGCCCTTGAAGGCGCTTCTTGACACCTCGGTCGCATAGGAGGGGATGGTCACGTTGGCGGGGCACTGAAACCCCGAGCGGAAGGCTGCCGAAACGATGATGTTTTTCTCATACCCTCTGGCAACATACATTTGGTACACGCCATCGTAGAAGCAAATTGCGCTGTATGAGCTTGCGCGCGCATATGGATCAAGATCCCAGCTGTGGTCCGGGTCTACTTTGTTCCATGCTTCGGTGGCGTCGAAGAAGACCCACCTCCCGTCCAGAAGGGCGGCGTTCCTGGCGTGGCCCATGCTGGTGTAGCACGTGAGCTTGGCCACCGGGATGCCCGCGATGGTGCCCATGAGCCAGCACAGGTTGGAGTAGCCTTCGCAGATGCCCAGCCGCTTGGTATAGACGCTGTAGGGATCGCCGGCCTCCCACAGCCGTTTTCTCTGCTCCTGGGTCAGATCGGAAAATCTCTTCCCCCAGAGCGTGTTGTCTTCGTGACCATAATTTATGTTCTGGTACACCCATTCAAAGATGGCCTTCATCTTCTGGGTGTCGGTGGTCTTGCCGGCGGTAAGGCTGTCGGTGAGCTCCACGATCTCCTGGAGCGTGTTCTCATCGGTCCACTTGACAAGGTTGCCTCCCCCGGCGGGGTGGCTGTAAAGATCCGCCTGTTCCAGCGTGGTGGGGCGGGCGGGCCGGTCCAGCTTTTCGGGCAGCATAGAAAGTATCTCATACTCGGGCAGATCGCTCCTATCGTCCTTGGCGGCGGACGCCGGGGCCGCCAGGGAAAGGACCATGACGATGGCCAGGATAAGGGGTAAAAACTTTTTTCTCATGTTCGTTTCTCCTCTCAAAAAACTTCTCTCCGCCGGAGAGAGAAAAAGGCGTACGCCTTTTAGAAAATTGTAACATATTGCATTGGTGTCTGCAAGGAAATTTTCCCTGCATAGTAAAAAAGAAGAGAGAACAGCGTTCTCTCTTCCTCTTTGTCCTTACTTGCCGGCGGGGGCGGCTTCGGCCTTGTTGAAGTCGTGGCCGTTGTAAGTCATGCAGGACTTGCACATCCGGTGGGGCAGACGGAATGCACCGCACTTGGGGCACACGTTGACGCTGGGGGTATCCAGCTTCCACACGGACGAGCGGCGCTTGTTCCGGCGCTGCTTGGACACTTTACTCTTAGGGACTGCCATCTATGACACCTCCTTCAGTGTGACAGGAGCATTTCCTATGCTTCCTCGTCTTTGTCTTGGGAATCTTTATCCAAAAGCTTCGCCAAGACGGCGAGGCGTGGATCCATCTCTTTCCCGCAGGAACAGGGGCCTTCGTTCAGGTCCTTCCCGCAGGTGGGGCATAGGCCCTTACAGTCTTCGCCACACAGATGGCGGCTGTCCAGAGCCAGAACGCAGGCTGTGGTGAAGATCTCGTCCAGATCCACCTGCCCTTTGTCCAGAAGGACGATCTCGTCATTCTCCTCCCCGTTGGCCAGCTCCTCGGCCAGAAGGGTCTCCACCGGAACAGTGAGGTCCGCTGTGATGGGCTTCAGGCAACGGTCGCACCGGGTATCCAGAACGGTGAGGGCCTCCCCCTCCAGTTGGAGGGCACCGGCCATGTTCCGTACCGCGCCGGATACCTGCACGCTCCGGCCGAAGGGGTGTTCTCCGTAGAGCTTGAACCAGCTCAGGTCCATCTCGTAGGAAAATTCCTTCCGGGCACCGGGGATATGGATGATGTCTCTTAAATCCAGACGCATGGTATTCTCCTTATAACAGTGCACCAGACATTATAACGAAAAAATCCCGGTCTGTCAAATATTTTCTTGATTTATTTTTTCATTTGGAAAGTCCACCCTCATCAAGCTGCTGAGCGGCAGCTATGCGGGCTATACCGGAGAGATCTGCTACGACGGAACTGAGCTGCATCAGCTTGACAACGGCAAGCTGCACGCCCTGGTCACGGTCAGCCACCAAAACACCTTTTTATTCAACGATACCCTCCGGTTCAATATCTGCCCGGGGGAGGAATTCTCCCCGGAGGAGCTGCGCCGCGCCCTGCGGCTTTCGGGCGTGGACCGGTTCCTGCCCACCATTGAGGGCGGGCTGGATGGGGGCTGCGGAGAGAACGGCGGTCATCTCTCGGGGGGCAGCGTCAGCGCATCGCGCTGGCCCGGGCTCTGATCCGAGGTGTGAAGGTGCTGATTTTGGACGAGGGGGTGTCCGCTATCGATGTGGCAGCCGCCAATGAGATCGAAGGGGAACTTCTGGAGATGGAGGAGCTGACCCTGCTGACCATCACCCACCGGATCCGTGACGGGCTTATGGAGGAGCATGACCGGGTCCTGGTGATGGAAAAGGGGGCTTTGAAGGAACAGCAGAAGTAGACTGCCTCCCGGACCCAAATTGCCCTTTGTATCCGGCCAAGCAACGGCACGGGGCCTCTCCTGACGGAGAGGCCCCGTGCCGTTGTTCCTCCGCAGAGGGAGCCTTCATTTCAGCTTCGCGATATGGAAAATCAGATTCGGCAGGACCTCCCGCTGGGCGTGGCGGTACCGCTGCTCGGCCTCCCCTTCCCGCCCCACCAGGGGGACCCCCGCGGCCGAGTTGTCCGACACAAGCAACAAAGCCACGGCGGGCAGTTCCATCAGGTCGGCCATGGTGTGGAAGGCGGCGGTCTCCATCTCGATGAGGTCGGTGCCGAAGGCGCGAATCTCCTCCAGGTGGAAGTACTCGGCGGAGATGGAGTCGGTGCAGAAGACCGAGGCGGGCTTGAGTTCGCAACCCTCCCCGGCAGCCAGAGCGATAGCCCGGTCCACAAGAGAGCTGTGGGGTTCCACCCTCTCAAAGGGGACAAAGTCCCGGATGGAGTCCTTCAGATAGGTCAGGGCGTAGCCCCCGGCAATACTGTAGGAGGGGGTGCAGAGGTCTCCCACCGCTATGTGGGGGCTCAGGGCGCCAACCGCCCCTACGAAGATCAGCTTGTTCACCTTCATCCCGGCGCAGACCGCCATGTGGTCCATACAGGTGGAGGCCGAGGCGGCGGTCTTGATCCAGGCGATCCGCAGACCGTCCTTCTCCACCAGGTAGCCGGCGGTGTAGGCCGACTCCTTCAGGAGTGTGATTTGGGCATCCGTCTCCATCCGAAGCTTCATGGGGGTGAAGCTGGGGGCCACCACCAGGGCGTCGTAGGTCAGGGCCAGGTCAAAGCCGAAGACCTGGTAAGCCATATCGGGGGAATTGTAGTGTTGGAAGGCGTCTACGATCTCTCTCAATCTCGGTTTCATAAACTTTTCCTTTCTTTTATTCGCCCTCGGGGCGGAGGAGGATCCGGTCGGTGTCCAGGCCACGGCCCACGTTGGCGCGGAAGGCGGCCAGAAGGCCCTCCACCGTCATGGTTTTGCGCTCCTCCCCGCCGATGTCCAGCACGATAGAGCCAGAATCCATCATTAAGGTGCGGGTCCCCAGGGTCAGGGCCTGGGTCATATTGTGGGTGACCATCAGGGTGGTGATCCTGTTCTCCTCCACCACCCGGCGGGTGACGGCCAGGACCTTCTCGGCCGTCTGGGGGTCCAAGGCAGCGGTGTGCTCGTCCAGGAGAAGCAGGTCAGGGGTCTCCATGGTGGCCATGAGGAGGGCCAGGGCCTGCCGCTGTCCCCCCGAGAGAAGGCCCACGGGCTGGCGCAGGCGGTCCTCCAGGCCCATGTCAAGCTGGGAGAGGATCTCCCGGAATCGGGATCGGTCAGTCTTAGAGGTGCGGGAGAACCAGCCCCCTTTTCCCCCGGCCAGGGTCAGGTTTTCCTCGATGGTCATGCCGGGGGCGGTGCCCCGGGCGGGGTCCTGGAAAAGGCGGCCCATCCGCTTGGCGCGCAAGTGGGAGGGGGCGAGAGTGACGTCACGGCCGTCCAGCTCGACGGTACCGGAATCGGTAAGGAAGTCCCCGGCGATGGCACCCATGAGGGTGGACTTGCCGGCTCCGTTGGAGCCGATGACGGTGACGAAGTCCCCCCGGTCCAGATGGAGGGAGATGTCCCGGAGAGCGGTCTTCTCGTTCACCGTGCCCGGGTTGAAGGTCTTGGTGATGTGGGTGAGGTTCAGCATGTGCCCTTCCCCCCTTTTCCCTGGTTAGCCCGCAGAAGCAGGGGATACTGCTTTTTCAGGTAGGGCACGGCGATGGTGAGGGCCACGATGACCGCCGAGGTAAGCTTGAGCATGTAGGCGGGCATATCCAGCTGGAGGGCCAGGGCGTAGATGAGGCGGAAGAGGAAGGCGCCGGCCACAGCGCCGGCGGCCCGGAGGAGGATGCCCCCCCGGCGGGCCAGGACACGGCCAATCAGGAGGGAGGCCAAGGCTACCGTCAGGACCCCGGTGCCCAGGTTGATCTCGGCGCTGCGCTGGTACTGGGCCAGAAGGCAGCCCGACAGGCCGGTGAGGGCGCCCGACAGACAGAGCCCCACCGTCACGGTAAAGACCGGGTCGATAGATGAGGCACGGACCATGTCCCGGTTGTCGCCGGTGGCCCGGATGGCCAGGCCCAGGCGGGTGTTCAGGAACAGGGTGAGCAGGACCACCGCCAGGGCGGTCAGGACGGCCAGGACCACCAGCTTGTGACCTCCCGCCAGGGGGGTACTCTTCAGCAGGTCGCGGGCCAGGGTGAAGAGGGTATCGGTGCGGTTCAAGCTCACCTGAGAGGCCCCCGCCATGACGGCGATGTTCACCGAGTAGAGCCCGGTATTGACGATGATACCCGCAAGGAGGGAGTCGATGCCCAGGCGGGTCTGGAGAAGGGCGGTGACCAGGCCCGAAGTCATGCCGGCAAGCATGGCGGCGGGCAGGGCCAGCAGGGGGTGACCCGAGAGGGCTACCACGGCCCCCGCAGCGGCCCCCAGGGTAAAGCAGCCGTCGGTCGACAGGTCGCAGACGTCCAGCATGGAATAGCTGAGAAAGAGCGCCAGAACGGTGAGGGCATAGATAAGCCCCAGCTCCAGGGCGGTCTGTATCAAGGAAAGCATGGCGGTTTATCCCTCCAGGTCGCCGAAGTCCTCGGCGGTGGTGATGGTCTGGACCTTTGTGCATAGGGGGACAAAGAGGGCCTCGATCTCTGCATAGTCAAAGCCCAGGGCGGCGCAGGTCTCGGTGTTCACAGTGGCGGTGCCGTTGTTGAAGGTCTTGACGGGAAGCTGGGCGGGATCCTCGCCCTCCAGGAGGATCCGGGCGATCATGCCGGCGGTCTCCCGGCCCAGGTTGGCATAATCCACGCCGTAGCCCAGGAAGGCTCCGTTGAGGGCAAAGGAGTCGGCCCCGGTATAGTGGGGGATACCGGCCTCCACAAAGATCTCATAGATGGCGAAATAGGACTTCATAATGGTGTTGTCGGTGGGGGTGAAAACCGCGTCCACCCCGTCGCCGGCCAGGGCCCGGGCGGCCAGCATCACCTCGCCGGCGTTGGTGGCGGTGCGCTCCACATACTCAATGTTTCTGGCCGTCAGGTACTCTTTGGCGTGGGCGATGGGGGTGGCTGAGGAGTCCTGGCCGATATCGTAGAGGAAGCCGATCTTTTTGGCATCGGGCTGGGCGGCGAAGATCAGGTTCATGACCGAGTTGGTGTCCAAGTAGTCGCTGGTGCCGGTCAGGTTGCCCCCGGGGGCCGTCAGGGAGTCCACCAGCTGGGCCGAGACCGGGTCGGAGACCGCCGAGAATACCACGGGGATGCCGCTGTCCTCGGTGGCGGCCTGCATGGCCATGGCCACGGGGGTGGCGATGCCCACCATCAGGTCCACCTTGTCAGCCCGGAAGCCCGCGATGATCTGGTTCATCACGGCGGCGTCGGCGTTGGCGTTGTCGTAGGAGACGGCAAAGGTGACCCCCTTCTCCGCCCCAATCTCCTTGAGCCGGGCCTGGATGTTCTCGTTGATCTGGTTAAGGGAGGCGTCATCCACATAGTTGCAGATGCCGATCTTGTAGGTCGTGCCGTCCCCGGCCTTCTCGCCGCCGCAGGCGGCCAGGGGAAGGCAGAGGGCAAGGGCCAGACAGAGGGTCAGGGTCTTTTTCAGGGTCAGGTTTTTCATGGTCATTTCCTCCAAAAATAGATTTTGGGTGACAGATGGAGGGGCCGGCCTCGCGTCATTGCCGTTTTGCGGCAACGGCCGCTCGGGCAGTCTACGGCTTCCTGTGCACGGCCTTTTTGAGAAACAAAAAACGCCCCTGTCCCACCATGGGACAAAAGCGTTTGCTTCTGCGATACCACCCAAATTGACGTCTTGCGACGTCCACTCGCTTCACGCGCCATCATGCGTGCCCCATGGATAACGGGTGGGGATCCCGTCGGCATCTACTGGGGGACTTCACTGGTTCCTGCCCCGTTCAAGCCGCCCTCGGAAGTCCATTCCCCGGCTGCCTCAGATCCCGCTTCCACTGTCCGGGACTCGCTGCGCCCTGGCTGGGCCGGGTACTTCTCTTCCTCGCAGGTTTTCCTTTATTGTGGTACATTATATGTGCTGGGGCGGCGGTTGTCAAGACCGGAGAAAATTTTTCTTCCCTTTCTCTTCATTTGTGGTAGAATGAGGGAAAAGGAGGCGGGAGCATGAAGGAGTTCACCATCAGCAAAAACGACGCTGGGCAGCGGCTGGACCGCTGGCTGGGTAAGACGGTGCCTCTCCTCCCCGCCGCCCTGGCCCAGAAGTACATCCGGCTCAAGCGGGTGAAGGTGAACGGCAAGGGGGCCCAGCGGGACTACCGGCTGTGTGCCGGGGACCTTTTGCAGCTCTATATCAACGACGAGTTTTTTGACACCCCCACCGAGGGCAACGCCTTCCTCTCCATCTTCAAGCCGGTGCTGGACATCGTCTACGAGGATGAAAATATCATGGTCTGCAACAAACGGCCGGGGCTTCTCTGCCATCCGGACCAGGGGGAGTACGTCAACACCCTCATTACCCACATCCAGGCCTACCTTTACCAGAAAAAGGAGTGGTCCCCCCGGTGGGAAAACTCCTTTGCCCCCGCCCTGTGCAACCGCATCGACCGGAATACCGGCGGGCTGGTCATCGCCGCCAAGACGGCGCCGGCTCTGCGGATCCTGAACGACAAGATCAGGGATCGGGAGATCTCCAAGTTCTACCTGGCCGCCGTGGTGGGCAAGATGGCGCCCCCCAGCGGGGAGCTGAAGGGCTTTCTTTTGAAGGACGAAAAGAAGAACCAGGTCGCGGTCTACCAGAAGCCGGTGCCCGGGGGCAAAACGGCGGCCACCCGGTATCAGACCCTCCAGGTCAAGAACGGCCTGTCCCTGGTGGAGTGCGAGCTGCTCACCGGCCGGACCCACCAGATCCGGGCCCAGTTCGCCGCCGCAGGCCACCCTCTGGCCGGGGACGGCAAGTACGGTCAGCGCCGGGACAACCGGCGCCTCGACCGGAAGGGCCAGGCGTTGTGGTCCTACAAGCTGGTCTTTGACTTCCCCACGGTTGCCGGGGAGCTGGAGTACCTGAAAGGCAAGGTGCTGGAGGTGCCCCGGGAGGGGATCGATTTCGTGGGGGAGTATTTTGGGTGAAGCTCCTTTTGGGCCATAAAATCTCCCCAGAAATTTTGACAAATCTATTGACATTTCTCCCACACAGTTTATAATGTGTCTCACAGGAAGGACGTACCCAGCCGTCGGTTGGGTACGTCCTTTTTGAATATCAGAGAAAATGGGGGAGGATACATGTCCAAGGAGTTGATCCGTCTATCGGACTGTGTCGTCAGGTTTGACGACGAGATCATTCTCGATCATCTCAATCTTTACATCAATGATAAGGAATTCCTCACGCTTCTGGGTCCCAGCGGGTGCGGCAAAACCACCACGCTGCGGATCATAGGCGGGTTTTTGACACCCACCTCCGGAGACGTGTTTTTTGATGGGCAGCGATGTACCGACGTGCCCCCCCACAAGCGGCGGGTCAACACGGTATTCCAGCGGTACGCCCTGTTCACCCATCTCAATATCTTTGAAAACGTGGCCTTCGGCCTGCGCATCGCCAAGACCCCCGAGGACGAAATCGCCCGCCGGGTGGAGGAGGCTCTGGAGCTGGTCAACCTGCCCGGCTACGGCAAGCGGCGGGTGGAGTCCCTCTCAGGCGGCCAGCAGCAGCGGGTAGCCATCGCACGGGCCATCGTCAACCGGCCTCAGGTGCTGCTGCTGGACGAGCCCCTGGCGGCTCTCGACCTGAAGCTCCGCAAGGACATGCAGGTGGAGCTGAAGCGGATCCAACGGGAGGTGGGCATCACCTTCGTCTACGTGACCCACGACCAGGAGGAGGCCCTGACCATGTCGGACACGGTGGTGGTCATGGACAAGGGCAACATCCAGCAGATCGGCACCCCAGAGGATATCTACAACGAGCCGAAAAACGCCTTTGTTGCCGACTTCATTGGAGAATCCAACATCATCGACGGCATCATGCTGGAGGACAAAGTGGTCAAGATGTACGGCAAGAAGTTCCCCTGCCTGGACGGGGGCTTTGCCCAGGGCGAGCCGGTGGACGTGGTCATCCGACCCGAGGACATCGACATCGTCCCCGTGGACCAGGGCCAGATCACGGGCACGGTGACCGAGGTCACCTTCAAGGGGATGCACTACGACATCATCGTGGACTTCCAGGGCTTCAAGTGGCTGATCCAAACCACGGACTACTCCCCCGAGGGGGCCAGGATCGGGGTGAAGATCGACCCAGACGGCATCCACATCATGCGCAAGAGCCGGTACTCCGGTATGTTCGGCGACTACAGCTCCTATTCGGAGGCCTATGATGAGCTGAACGTGGACGCCGACGCGGTCACGGAGGGCAGCGATGAATAGAACAAAGGCTTTCACCATCCCCTATGTGGTTTGGATGGCGATCTTTGTGGTGGCCCCCATCATCATGGTCGTGATCTACGCTTTCTCGGGCGCCGACGGCGGGTTTACCCTGGCCAACTTCGCCTCCATGGGCGACTATACCGTGGTCTTTGTCCGGTCCTTCCGGCTGGCCATCATCGCCACGGTCATCTGTCTGGTCATCGGCTACCCGGTGGCCTACCTGCTCAGCCGGGAGGGAGCCCGGTTCCAGCGGCTGGCCACCGTGCTCATCATGCTGCCCATGTGGATGAACTTCCTGCTGCGGACCTACGCATGGATGGCCATTCTGGAGAACAATGGCCTCATCAACCAGTTCCTGGGTCTCTTCGGTCTGGGGCCCTTCCAGATGATCGACACCCAGGGAGCGGTGGTGCTGGGCATGGTGTACAACTACCTGCCCTTTATGATCCTGCCCATCTACTCGGTCATCATCAAGCTGGACCACTCCCTGGTGGAAGCCGCCCATGACCTGGGGGCCAACAGCGTGGTCACCTTCCTGCGGGTCATCCTGCCCCTGTCCCTGCCCGGCGTACTGTCGGGCATCACCATGGTCTTTGTGCCCAGCGTGTCCACCTTCGCCATCAGCACCATGCTGGGCGGCGGCACCGAGTTTTTGCTGGGCGACCTCATCGAGCAGCAGTTCCTGGGGGGGGCCTACAATCCCCAACTGGGGGCCGCCATCGCCCTGGTGATGATGGTCATCGTGGTGCTTTGTATGTGGGTCATGAATCGCTTCGGTGAGGGCGAGGAACAGGCGGTGGTCCTATGAAAAAAAACTCCGCCCTCAGCCGCGCGTTCACCTTTCTGGTGTTCCTGTTCCTCTACGCCCCCATCATCCTGCTGATTATTTTCTCCTTCAATCAGAATAACAGCAACGTGGTGTGGGGAGGCTTCTCCCTGAACTGGTACCGGGAGCTCTTTCACAACCGCATCATTATGCGAAGCCTCTACACCACCCTTCTGGTGTCCCTGCTGGCCACCGTGATCGCTACCATTGCCGGAACCTTCGCCGCCATCGGCTTCTACGGCCTGCGCCGGCGGACCCGGAATGTGCTGAACACGGTGAACAACATTCCCATGATGAACGCCGATATTGTCACCGGCGTGGCCATGTGCCTGTTTTTTGTGGCCTTTTTCGCCGGGTGGAAGGATTTTGCCCTCTGGTTCAACTCAGTCCAGACCCTGTTTGAGCTGCCTACCCGGCTCACCCTGGGCTTCCCCACTCTGCTCATCGCCCACATCACCTTCAACATTCCCTATGTGCTGCTGTCGGTGAGCCCCAAGCTGCGGCAGCTGGACAAGAACATGATCGACGCGGCCCTGGACCTGGGCTGCACCTGGTTCCAGGCCTTCTGGAAGGTGATTCTGCCCCAGATCAAGCCGGGCATCGTGTCAGGGGCCCTCACCGCCTTCACCATGAGCATCGACGACTTCATCATCAGCTATTTTACGGCGGGGTCGTCCTCCTCCACCTTGTCCATGACCATCTACGGCATGACCAAGAAGCGTGTGAGTCCCGAGATCAACGCCATCTCCACCCTCCTGTTCGTGACGGTGCTCCTGCTGCTGGCCATCATCAACATCCGGGAGGCCCGGCAGGAGAAGTTGGCCCTGCGGCAGCAGGCCGCCCCCGCCTCCCTTCCCGCCGCGGCCGGGAACCCCGGACGGCGGAAGCCCCGCGCCCCCTCCTGGCTGGCCAAGGCGGCGGCGGGCATCGCCTGCACCGGGGTGCTGGCCACCGCCGCCGTTGGCGCTTTCCAGAACACCCGCCAGCCGGTGGTCAACGTCTGCTCCTGGGGCGAGTATATCGACGAGGACCTGATCACCCAGTTTGAGGAGGAGACCGGCATCCTGGTCAACTACCAGACTGTCGAGAGCAACGAAGCCCTCTACTCCCTTCTGAAGGTGGGCGCGGGGGACTATGACGTGATCGTCCCCTCGGACTATATGATCTCCCAGCTTATAGAGGAGGGCATGCTGGAGAAGCTGGACTATGACCAGATCCCCAACTTCTCCCTCATCGGCGAGCAGTTCCGGAACCTGCCCTACGACCCCACCAACGAATATACCGTCCCCTACACCTGGGGCACCGTGGGCATCATCTACAACACCACCATGGTGGAGGAGCCCATCACCAGCTGGGGGGCCATGTTCGACGATAAATACGCCGGAGAGGTCCTCATGTTCCGCAACTCCCGGGACGCCATGGCCACCGCCCTTCTCTATCTGGGCTATGACCTGAACACCACCGATGAAGCCCAGCTCCGGGAGGCCGCCGGCCTCATCGCCGACGCCAAGAGCAGAGGCGTGTACCAGGCCTTCGTCATGGACGAGATCTTCCTGAAGATGGAGGGGGGCAACGCCGCCATCGGGGCCTACTACGCCGGGGACTACCTGACCGCCGTGGAGAACAACCCCGACCTGGCCTTCGTCATCCCGGAGGAGGGCTCCAACTGGTTCGTGGACGCCATGTGCGTGCTCAAGGACGCCCCCCACTACAACGAGGCCATGGCCTGGATCAACTTCATCGCCTCCACCGAGGCCAACCTCCGCAACATGGACTTCATCTGGTACGCCTCCCCCAACAAGGAGGCCCTGGAGCAGTATCCCGCCTACTACGAGGCCCTCTACGAGGAGGAGCTGGACCAGGAGACCTACGACATCATCGCCGCCCCCCAGGAGGTGCTGGACCGGTGCCAGTCCTACGTGGTCCTGCCCAAGGAGACCCGCCGGCTCTACAACGAGCTGTGGATCAAGCTGGGGATCCAATAAGTCTGAAAGGAGTCTTTTCCATGAAAAGTAAGCTCTCTGTTCTGGCCGCCCCCCTGACCTATGTGGTCCTGGGGCTCATCCTGATCCTCCGCCCCACGGCCACCGCCAACTTCCTCTTCACCGCCGTGGGCATCCTGCTGCTGATATACGGCGGCACCATGGTGGCCCGGTTCTTCCTCCAGGGCAGCGTGGGGCAGGCCGACCTGGTATTCGGCCTGGTGGCCGTCGTGGTGGGCGGCCTGCTTCTGGCCCACCCCTCCTTCCTCATGGATTTTATTTTCACCATCCTGGGGATATATGTCCTGGCCGACGGCCTGGTAAACCTGAAACGGGGCCTGGACCTACGGCAGTATGGCTACGCCGGCTGGACCTATACCCTGGCCATGTCGGGGATATCGGTGCTGCTGGGCATCTTTATCCTCTGGCAGCAGGGCCACCTTGCCCAAGCCCTGCTGCTGCGGGCCATCGGCGGCATTTTTCTCTATGAGGGGATCCTCAACCTGGTAAGCCTCCACGCTATCAGCAAGTTCATCGGCGGTGAAAAATAAGCCCGGCCTCAAAGCATAAAAAAGACTGGACACCGATGGTGTCCAGTCTTTTTTGGCAGCGGGTGAAGGATTCGAGCGGCGCTGCGCGCCGTGCGGCCCTTCGGGCCGGAACCAGCTTGAAATAGTAAGGGTTCGAATCTACTAACGCAAACAATGGAAAAAGGTCCAGCACCATTGGTGCTGGACCTCTTTCTATGGCAGCGGGTGAAGGATTCGAACCCTCACATACAGAGTCAGAGTCTGCTGTGCT
>CATMVA010000025.1 GCA_950075865.1 uncultured Oscillospiraceae bacterium | reverse complement strand
GATGACGCCCTTGCCGGGATCGAAGCCGTCCAGCTCGGCAAGGAGCTGGTTCAGGGTCTGCTCCCGCTCGTCGTTGCCGCCCATGCGGTTGTCCCGGGATTTGCCGATGGTGTCGATCTCGTCGATGAAGATGATACAGGGGGCCATTTTGCTGGCCTCTTTAAACAGGTCGCGGACACGGCTTGCGCCCACGCCCACGAACATCTCCACAAAGTCAGAGCCGCTGATGGAGAAGAAAGGCACGTTTGCCTCGCCGGCCACAGCCTTGGCCAGAAGGGTCTTGCCGGTACCCGGCGGGCCCACCAGCAGGGCACCCTTGGGCAGCTTCGCCCCGATGTCGGTGTACTTCTGGGGGTTGTGGAGGATGTCGATGATCTCCTGGAGGGACTCCTTGGCCTCATCCTGGCCGGCCACATCACGGAAGGTGACCCCGGTGGACTTCTCCACATAGACCTTGGCGTTGGCCTTGCCCACACCGCCGAGGCCGCCCATGCCGCCCCCACCCATCTTAGTGGAGAGGGAGCGCATCACCAGCCAGAACAACCCCACCATCAGCACGGTGGGCAGGACATAGGCCAGAAGGAAGGAAAAGAAAGGAGACAGCGGCTCCACATACTCAGTACCGTAGTGGGAAACCCCGTGCTCCTCCAGCAGGGCGATCAGGGTGCCGTCATTGAGAGGGGCACAATAGTAGGTAGGGGTTTGAGCCTGGAGGTCCTGGGCGGCCTTCAGGTCCTCCTGGGCCCGCTTCTGCCTCTGGAGGTAAGCCTCCCGTCCCGCCGCATCCTCAATGGGCGGGGTGGGCAGGGTCTCGGCCTCCAGCAGGGCAGCCTGGGCCTGGCGGATCCGCTCCTCGGGGTCCACCAGGTCCACAGTCACCTCCCCGGTGGCGGGGACCACCAGGAAGGTGTTGTTCCCGTTGTCGATGAGCTTGGGGTAGATGGTGTACTTGCTGGAGGTCATGTCCACCCGTGAGACCTTCCCGTCAGCCACCATCTGGCGGAAGGTACCGTAGCTGACCTCGGTGGAGTTGATCTTGTCCAGCCGGGAGGTCATATAGTTGAAGAGCATGACCACGGCCAGGGCCCACATGACGGTGGACACCATGGCCAGAGTATTTTTCTTTTTGGGCGGTCCCGCGGGGGGACGCTT
The DNA here is from genome assembly GCA_950075865.1 of uncultured Oscillospiraceae bacterium. Taxonomy (GTDB): domain Bacteria; phylum Bacillota; class Clostridia; order Oscillospirales; family Oscillospiraceae; genus Vermiculatibacterium. The sequence goes on along the minus strand of CATMVA010000025.1, from coordinate 14,514 downwards.
GCCGCCGTTGTTCTTCTGTTCGGGCATGAAAAAGCCCTCCTTTGCTTACGTTAAGGGATATTCTACCATAAGTGGCCTCAAAACACAAGGAACGCAGGCGTAAACTTTCTCTGAACTTTTTCTTTCTCTCGGACAGATTGTGTGCTATAATTCTGTTATCTATCGCCATCACGAAATCGGGAGGTCCGGCATGGAGAAACAGAAGGACTGGAAGACCCGCCAGGAGGAAAACGACGGGATCATCGAGGGGCGCAACGCGGTCATCGAGGCCCTGCGGGTGGGCACCCCCATAGATAAGATCTATATCGCCAAGGGGGAGACCGATTCCGCCCTGGGCCACATCGCCGCCAAGGCCCGGGAGACGGGCGTCGCGGTGGTGGACTGCGACCGGCGGAAGCTGGACGGCATGAGCGTCACCCATTCCCATCAGGGGGTCATTGCCGTGGCTGCCGTCCGGGAGTATGCGGAGGTGGAGGACATTCTGAACGCCGCCCGCGAGAAGAATGAGGCCCCCCTCATCGTGGTCTGTGACGAGCTTTCCGACCCCCACAACCTGGGGGCGGTCATCCGCACGGCTTACTGCGCCGGGGCCCACGGGGTCATCATTCCCAAGCGGCGGAGCGCCGGCCTCACCGCCGTGGTAGCCAAGACCTCTGCCGGGGCGGTGAGCCACCTGCCCGTGGCCCGGGTAGCCAACCTGACTGCCTGTCTTAAGGAGCTGAAGGAGGCCGGGGTCTGGGTCTTCGGTGCGGCGGCCGACGCCAAACAGACCATCTATCAGGCCGATTTGAAAGGCCCCGCCGCCATCGTCATCGGCAGCGAGGGCACCGGTATGAGCCGGCTGGTGCGGGAGACCTGCGACGTATTGCTCAGTATTCCCATGAAGGGGGAGCTCAACTCCCTTAACGCAAGCGCTTCGGCGGCTATTTTGCTGTATGAGGCCGTAAGGCAAAGAATGGCTTAAACGGCGGGGCCCCCACGAAAGCGCTCTTCAGCTTTTGCGGGGAGCGGATGAGCAACGAAATGAGTAAGCCTTGGACTTTAAGTCCAAGGCGAAGGATATGAAGTTTGCGAGGACGGGAGGTGAGGCTCCATGGACAAGGACAAAGACAAAGAACAACAACAAGGCGGCGACCCCTTCTCCCTGGAGTCCATCCTGGCGGAGTTCGGCAGCAGCCCTCCCCCACCTCCCGACCACAGCCCCGGGGTGACCTACACCGACGAGGACAAGGCCGAGGACCTGCGGGAGAAGCAGGAGGAGGCTTTCCTCTTCCCCAACAAGCCCAAGAAGCCGCCGGAGCCTCCAAGGAAGTGCAAGCTGCCCGAGACGGGCAGTTCAACGCTCAAGGCCGGAAAAATCACTGCTTTTCCGAGCAAGGCCCCCGGCCCTGAGATCGAGAAGGAGCCCCCGCCTCCCCCGCCCGAGGAGGACGAGGCGGAAGAGGAGGCTCCCGAGGAGAACAAGGTGGTGGAGTTCCCCACCCCGCCCCCGGAAAACCCGGTGGCGGCGGGCATCGACCAGATCCGGCGGCGGGCTGACAACTTCGCCGAGCACATGTTTGAGGAGGAAGGCTCCGAGAAGGCCAAATCGGTCCGCCAGGCCGAGGAGCTGATCCCCGGCGTGGACGAGGAGGAGGAAGCTCCTCCGGTCCGGGAGCGAAAACCCCGGAAGAAGGTGCCTCCGCCCCCCGACCTTCCCCCCGCCGAGCTACTGAAAAGGTATAACAAGGGCTTTTCCTTTTTCCGCGTCCGCACCCTGGTGGTCTTTCTGCTCTCCCTTCCCCTGATCTACTGCACCTTCCAGGACATCACCCCCCTGCTGCGGGAGTGTCTCCCCCAGGCCGAGCCCTATATGCTCCAGTGCTACCTGATGGCCGGGGTCCAGGCCATGGCCATGCTGCTGGGGGGGGATCTGCTCCTCCAGGCCCTGATCCGTCCCTTTCGGGGACAGACCGGCATGGACGCCCTGTGTGCCCTGTCCAATCTGTTCGTTCTCATTGACGCTCTCACCCTGCCCAGTCTCCAGACCGGGACCTTCCGCCGCTCCCCCTTCTGCGCCGTCGCCACCCTGTCCCTGTCCCTGTTGATGTGGGGAGACCTCCAGAAGCGCCGGGGACAGCGGGTAAGCTGCCGCACGGCCGCCTCGGCCTCAGAACCCTATCGGGTGACAAGGGACGAGGGCAAATGGAACAACCGGGACACCTACGCCAAGTGGCTGGGGGACGCCTCCGGCTTTGGAAGCCAGCTCCAGGAGCCCGACGGCGCCCAGCGCATCTACCAGTTCATTTCTCCTCTGCTGATTTTGGCTTGCCTGCTCTTCTCCCTCATCTCCTCGGTGGGGCGGGAACGGGGGGAGGATTTCCTGTGGTGCATGGCCGCCACCCTGACCGCCGCCTACCCCCTGTCGGCGGCAGTGTGCTTCGGGCTGCCCTGGCGGCGGCTCTCCCTGCGGCTTTCCAAGCTGGGGGCCGCTCTGGCCGGCTGGCCGGGGGTCACCGGGGTCACGGGGCACTCCAACCTGCTGCTCACCGACATTGACCTCTTTCCCGTGGGGGCGGTGGCCCTCAACGGCATCAAGATCTTCGGGGATTTTTCGGTAGAACGGACGGTCTCCCTGACCGCCACCGTCATCCGGGATTCGGGCAGCGGCCTCACCAAAATCTTCCACGACCTGCTCCGCTCCCAGGGGACGGTCTACCGCAAGGGCGAGATGTTCTCGGCTTACGAGGGCGGAGGCGTGTCCGAAGTATTTGGACAGGACTTGGTCCAGGTGGGCTCGGCCTCCTTCATGATCTTGATGGATGTGGCCCTGCCCCCGGGGCTCAAGGTAAAAAATGCTGTGTTCTGCGCCATCAACGGGGAGCTGGCCGGCATCTTCGCCCTGAAATACCAGCTGCCGGGCTCGGTGCCCCCTGCCCTGGACATCCTGATCCACAACAAGATCACCCCGGTGCTGTGTACCCGGGACTTCAACCTGATCCCCTCGGTCCTCCGCCAGCGGTTCAAGCTACCCGCCGAGAAGATGGAGTTCCCCCCGGTGGAGCGTCGGCGGGAGATGTCCGACCCTGATCAGGACCACTCCCCCACCCTCACCGCCGTTCTCTGCCGGGAGGGCCTGGGGCCCTATGCCGAGGCTGTGGTGGGCTCCCGCCGGCTCCGCCGGGCGGTGCGGCTCTCCGCCCTGTTGGGATGCCTGGGGAGCATCATCGGCCTGCTGCTGGCCTTCTACCTGACCTTTGTGGGGGCCTACGCCTCTCTGACCCCAGCCAATCTGCTGATCTTCCTCATCATGTGGTTCATCCCCGCCCCTATCATCGGTGGAAATGTGGACCGGTACTGAATAAATAAAGAGACTTTCGCTAAAAAATCTTTGTCAGGGATAGCAGAAGAGATTGATTTACAGGAAAATCCATCACCCCCTGAATAGCTCGATCTCCCTCATAGCCACGTACACACTTCCAACAGCAGCAAAATGCCCCGCCGGCTTTTCCGACGGGGCTTTCTGTTTCTTCCCTTATTTCATCTCCTCAAAATCCGAGGCCGGGTGCTTGCAGATGGGGCAAATATAGTCCTCCGGAAGGGTGTCTCCCTCGTAGATATAGCCGCAGACCTTGCAGACCCAGCGCTTCTTTTCACTCTTCTCCGCTCCGGCCTGGGGCTTGGGCTTGATGTGGGCCTGGTAGTAGGCGTAGGTGGCACTGGGAACGTCGGAGAGCAGGTCGCCGTCCGTCACGTCGGTCAGAAAGAGGGTATGGGTCCCCAGATCGGTGGCCGAGACCACCTTGCCGGAGATCCAGGCGTTGGTCCCCTCGGTCACATAGAGAATACCGTTCTCCCCCCGCGCCGCTCCAGAAAAACCGGAAAACTTATCCACATCTCGGCCGGACTGAAAGCCGAAGCGCTGGAACAGGGAGAAATCCGCCTTCTCGGACAGGACAGAGACAGTAAGGCTCCCTGTGGCGACGATCATATCGTGGGTCAGGTTCTTCTTGTCCACCGCGATAGTCATCCGGTTTGGGGTAACAGTGACCTGCCCCACCGTGTTGATGATACAACCGTTGTCCTTCTGTCCCTGCCGGGCGGTGAGGACAAAGAGACCGTAACTCAGAGCGTACATGGCTTTTTCGTTTTTCATTGTCGTGCGCCTCCTCTTCCGTCTCAGTTTGCCCCTTTTTATGAAAAAAAACCGCCGGGATCCCCTCCCGGCGGTTTTTCCTGCTTGATTTACTTGATCTCCTTAGAATCCACCTCGGCCTTGAGGAGGGTGACGAACTGCTCCAGGGCCATGGCTCCCAGGTCCTCGCCGCTGCGGTGACGAACCGAAACGGTGCCGTTCTCCATGTCCCGGTCGCCCACCACCAGCATATAGGGAATCTTCTCCAGGGTGGCCTCCCGGATCTTCTTGCCTATCTTCTCGTTGCGGGAATCCACCTCCACCCGGAAGCCCTTGGCATCCAGGTCGGCAGAGAGCTTTCCGGCATACTCGGCGGCCCGGTCGGTGATGGGGAGGATCTTGATCTGCACAGGAGCCAACCAGGCGGGGAAGGCACCGGCAAAATGCTCGGTGATGACCCCGATGAACCGCTCGATGGAACCCAGCACCACCCGGTGGATCATGACGGGGCGGTGCTTCTGCCCGTCCTCGCCGGTATACTCCAGTTCAAACCGCTCGGGGAGCTGGGAGTCCAGCTGGATGGTACCGCACTGCCAGGTCCGGCCCAGGGAATCGGCCAGATGGAAGTCCAGCTTGGGGCCGTAGAAGGCTCCATCCCCCTCGTTGATGACAAAGCTCTTGCCCATGGCGGTGATGGCGTCCTTCAGGATCTCCTGGTTGTGCTCCCACTCCTCCACGGTGCCGATATGATCCTCGGGCATGGTGGAAAGCTCGATCTCGTAGCTCAGGCCGAAGACCGAATACACCTCGTCGAACAGCCGTACCGTCTCCTGGATCACGTCCTTCATCTGCTCCCTCGTCATAAAGACATGGGCGTCGTCCTGGGTGAAGCAGCGCACCCGGAAGAGGCCGTGGAGAGCGCCGGATAGCTCGTGGCGGTGGACCAGGCCCAGCTCGCCCACCCGGAGGGGCAGCTCTTTATAGCTGTGGGGCTCGCTGGCATAGACCAGCATACCGCCGGGGCAGTTCATGGGCTTGATGGCAAAGTCGGTATCGTCAATGACGGTGGTGTACATGTTGTTCTTGTAGTGGTCCCAATGACCCGAGCGCTCCCACAGCTGACGGTTGAGCATGATGGGGGTGGAGATCTCCAGATAGCCGTACTTCTTGTGGACCTGGTGCCAATACTCCAAAAGGGTATTTTTCAGCACCATGCCCTTGGGCAGGAAGAAGGGGAACCCGGGGCCCTCATCCCGAAGCATAAAGAGGCCCAGCTCCTTGCCCAGACGGCGGTGATCCCGGCGCTTAGCCTCCTCGATCCTGGCCAGGTACTCGTCCAGCTCCTCCTTCTTGGGGAAGGCGATGCCGTAGATGCGCTGAAGGGTCTCACGATTGCTGTCACCCCGCCAATAGGCGGCGTTGCAGGCGGTGAGCTTCAGAGCATTGCCCTTGATCCGCCCGGTGGAGTCCAGATGAGGCCCGGCACACAGGTCGGTGAACTCCCCCTGCTTGTAGAAGGAGATGTGGGCATCCTCGGGGAGGTCGTTGATGAGCTCCACCTTGAAGGGCTCCCCCTTCTCCTCCATAAACTTCAGGGCCTCCGTCCGGGGCAGCTCGAACCGCTCCAGCTTCAGCTTCTCCTTGCAGATCTTCCGCATCTCGGCCTCGATCTGCTCCAAATGCTCGGGGGTGAAGGCGAAGGGCGCGTCCATGTCGTAGTACCAGCCCTCGTCGATACTGGGGCCGATGGCCAGCTTCACCTCGGGCCACAGCCGCTTCACAGCCTGGGCCATCACATGGGAGCAGGTGTGCCAGTAAGTCTTTTGGTACTCGGGATTTTCAAAGCTGAACTCGAAATTTTCTTCTGCCATGCTGATTTCCTCCTTTTGTGTGTTCGGGGAAAGACAAAATAAAACGCCTCACCCCTGATGATGTTTCAGGGGTGAAGCGTTCAGCTCCACGGTTCCACCCTGCTTACGGCTTACGCCGTCGCTCGTGTTTGCTGTAACGGGCAAATCCCGGCCCATTCCTCATGGGCGGCTCGGGAGTGGTACGGCCGCCGCCTTCTGTAAGACCCTCCCACCATATGGGCCTCTCTCTGAACAGGGCTGCGCGGTTTCTTCTCCGTCAACGCCGGTTTTGACTGGGATAACTATAGCACCCCGCCGAAGAAATGTCAAGTGGGGGCGGGGCTCCATTTCCGTCCGCCCCCACCTTATTTTACCTCCGGAGCAGAGCCACCGCCACGTCGTTGACGTTGGTGCCGGTGGGCCCGGTGACGATGAGGCCGTCCACCGCCTTCAGGGCGTGGTAGGCGTCGTTGTCGGCGAGCACGTCGAACAGGTCCAGCCCGGCCTTCTCCAGTGCGGCCAGAGTCTCCCCGTCGGCGTAGCCTCCTGCGGCGTCGGTGGGGCCGTCGGTGCCGTCGCTGCCCACCGAAAAGACCGTCACGCCTTCAATACCCGCCATACCGGCCGCTGCGGCCAGGGCCAGCTCCTGGTTCCGCCCTCCCTTGCCCTTGCCGATCAGGTGGACCACGGTCTCCCCACCAGCGATAAAGGCCAGGGATCCCTTCCCGCCCGCGTGGGTCTTGAGGATACTTGCCAGGAAGCTGCCCGCCTCCCGTGCCTCGCAGCAGAGCTGGTCGGTAAGGAGAATGGGCCGATAGCCCAGCTTCTCGCACTCCCGCCCCGCCGCCGCGCACAGCTCCCGGACCGAGCCGGTGATGAGGGTGGTCACGTTGGTAAGTTCCTTGGGTGTCTCCCGCTCCAGCAATACCCAGGCCCGGTCACTCAGCTTCAGTTGGTACTTTTTGGCGATGGCCACCGCCTGAGTACAGGTGGAGCTGTCAGGGTAGGCGGGACCGCTGGCGATCATGTCCAGGGGGTCCCCTAAAATGTCGCTGAGCACGATGGAAAACACCCGGGCCGGGGCGCATGCCTGGGCAAACCGGCCGCCCTTCACGGCGGACAGCCGCTTGCGAAGGGTGTTCATCTCCACAATGTCGGCGCCGCAGGCCAACAGCTGGCCCGTCACCTCCTGGAGCTCCTCGCTGGGGATCAGGGGCTTTTCAAAAAGGGCGCTGCCACCCCCCGAAAGGAGAAAAAGTACCGTATCCCGTTCGGTCAGTCCCTCCACCATGTCCAAAGCCGCCTGGGTGGCGGTGAAGGAACCCTCGTCGGGTACGGGGTGGCCCGCCTCCCGGCAGTCCAGGTTTCCGATGGGGCCCATGACATGACCGTACTTGGTGATGACCACGCCCTTTTCGATCTTTTCCCCCATGCAGTCATAGGCGGCCCTGGCCATCTGCCAGGCGGCCTTTCCGGCGGCCACCAGCACCACCCGGCCAGGGAAATCCTGCCCCCGGAGGGCCCGGCTCACCGCCTCGTCAGGCTGCACCGCCTGGATGGAGGCCGAGACGATGGCCTCAGCATGGCTTCGTAAAAGCTGGTCCATTTGGATCATCCTTTCAGGAGAAATAGTGGAAGAAAAGGCAGGGCGGCGCTGCCGCCCTGCCTTTTGGAGCACCGGATCAATGCAGGATCAGGGACAGAACAAAGATCTCCACCATAGCGGCCAGGCCCAGCACCAGGGTGCCCAGGGTCTGGGTCTTGTAGCCCTGCTCGGGTGTCATCTCGCCGAAGTTGGTGACCACCCAGAAGTAGGAGTCGTTGGCGTGAGAGACCGTCATGGCGCCGGCGCCGATGGCCATGACCGCAAGGGCGGCCCGGACGGGAGAGCTCAGCCCCAGAGCGGGCAGCAGAGGAGCCACGATGCCCGCGGTGGTGGTGATGGCGACGGTGGAGGAGCCCTGAGCCGACTTGAGGATGGCGGCCAGCAGGAAGGGGAAGAAGATACCCACAGCCTCCAGGATGTTGGCGTTGGAGGTGATGTAGCTCACCATGCCGGACACCGAGATGACCTTGCCCAGCACACCGCCGGCGGCGGTAACGAAGAGGATGGGACCCACGGTCTTCAGGGTCTCGTTGGTGATGGTGTAGAAATCCTCCATCTTCTTGGCGGTGGCCAGCTGGACCACGGCGAAGATGGTGCCCACGGCCAGGGCGATGACGGGCTTACCCAGGAAGTCGCAGACGGCGAAGGCGGTGCCGGTCCACTTGGCCATGGAGGCGATGGAGCCCAGGGCCATCAGAATGATGGGCACGATGATGGGAGCCAAGGCGTTCATGCCGCCGGGCAGCTGGCCGTACTCGGCCACCAGCTGCTCGTAGGTTTTGACCACGGCACCGTTATCACCGGTCTCGTCGGCGCTCTTGACGCTTTTGCCGATCTTCAGGGCAAAGATGTAGCCGGCGGTCAGGGGCAGGATAGAGCAGGCGGCGCCCAGGCCCATGACCAGCAGCAGGTTGTTGCCCACGCCCAGGGTGTTGGCCGCGGCGATGGGGCCGGGCGTGGGGGGAATGAACACGTGGGAAATATAGAGGCCTACGGACAGGGCCACGGTCATGGCCACGCTGGAGGTGCCGGTGCGCTTGACCATGGCCCGGCGGATGGGATCCAGAATGACGAAGCCGGAGTCACAGAACACGGGGATGGAGACCACCCAGCCCATCAGCTCGATGGCCAACTCGGGATGGTTCTTGCCCACCACCTTGACCACCATGTCGGCCAACTTCAGGGCGGCGCCCGTCTTCTCCAGGATGGAGCCGATAAGAGCGCCCAGGATGATGACGATACCAATGCTGCTGAAGGTACTCGAGAATCCGGCGCCGATGACGTTGGGGATACTGCTCACCGTAGTACCGTCGGCCAGCCTGGTGTCGGTCAGCGGGATCCCCGCCAGCAGCGCCAGAATGACCGACACCGCCATGATGGAGATGAAGGGATGGATCTTGAACTTGGAGATTGCGACGATCATAATGATGACCGCCAGAACGAACGCAATGATCAGGGGCATACCAGACATAAATATTTCCTCCCTCTCGTTTTTGTGCGGATTGCAATTCCCTCTCTGCGTTTTCGGTCCGCACTTTGTGGAAATTATACAACCGCATCTTTCAAATGTCAACTTTTTTCGTCATTTTTCTCTGCCTCTTCCCCGAAATTTTTTCCTCTCTCTTTCATACCATATGAAGCCGCCCTCCCGATATGCCCGTCGGAAACAAAAAAGCGGACAGCGCCGTCTGCGCTGTCCGCTTCTGATCTATTCGTACTTCTTCCCTGCCGCCACCACCGGGATCAAAAAACCCAGACTAGCCACCAGGGTCACCGTCAGGTGCACCGCCAGAATATGCCACCAGGGCCGCAGGAACCAGTAAAGCACGGGAAAGAGCACCGGCATCCCCACGCTCCAGGTCCGCAGGTCCTTGACGATATGGGGCCAGTTGCTGTTGTTCAGCCGGAGCCCGGCGATGTGGAGCCGGAAAAACCCGTCGGTATAATAGTCGATCCTGTTCTCGTCGTAGTAGGCGGGCAGGGTCTCCTTGATAAAGAAGCAGGCCCAAAGCCCGAAGATCAGGCAGAGAAGCTGCACCAGAAACACCGAGCTGCCCAAGCTCTCCCATGTCTCCCCCTGCCAGATCAGGAAAGCCGTCTCCCCAAGGGAGACAATGAGGCTCCTCACCCACAGAGTCTGCCACCGCTTCCGGGTCCGGCCACGCTTGTTCTCCTCCTCGGCCCCGGAAAGCTGGAGCGCTCGGCTCACCAAGGTCTCCACCTCTCCGCTGTCCATGGCCGCCCCGGTGATGGGCTCCCCCTTCAGAAGCTCGGCCACGCTCACTCCCAAAATGTCGGCCATGGGGGTGAGCAGGGCAATGTCGGGCAGGCTTTGCCCGCGCTCCCACTTGCTCACCGCCTTGTTGGACACAAACAGTCGGTCGGCCAGCTCCTGCTGGGTCAGCCCGTTCTCCTTTCTCCGCTCACTCAAAAAGGCCCCGAATTTTTCCTTGTTCAGTTCTTCCATCTGCGAGCCCTCCTTTCCTCACCACTCTATCCGGTTGGGGCGGTCCTGTCAATCCACCGGCGGTAGACTTCAAGCAGGACAAGGCTTTCCGGGTCAGTAGAGATAGCGGGGGACATAGTTTTCCCGGTTTGTCACATAGTCCAGGATCCGCGAGTCCTCCCCTCCCTCCGACAGGAAGGTGGGGTCCAGCAGGGTCCATTCCCCGGCGGCGATGGGGATGCCAACCGCCTCCCCGGCCGTGTCGCACCAGACCTCCACCCAGGCATGGTAGAGCTCACCGCTGTCCCCCACCACCAGCCGGGCGGGGATCCCCTGGGACCGGAGCAGGGCACAGAGCAGGGCGGCGTAGTCCAGGCAGATGCCCTTCTTCCCATCCAAAACAGCCTCCAGGTCGGGCAGATAGCCCGGCTCCACAGTCCCGGCCTTGTCTCCATCGTAGGTAAGGGTCTCCACCACATAGTCCAGAGCCAGGGCAATCTTGTCCGCATCGGTCTCCCCCGCCGCCGTGACTTGGGCGGCCAGGTCGGCCACGGCCAGGCCGTAGTTCACGAACTGGTTGGGCCGGAGGAAAGGCCCCATGGGGTCGTCCAGAATCAGGGTCACAGGACAGGTGAGGACGGGAAGGTACCGGTTCCCCGCCAACTGCTCCAGCACCCGGAGGGTGTACGCCCCCTCCCCCTCGGTGAGGGGATAGGTCTCGAACTCCCCGTCCCGGTTTAGGTCGTAGTTGTAGTCGATGCCACCCTCTTTGGTGATCTGGACCTTGACCCGTAGCTCCTCCCCGCCGGTGTACCGGGCCCGGACCACCCCGGCGGAGAGCTGGGACACGTCAAACTGGGCCTTGCCGTTCCGGTAGGGGTCCGGTGTGGGGGCCGGGGCGGGAGTGACTTCGGCCGATGGCGTGGGCGGGAGGGTGGCGACGGTCGGCCCCTCCCGGCCCGGTCGGGCCCAGAGCAACACCCCCGAGAGCATCAGGGCCAGCAGACCCCAGAGCAAGGCCGGGCGCTCTCTTTTGTTTTGGCGGGCCATGGTGGGACCTCCCTTCCTCTGGATTTTCTTCTATTATACCGGGAAAGGCCGGGAAAGGCAAGAAAAGGCCCGGCGAAGTCTCCGCCGGGCCTTAGGGATCAATTACTTCAGGTCGTAGTAGGTGATAAGCTCCACCCCGTTGTCCTCCACCCACTGTCTGAGGACCGGGGAGGTCACGGCCTCATGGTCCCGCATCCGCTCCAGGGAGAGGGTGGTGAGGCCCATCAGCGCCCCGTCCACAAAACCAGGGTGGCCAGCGAAAAGCACATAGTCCGCCCGCAGAAATTCCCCGGCGCACGCCATAAAGTCCTCCAAGGGCGTCTTGTTCAGTTGGGCCATGGGGTCAAAAACCTTCTTGACCGCTGCCGGGTCCTTGGGCATCCCGCCCTGGGGCCGCTTGGCGAACAGAGAGGTAAACCCGTACTTCTCCTGAATGTCGTGGGAATAGGGTACTCCCTCCTCCTTCACCAGTTGGGCAATGGCCTCGTTGTAATGCTCATGGCTCAGGGAATGGGCGTGGAGATACCCCGGCTTCCGGCCCATCAGGGCCACAAACCGGTCGTACTGGGCCCGGAGTTCCCGATAGACCTCGTCGTAGGGGAACATCTCCCGGCGGCCCTCCTCGGTCCGGAACCGGGGATCCTTCACCCGATCCCCCGAGCGGATGAACTCCCCTCTGCCGTCCACCAGGCTGGGGACCGACCCGGCCTCGGCGGCGGGAGGCCCCGAGACGATGTTGAAGTCGATGCCCAGACAAGCCCGGCTCCGGTCCTTGGCCTTAAACTGCCGGGCCGCCCAGGCGGCGATGGGCATGTTAGTAAAAAAGCCCGTATTCCTCAACACTCCGTTATCAATGGCGTCCAAAATACCATATGTAACCCCTTTGGTAAAGCCATAGTCGTCCCCCTGCACCAAAAGCTTCATGGAAAGACCTCCTATTTGATGTTTCTGTCTTCCATGATACAGCCTCGCCGGGGCTTTTGTCAACGGAGGTAAAATGCCTCGGCAAGGCATGATTCATTTCAGCAATTTGGGATAATCCTTGGCACTGTTTACGATGCTGTAAACAAACACTGTGCTGTCCGTCACCTTGCAAACCGACACATAAGCATTGGTCAGCACCAGCTTGCGGTGCCCCTTCACCGCCAGCTCAGGATCGGGGTGGGCCTGTCCCAGCAAAGGAAAGTCCCGGAGCCGTGAAATCTCTTCCCGGAGCGTTTGATAGATCCCTCCCGCATACTTCGCGCCCAGCTTCTCCGTATGGAATCTCACGATTTCCAAAATGTCCCGGTCCGCTTCCGGGAGATAAATCAGCTTATTCTTCATATTCATAAAGACCCCGTCGGCTTCCCCTTTGTTGGTGATGAAGATGGGCTCCCCGGTCTCCTTAACCAAAAGGGAAATTTGCAGGTATTCATTTCTCAATGCGGTAGAAGGCTTGATGGTCATAGTAACTCCTCCTATTACAATCCTATCATTAGTAGGTCAGATTTCTGATAGATATGCAAGAGGTTTTTGAAAGCAACAGAACGGCCGCCGGTTTTCACCGGCGGCCGTTCTGAAAATTTTCTCTCAATACATCCCACCCATATCGGGGTTGGCGGGGGCCGGAGCCGGGGGCTCGGGCTTGTCGGCCACCAGAGCCTCGGTGGTCAGCAGGACGCTGGCGATGGAGGCGGCGTTCTCCAGAGCGGAGCGGGTCACCTTGGTAGGATCCACGATACCGGACTTCACCATATCCACATAAGTCTCGTTGTAAGCGTCGAAGCCGGTGCCCACCTTGGCGGACTTCACGTGCTCCAGCACCACGGAGCCGTCCACACCGGCGTTCATGGCGATCTGACGGACAGGCTCGGCCAGAGCGGCGGCAATGATCTGCACGCCGGTCTTTTCGTCGCCCTCGGTGGTCTTGAGCAGGGCCTCCACGGCAGGGATGGCGTTGACATAGGCTGTGCCGCCGCCGGCCACAATGCCTTCCTCTACGGCGGCACGGGTGGCGTTGAGGGCGTCCTCGATGCGGAGCTTCTTCTCTTTCATCTCGGTCTCGGTGGCAGCGCCCACACGGACCACGGCCACGCCGCCAGCCAGCTTGGCCAGCCGCTCCTGCAGCTTCTCCCTGTCGTAGTCGGAAGTGGTGACCTCCACCTGGGCCTTGATCTGGGCCACACGGTTCTTGATGTCGGCGGCCTTACCGGCGCCGCCCACGATGATAGTGTTCTCCTTGTTGACCTTCACCTGCTTGGCGCGGCCCAGCATATCCATGCTGGCCTCCTTCAGGTCCAGGCCCACCTCCTCGCTGATGACGGTGCCGCCGGTGAGGATGGCGATATCCTGGAGCATCTCCTTGCGCCGGTCGCCGTAGCCGGGGGCCTTGACGCACACCACGTTCAGGGTGCCCCGCAGCCGGTTGACGATCAGGGTGTTCAGGGCCTCGCCCTCCACGTCCTCAGCGATGATCATCAGCTTCTTGCCGGTCTGGACCACCTGCTCCAGCAGGGGCAGCAGATCCTGGACCGAGGAGATCTTCTTGTCGGTGATGAGGAGGACGGGCTCGTCCAGGACGGCCTCCATCTTCTCCATGTCGGTGGCCATGTAGGGGGTGACGTAGCCCCGGTCGAACTGCATGCCCTCCACCACTTCGCTATAAGTCTCGGCGGTCTTGGACTCCTCCACGGTGATGACGCCGTCGGCGCCCACCTTCTCCATGGCCTCGGCGATGAGCTTGCCGATCTGCTCATCACCGGAGGAGACGGTACCTACCCGGGCGATGTCCTCGGTGCCCTTGACCTTCTTGGAGTTTTTCTTGATCTCGGCGATGGCGGCGTCGGTGGCGACCTTGATGCCCTTCTTCATGATCATGGGGTTGGCCCCGGCAGCCAGGTTCTTCAGGCCCTCCCGGACGATGGCCTGGGTCAGCAGGGTGGCGGTGGTGGTGCCGTCGCCGGCCACGTCGTTGGTCTTGGTGGCCACTTCCTTCACCAGCTGGGCACCCATGTTCTCCATGGGATCGGGCAACTCGATCTCCTTGGCGATGGTCACGCCGTCGTTGGTGATGAGGGGAGAGCCGTACTTCTTGTCCAGCACCACGTTGCGGCCCTTGGGGCCCATGGTGATCTTCACAGTGTCGGCAAGCTGGTCCACGCCCTTCTGCAGGGCCTTGCGGGCCTCCTCGCCGTAAGCAATGAGTTTAGACATAATCAATTACCTCCTGATTTGAGTTGGATGACCTGCCGGGTCGTCAGGCCCCACGCAGGTCGTGCTTCTCTTTTGCGTGGAGCGCGACGACCCGGCGTGCCATTTTTCTTTTTACTCCACAATGGCCAGAATATCACCCTGGCGGACAATGGTGTACTCCTCGCCGTCGATCTTGACCTCGGTGCCGGAGTACTTGCTGGTGATGACCTTCTGGCCCTTCTTCACGGTCATCTTGACCTCCTTGCCGTCCACC
>CATMVA010000024.1 GCA_950075865.1 uncultured Oscillospiraceae bacterium | reverse complement strand
CGGGGAGCTCCACCAGAGCGATCCGGTCTTTTCCGGCGTGTGCCTTACCCGGAACCGGGGGCACCAGAACGCCCTTCTGGCTGGATTGATGACCGCCAAGGAGAAGGCGGACATGGTCATCTCCATGGACGCCGACCTTCAGGATGACATCGACGCGGTGGACGCCATGGTGGAGGAGTACTACGCCGGCTGCCACATCGTCTACGGGGTCCGGTCTTCCCGGAAGAAGGACAGCTTCTTCAAGCGCTTCACCGCCGAGGGGTTCTACCGGGTGATGAACGCCTTGGGGGCCGAGACCGTGTTCAACCACGCCGACTACCGGCTCATGTCCAGGGAGGCCTTGGAGGGGCTCGCTCAGTTCCATGAGGTCAACCTGTTCCTCCGGGGGATCGTGCCCATGATCGGCTACCGCACCGGTACGGTGGAGTACGAGCGGGGGGAGCGGTTCGCGGGGGAGAGCAAGTACCCCCTCAAAAAGATGCTCTCCTTTGCCTGGGAGGGGATCACCAGCCTGTCCACCCGGCCTATCCGGTGGATCACCGGACTGGGGGCGGTCATCTGTGCCGCTTCGGTCATCGCGCTGCTGATTTTCCTGATCCAGACCATCGCGGGGGCTCCGGTATGGGCCTGGTCCTGGGTGCTGGGCTCGGTGTGGGCCGTGGGAGGGCTGCTCCTTCTGGCCGTGGGAGTCATCGGAGAGTATATCGGAAAGATCTATCTGGAGACAAAGGCCCGGCCCCGGTTCCTGATCCGTGAGGTGCTGGACGACGGGGAATAAGGGGTGAGGGATATGGAGACCATTCCGGCCAAGCATATCCTGACCCGGAACAAGTCCACCGACTGGTTCGGTACCGACCATACCATGAACCTCTACCGGGGCTGTTCCCATGGCTGTATCTATTGCGACAGCCGGAGCGAGTGTTACCGGGACGATACCTTTGACACGGTGAAGGTGAAGGAGAAGGCTTTGGAGCTTTTGCGGGACGAGCTGCGCCGGAAGGTTCGACCCGCCTTCATTGGAATGGGCTCCATGTCCGACCCGTATAACCCGCTGGAGAGGGAACTGGAGCTGACCAGGAAGGCCCTGATGCTCATTCATGCCTACGGGTGCGGGGTGGCGGTCTGCACAAAGTCCGACCTGATCCTCCGGGACGCCGACCTTTACGCCGATATTCAGAAGCAGGCGCCGGTGATCTGCAAGCTGACGGTCACCACGGTGGACGATGCCTTGGCCCGGAAGGTGGAGCCGGGGGCCCCAAGCCCGTCCGGGCGGCTCAAGGCGTTGAAGGGCTTGTCGGATCAGGGGATCTTTACCGGGGTGGTACTCATGCCGGTGCTGCCCTTTCTGGAGGACAGCACGGAGAGCGTTTTGGCGGTGGTGGACGCCGCGGCGGAGGCCGGAGCGAGGTTTGTGTATCCGGCTTTCGGCATGACCCTCCGGGACCGGCAGCGGGCGTACTATTATCAGGCGCTGGACCGGCTCTTTCCGGGGATGAAGGAGCGGTATATCAGGCAGTTCGGTGACCGGTACCAGTGTGTGAGCCCAAGAGCCAAGACGCTTTGGCCGGCCTTCTCTGAACGCTGCCGGGAAAAGGGGCTGCTCTATGAGATGGGGCAGATCATCCGGGCGGCCAAGGGGAACTACGACACCCAGCTTACTTTTTTCGATATATAACAGAGACGGGGGAAGGCTTACGCCTTCCCCCGTTCTGTGAGTGGTTTTCGGATGTTTTTCATGTAGGGCTCCCGGGAGGGAGCCCGCTTTTACGTCTCTTTTGTATTGGGTTTGAAAAACTCAGCCGATGGCCTCCACGGCGTTGGCGCAGACCAGATAGAAACGGCTGAGGGCCTCGTCGGCCAGGACCAGAGCCGATCCCAGCGAGCCCAGAACGGTGACGTTCTGGAGCACCAGGGGGCCGGCGGTGAGTGTGGCCATGCGGCTCAGGTTCCGGGTAGAGAGCTCACGAACGATACCGGCGGCACAGCAGCAGTCGTCACAGTTGCAGTGGGCGCCGCAGGTACCGCAGGCCCCGGTGCTGCCGCCCTCGGCCCGGATGGCCCGGCGGATGGCCCGGACGGCCCGATCATAGTTGCTGTCGCCGCAGTCCCGGGGGCAGTCGGCCTCGAGGATCTGGAAGGCAACCGCCTTCAGGGAGCAGAGGGTGAGCTGGTCTACCGCCTCCATGGCGACGGAGGTGGTGCCGGGAACGGCAAAGTAGGCCGTGCCGTTCACGTCCAGCAGGTCGCAGTTGCAGGGGGAGAACCGCTCCAGCGTGGCGGTGGGGGTGGTGATGTTGTCGGTGTCCGCTCCGGGAACGGAAAGGGGAGAACCCACCGCCAGAGAGTCGGTCAGGAAGAAGAAGGCGTTGAAGTCCACCAGCTCGGCGAGACGCTCACTGCAGAGCAGACGCAGAGCCTCTGCCATGGAGGCTTTGCAGCAGCAGTCGGGCTCCACCTCGGGAGTCACGGGCTGGTTCTGGGAGCAGGGGCAGGAGGCCTCAGCCTCCAGAGGGCAGGCGTCAGCCTCGGCAGCGCAGCGGTCACAGGCGCAGGAGCCATGGTAACACTTCATATAGGTTTCAGGGGTCACGAAAACCACTCCAGTTTCAGATTGGCAGGCCCAGAGGCCCGCCTGAGTCATTGTATGGAGCGGCGGCGGAGAGGGTGAATTGTAAATAGTTCTTAAATTCCGTCAAATAGGACTTGCACCTGACAGGGAAAAAGGATAGAATAGCCATGGACCATAAAAAACAGGAGGTATGAAGCATGGCTATCATTGATTTTGACAACCTGATGGATAAGGCGAAGGATCTGGCGCAGACCGGCGTGAGCAAGTCCAAGCAGTTGGCCGAGATCGGCAAGCTGAGCTGGGCCAACGTGGTGGAGGAGGACAGCATCAAGAAGGCCTATATCGAGATCGGCAAGCTCTACTATGCCGAGCGCGGCATGGCGCCCGAGCCCGCCTATCTGGCCCTGTGCGAGAAGATCACCGCCGCCAAGGTGAATATTGAGGAGAACAAGAGCCGGATCGAGGAGTGCAAGGCCGCCGGCGGCGTGACCGACGCCGAGGTGGAGACTTTGGTGGAGGAGATCACGGTCGCCGAGGAGACAGAGATTTCCGCTGAACCTGAGGCTCCCGGTGAGGATGTTCCTCCTCAGGAGTAAAAGCAGACACAAAAAGAGCCGCCCTGCAGGGGCGGCTCTTTTTGCGGAAAAATCAGTCGTCAATGATGCGCCGGGCGCAGACGTAGGCGTTGGTGAAGTAAGACGAATAGAGGTTGGCGTAGCGGATCATCCGGCTGCCCGAGGAGGCGTGGATGATGACGCCGTCGCCTACATACATGCCCACGTGGGAGATGTAGGCACCCGCGATGGTGCGGAAGAAAATCAGGTCGCCGGGCTGGAGCTCCTCCCAGGATACCGCCCTGCCGTTGAGGGCCTGATCATAAGAGGTGCGGTTGAGGGTATAGCCAAAGTGGGCGTAGACCGTCTGGGTGAAGGAGGAGCAGTCGTATGCGTAGGGGCCGTTGGCACCGTATACATAGGGGACCCCGAGGAACTCCTCGGCATAGGCCACGATTTGAGCGGCCAGGGTACCGTCGTAGACTGGGTCGTCGCCCCGGGCGCCCGATTCGTCCATACAGGAGCGGATATAATTGCTGTGGACATAGGCGGTGGACTCGCCATAGGGGATCTTGTACCAGCCGTTTTCTACGCCCAGGATAAGGACGGTTTCCCGGCTGCGGAGGGCGCCGACCACGTTATATTCCGTGCCCGGTCCGGTGCGGACGTTCAGAAAGTCACTGACCTCTACCACGCCCCAGCCCAAAGTGACATCGGCCTGGGGCTGAAAGTCCAGGTATTCGGCGGACATGTAGCCTTCCATGGACTGATAGTCTACCTTGTACCAGCCGTCATCGGTCTGTTCCAGGATCACTACCAGCTCTCCCTGGGCGGCGGTGGCCAGGATGGAGGCCTCCGTGCTGGGCTCGCTGCGAAGCCGGAGGGCACTGGCGGTGACGGTGCCTACGCCTTCACAGGCGGCGCTGGCACCTACCGCGCAGAGGGCGGAGAGCAGGACGGTCAGGAGCGCGGTGCGGAGGAAGGATTTGAATGATGCCACGGGAAATCACCCTTTCTGTCTCTGTATTCCGGGCAAAGGAAGTTACTTTCCGGCCAGAGCCCGCTCCAGCCAGATGGCGCCCAGATCCATGGCGTCGTAAAGGCTGGTTTTTTCGCTCTTCTTCACCACCACGTCCCGGCTCTTGATATCGGGGTCGGTGAGCTGAAGCTGGATGGATACCTTGGTGGCCACATCCATGTCGCCCTCCTTCTGGGAGGAGAGGACCTGGAGCAGGATGATATACTTATCGGCCATGCTGCCATAGTAAATGAGATTGCCTTTGCGGCGCAGAGGATGACCCTTATAGGTCAGGGGAATGTCCTTGTTGTTTTCAGCCATGATTTGCCTCCTGTGTCAGTATTACGCTGGTCAAACAAAAATTGTAACCAAATTGTAACATATTGTCACCGTACTGTCAACACCTTCGGCGGATGTTTCTTTTGAAAATTTAATTTGCCAACCGGATGCCGGAAGGGTATACTGGATATAAAAATAAGGCGGAGGGGAGGACTGGAATGGAACATATGTGGAATATCACCGCTTCAGGGGCCTTTCTGCTGGCCTTCGGGGCATTGACCCTGCGGTGGCTGTGGGCCTCCGGAGTGGCCCTGCCCGCTCCCTTTGACAGTTCCCTGCCCCGCAGAGCAGGGAAGAACCCATCCGGATGGGACCTGTGGCGCGTGTTTGGCGGGGCGGTCCTCTTCCGATGCGGGGTGGCGGTGGGGAGCCTACTCCTCTACGATCTTCTGGTGGGGAACGGATTGGGGTTGGGGGAGCTGCCCTCCCTCTGGGCCCGGTGGGACGCGCCCCATTACATCAAGCTGGTGGAACTGGGCTACACCGGATATGTGGAGAACGGACAGCATCTGTTTCTGGTGTTTTATCCCCTCTACGTGTGGATCGTCCGCATTTTTCGGCTGCTCATTCCCAACACGGCCTTGGCCGGGATGGTGGTCAGTTTCCTCTGCTTCGGCTGGGGGAGTGTGTACTTTTACCGGCTGGGGTGTGAGGAGTATGGGGAAAAGATCGCCCGGCGGGGGATGTTCTTGCAGTGGGCCTTTCCCTTTTCTTTCTTTTTCGGTGGGATCATGACCGAGAGCCTGTTTCTTCTGACCACAGCCGCCGCCCTTTGGCATATCCGGAACCACCGGTGGGGGCGATTTGCCCTGTGGGGGGCCTTGGCTGCCATGACCCGGATGATGGGGCTTATCCTCATCGGGGCGGCGGTGGCTGAATTGGTCAACTCCATAAAGCCCTTTGCTTTGCCGAAGGAGGAGCGGGGGAGAGGGCTTTGGGAGGTTGCAAAGCGGCTCCCTCTGCTGTGTGCCCCTGTTCTGGGCAGTCTGGTCTATTTTGGACTCAACTGGTATGTGACGGGGGACCCCTTTGCCTTTACGGTCATGCAGCAGCATTGGAGCCAAGGATTCATGTGGTTTCCCAAGGTGCTGGCCTATCTGGCCAAGAACGCCCTTGGGTGGTACAATGTACTTACCCGTTGGGAGATGTGGATCCCGGAGCTGGTCCTCTTTCCCATGTTCGGGCTTCTGATGCTTCGGAGCTGGAGAAAGCACAGGAGCATGTTTACTCTCTATGCCTTTGTATATCTGATTTTGAACTACTGTCTTTCCTGGCTGCTCAGCGCGGGCAGGTATCTTTCCTGTGATTTGCCTTGTTTCTATTTTCTGGCTGCTGAACTGGAAGGGAAACCCAAACGGACACTGGCGCTGGGGGTGCTGACGGCGGTACTGCAATGCTGGTTCCTGTTCCGGTACCTCAGCTGGGGACAGGTGATGTGAGAGAATGAGAAAAGGCCCTTCCCGGAGTGGGAAGGGCCTTTTTGTCAGGCGTCGGGTTGTAGTTCTGTGATGAGGGAGGCTGTGGTATAGGCCAGGGCGGTGGCCATCAGAAGCCCTTCGGTCAACTGGGTCCAGGTGTGCCCGAAAAAGGAAAGGACCAGAACATATCTCTGCATGAGGTAGGCGTGGTAGCCGCCCAGGGAGGCCAGTTCAGCCGCCGCGGCTGCCGCGGCCTGTCTGGGCCTCGACAAGGCCCAGACAGCAAGGAGGACTCCCCCCAGGAAGAAGTACCGCTCATGCATGTAGGGCAGGAAGAAGGGGATGCCCAGGCTCAGGCAGGCGCCGGCCAGGACCCAGGCCCGGTCGGTGATCCGCCGACGGTTCCACAGGAGCAGGGCCAGGATGACCGCCATGAACAGGAAGGCGGCGAAAATGGCCAGTTTGGAGGTGACAGAGGGGAACTGGGTCCCGTAAGGAAAGAGGGTAAAAATGGAGGGGGAGTTATAGTTCAGGGTCCCCCAGGCCATGCTGTCCGAGGTCTGTCCCAGGTAGACGCCCAGAATGTCCTTCAGCGGCTTGCCCAGAAGGAGGGCGGGGGAGATGGCGACCAGGAAGGCGGCAGGGAAGGCGAGGAGATGCCTGAAGTGGACCTTTCCGGAGAGCCAGAGGGGGAGCCATAGGGGGATGATGAAAATGGCCTGGAGCTTGAAGGAGAAGGCCAGACCCAGCAGGATCAGGGACCGCCAGGGTTTGTCCTCCAGAGCGCAGGCCAGGGCCAAGATGCAGAAGGCGGCCCAAACACTGTCGCACTGTCCCCAGCAGGCGCCGTTCAGGACCACGGTGGGGAGAAGGAGTAGGGCCGAGAAGGCGGCGGCAGGCGCCCACTCCCGGTCGGAGAGCCGCTTGGCCAGCCGGTATCCGCCCCAGGCCAGAAGAAGGTCAAAAAGGATGGAGAAGAGCTTGATGCCGTACAGGTCGGGAAATGGGAGACAGGAGAGAAGGGCCAGCAGATAGAGGTAGGTCACGTTATAGTTGCCCACCGGGTCCTTCAGGGCGGCAAAACCGCCGTTTTGCCGGAAGTGCTCCACCCACTTGGAGAGAAAATCCTGATAGTCCAGGGTCACATGGGGAAGGAGAAATAGCCGGATCAGAACAGCCAGGACCAGAACGCCGGCCATCACAAGGGTCTGTCTGCGGAGGCGGGGAGGGGACATTCCATCATCTCCAAATCAGTAGATAACAAAAAAATCTGGATCGCTCCAGATGATTTGAAAAATTCTGTTGACTTTTATAGTTGTACATGGTACAATAAAACGCTTCTATTTAATGGGGGAGTGCCCATATCAGCCCATCTTGTCTGTAGGATACCACAATCGGCCCGGTCTGACAAGGGAAACTGGGGACAAAGTGACAACTTTGCCGGGCGTGCGAAAAGGTGGGGGACATCCCTCCGGAAATATGAAAGAACGAGGTGGATCAATCAATGGTCAAGGACGTCTACTATGGCAAGACCCTGCGCAAGAGCTTTGCCCGGCGGACCGAGCCCCTCCAGATGCCCAACCTGCTGGAGATCCAAAAGGATTCCTATCAGTGGTTTCTGGACAAGGGGCTGCGGGAGGTCTTCCGGGACACGGCTGCCATCACGGACTATGCCGGGAATCTGGAGCTGAGCTTCATCGACTACTCCATGGACGAGAGCCCCAAGTATTCCATCGAGGAATGCAAGGCCCGGGATATCTCCTACGCCGCGCCTATCAAGGTGAAGGTGCGCCTGCGCAACAAGGAGACCGAGGAGATCAAGGAGCAGGAACTCTTTATGGGCGATTTCCCCCTGATGACCAAGGCGGGCACCTTTGTTATCAACGGCGCTGAGCGGGTCATCGTTTCCCAGATCGTCCGCTCCCCCGGCATGTATTATGCCCGGACTGCCGACAAGGCCGACAACCTCACCTACGCCACCACGGTGATCCCTTATCGGGGCGCCTGGCTGGAGTATGAGACCGACCTGTCCGATGTGTTCTGGGTCCGGATCGACAAGAACCGGAAGCTGCCGGTCACCTGTCTGATCCGGGCCATCGGTCCCCGGACCGACGCCGAGATCATCGAGATGTTCGGCGAGGATCCCCGGATCGTGTCCACCCTGGACAAGGATACCTGCAAGTCTTACGAGGAGGCTATGCTGGAAATCTACCGGAAGCTCCGTCCCGGTGAGCCGCCCACGGTGGATTCGGCCGAGAGCCTGATCAATGCGCTCTTCTTCGACGTCAGGCGTTATGACCTCTCCGCGGTGGGCCGCTATAAGTTCAACAAGAAGATGGCCATCGCCCCCCGGATCTCGGGCCATAAGCTGAAAGAGCCTATTGTGGATCCCGCCACCGGAGAGATCCTGGCCGAGGCGGGGGAGACCATCTCCCGGGAGAAGGCCTGGGAGCTGCAGGATAAGGGCGTTAACGAGGCGGTCCTGGACGTTGACGGCACCGCGGTCAAGGTGTTCTCCAACCATATGGTGGATATGGGCCGTTACGTCTCCTTTGACCCTGAGGAGTGCGGCATCAGTGAGCGGGTCCGGGAGTCGGTTCTTCAGGAGCTGATCGCTCAGGCGGGCGGCGATGAGGAGGTTCTCAAGGAGCTGGTCAGCGACCACCGGGATGATCTGGTGCCCAAGCACATCATTGTGGATGATATCATGGCCTCCATCAACTACCTCAACTGCCTGGCCTACAGCGTGGGTACCCCTGACGATATCGACCACCTGGCCAACCGTCGCCTGCGCTGCGTGGGCGAGCTGCTCCAGAACCAGTTCCGCATCGGATTCAGCCGGATGGAGCGGGTCATCCGGGAGCGGATGACCATCCAGGATCTGGATATTGTCACCCCCCAGAGCCTTATCAATATCCGGCCGGTCACCGCCGCCATCAAGGAGTTCTTCGGCTCCAGCCCTCTGAGCCAGTTTATGGACCAGACCAACCCCCTGGCTGAGCTGACCCACAAGCGCCGTGTGTCCGCTCTGGGTCCCGGCGGTCTGAGTCGTGACCGGGCCTCCTTCGACGTCCGGGATATCCACTATTCCCACTATGGCCGTCTGTGCCCCCTGGAGACCCCTGAAGGTCCCAACATCGGCCTGATCTCCTACCTGGCCTCCTACGCCAAGGTGAACCGTTACGGCTTTATCGAGGCCCCCTACCGCAGGGTGGATAAGGCCACCGGCAAGCTCACCGACGAGATCGAGTATATGACCGCCGACGTGGAGGACCAGTACGTCATTGCCCCGGCCACCGAGCCTGTGGACGAGAACGGCTGCCTTAAGAACGCCCGTATCACCTGCCGTCACCGCAACGAGATCGTGGATGTGGACCGGGCCCAGGTGGACTACGTGGATGTGTCCCCAAAGATGATGATGTCCATCGCCACCGCCATGATCCCCTTCCTGGAGAACGACGACGCTACCCGGGCCATGATGGGCGCCAACATGCAGCGGCAGGCCGTGCCTCTGCTCACCACCGAGGCCCCCATTGTGGCCACCGGTCAGGAGCACAAGAACTGTATCGACTCCGAGATCGTCATTCTGGCCGAGGGCGACGGCGAAGTCACCCGGGTGTCGGCCGACAACATCACCGTCCGCTATGACGACGGCAACGTGGTGAGTTACAAGCTGACCAAGTTCATGCGTTCCAACCATGGCACCTGCGTCAACCAGCGGCCCATCGTCAATGTGGGCGACCGGGTCAGTAAGGACGACGTGCTGGTGAACGGCCCCGGTACCTGCGACGGCGAAATCGCCTTGGGCAAGAACATCCTCATGGGCTTCATGACCTGGGAAGGCTATAACTACGAGGATGCTATCCTGCTCAATGAGCGGATGGTAAAGGATGATGTCTTTACATCTATCCACATCGAGGAATACGAGACCGAGGCCCGGGACACCAAGCTGGGTCCCGAGGAGATCACCCGTGACATCCCCAATGTGGGCGAGGACGCCCTGAAGGATCTGGATGAGCGGGGCATCATTCGGGTGGGCGCCGAGGTCCGCCCCGGCGACATTCTGGTGGGTAAGGTCACCCCCAAGGGCGAGACCGACCTGACCGCCGAGGAGCGTCTGCTGCGTGCCATCTTCGGCGAGAAGGCCCGTGAGGTCCGTGATACCTCTCTGAAGGTGCCCCACGGCGAGAGCGGCATCATTGTCAACGTGGACGTGTTCACCCGGGAGAACGGCGACGAGATGGGCCCCGGCGTCAACATGACCGTGCGGATCTATATTGCCCAGAAGCGGAAGATCTCCGTGGGCGATAAGATGGCCGGCCGTCACGGCAACAAGGGCGTTGTCTCCCGTATCCTGCCCCAGGAGGATATGCCCTTCCTGCCTGACGGCACTCCTCTGGACATCGTGCTGAACCCCTTGGGTGTGCCTTCCCGTATGAACATCGGTCAGGTGCTGGAGGTCCACCTTGGCTACGCGGCCAAGACCCTGGGCTGGAAGGTGGCCACCCCCATCTTCAACGGCGCCAACGAGAAGGACATTCAGGAACTGCTGAAGGAAGCCGGCCTTTCCGAGGACGGTAAGAGCGATATGTACGACGGCCGGACCGGCGAGAAGTTTGATAACCGGGTGACCACCGGCTATGTTTACTTCCTGAAGCTCCACCATCTGGTGGATGATAAGATCCACGCCCGTTCCACCGGTCCCTACTCTCTGGTGACCCAGCAGCCCTTGGGCGGCAAGGCCCAGTTTGGCGGTCAGCGGTTCGGCGAGATGGAAATGTGGGCCCTGGAGGCATATGGTGCGGCCTATACCCTCCGGGAGATGCTCACCGTCAAGTCGGATGATGTCACCGGCCGTGTCAAGACCTACGAGGCCATCGTCAAGGGCCACAATGTGCCCTCTCCCGGTGTGCCCGAGGCCTTCAAGGTGCTTGTCAAGGAGCTCCAGGCCCTGTGCCTGGACGTGCAGGTCCTGGACAAGGACGGCAGCGTCATCGAGCTCAAGGAGGATGACGAGGACACCTATCCCCCCGACCGCGTCCGGGAGGACGACGACTTCTATCAGTACCGGGACGAGAACGAGTTTGCCGGTTCTGGCTTTACTTTCAAGGAAAGCAGCGATGACGATGACCTGGTTTCCGAGGACGGCGAGGATGACGGGTTTGCCGTTGATGAGGAGCCCGACTTCGGCGACGAGTCCATGGACGAGGAATAAGGAAGGGAGGACGACGAAATGAACAACGAGTTTGATGCGATCCGCATTGGTATGGCCTCCCCTGAGCAGATCCTGGAGTGGTCCTTCGGTGAGGTGAAAAAGCCCGAGACCATCAACTACCGTACCCTGAAGCCGGAGCGGGACGGTCTGTTCTGTGAGAAGATCTTTGGCCCAACCAAGGACTGGGAGTGCCACTGCGGCAAGTATAAGAAGATCCGTTATAAGGGTAAGATCTGCGACCGCTGCGGCGTGGAGGTCACCCGGGCAAAGGTCCGCCGGGAGCGGATGGGCCATATCACCCTGGCTGCCCCTGTGAGCCATATCTGGTATTTCAAGGGCATCCCTTCCCGGATGTGCCTGCTGCTGGATATCTCGCCCCGTATTCTGGAGAAGGTTCTCTACTTTGCCTCCTATATCGTGATCGATCCGGGCTATACCCCCCTGACCAAGAACCAGATCCTGACCGAGAAAGAGTATCAGGACATGCGTGAGAAGTACGAGGACGACTTCGAGGCCGGCATGGGGGCCGAGGCGGTCAAGAAGCTGCTCCAGCAGATCGACCTGGAGGAGCTGTCTTCCTCCCTGCGGGAGGAGCTCCGGGACGCTTCGGGCCAGAAGAAGGCCCGGATTGTCAAGCGGCTGGAGGTGGTGGATGCCTTCCGTATCTCGGGCAACAAGCCGGAGTGGATGATCATCGACGTACTGCCTGTTATCCCGCCTGAGATCCGGCCCATGGTCCAGCTGGACGGCGGCCGCTTCGCCACCAGCGACCTGAACGACCTTTACCGCCGGGTCATCAACCGGAACAACCGCCTGAAGCGGCTGATCCAACTGAAGGCTCCCGATATCATTGTCCGCAATGAGAAGCGGATGCTCCAGGAGGCGGTGGACGCCCTCATCGACAATGGCCGCCGTGGCCGGGCTGTGGTGGGCGCCAACAACCGGGCCCTTAAGTCCCTCAGCGATATGCTCAAGGGCAAGCAGGGGCGGTTCCGTCAGAATTTGCTGGGCAAGCGTGTGGACTATTCCGGCCGCAGCGTTATCGTGGTCGGCCCTGAGCTGAAGATCTATCAGTGCGGCCTTCCCAAGGAGATGGCCATCGAGCTCTTCCGGCCTTTCGTCATGAAGAAGCTGGTGGAGGACGGCCATGCCAACAACATCAAGTCGGCCAAGAAGATGGTGGACAAGGGCAACCCCAAGGTTTGGGACGCTCTGGAGTTTGTTATCAAGGATCACCCCGTCATGCTGAACCGGGCGCCTACCTTGCACCGTCTGGGTATCCAGGCCTTCGAGCCGGTGCTGGTGGAGGGCCGGGCCATCAAGCTCCACCCCCTGGCCTGTACCGCCTTCAACGCCGACTTCGACGGCGACCAGATGGCCGTTCACGTGCCCCTCTCCGCAGAGGCCCAGACCGAGGCCCGGGTACTGATGCTCTCGGCCAACAACTTGTTGCGGCCCCAGGATGGCGGCCCGGTCACCGTGCCCACCCAGGACATGGTGCTGGGTTCCTACTACCTGACCTACGAGCGGTATCCCGAGCATACCCCCGAGGAGACCTACGAGGATGTGGAGGCGGTGAAGGCCGCCCTGAAGAAGGGGACCATTGACGAGGACACCATGGTTTGGGTGAAGAAACCGGGCTCTCTGGACGATATTCCTACCTATGCCGGCATCTGTGCCGAGACAAAAAAGGGCGAGCTTCCCAGAGAGGTTCTTCACTCCTACTCCAGTGATGATGAGGCCCGGTTGGCTCACGACGAGGGGTCCCTGGACCTGCATACCCCCATCCTGGTCCGCCGTTTCGCTACCATTGAGGGCAAGGAGTGCAGCCGTCTGGTGCGCACCACCGTGGGCCGCCTGATCTTCAACGATGGGGTGCCTCAGGACTTGGGCTTCCAGGACCGGAACGATCCTGAGCAACTCTTTGCGCCTGAGGTCAACGAGATCGTGGGCAAGAAGATGTTGGGCAAGATCATCGACCGGTGCATCCAGAAGCACGGCTTTACCGAGTCGGCTGAGGTGCTGGATATTATCAAGGCCAAGGGTTACCACTATTCCACTTTGGGCTCCCTCACCATCTCCATCTATGATATGACGGTGCCGCCCCAGAAGAACGCTCTCATTGCTGAGACTGAGAAAGAGGTCGTAAAGATCGAACAGCAGTACCGCCGGGGCTTTATCACCAACGACGAGCGGTATCGTCTGGTAGTCCAGGCCTGGGACAAGACCACCAAGGATGTGGCCGACGCCCTGTTGGAGAACATGGGCCGGTACAACCCCATCTGGATGATGGCCGATTCGGGCGCCCGTGGTTCCACCGCCCAGATCCGCCAGCTGGCCGCTATGCGTGGCTTGATGGCCGACACCAATGGCCGCACCATCGAGATCCCTATCAAGGCCAACTTCCGGGAGGGCCTTTCGGTCCTGGAGTACTTCATCTCGGCCAGAGGCGCCCGTAAGGGCGGCGCTGATACCGCTCTGCGGACGGCCGACTCGGGCTACCTGACCCGCCGTATGGTGGATGTGGCCCAGGAGGTCATCGTCCGGGAGGAGGACTGTGGTACCCACGACGGCATCATGGTCAGCGAGATCAGCGAGAACGGCCAGATCATCGAGACCTTCGCTGAGCGCATTGTGGGCCGCTATCCCGTGGAGGACGTGGTGGATCCCAAGACCGGCGAGTTGCTGGCCAGCCATGACGAGATGATGACCAAGGAGACGGCTGCCCTGCTGGAAACCCATGGTGTCCATGAGGTCAAGATCCGCTCGGTGCTGACCTGCGAATCCCGCACCGGTGTGTGCTCCAAGTGCTACGGTATGAATCTGGCCATCGGCGAGAGAGTGGGCGCCGGCGCGGCGGTGGGCATCATCGCCGCCCAGTCCATCGGTGAGCCGGGCACCCAGCTTACCATGCGTACCTTCCACACCGGCGGCGTTGCCGGCGGTGAGTCGGGCGCCGGCGATATCACCCAGGGCCTTCCCCGCGTGGAGGAGCTCTTCGAGTCCCGCCGGCCCAAGCGTATGGCTCTGCTGGCCGAGATTGGCGGCAAGGTCACCGTGGAGGACGCCAAGAAAGGCGGTAACCTTTCGGATATCACCATCGTAGCTGACGATGGCGAGACCGTCACTTACACTCTGCCGCATTCTGCGGGTATCAGAGTTCAGACCGGCGATGTGGTCCAGAAGGGCGACACGCTGAGCCAGGGTGCACTCTATCCCCAGGATGTGCTCCGGGTCCGGGGCATCCACGCAGTGTACGACTACCTGATCCAGGAGGTCCAGAAGCCCTACCGCCAGCAGGGCGTGGATCTGAATGACAAGCACGTTGAGGTCATTGCCCGCCAGATGATGCGCAAGGTGCGGGTGGAGGAGGCCGGTGATTCCGACCTGCTTTCGGGCTCCACGGTGGAGCTGGTGGAGTATCTGGACGCCCGTAAGGAGGTCCAGGACCGCATCGACGCCGGGGAGAAGCGGGAGGACGGCCTGGAGCTCATGCTTCCCGTGGCCACACGGCTGCTGCTGGGCATTACCAAGGCTTCTCTGGCCACCGACTCCTTCCTGTCCGCCGCCTCTTTCCAGGAAACCACCAAGGTGCTCACCGAGGCCGCCATCAAGGGAAAGGTGGATCACCTGCTGGGCCTGAAGGAGAACGTGATCATCGGCAAGCTGATCCCCGCCGGTTCCGGTCTGGAGCAGTATCGTGCTTACGACAAGACGGAGGATCCCGTAGTTGGGAACGATTTGGACAGTGCACCTGTGTACGTGCCTGAGCGTCCTGTTTTCCTCTCTTCGGACGAGGAATAATAAAATCAAACAAGGCCGCGGTCATTTGACCGCGGCCTTGTTTTACGTTGCGGGGCAAGGGCTGAAGGAAAGTATTACCATTGACAGGGGGAGACAAAAGAGTTACAATTTGGTTACAAAACCAGCTGTCGCCGTTAAGCACGGGAGATGGCAAAAAAGGAGAAGAAACCCATGAGACATTTTAAGAAGCAGACCTTCCGAACGACAGTCATTGCGGGTACGCTGGCGCTGCTGTGTGCCACGGGGGCCTCCGCGGCGGTGCTGGGTACAGGCACGGTGGAAGCCAGCGCTCTGCGTCTCCGGCAGTCGGCCAGTACCAACGCCGCCATCATTGGTACCGCTTACCGGGGGGAGCAGGTGACCGTTCTGGAGCAGGCGGGCGACTGGTATAAGGTGAGCTATGCGGGAGCGGAGGGCTATATGCACGGCGATTACCTGAACGTGACTGTGAACAGCCTGGGATCCGGCGTGGTGACGGTCTCGGGCAGCTTGAATGTACGTACCGGACCGGGGGTAAGCTACTCCCGGATTGACGGCCTCTCCAACGGGACTGTGGTGGAACTGACAGGACAGGAGAATGGCTGGTACGCCATCTCTTACGGGCAGGGGAAGACAGGCTGGGTTTCGGGGGATTACATCAGGCTCGGGACGGCGGCAGGGGAGAGCGGTACACCGGTAGGGACAGCGTTGGAGGAACAGATCGTGGCGTACGCCAAGCGGTTCCTGGGCGTGCCCTATGTCTGGGCGGGAAATGGCCCTGATGTTTTCGACTGTTCGGGTTTTACCAAATATGTCTATACTCACTTCGGGTACAACATCTACCGTACGGCCAGCACCCAGCTGCTGAACGACGGCCGGGCGGTCTCCCGGAGTGAGCTGCGGCCGGGGGACCTGGTTTTCTTCAAGAATCCGGGAGAGACCAAGGCCTGCTCCCATGTGGGGATCTACATCGGAAACGGCCAGTTCATCCACGCCTCCAGCGGTGCCGGAAAGGTCACCATCAGCGATTTGACGAAGGGGTGGTATTACGAGAAATATGTGGGGGCCAAGCGGATACTTTGAGATGGAAAGAAAACCGCCTGCGGAGGTTTCCGCGGGCGGTTTTGCGTTTCCGCTTATTCGGCCTCGGGGACCGTTTTGTAATCCCACAGAAAGAAAAATATGAGGCTGAAAAATCTGCTCTTGACAAATCCGCCATAGATTGCTACAATAATTAAGCACGTTTGAAATATATCTGGTATGCGCCCGTAGTTCAATTGGATAGAGCGTCAGATTCCGGTTCTGAATGTTGGGGGTTCGAGTCCCTCCGGGCGTACCA
>CATMVA010000023.1 GCA_950075865.1 uncultured Oscillospiraceae bacterium | reverse complement strand
ATAATCGACAGAGCACAGGTTTTTGTCCCGTCCTCATCTTTCGATTATCTCGCCGGATTTGGCACCTTGCATACGCAGGTTGCCGGGTTTCATCGGGCCGTTCCCTCCACCACTCTTGATAAGGCGCTATTCA
The DNA here is from genome assembly GCA_950075865.1 of uncultured Oscillospiraceae bacterium. Classification (GTDB taxonomy): domain Bacteria; phylum Bacillota; class Clostridia; order Oscillospirales; family Oscillospiraceae; genus Vermiculatibacterium. Next base: position 16,207 of record CATMVA010000023.1, on the reverse strand, counting down.
TTTGTCAGGTTGGATGATAGCACGGTTTTGCATCCCTGTCAAGATATGTTTTCTCACATCGGAAATGATTTGGGTAAAAACTGGACGGCAGTGGCTATTTGCCTCAAGCCCTCCTTGTGTAGGCCGCCCTTTACTTTTTCCCCAAAAGCGGGTATAATGAAATCAACTTTTTCCATGGAGGGATCCGCCTTGCGCTGGTTAGAAAATAAAATTGATCGATTCTGCATCGAGCATCCCCGGTTTGGGATCCCAAACCTGATGATGTACATCGCAATTGGTCAGGTGACTGTTGGACTGATCGACAATTTCAGTTCCTTTCCCCTTTCCTACTCTTTATTCTTTTTCAGCCCTTCCATTTTTCGGGGGGAGATCTGGCGGCTGATCACTTTTATTTTTGTCCCCATAACAGGAGACTTTGGCATCGGCAATTTCTATATTCCCGGCACCTCTTTTTTCATGACGGTCGTTTCCGCTTATTTCTATTACTGGATCGGCAGCATGCTGGAGCGGGAATGGGGCACCGCCCGGTTCAACTGCTTCTTTTTCTCCGGCGTGATCCTCAACATTCTTTTTGGTCTCATTGTTGGTTTTTCTTCTATTCACTATGTGAATTTGTCCATGTTCTTTGCTTTTGCTGTTCTGTTCCCCGATATGCAGGTCCTGTTTATGTTTATCCTGCCCATGAAGGTAAAATGGCTTGCCTGGATCGACGCCGCCTATTTTGCCTGGCAGATCCTCCGGCACCTGATCGGCGGAAACCTCTTCGATGCCCTTCTCCCCCTGGTGGCCATCCTCAACTTTTTCATTTTCTTCTGGATCGAGTTTACGGATACCATCAGCGATTGCAGAAAACGCTACCAGCATCGCCATTCCAAACAGACTGTGAATTTCAAAAAAGCCGTCAAGACCATCTATCAGGAAAAGGGCTATATCCATAAGTGTGCCGTCTGCGGCAAGACCGACACCGAATTCCCCGATATGGAATTCCGATACTGCTCCAAGTGTAACGGCAATTACTGCTACTGCTCGGATCACATCAACGACCACGAACACATCCAATAAGACGGGAGGCGACGTTCCTATGCCCCGTGCCGGACTCATCACCTTTCACTTTGCCCACCACTACGGCGCCCAGCTCCAGGCCTACGCCACCATGAAGGCCATTCAGACCCTTGGCTGGGACTGTGAGATCATCGATTACCGTCTGCCCCACACCACCAAAACCAATCGGCTCTTCAAATCAGGATCCTCGGTACGGGGCATGGTTTCCAATGCCCATACCGCCCTCCATTACGCCCCCTTCCGCCGCCGTTTCGACCGGTTTGAGGCCTTTGTGGATCAAGAAATGCTCCTCTCCCCCAAGCGGTATACCGCCTTTGAGGACCTTGTTCAGGCCCCTCCGGACTATGACGTCTATATATCCGGTAGCGATCAGATCTGGAACCCATACATCTATCAGGACGGGCAATTTGATCGTGCCTTTCTTCTGGATTTTGTCCGGGAGGGCCGCAGGATCTCCTATGCCCCCAGTTTGGGGGTACCCTCCCTCCCCGCGGACAAGGGGGAACAGCTGAAAAACTACTTGGAACCCTATTCCGCCCTCTCTGTCCGGGAAAAGCGTGGACAGGCCTTGATCAAGTCTCTCGCCGGCCGGGACGCTCAGGTGGTTCTGGACCCCACCCTTCTGCTCAACGGGACCGATTGGGGCGCGCTTGCCGTTCCCCCCAAAGAGACAGGCCCCTATATCCTCTGCTACTTTGTCTCCGATTCCGGAGAGGTGACCCCCTATGTGCAGGCTCTGGCCCAAAAGACCGGTTACCCCATCATTCAGCTGGCCGGCGCCCGGAAAAAGCTCCCCGGAGCCAAAACCCTGATTTTTGACGCCGGTCCCAAAGAATTCCTTGGGCTTTTCCAGCATGCGGCTTATGTATGCACAAACTCCTTCCATGGGGCCGCCTTCTCCCTCCAGTTTGACAAGCCTTTTTTCACCTCCATGTCCCCCAAGGAGCGCTCTGAGCCCACCTACTCCCGGATCTACAGTCTTTTGAGCCGGCTTGGCTGCGCCGACCGGATCGTTGGTCTGAATACCACCGCGGCCGTGGACGCCCCTATGGACTATGAGACCATCCACCGCAAGCTGTCCGAGGCCCGTTCCGACTCCCTGGCTTACCTGAAGGCTGCCCTGGCCGGGACTCCCCTGCCCGAGGAGAGCACCCCCTCCGCCGATTTTGTCAAAGGTCCCGTTCTGGCAAGCCACAACGCCTGCACCGGGTGCACCGCCTGCGCCTCTGTCTGCCCTGTAAAGGCGATCACCATGACATCGGATAAGGAGGGATTTCTCCGCCCGGTCATCGGCGACACATGTATTCTCTGCCGCAAATGTGAGTCTGTCTGCCACGCCCTACGGCCTTCCACGCAGGAGATCTCTCCCGTTCCCATCCATGCCGCCCGGAATAAAGACACCGACGCCCTGTCCAAAAGCACCTCGGGCGGCGTCTTTACGGCGCTGGCCCAGCTTGTGTTTCAGGAAGGTGGGATCGTCTTCGGCGCGGCTCTGGACCCCGATTTGAATGTGGTCCACCGTAGCGCCGGAACTGTGCAGGAGCTGGCCGCGCTCCGGCAGACGAAGTACGTTCAAAGCGACCTGCGGGACACCTTCCGCCAGGTGGACGCGGCCTTACAGTCCGGCCAGAAAGTCCTGTTCACCGGTACCCCCTGTCAGGTGGAAGGTTTGAAAGCTTATCTGGGGGGGGATCGTGATGATCTGCTCACCTGTGATGTGGTATGCCACGGAGTCCCTTCCCCTTCCGTCTACCGGGCCTGGCTGAACAAGCAGGGCAAAGACCGCGGTGAGGAAGCCCAGGGCCTTCTCTTCCGGGATAAATCCCAGGGCTGGGGCAATGCCCGGCTCACCCTGACCTACCCCAGTGGAAAACTGTCCGCCCCCCTGTCCCAGACCCCTTATGGCCGGGGCTTTGGCTCGGCCCTTTTCCTCCGTCCTTCCTGCTACCAATGCCCCAACGCGGGCAAGGCCCGCCCCGGAGACTTCACTTTGGGCGATTTCTGGGGCATTTCTCCCGACGCACTTCCCGGCGGGACCGCACCCGGAGTATCCATGGTACTTCTCAACAGCGATAAGGCCAAGGCCCTTTGGCCCACGCTGAAAAAAAAGCTGGAAACAGCGGAGCGTTCCTGGGAGGAGGCCGTCACAGGCAACCCCCGACTTCTGACTCCCGTCCACACCAATCCCAAGCGGGCCTCCTTTTTCGCTGCCTTTGCTGCACTTCCCTATCCTCAGGTGGAAAAACAGTTCCTGTCTCTCCCCTCCTTACCATACCGGGCTGCCGCTAAGATACTGACCCCAAAAGCCAAAGAAATGATACGAAAACTCCTGAAATAGCCATGAAAAGACCTGCCTGGGCGTACACCCAGGCAGGTCTTTTCATACATTTTGATACAACTTTTCCGTTCTTCCGCCACGTGCACTTACTTAAAATACCGCTCCAGCAAGCCTTTCAGGGCCTTTCCATGCCGGGCCTCATCCCTCGCCATCTCGTGCACCGTATCATGAATTGCGTCCAAGCCATTCTTCTTAGCGCAGGCAGCTAGGTCAAACTTGCCCTTAGTGGCGCCGAACTCGCAGTCCACACGCCAAGCCAGATTCTTCCTAGTCTCGGGCTTCATGTTGGGCTCCAAATCCTCGCCCAGCATCTCTGCAAACTTGGCGGCGTGCTCGGCCTCCTCATAGGCCGCCTTCTCCCAGTACAGGCCGATCTCAGGATAGCCCTCACGATGGGCGATCCGGGCCATGCAGAGATACATACCCACCTCGGAGCACTCGCCCTGGAAGTTGGCCATCAGCTGCTCAAAGATATACTTCTTGTCCTCGGCACTGATGTCGGGGTTATTCTTCACGGTCTTAGCATAGATGCCGTACTCATGCTCAGCAGCCAGCTTCATCTCACCCTTCACCTCAGTGAACTTGTCAGCGGGAACATGACAAACAGGGCACTCGGCGGGAGGTGTGTCCCCCTCATAGATATAGCCGCAGACAGAACAGACCCATTTCTTCATGTTTTTTGACCTCCTACAATTTTATTTTCGCAAGCAAGAATTATTCCTGCTTGTAGAATACCATTTAAATCTCTTTCTGTCAAGAAGAATTTTTGAATTTCCTTTGGCCTTTTCTTTAAAAATCCTATTCCACAGTCACCGACTTAGCCAGGTTTCTGGGCTTGTCAATGTCGCAGCCACGCTGGAGCGCCACATGATAAGCAAACAACTGCATCGGAAGGACATCCAAACTTGGCAAAAGCATGGGGTGAACCTCCGGTATAAGAATAGTATGGTCAACAATCTTGACCATCTCCTCCCCCTTTGACTCTACTGTAAGCCCTAGCACACTGGCCCCGCGGCTCTTGACCTCCACCACATTGCTCATCAGCTTTTCAAAAAGCGGCGCATAACTGGCAAGGGCCACTACAAGGGTTCCAGGCTCAATAAGGGAAATGGTACCATGCTTCAGCTCGCCCGCAGCATAAGCCTCCGAATGGATATAACTGATCTCTTTCAATTTCAGTGATCCCTCCAAACCCACAGCATAGTCAATATTCCGACCAATGAAGAAAACCGAGGGATGGTTGAAGTACAGGGACGCAAAGTACTGGATATCTTTGCTCTGCTCCAGAATGGCCTCCATCTTTGTCGGAATCTGGAGGAGCTGGCCTACGATCTCATCATACATCTTCTTGTCAATAACTCCCATCTGGTCGGCAAAATAAAGTCCGATCAAATAGGTAACCGCCAGCTGTGTGGAGTATGCCTTGGTAGTAGCCACAGCGATTTCAGGCCCCGCCCAGGTATATAGTACATCGTCAGCTTCACGGGCAATCGTGGAACCCACTACATTGACCACGGCCAGTACCCGTGCTCCAAGACGCTTGGCCTCCCGCATGGCGGCCAGGGTGTCGATCGTCTCCCCAGATTGGGAAATGACCAGCGCTAGCGTGTGCTCTGTCACAATAGGATCGCAGTAGCGGAATTCCGAGGCCAAGGTCACCTCCACCGGCTTACGCAGCAGCTTTTCTAGGTTATACTTGGCCACCATTCCTACATGATAGGACGAACCGCAGGCGATAATGTAAAGCTTGTCCATATTTTTGAGGTATTCCGGCGTATAGGTCAGCTCATCCAGAATCACCTTCCCATCCCGGAGACGGGGGAAAACCGTTTTCCGGAATGCCTCTGGCTGCTCCATGATTTCCTTAGCCATAAAATGCTCATAGCCGCCCTTCTCGGCAGCCGAAATCTCCCAGTCCACATGGGAAACCGGTTTCTCCACCCGCTGACGGTAGCGGTCCAGAACCTCCACTCCGTCTGCGGTTAGGATAGCCAGATCCCCGTCATCCAAGTAAGAAACTTCCCTTGTGTATTTAATAACAGCAGTCACATCACTGGCCAGCATCTGAAATCCGTCCCCGTGCCCGATAATGAGGGGAGAATCCTGCCGGACTGCAATCAGCATATCCGGATGGTTCGCACACACGATCCCCAGCGCATAGGCGCCCCGGAGCCGCTGGAGGGTCTTATTTACCGTCTCCAATAAACCACCGTGGTAGTTGTACTCCAGGAGCTGTGCTACCACCTCCGTATCGGTCTGAGAGGTGAATTTTATCCCTTTCCCCTGCAAAAACTCCTTAATCTCAGCATAGTTTTCGATGATACCGTTATGTACCACGGCAAAGCGGCCGCTCTCGGAGACCTGAGGATGAGAATTGGCATCCGAAGGCGCTCCATGGGTAGCCCAGCGGGTGTGTCCAACTCCAAGTGCACCGTGGACGGTAGCTCCTCCCTGGGTCAGATCGGACAATACCTTCAGACGCCCTTTGGCCTTGACCACCTGAAGCCCCTCAGCTTCCCCATAGACCGCCAAGCCAGTCGAATCATAGCCCCGATACTCAAGTCGGGAAAGACCATCCAGCAGGATGGGCGCGGCCTCCTCATTCCCAATAAAACCAACAATGCCGCACATGCCTATTCCTCCAAGTTTCGTTTTTCTATGAATATTATAGACACATCTGTCTCCGGGTGCAAGAAAAAGTTACCGTCTTTCCCGCTGCGTTCGGTTCAATCGTGGGTCACCCACTTCCTCCACCAGGATCAGGTCCTCTCCAAAACGCTTTACCGCCGACCAGGGAAAAACCAGCTCCGGCTCCCGCCCCAACAAGCCAAACCATCGCAAGCGGCCGGGGACTATAAGGGTCCTCACCTGACCGGTCTCCATATCTACCTCGGCATCACCAACATAGCCGTATCGGGTCCCATCGGTCACACTGATAACCTCCTTCCACCGCAGATCACCGATCCTCGCATCCATTCTGATCCCCCCTTTGCAATAAAAATATGTCTTTCAAGCGTTGTCCTATACACAGCAGTCACCGACCTTCTTTTCTGCACATAGAATGGGCAAAAAGGAGGTCTTATCATGCCCAATATTTATCTCTCTCCCTCCACACAGGAGAATAACCTTTATGTGAACGGCGGCACCGAAGAGGAGTGGATGAACCGTCTGGCCGACGCTCTGGAACCATACCTGACTGCCGCGGGTATCCGTTTTACCCGCAACACGCCGCAGATGACTGCCGGCTCCTCCATCCGGGCCTCCAACGCCGGACAATATAACCTCCACCTGGCACTCCACTCCAACGCCGCTCCTGAGGGGCTTTATGGTCAGAGACGGGGTATCCTGGTCTTTTATTATCCCGGTTCCAGTCAGGGCCAGCGCGTAGCCTCTCTGGTAGCTGACAATCTGAAAGAGATCTATCCTCTGCCCAACGATGTACGGGCTGAACCTTCCACCACCATCGGTGAAGTCCGACAGCCTAGGGCGCCATCTGTTTTTATCGAGCTTGGCTACCACGACAATATAGATGACGCAGTATGGATTAAAAACAATATTGACTCCTCTGCCCGGGCCATCGCTTTGGCACTGACTGAGTTTTTCGGACTGCCATTCCTCACGCCCAGGGCTTACCGGAACGGCGTAGTAGATGTAAGTTGGGGCAATCTGAACATCCGGGATATGCCCTCCACCTCCTCCTATGTCGTCACCCAAGCCCCGAACGGCGCCCGGCTCACTGTCATCAACCAATATGAAAACTGGTATGTAGTGCGCTATGAGGGCATCGTAGGCTGGGCAAGCGCTGATTTTGTTACATTGGTATAGCCTATGGAAATTTATGTGGTACAGCCTGGGGATACCCTCTATAGTATTGCCCTAGCCTTCGGGGTTCCCATGTCACAAATCACAATCGACAATGGCCTTGAGACCCCGCAGCAGCTGGTAACCGGGCAGACGCTGGTCATTCGGTTTCCCCTGACCACCCATACCGTCCAGCCGGGAGAAACCTTGTCCGACGTTTCCAGACAATATAATATCAGTTTACGGGAGCTATACAGAAACAACCCTGTATTAGGCGGTCGGGAAAATATCTGGCCTGGAGAAACTTTGGTCATCTCTTATCGCCAAACGCCCGGGCCAGCGATCCTCTCCAATGCTTACGCCTACCCGTCCATCGGAGATAAGCTGCTCTACTCGACCCTCCCCTTTCTCTCCTGCCTGACCCCCTTTACCTACGGTTTTACCCCAACGGGAGAACTGGTGGATCTGGACGATAGCCGGCTTATTGCTGCTGCAACCGGTATCGGCACCGCTCCCCTTATGCACCTGTCCACACTCACGGCAGAAGGCGGCTTCTCCAATGAACTTGCCCACCTTCTGCTTAACGATACGGCCCTCCAGGCTCTGCTCATGGACAACATCGCATTCACTCTCCAGTCTAAAGGCTACCGAGGACTGGATGTAGATTTTGAGTATGTCTTCCCAGCGGATGCCGCCGCCTATGCAGCCTTTCTCAGCCGCCTTACGCAACGTTTCAACCCCATGGGGTATCCGGTAATTGCTGCCCTTGCCCCCAAAACATCTTCCACTCAGCGAGGAAACTTGTATGAGGGCCACGATTTTTCTGCCATCGGCACCGCCGTCAATCAGGTGCTTCTCATGACCTATGAGTGGGGTTATACCTACGGTCCACCCATGGCTGTAGCTCCCCTTCCCAATGTACGTCAGGTCGTGGAGTATGCGCTCACCGAGATTCCGGCCTCCAAGATCTGGCTGGGCGTTCCCAACTACGGCTACGACTGGCCTCTTCCCTATGTACAAGGGCAGACCAAGGCCACCTCCATCTCCAGCCAACAGGCGGTGGCGCTGGCGAGACGGTACGGTGTCGCCATCCAGTACGATGAACGGGCCCAGTCTCCCTGGTTCCGCTACACCGACAAACAGGGCACTATTCATGAGGTCTGGTTTGAGGATGCCCGAAGCATCCGGGCCAAACTGGCACTCATCCCCGAGTACGGCCTTATTGGTGCCGGATACTGGAACCTGATGCGGGACTTCCCTCAGAACTGGATGGTCCTTTCCTCCCTCTATACTATCCGGCAGTTCTAAAAAAGAGCAGGACGGCTTGCGCCGTCCTGCTCTTTATTGTGCAATCATTTCATTTACCAAACCAAAGATTTCCCGGGTAACCTCCTCCATGGGGCGGTCGGCGCTGACAATCCGGATATTTTCCTGCCCCTTCAAAAGATGGAACACCTCAAAAAATTTATCCCGGATCCGGGCCAGGGTCTCCGCGTTCTTCTCAAAAATCTCCAGCTTGCCCTTTCTGCCGTCAATCCTCTCTTTGCAGGTCCTGTAATCCACATCAAGGAAAATACACAGATCCGGCCTGCGAATGGCCGGACTGCGAAGATTCATATTCATGACCCACTCCAAATCGGTATCCATGCCCTGATAGGCAAAAGAGGAATAATAATACCGGTCAGAAATCACACTGACCCCCTGCTCCAGTATCTGCCCGATTCCCTGTTCAGGATCCGTGTTGTGGGCAACCCGGTCTGCCAGAAAGAGTCCGGCCAAATAAGCAGGGTCTGTATTTCCGCCGCCGCCCAACACCTGTCGGAGCAACTTACCAGTGGGGAGCCCTGTAGGTTCGGCAGTAGGCCATACCTGGTGTCCCTGTGCCTCCATGTAACGAATCAACTGATCGATTTGAGTGCTTTTCCCCGAACCGTCCAACCCTTCAAAAACAATAAACAGGCCTTTCTCCATGGAAAACCCCTCCCGGATGACGATGACCGCTTTTTTACGCTGTTTAAAATTTTACCATACCATCACAAATGTAGCAACCATTTTTTCAGGCACTCTTCTCTGCCCAAAAGGCCCTTCCAAGAAAATTCCCCTTTATTCATGGATACTTTCCTTGTAATTTCCAGCAAAATCGTATAAAATATCAATTATCTTCTGCATTGATCCACAGGAAAGAGGAAAGGTTATTATGCGTATCATTATCTCTCCAGCCAAAAAGATGAACACGGATACCAATAGCTTTTCCCCCACCTCTCTTCCCCGATTTTTGCCGGAAGCTCGGGTGCTTCTGGACACACTTCGAGGTATGCCTCCCCAGGAGTTACAAACTCTATGGAACTGTAGTGATTCTATCGCAAAACTTAATGTAAATCGGCTTAGAGAAATGGACCTGGAACGCCATCTCACCCCGGCCATCATGGCCTACGAGGGGATCCAATACCGATATATGGCTCCAGGCGTCATGGAACGCTTCCAGTTAAAATATCTTCAGGACAATCTGAGGATCCTTTCCGGCTTTTACGGCCTGTTGACCCCCTTTGACGGTGTAGTCCCCTACCGGCTGGAAATGCAGGCAACGCTGACCATAACTGGCTGTCAGGATCTCTATGCCTTTTGGGGGGACAAGCTGGCCAGAGCCCTTACGGAAGAAACCGATCTCATTTTTAATCTGGCCTCGCAGGAATATAGCCGCGCTGTGGAGCCTTATCTTCCTCCTTCTGTCACCTTCCTGACCTGCACCTTCGGAGAATTGAAAAACGGAAAGGTCCTGGAGAAAGGCACATTATGCAAAATGGCTCGTGGTCAGATGGTCCGCTGGCTGGCGGAAAACCAGATTACCTGTCCCCAAAGGCTTTCGGAATTTCGGGATCTAAATTATCGCTTCTCCCCGGAGCACTCTACTGACACGAATTATGTATTCATCAAAGGAGGAAACTGATATGTTATCTGTCGGAGCCAAAGCCCCTGATTTCACTCTCACGGATCAAAACGGCAAGTCTGTGTCTCTGTCCGATTTTGCCGGAAAACGGATCGTTCTTTACTTCTACCCTAAGGACAACACCCCCGGTTGCACCCGGCAGGCCTGCGCTTTCGCCGGCGTTTATGAAGAATTCAGGACACTAAACGCTGTGGTCATTGGCATCAGTAAGGATTCCTCCACATCTCACCAAAAGTTTGCGCAAAAATATTCTCTTCCCTTCCTTTTGCTCTCCGACCCGGAGCTTATTGCCATTCAGGCTTACGGCGTATGGCAGGAAAAGAAAAATTATGGTAAGGTCAGTATGGGCGTGGTCCGTTCCACCTATGTGATTGATCCAGATGGTATCATTGAGCAGGCCTTGCCCAATGTAAAACCGGATACCAACGCCGCCGAAATTCTGGACTATCTGCGCAGTTAAAAGCTGCAAAAAGCTCCTGTGGGCAAGCTTATCTCGCCCCAGGAGCTTTTTCCATTCTTTACCCTCCTGCGCCACTGTGACAGAACAGTTTAAGGGATGTAGATTCAGCCTTTCATCAGCTTAATAGCAGCCTCCAGCACTTCCTTGCCCTTCATCATACCGTAGAGCTGCACATCAATGGCCATAAATGGCTTGTCGGGAAAAGCAGCGGCACAGAGCAGAACATTTTCATAGGAACGTACTCCTTTTCAATTTGATTGAGGAATTAACCATTGCCCTTTTCACCCCCAGCATGACCTCCATGGCCAGAAATCAGCGCCATAAAGGCATTTTCCCTATATCGCCAAAAGTCAGAGCTGCTTTATCCCTGCCCTGCCTTTTATCTTTCTATGACTATTGATCTATAACTGGCATCCTGCACATGATCGCGTCACCATGCTCTTTCAGCCAACGATGGTGCTCCCAGTAGTCCGGGCACACGCACAAAACCTCCCGGTAGAATGCTTCCGAATGGTTCATGACCTTTCGATGGCAAAGCTCATGGACCACCACGCTGTCGATCACTTCATCCGGCGTAAGCATCAGCAGACAATTAAAATTGAGGTTTCCTCTTGCGCTACAGCTTCCCCAACGGGCCTTTTGCTTCCGGATGGTGATTCGCCCATAGGTAACGCCCACCAAGGAGGCATAATAGATGACCCGCTCTGTGATGTATGTCCGGGCCTCCTCGACCAGTCTCTGCAGTTCCTTTTCGGTTAGCGTCGGAATACCCGCCAGTTCCCGCTGCCTCTGTTCCTGTCGCACTACAGCCTTTTGTATCCAGTTACGGTGTGACTCAATAAACTGCTGAATCTGCCGGTCAGAAATACGTAGGGGTGCTCGAACGACAAGCCCTTCCGGCTTCAATGCCATGGAAAGGGTCCTCCGCTGGCTGCGAATTACTTTAATATCCATGTGTTTTCCTCTGTCGTTTTAAAATGTTTTGGGGAAACCGACAACTTTTTGGTAGCGCGGACGCAAAAAAATCGAACCCCTCACGGGGTTCGATTTTTCATGTTTTGGTGGAGATAAGCGGGATCGAACCGCTGACCTCTTGAATGCCATTCAAGCGCTCTCCCGAATAATCGGTGAACCAGCCCTCAAGCATCAAAAAGGTATTTCTCACACTGCCAACCTCTACCGCAGAGCACTCTTGTAAAGCAAATTGTAACAGACTCTTTGCCAGAAGTCAACGAGAGGCCGAATGAGTTCCGCCATTTCTGGCGGACTTTTTTATGAGGCAATGGCAGCCACCTCATAGTTATCTGACACATCTATACCAAGATCAAACTGTGCGATGTTCATGTTGAGCTCAAAGCGCAGCCGATAATCCTGGGACACATATACTTTCTTGATGATGTAACCGGCAATCATCTTCTTCACCTCCAAATCGCTGGAATCGAACATCTCAGACCATTTGAGGATGCGGTGGTAATCCGCTTTGATTTGGTCGAGCTTGTTTTCGTTCTCTGCCAGCTCATTATTCAGTGAAGTCAGTGCTTCGTTGGCTTCCATCATCTTTTTTCGAGCGTTTTCCACGAGCTCGGACAGAAGATTCATCGAGAAGCTGCTGGTCCCCTGGATGGCCTTGACCACCTCCGCTTTCAGAGAGTCATACTCCTTTGTAGCCTTGGCACTTTCCATCTTGGCCGCATCTAACCGTTCCTTCAGTGTAACCATAGCGTTTCGGTGAGTGCGGGATATGATCTCATCCTCACTGACCGCCTCCATGCGGTTGAATATCTCATGTAAAACATCGGTGACCAGCTTGTCCAGAATGTGCATCGTGTAGCCGGTGGGACCGTTACATTCGGCCCGCTTCCGGGTCTTGTTATAGCATACATAGCGGATTCGCTTGCGGCCAATTTTCTCACCGGCTGCGTTGACCCGGACAGTCCCGCTGGTGGTCAGGGTCAGCCGTCCTCCGCAGTGGCCGCAGAACACATTGCCGGAAAGCAGGGATTGGCCTCTGGTGTTCTTTGGCATCGTCCGCTTCTCATTGTACTCGTTGACCCGTTCTTCCATAAGCTTCTGTGCCAGTTGGAAGTTGGCGGTGGTAATGATCTGGAGATCATCGAATACTTCTGAGTATGTCTTGCCGCTCCGTAGGACTCCTGTGTACATGATGTTATGAAGGATATGGCCAATGGTGGCCTCATGCCAGTTTCTCCCCTCGCGGGTATGGATGCCCTGTTCGGTAAGGAAGTTGGCTATTTTGAACCTGCCGTAGCCGGAGCCAATACAGAGGTCAAAAATCATACGGATCACCTTTGATTCGTTCTCATCGATCTCCAGCTTCATTACCTCATGCTTCCGTTTGTTGAGGATGCCGCTGGGGACCAGTCTATATCCATACGGCGCCACACCTCCACGGAAACGGCCTTCCTGAACCATTTGGCCCAGTGCTACCTTCGTCCGCATGGAGGTTTTCTGGCTCTCACCATCGGCCTGCCAGAAGCGGATGTAGTTGGTGAGCCTGTCGACATGACTGTCGATTCTCTGCTCCCCCTCGTTCACGCTCCATACATGGATACCATTCTTGACGAACCACTCCACCACAAAGGGGGTTTCCTCTGCTCGTCTGCCGATACGGTCAAACATGAACACCAGAAGGATATCAAACATCCCTTTCTCGGCGTACTCCTTAATAAGTTGGATCTTGTCCCGGTCATTGGCACTTACTTTGAAGCCCGAGACACCATCTTCCCTCTCCTCCAGCACAATGTTCCAACCCATCCGATCTGCGAACTCATGACAGGCTTTACGCTGGACCGGGATGTCTGCTTGGTTTTGCTCATCGTGGTCGACCTGCTTGGTCGTGGAAACTCGGTATAAACAACAAACTCTTTCAGCCATTTTATATCCGTCCTCTCATTTGTTAATTGGGAGGATCGGATATCTGATTCCTATGCAGTTTTCAAGGTGCCCGGCTTTCGCCAAAGCAAGTATGCCACACCTCCCGTCAAATAGCTACTACTTTTTTCGGGATTTACGGCCCTTAAGGCAATTCTTTCAGGCATCTTTTCATTATACAGCAGAAATCTCTTTCAGTGAATACTCTCCCCATACATAATCAACCTTTTTCGACTTTTGGCTAAATTTACAACTGCAGTCAAAAACAACCCTGCTGATGATTCTCTTCTGATCAGGAAATCTAATTTTTTCCTGTATCTCTGGAAAATTATTTAGTAACCAATCGGTTACTTCACGGCACAAATCATCCTCTTCTGTAGTTGTTTTTTTCTCGTACTTAAGTAGCCACGAATAAATATAGTCTTCAATGAAAAGGTAATACTTCCTGCACAATTCATTTATCAAATCTACAGTCTCTTTCCGTTCAAGCCAGCTTTTAGTATTAAAGAAATTGGAATCATCGCAAGCACCCATCAAACAAGTAATTGCTTCAAGTTCATTATATTTTTGCGTTGAATACATTAATCCTTCAATATACTGCTCATTAATTTTAACGGCAGTTTCTAATTTTCCTTTTCCGATTGCATCGTTTACACGTGCGATATTATCAAAAAACAAAATTAATGTATTCTTCAAATCGGAATTGGTGCCTTTTAAAGATTCGTACTCAAGATATAAAATCATCCAATTTGGATCATTAGGAATAGGCTGCATAAGTACTTGTTCTTCCGGAATCTGGTTGCGTTTGGTGTATCTATAGAGTCGATTCATCCGTAAAAGCTCAGTATTTGCATTTTCAACCTGGGCGAGTAACAGCCTGACCTTCGACCGCTTTTCTTCAACGCGCTTCTCTCTGTCTTGGCAATAAATAAAGTAGCCCAAATAAAACGATCCCAAGAAAACGATGTAGTCACCGCAAAATCCAAGAATATCTGATTTTTGCAGTGGCAAGTTGCTTTCCAGTTGAATGTTATTTATAAACAAAATCACAGCAATTAAAGCAATCATTGGAAATACGACAACTGGCCAATACATTTTGACAATTTTCCATTTCCATAACCACGATAGGATTTTTAGCAATACATTCCCCGCAATAATTCCAACTATTACTGGGAAAAAGACTGCAACAACAGCTTTCCAAATACTTTTGTAATAGACATAACAACACAGGAAAACTCCCAACAATAAGAAAAAGGTAATAACATACAGAATCGTTTTTGGCTTCTTTTCATATCCCTTCATAAATATCTGCTTAATATCTTGCTCAAAAATCCATGAATTGATATCCTCGGTATCCTCTGCTTCTTTTTTGAAAACACTTATCATTTTATTCACCCACCGCATTTTTCAACACCCCCATTTCCCTATATGCTATAAAGCAAAACCTCGCTTTTCTTCCTCAGAAATTGACCTTACCCCACTTCTCAATCAAATAATTTATGAATGCAGAACAAGAAACTAACATATACTTTGCATCCTCAGCGGGGACACTCGTGAAATCAATTCCTCCATGGCGGATTCCATTTTCGTCAGAGGCATATCCGTATAATGCAAGAAATGCTTTTTCCATCGCACTATGAATGTGTACACCACTGTCCTTGAGCTTTTTGATAGCATTACCCAATGTTGCTTGAGCTCCAGACTCTCCAGTGATAATGCAGCACATTGCTTCCACTGCGCTGATCGATTCCTTAACGGAGTTTTCATAATCCGGCTTCTCTAAATCAGCATACAATGCCAGTGCCTTTTTTATATGTTCGTTTACTGACTGATACGATGTGACAGCCGCCTGCTCAATTTCCTGAATTTCTGATTGATTTGTGATAGGTGCAACTTCACCGGCCACGATTCGGTAACCTGCCTTTTCCTGCTCCAACACCTCGTTATACTGTTTAATTCTCTCAGCTCGTTCGCTCTCTTCAAGGAATGACAAATGGATGTCTATAAAGTCATATACCTCAAACCACTCAAAGTGTTGTAGAATCTGGTTCTGTAGTCGTACTTCGGCAGTCAGATTTTGTGAAGGCATATCAATCAGGAAGCCCATTCGGTCAAGAATTTTTTCTTCAATCGACTGGTCACCATTTAATGATTGACTCAACCGCTTGTTTGCGATGCCTCCAGCTCTTATTTCCTGCTGGTAAAACAAGTTCCAAATTCTACGACGGAGTTCACCGGGCATATATTCATATTGAATTTCTTTTTCTGACTTATAGCCATATTTTTCGGAAAACATATTCGTACCTCTGGTTTTCATTTTATTAGTTCGGACCCCAGAGTTTCAATCCTCTGTTGGGGGAGCAACCATCCCTTCAATCATATCTGTAACCACCTGATTAAGCTGGGCCGCATTTTGAGATGTAATGACTGGAGTATCACTTTGGGATTCAATATCTTCCCGAGTACGGCCAGCTACTTGGCCACCGGCTCTGGCGGTGGCCATATTTTCTTGAAAAGTTGCCGGTTTTCTTTGTTTGGAGAATTCCGTGGTCGTGGCCTCTGCCAGCATGGTCAGGACCAACTCCAAGTCGCTCATATTGTCCCGAAGGTTTTCCTTGGTCAACCCCTTGAGTCGCTTATACTGCCGGGTGGTCATTCCCGACCACGCCCTGGATATCTCATCCGTCAGGATGGCAAACTCCCGGCC
>CATMVA010000022.1 GCA_950075865.1 uncultured Oscillospiraceae bacterium | reverse complement strand
ACAATATGAGCTGCGAGGGCTGCGGGACGCTTCGGACGGCGGAGTTTGAGCAGTTCGTCTATGAGGCCATGGTGCATAAGCTGTCCGAGTTCCAAACCCTGACCGCCCAGACCGAGACAGTCAACCCCAAGCTGACCGCCTTAAACGTGGAGCTGGCCCAGGTGGAGGACGAGATTGAAAAGCTGCTGAACACCCTGACCGGGGCCAGCACGGTTTTAATGTCCTACGCCAACGGGAAGATTGAGGAACTGGACGCCCGCCGTCAAGGACTGATAAAGGAGATTGCCGCGCTGAACGCTGAAAGCGTCTCCCCGCAAAAGATTGAATATCTGTCCTCTCACCTGGGGAATTGGGACAACATCGACTTTGACGACCGGCGGCAGGTGGCCGACATCATTCTCTCCCAGGTCCACGCCACGGCTGACCGTGTGTCCTTTGAGTGGAAAATCTGATTTCTTACCCCCAGCGCCTTATTCAATGGTGTGTTTACCATTGTCAAGCGATGTTTTCCAAAGCGTTTTGCGAAATGATTGAAAATCTGAGAGGAAAGGGTTATGAGCCTTCTTCAGCTGAAGTACGATTCGTTGTAGCCTGGAAAGGTGAAGATGACACCGAAGAAACCCCGATTCTGTTGACGGATATTTACTTTGTGAAAGCGTAATTGCCATTGGTAAGGCCAGGGACGGATGATTCGTCCCTGGCCTTGTCATTTAACGTAAGCGTAAAATCTACGGGCGGATAGGCAGGGATGAGATAATAGTGGTGGAATGTTTCGGAAGGTATCGGAACGTTCCACCACTGTTTTATATATGGGGGGAGAGAGAATGACAGCAGCAGTGTTCGGGTCGGGCAAGATTAACCACAAAGAGTCAGGAGAGATTAGCCAATTTTAGTCAAGAAGAAATCGCCAACAACCCAGATTTCTTGTATTAGTTTTAGGCGGGCGGCATCTCAGAAGAGTCCAGAGCTTTTACTCTGCTGGTCTGCAGAGCAATAGTCTCCAGTTTCTTTCCGCGGAAGCTTTCACCCTTGATAATCGCGTTTTCTCTTGTGCTTGGCAAAAGCGCCCATGGCAGCAGCACCGATAAGGTCAATCATGCCATCAACAGGACCTGAGCAACTGCCACTTCTCCCAGTGCGTTTTTTTCTTCGTGCCATTTCAATGTCCCCCCTATTCCACACCAAGGGCCTTGAAAACAGCATCCTCGGCGCTGCTATAAAACACAATATTAAAATTGCTCATCAATTCTGGCGGAACAGTGCCGAGGTCTGCTGCCGAGGTAATCGGTAACAAAACTTTTTTTGCCCCACTGTCCAAGCATACTTGCAAAGAATTTGCCAGCTCGTCCACTTTTATCATCGTTCCGGCAATGCTGATCTCACCTAAAACGGCAAGACTTGATATGGTAGGCTTCGAGAGTGCTATCGAGCACAGTGCGATCAGCGAGGGCAGGGCAAGCCGGTTCGTCATTCCGATCCCCTGGAGGTCCTGATAGTTAATGATATAGTCTTTTGTCGTTGTGCTGATGCTGCCGCTGATCCGGTTTCCATTCGCCTTTAGGAAGTTAAAGGCCGTATCTGCCGCCTCTTTGCATTTGCTGTCCGAGCCGATTCCAGTTCGGTTGAACTTCCCATTGCCGGGAAGCATTTCGGTCTCCAGCCGGAACACCCCCAGCATACCACTCTTTCCCTGAGATACTGTATAAACCTGGCCAGGATTGCACATTCCCTCGGGAATCAGCTTCCCACCGCCCTGCTCGGGAACAGAGACAAATTGTTCCTCAAAGGTTTCATTGTCAATATAAGAGAAGTTGACATCGTAGAACTCCATGCCGCCGATCTTCTTGAGTTGCTCTTTTACTCTCCGGCGCATCTCCATAGAAAGCCTCAGGATCTCCTCCAGCTGTTCCTTCGTATATTCCCCATCGGGATATACCAACTTGACGAGTCCTCCAACCATCTTTCGCACAGCGATGGTATCTCTCTGGTTCAGGTTTTTACCCAGTCTAAAGAACTTATCCAGAGCGTCTCCGTGCTGCTCTTTCCGCAGCTCCCGGATAAACTCCGCAAGGTAGTCTGTGATAAAGCCGTAATCATCTGTAAAATGTTCCGGGCGGTACTTGGTGATCTCCCAGCCGGGAATATAGCAGTGCATACGATCCAAAAAAGCCGTATCCGTCCCCATCTCACGGGGGAACGGATCAAAAAGGCTTGCCGTTTTCAACAGCACATCCACGCTCTGATTGATGTTGCCCACAAAAACCATAGAGGCAGAGGCTGAAATCTCCTCTTTCCCCCGTGCAAAAGAGCCGGATGCCATGTAGTCCTTCATGATCTGAACGCCATCTTTATCTTTGAAACTGATTCCCGCCACCTCGTCAAATGCAACGCAGTCCCACAGGCCCACCAGGCCGACCGTTTTGCGGCCCATGTTATAGAACAGGTTGGCGACCGTAGTCTGTCCGCCGGAAACCAGAATGCTATTCGGAGAGATTTCTTTGTATATATGGGATTTTCCGGTACTTCTCGGCCCCAGCTCACAAAGATTGAAGTTGTTTTCCACCAGAGGGATCATTCTGGTGAGCAGAAGCCATTTCTCCCGATAAGACAGCATATCCGGCTCCATGCCAATAGAACGGAGCATAACGTCGATCCACTCATCTTTTGTGAACGCCTTCCTGCCTTGCTTCAGCTCCTCAATCTCAATGTGCGGCATTTGAATCGGCGTTAGCTTGGTAATATGAATGGGCGAGGCGTTTTTCTCCTCCTCAATAAACTCATAATCAAGCTGAACGATACACCAGATCCCGCCGCAGAGTAACCGGTCAAACTTTGATGGGTACTCTTCGGAAATCGGAATATTCTTGATGCCGAGATTGGAAAACTCAGCTTCATAAGTATCTTTCTTAATGTTCAGGTTAACTGTGATCCTATCAATGACGGTATAAGCACCCCGCTGCCGCAGCAGAGAAAGGATCTTCTGGGACTCATCCGGGCGGACATAGTTGTCCGAAAGGATCTTCTTAACAGTGGAAACCCCCTGCTCAATAACAGCGGGGTCGTCGGAGGAGCAATACTGCCCCAACAAAAACTCCAACACATAGACGGGAACATTGGCGCCCTCTTTGATATGCTTGGTCAGATCCTTTCGGACAATGCGACCGTCAAAGGTCTGGCGCAGCTTGCTTCTGAGCATTTCACGGTTATTCTCTATACTCTCCATATTGCCCCTCCACTGTACTTAAAAGAAGTTAAAATCGTCCACTGCGAAAGCGATGTGGATCTGGAATTCCTCCCGCTGAGGAAGCGTGAGGCCGCTTTCCTCTGCAATCACCAGATAGTAGGTCTCTGTATTACTGAAGGTCAATGGCTTCAGGTTAAAGGTGCATCGGAAAGTCCGGTCCTGCACCGCCTCGCCTGTCCTGTCAGCAATGATTTTCTGGGTGTCACTGATCTGTTTTCCCGAGCTGTCCACAAAGTATAGGAGGTAATTTGCCTTTTCCCGATTGCTGCCCACGGCGTCCTTTTGGTAGAAATTCAGGGAGAAGATCATGTTGCTAATTTTTCGACTGGAGGACAGGAGGCTAACCGCGACAGGTTTGGTGTCATACTTGCCCTTGTTGCGCTGGTATTCCTTTGCACTGTTGCGGAGAAAATGGTATCGGATCACCGGCACGACCATCTCCTGCAAGCTAATGCCCCCATGGACAAAGTTCAGCCCACCACCGCTCATCTTGATACGGACGCTCTCTCTTGGCGTAAACGCTTCGAACTCTGTCTTGCCCTCCAGGAACTTCACCGGCAGCAGATAGTCCGGCTGGGCGCCGCTTTGCATGATAGCGTAGCGCCTACCATACTCAACATCTTTCCCCTGAAAGCTGGACTTGTCAACCTTGTCATTCTCAGTTAGCGGCTCATAGGTATACAGGAACCCATGATCGGCGGTAATGACGATATTGGTAGCCCCAAAGTCATTCACGATAATGCGGATAAGGCTTTTGATCTCTTGGATCGCTTCCTCACAGGCGGGGAACACATCGGCATCGTCCGTGTGACTGGCGGTGTCAATGGTGTCATGGTATATGTAGACAATATTCTTGCCCTTCACCCACTCGCTTCGCTCCGCCCGCTTAGCTTTGATGATATCGTCATACTTCAGGGTGACACTCTCCGGCTCGGCTACTTTCAATATCTTCTCCCTGTAATTGCTCTCCGTCAGACTTCCGTCTGCCAGCACACAGAGTTTCTCGTTTCGTACCTCTGCCGTCAGCTCTTTGTGGGGCAGTAGCGCCGCCATGCCGAATTTCGTGATGGTCGGGAAAATGCCCTGCACACCGTCAAGCTCCACCTGGGCCTGGGTCTCTCTCCGAAGCTGCTCCGCAAGCTCAGCCCCGACCTCATATCGCATGGCGTCGGATATGATCACAAACACACGATTATCCGCATTCTTGATGTAGTTGCGGTAGAAGTCGGTTTGCTCCTTAATTTCAAGGATCTTTCCATACTCCCGCAAGTCATCTGCGCATACTGTTGTCCAGTTGTTTCCCAGCTCACCCAGGAACCAATGCTTGTAAAGCCCCTCTACCACTTCAACATCCCGCTTGAAAAGGTCATCCAGTTCTGGGTTCGTAGCTTGAAGGCTTCTCGCAAAGCTCAGATGGAAGTGTCGGTAACAGGTATCCATCTGATAATAGGTCTCCGTGTATTTTTTCCAGATTTGGTCAGGCTTCACCATGTGGAAACCTGCCATATGCTCTTTGTAAAAGGCCTGCATATTGGCAATCTGCAAAACGCCGTCAAAGTAGTCTCCCACCAGCTCATACCAACCGCAAGCCCGGCGTTTTTCCACAAGAGAAGTGATGGCCTCCGCATCGATGAGCTGATTTCCGATATCTGTCATCAGCTTCTTCAGGATGCACTCGTTGATACATGGGAAGCACTCCGTGTCAGCAATATCCTCCACCTTCAGGCTGTCAAACCGCTGTGGAAGGCGCAGATCGTCCTCGATTTCTCTGGCAATGGTATAGAGCGCCATGTTCTCTGAGCTGTGTAGCCACTCCGAGATGAAGTCATAGCAAAAGGACTGATGAGGGATAGAGAGGTAGCCCTCCAGCCCGGCAAGGCCTTCCTGAGCCATAGTTCTTGTGGTCCCAGTCAAAAGGATGTGGGCGGCCAGGTGGCGCAGGTCGGGGCTTTCCGCCTCATACCCTGTCCCCTGCCGGACCATTGTCCAGAAGGCCCCCGCCGCTTCAAAGCGGATGAATTCTTGATAAACTGGGTTTATCTCCACCTCCAGACCGGAAGAAAGCACAGAGCGAAAAATGGCGCTGGGGGCCGGTTCGCTGCCGGCTATGGCAGACATCACAGCCATGTGGAGCTCTGACGGTGTTGTAATGGCCTTCCTTTCAGCCAGTGCGGCCAACTTTGCCCGGCGTTCTTTGGCTCCCAGGTACTTCCGATACCCCTTGACCGCTTTTCTCAGGCCGGGCGTGGATTCCATCCGCAACTCGTCCATCCAGATGGCCAATAGATCAGAGCGAAAAGACTCGCTGTAAAGTTCCACATTCAGCAACCAGTCATCGTCCGGCTTTTCATAGCCAAAGGGCTGGTAGACAAGGTAATTGCAAGCGGGATCGTCTACTGCCAACAACTTCTTGACGGCAAACTGATTGGAGCCGGTGAGCCTGACCAGCTTGGCATTCTCCAGCTCAATCTCATCCAGCCTGCCCTCAAATTCCCGCTCCTCATCATACCAGAAGATGATCCGGCGCTTATAAAACTCCGGCAAGGGTGCGGCAAAACGCTTATTTAAGTCTTGAACAACTGTCTCGGTATCCATCATATTGCCGCTCCTCCTCAAAGGGGCAATATACCTTGTCCCTTTAATGCTATTACTTGATTCTTCAAATCATTGATTATCTTTATCTTAACTTCATCCCATGTAACAGTAGCATTGATAAGCTGCTCATGCTTACAACGATATAGGCACTTTTTCAATACTGCACGAACAAGATTCTCTAATTCTCTAAGTTCTACATCTGAAATATTAGTTCCGTCACCCTCATGAAGTGACTCTGATCTATATCGGTAGTAGTCAAGCATCTTTTGATGAATCTGCTGAATCTCGCAGTTATTTTCACCCACCAAAACTGCTACTCTATTTGCTAAAGCCTGCTTCTTCCCTTGCTGATTTTGCTCAAGGAGAGTCATCTCCAATGCCGTCGTATATTGCTCAAAGCCTGTTGGAATATCAATCTGCTCCAATCCCCAGACGAATTCATCTATACAGTGTTTCATCAGTCCAAATGCTTGTCCAGAAAAATCAGAAAGGAATTGATTGCACTCTTCTACCTCTTCTGCTTCAAGAACGAACTTCCTATCATCAATGATATTTCGTGTCTCTTGATGACTCCTATTTCTTAGGTTGTTATTCATGAATCCCGTATTATACCTAAAAACATAGAATACATCGCGGAAGCCGATATTGCCGCTCTTGAATAAATGTAATAAAGCAATCCTCTCATATAAGAAGCTGCTTTCTAATTCTTTCCAAGGCTCAAGTTGTTCTTGACAATCAAAATCTCTGTCTGTAAAAAATCGCCTATTCGCATCAAGATGCGGCCCCTCTATTGGAAATAACGATTCTTTTTCAATGCACATGAAAAACGTTTTTTCTCCATCGTATAGTCGTGATGAAAAATAATCTACTATCAACTGCCCTCGTCCATCCGTGATTGAATCTTTGAATTGCAAGTCATCAAAAGGGACCTTCTTAATTGCATAATCGTTTCCGAAGGTCAATCCCATAATGCTCTCATCACAGCACATGAGGATTCCAGACACCCTTACTTCGACATCAATCATAGACCGCCCACCTCACTTTATCTTTGCCAGAACATCCTCGAACTTAGAGTAGTTCACCTTCACTCCATCATCCAGGTCAATGTCGATCATCTGATCGGCCAGATGGTGGATCTTTTCCTCATAGCCACGCAGCTCGGCATCCTGGTCCTTCAGCTTTGTGAGCTGCCTATCCAGCTTCACACGCTCAGCAGTGGTAGCCCCTGCGATCCGACGCTCCAGATCGTCGATGGCGGTGCGGTACCGGGCCTGCTGTTCATGGACATAGTCGGTCCGCATCCGGGCCAGCAGGTCCGGCTGGTAGCGGTGGAGATAGACCAGCGCCTTGAAACCGTTTTTCTTTCCACTGTCAAAGAGCCAGTAGATGGGGCGCTTCTGGTAGATCTTGCAGTGGTCGGTGTAGAAGTCATTCAAGAAGTAATTGCGGATGACCTCCCGGGGGTTTCCTTTGCCCCCCAGGGCGTCGGCGATGAATTTCAGATTTTCCTCCAGGGTGTCTTTGCCATAGACCGTTTCCATCCACCGGACAAAGCGACCGGTGACGTCGTCTTCAAAGTAGTCATCATCGCAAATAGGGATGATGTTGTCCCGATCCGGCTGGAAGGTCTTGTACCTGGCAACGTCCCAGTCGCCCCCGGCGTAGGCCAGGCCCTCCGCGTCCAGGGAGTACCGCCCAAACATACAGCCCACGGCGTAGGAGATCAGAGAGCGGACATCCCGGCCCAGATCAGCCTTGCGGACGGTCACGTCCTTGTCCTCCACCTCCGGCGTCAACTCATTCTGGAGGCCGTAGATGTCGATGAAAATGCGGTTCAGCTCTTCCTCGTTGGCCTTGAGTTGGTTGAAACGGCCCTCGCATTCAAGCTCCCACGCTTTATAGACAGAGGCTATTTTCATTGTCGGTTGGTTATCTCCCCAAGCGTATGCTCCCGCCATGCGGAGTCGTACCAGCGGATGACAGGTGAAGTCCCAGGAGGTCTCGAAGGAGTCCCAGTCAATCTTAGCAAGATCAATGTTTTCTTTGACAAAACAATTTATAGCGGATTTCTCATCTGCTTGCATTAAGACAGGAATTGCTACAATATGTCCCGTTTCATAGTTCAGCGTTGGAGACAAGAATTCAAGACATTTTTGGGAAAAGCAAGAATTACATACCCCTAAAAGGCAATAATAATCCTCCTCCGCATAAGGAAATAGACTCAATCCAGCCACATCAAACATTGTTCCGGCATCCTTCATCCTGAATGATGAAATGGACGACGAGATTTTACTCCAGCTTATCGATTTTTGAAATTGATACTTCATGCTACGAGGCACCAAATGGCCGTATGCTCTAATATCGCTTCCGTTATCGAACCAATTGATTATGTAATCGTTATTGCCATACCATTTCCTAAATCCTCCTCCTTTATTGTAAGGAAACCACTTTCTACAACTCGCAATTGCTCTTTCATGTGAAGTTGCGTGGAGGCAAATATTTCCCCATTGTACTTCATACCAAATTCTCAAAAAAAGGCTATTATCTCCGGTTGTAAAACCATTATTTGCATCGCCATAATCACCAATTTTAGGGTGGTCAAAAGCTTCTATAAAACGTTCACTCACCCAATACGCCACCGGGGAGCCGGGGATTTTGGAGAAGTTGTCCTGCTGGGCAATATAGCGGTTCTCTCCCGCCAGAAACATATCTTCCTTCCCCTGCTGGGTGGTTGGCTCAATCAGGCGGCAATAGGTGCCTTTGTAGCCTTTGATGTGGCTTTTTCGCATGACGAAGCTGGTAGTCTGCACCACCTCGCCACCGATCTCCTCAAAGGCCCTGGCCCCCAGGTGTACCATGTTGACGGTATCCACCGCCTGCAATTTTGCCCGCAGCTTTTCAAAGCTACTTAAGAACATCCATGCGTGTTGGGTAATCATGGCCTGATAGCCATTTTTTCCAGCCAGCTGACCACACCTTTCGATAAAACAGGCAAACAAGTCCGCTTTGCTGTCCGAAAAGTTCTTTTTCACATAGTCCTGCATCTTCCCGCTGGCATTGCTCACCGCCATATACGGCGGATTTGTCACCACCACATGGTACTTCTGGGCCAGCAGGCGGCGGAAGTTCCAGCGGATCAGCTGATCCTCATAGCGCTCGTCCAGGAGGCTCAGCTCCTGGGGCGGCTCCGGCCTGGGCTCCAGCTCTTCCACCAGCAGCAGGGAACCATACTCCTCCCCTTCTTCATACCCCTTGGGGCTATATACATTGGGCTGAGGAATATCGCCTCTTCGCAGG
The DNA here is from genome assembly GCA_950075865.1 of uncultured Oscillospiraceae bacterium. Lineage (GTDB taxonomy): Bacteria > Bacillota > Clostridia > Oscillospirales > Oscillospiraceae > Vermiculatibacterium. The sequence goes on along the minus strand of CATMVA010000022.1, from coordinate 8,442 downwards.
AAACGGCTGTCGTAGGACACCGCCTTCATCATCACCGAAAAATAGGCGAGCTGGGCCGCCCGGTCATCAATGTCGAGGCCGTAGAGGTTGTTTTCCAGTATGCTCCGCACAGCATCTCTGGGGGAGTAGCCGCAGCTTTCATAGATCTGCATCAGCACGTCAAACAGGTAGACCAGAATATGCCCGCTACCCATACAAGGGTCGATAACCTTGATCTCCTCGGGGCTCATGAGACGATATTCCATTCGCATTTTCTCAAGCTGTTCCTGCACTTCAGGTTCTTGGTCGGCATCGGCCAAGTAGTAATTCCATTTTAACAGCAAGTATTCATTCAGGTCTCCAGGGCCCTCATCCTCTTCACTCATACGGCTGGCCGAGTTGCGTGCGATCCAAAGGCGACCTAAACTGTTCTCGACCATGTAGCGGACGATCCAATCCGGGGTGAAAAGCTGAGTCGCAGCAGGGATATCCTCTTTTCGGATTTTAATATTCTTTTTCAGATTTGCAAAAACGGTATCCTTGGGAACAGAGTTGTAATACTGATATAGCCAGCCAATGATCTGCACCTGATCCCGCCAGTTATTTTCGGGAATGTCCGTCACCATACGATGGATGACCGAACCTTCCCGCAAGATGTTATCAGGAAAGAGGAGCTCAGTGTAGTCCTCAATCTTCTGGAACATTTGGGGAAGCACATTGTTCAAGGCGTTGCATTGAGCAATTAGAAGATACTTATAAAGCGCATCGGTATCATTGGTCTGCTTCAAAGCAATCACATGATCCATGTCTAAGCCATCAAGCTCAAGGTGGAGCGCTTCGGTGAGGATCTGCGGACGGAAGTTGTTGTTCTCGTCCGTGAACACGCGAACATGGGCGGGCAAATAATTGTTGACCTCCATAAAGCGTAGAGCAATCAGACGGTTGAACCATGTGTAGGCTACTTCTTCAATCACCTGCTCATAGCCATCCTTTTTAACTTGGGCAATGAGCCGCTGTCGCTGGGTCTTCTCCACCTTGGAGAGAAGCCGTCCGTTTACAGCATCGGCGCCGGCGTCTCCGGGGTTCTCCTTGGAGACGCCGTACTCCTCCATCTTGGCGGACACCCGGCGGATCAGTTCCTCCCTGGCCCAGATGGCGTATTTCTTAATTGAGTTCTTGTCCATAATGATTCTCCCCGCTACTCTAACTTACTTATCAAACAAATCATCTATTTCCTTTTGGGTTTCAAAGGTTTCTACTCCATATTTTTCTAATTCATGATAAGCAACGACTATGTCTTTAGCATATTTCGTATGTGCAGTCAGTCTACACAGGCAATATTCCAACAGGAGTAAAATCGCTGAGCACCCTATAACTGCTAAAACAGTCTTAAGTGTTGTATAGCTGACCGATGGACAAAAAGCAGCTATACCATAGCCTACTACAAGATTGAAAAATGCAGTAATATTCAGGTATATCTTATAGGCACTTTTTTGTAGACTTTCTTTTGATATAGCACAGTTATCATTGTCGTCTCGCTCGACAATATTGGAGCCAGGAAAGCAGTTCCTTATCACTGCTGTCCTGCTTCCATTCAAACTATTCAGTAGTAATATTAAAGCTCCTACGAGCTGAAACGATAACATCCCAGCAAATAGCATATTAGACTCCTTAATTCAGCTGGATCCCATCACAATTTTGCATGAGCTGTTTGAGCCGCTGTCTCATGCTTTCCACATAGGCGTCGATCTCCTCTTCAGACTCCAAACGCTTAGCGGGGAATACCGTCTGGCGGTAAAAATCCTTGATTACCTTTTTGGGCTGTGCCGCCGAACCGGCAGGCTTCTGCTCCGGCTGGGGAGCTGGCTTCAGAAGGGTCTCGATCCGTCTGCAGGCATCGTCCTTATAGGTGAACATGGGGGGAATCAGGCCGTCCAGCAGTGCAATGCTCTCAAGCTCGGCGATTTGGGCTTTCTTCTGGGTATAGAAGTCATCGGCCTTCCGGCTGATTGCCTCGGCATCGCTATTGCCCGAGACTGCCGTGTGGATCTCGGAAAGACATTGCCGCACGATCTCCAGCAACTCTGTCCGTTTTGCCGCCAAGAGTCGGCCATGCCCCTCTCTAACCGTCGCCATGAGGCCGTTAAGCTCAGGAATCCTCCGGTAGTCAAATTTGCCGGGCTGCATGACCACCATAAGGCGGATCTGATTCAGAGCCTGATTGCTCTCTTCTTCCTTGGAGAGATAATCCAGCTCGTTGCGGAGGTCGTATTCCATCTTCACTGCCGCATCAAAGATCTGCACCTGATTTTTGAAAAAGTCCTCCACCTTCTGCATATCTTCCTTGTTATCCAACAGAGAGTCCCTGTTTTTGAGAAGATACTCGATCAAGGCAATGTCGTCCTTCTGCTGCGCCAGCACATTGGTCATTCGGTCAATGGCTGCCTGCACCAGGGGACGGTCAGGGTACTTTTTCCCTTCATATCGGTCGTTAAGGCTCACATAGTGTTCTTTCAGCCCGGTAAACTCCTTGATGATAAAGGCGATCAGGCCATCCGCATCCTCAGGCACATCCATTCGGTCAAAGAACTCCCGCAGGAACTCCCGGACTTGCTTCATGTTGGCAACAGATACCACCTGCCGCTGGGAAACGGAGGTCTTGCCGATCTCACTCTTTTTCCGCAGCATATCGGGCAGTCTGGGGTTGTCCGACCGGATTGTCATCCCGCCGTATTTGATGGTCATCTTTTGCTCATAGATCAGACGGGCCGCAACACAGGCCACATCGATTTCTCTCCAGCCGTAGGGGATTCCCTGGTAACGGACCTGAATATCCGCCATGGAGGTTGGCAGTTTCTTCATGGCCTGCATTTCCAGATATTCTTCCATTTTAGCAGCGGCGTCCCGGTTTGGCTCCATCTCCGGCAGATAGCCGTCATCAGCAGAGCCGTTAAGCACTGCCAGTACGTCTGCATCGCTGGAAGCATTTCGGGTAATGAGGCCCAACTCGCTGTAAACATGGCTCACAAGGTATGTAAGTACCTGATCGATTTTGGACTTGGCATCGCCGCTCCGAATCTCAAGATGTTCCCCATCCGCGTAAAATGCGGCGTTCTCGATGGCCTTCTTCAGTTCCTCCGCCGCTGAAAGCTCATAGTTCGTGGCCTCGTCCTGCTGATCCCGGATAATGTCCTGCACAGACTTGGGAAGCTGGGCCACATTTCTCCGCTTAATGTACTTCCTGATTTTCATGGAGCGCTCTAAGGTCTCGTAGTATGGGGTCTCTGCCAGAACGACATAGGCGCTGTCATTTGATCCCGCCATCAGCCGCAGCTCTGATTTTTCCGAAGGGTCTGCAGCAATGGTCAGGAACCGCAGCTTCATCCCGCCGGTGAAGACACCCACCGTGGTGCCGTCCACCATCCGGTCGAAGGAAAAGTCATAATTGCCCTGACGGAATTTGGGGGTGGTATAGATGTCCGTAAAGATCATATTGGCGATCTTCTCCACAATGGCGGAGGTATCCACGTCTGTGTCGTTGATCTCCCTTTGAACGTCCTGTTCCTCGTCGGTCAGGAAATTATAGGTATCTCCGCTTCTGCCAATATAGTTCTGGCTCTGAAGTCGCTCCAGCGACGCCTTGACCTTTTCCCGCAGAGCAATCTTATCGGTACGGATATCATCGGCCATGAGGATCACAATGTTGTCCAGATTTGCCTTGATGTCATCAATATAGCGGATCAGGTACAGTAGCTTGAGCACATCCACATCCTGCATCTCCAGGCCGAGTCCATCCCCCGCGGCCTTCTCGCAGCGCTCGATAACTCGGCGTATGGAGCTGTCAAGGAAGCTGTGGACAGTATCATAAAACCGGAAAAACGGCACAAGGGTATATTCGTCTCTGTCCTGAACCTTCTGTGCCGCCTCCTGGAAGCCGGACAGCATGGAGCGTTCTCCACCGGAGAGATGCTTGCCGGAGTTTCCATGCTTGCGGATCTCGGCAAACACCTTCTGCATGATGATAAACTGATAGGGTACAAAGGGAAAGTCTGTTGCAAACTCTTTGGCGCCGCCGGGGCCCTTCATGTCCAGGACGGAATCACTGAAGCTGAAAAGGTTTCTCAGAACTGAATCGTTCTTGTTATAGACTTCCTCCAGCGTCTTCTCCGCTTCGGGGGTTTTCCGCAAAATGCGCTTCTGGATCACCTCGTCAACCGAGGAGGAGGACAAGGACAGGCGGGTCCTGAACCGGGCTTGAATGCGGGAGAACTCATCCGAGCGCACTTTGATAATCTCGTCGATTGCCTCCTGACCTGTACAGATGACCCAAACCTTTCCGCCGCACTCGCTGCCCAGCTTCTCTACGATGGACTGCAGGTTCAGAAGCATATCCGTGTCTGTCCCCACATACTGTCCTACCTCGTCGATCATAAACAGCAACCGAAAATCCTTTGGCTTACAGCGCACATAATCGTTGATGTCCCGAACAAGCTGGGCGATACTCAGCTCCACGGGGGTTTTATCGGAAAACCAGGCGTTTGCATCGGCCTCACTCATGCCCAGGACTTCCATCAAAGCGGGCTTCACCGATCTGCCCTTAAATGCAAATGCTCTGCGGGCTTCTTCCCAAGGTGCGCCCTCCTTCTGCTCAAACACCTTCCGGAACTCCTGGGTTTTGCCGCACTGCTCTATATACTGCTCCAGCATGGCCACCTTCAGGTTCTCGCCATAGAAGCCGAGATGATTATAGAACATCTTGGCAAAAACCCTCAGTACGGCGGTCTTATCCTTGACACTGAAGCCCTCAATGTCAATGTTAAAAAGGATCGTCTCGGTCTCGCCCTTGGTAGCAGCGTCGATCATCATAAATGTGGCGGGATCGTCAGAGAATTTCTCCCGGAAGCGCTCCACGGTTGTAATCCCATTCACCGTCCGATTCTCCAGAACGTAGGACAGCATTTTCAGGAAGTGAGATTTACCGCTTCCGAAAAAGCCGGAGATCCAGACGCCGATATCGTCTGTGGGCTCGGTAAATGCGTCTCCGTAGTAGTTAAAAAAGGAGATAACGTGTCTCTTCAACTCTTTTGTGATCACATATTCCTTGATTTCCCGCTCCGTACTGTCGTCAATCTGATCAACCTTGATGACGCCGTTGATCTTGCGGTTAATGTCCTCTGCGAACATATTTTGCAGTTTCATGGCGCGACCTCCTATATCACATTGAACGCCCGGTAGTAATCATTGGGCTTCAGCCGGTTGAACAGCCTCAGGTGATACTTATCAAACTCGCCGGGGTACAGTACCAGGATCGGGATATTGGGGAAATAGGGCTGTAGCGCCTCCAGCAGAGAATGAACACGCATAAACGGGAACACCTCTCCCACCCCAGTCAACATCAATACATCCCCCGTCTTCTGGGGAGAGTAACACATCTTCTCTATGAATTCTTTTTCCCTTATTGTGGAGTGAAGCTGATCCAACAGAAAGCTGCTTCCATCTTCCTGCTCCATTTCAGGGATGGCGTCCAGGATATTGATATCCTGACAACACGCAAGGAAAATCTGATACAGGTCACATTCAATCAGATTACAGGAAAGCGTGGGATCTGTTGAGATCTGGCGGGCAAAGTGCTTTACTGCCATCTCCTCCTCCGGCGCATAGCTGAAAATCCATATGTTTACCTCGTTACTCAGACCCATACCTCTCAGGAACTCCGGCTTTTGGATAAAATCTCTGAGATAATCCAGCTTCTTCATGATTTCGCTCATGGCTTTTTCTCCTTAACAAAAGCAGTTGAACGCCGGCAATAACGCCTCGTCACCGTTTGTACGAATGGCGTTTTCAAGGGTCTTGCCAAGCAAAACAGGGTTCAGCCGTACCGATCCTATGGAGTCCAGATATTCATTTTCAATCAGGATGCGTACCAAAACCTGTTTGATCCTTGCAATGGTACTGTCACTCCATGCGGCAACCGTGTCATTTTGCTCCTGCAGGTGAATGAAAAACACATTTATGTCCGCCTTTGAGAAGGCCATATCCTGTTGCCGATACTTCTCACCGATCACAGATACCATAAACTCCCGCACCAATTTGCTGTGCTTCATAACGGCGTACAGGCAGATCTGCTTTGCCTCATCCGCCGGAAGAAATGCCATCGCTGAGATCAAGGAGGGATCGTTCATTACACGAAGGCGTTCTACGCAGAGATTTGCCATGCGGCGAACTGTTTTTTCAGTGGGATACTGAAAAACATTTTCTTTACATATTTTGGAAACAACCTCTGTATCATTAAGCCCTTCTTGCATCAACCGAGCTGTTTCTCTCGTTTCGAAAAACAGAAATTGTTCTCTTGTTAAAGTTGCTTTGTAGGGTTCCTCTTTTCCTAATTGCACCTGCCGCTCCACGCTGTCTCCACCTCTTCCCCACCTATAGTTATAGGCTTGTTCTTCAGCTCATTTTCTCATGTGTATAGATAATTAAATTGTATCATATTTCATCGAAACTCGCAACTATAAAGAGAGGTAATTATATAGTTCAAAGGAGTAACATTTTTGCGTCTATCGTCTTCCAAGAGCATTACAATATCGCCTATCCTCAAAAAGTCTCTCATTGTTTACGACGAGGTTCCCGCTGCCTTAAGCAAAGGGTCACACTCCCTTGCGCTGGAGATTCAAAATTGATATACTAAACACAAGAATCCTACTCTTTGGTATTGGAGGATCAATATGGTCTGTGAAATTTGTAAAGACGAGGCCTTTCTCGCTCAAAAAGCGGAGCCCGCCACAGCGAACGATCTCGGCGTGGCGCAGGATCTGCTGGACACCCTCATTGCCCACAAAGATGGTTGCGTTGGCATGGCGGCCAACATGATTGGCATCAACAAGCGTATCATCGTCTTTGACAACGAGGGTGAGTACATGGTCATGTTCAACCCAGTCATTGTCAAGCAGTCCGGGCCCTATAAGGCTGAGGAGGGCTGCCTATCCCTCACCGGCACCCGGAAGGCCAAGCGGTTCCAGACCATCAAGGTGCAGTGGCAGAACGAGAAATTCCAGACACGGCTCAAGACTTTTACCGGTTGGACGGCGGAGATCATCCAGCATGAGATTGACCACTGCGAGGGGATCATCGTATGAAAAAGCGAACAAAAATCATTCTTTCGGTATGCCTGGCGATCCTTCTTCTCCTTGGGATCGGCAGTTATACCTACATATCGGACTATGGCGCTGGCAATCATGGAGTTATGACAGACAGTAGAGGCTATCGTGGCCTTTACTGTCCCTCATAATTGATTGGTATATGGCGATACATATTTCTCCAAAAGTATTGACAAGTCTGCTTTCTCTGCTATAATACAACGATTTAGTTCAGTATGGCTAAATGGGAGGCTTGGGGAAAATCAGTCTGGAGGAATAGCTTATGTATGATTTTGAGTATGTGTCTCGAAAAGAAGCTGCACCCTACAAAAAGGAACTCATTGAAATCATCAATAAGGTTCAAGATCAGGTAAGAAGTCATTTTACATTTCAGTTCACCTTCATTGGTAGCACAGAGCACAATATGATTACCTATGACCCCACCACAAACAGGGGCTTTGATTTTGATGTCAACATTGAAATCAATGATGATGAGGAATACTACAAGCCGAAAGAGATCAGAGACATTTTGCGAGAAGCATTTAATCGTATTGCACCAAACTATGGGTATTCACCCTGTGAAGACTCGACCCGCGTACTGACGATCAAGTGCATAGATCATCGTCGATCATGTATCTTACATAGTTGTGATTTTGCGATAGTTTATAATTGTAAAGAGGGACAGCAATATATTCGATATAGAAAGCAATCCAAAACCTATATTTGGGAGTTCCAGCCCCAACCATACCGTGATCTCAAAAGGAAAGCGGATGCTCTTAAGAAAAAGAACTTCTGGGATGAAGTTTTGGGCATTTATCTGGACAAGAAGAATCGAAATACGAATCCTAATAAACATTCCAGATCCTTGTATGCCGAAACGATAAACGAGTGCTACCAGCGGCATTTGGGCAAATAAGATTTTCCTCCTTTTTCGGCGCACTAAAAGAATGCCTTTTCCTTGTCTATTGCCCCTCAACATTTGAGCCGCCCCTTTCGCAGAAAACCCTTGCATACCCCCTCCCGCAGAGTTACAATCCAATCAACCTGAAACGCAAAATACTTCCCGGCCTGGGGCGGTGATTTTCACCGCCCCAGGCCGGGAAAAGTTTTTTGACCACATATTCTGCCACAGTTGGGCATGGAGTACACGGAGAACCTGTGGGTGGAGAGTTCCAAAGAGCATATCAAATGGAGCAAAAGTGGCTATAAACGTCTAAAAAACATTATAAAAAAGTTCCCTGTATTCTTTGGGAATAGGAGCCTGCGTGTTCGAGTCACCCCATTAGGACCACGTCGGAGCAAGCTGCATATCGCTTGCTCCGACTTT
>CATMVA010000021.1 GCA_950075865.1 uncultured Oscillospiraceae bacterium | reverse complement strand
TTCATGGAGGATTTCTATCTGCAGAATAACAGGCTGATCATGGACAAGGTGAAGAAATACATTTCTAATGTGGATGACCGGGAGGATATCATGCAGATTGTAGCGGAAAGTCTGGTCAAGCATATTTCCACCCTCAAAGAACTGCCTAAAGATGCCATTGCTCTATACATCAATTACTGCTGCAAAAATGCCGCAATAAACATGGGCAAAGCAAGGACACGCCGGAACGAGCGCCTTACCAGCTTAAATGACGAAGATGTTGCCTGGCAAGTAGAGCAGACCTTTCAAGGAGAATCTTTGGAGGAGTATATCATTTCTCGGGAGCAAATAGCCCAGCTGAGGGAGATCTGGCCCGACCTTTCAAAGGAGGAACAGCTTCTTTTGGAGGGAAAATACATTTGGGGATTCAGTGATAAGGAACTCGCAGTCGATTTTAACTGCAAACCGGATAGTATTCGGATGAAACTGACTCGGGTACGACGAAAAGTTTTTCAGCTTTTATCAGAAAGGGAAGGGGTGCTATAATGGATAAGCAAGAGCGGTTGCGGGAGCGGTATGAGGATGCTCTTTTTGCCATTATGATGGACGAGCTTGCCTCCTCGCTGGGGAAAGAGGCCGAGGAGGAGAATGAACGGTTAAAAAACGATCCGGACGCGGCTGTGCCGGAGCAGATCAATAAGAGATGTTTAAAGACCATCCGCAGTCACTATCGAAAGGCCGCCGTTCGTCATGCCGGCAAGGTAATGTTAAAAACCGTTGCCTGTTTTGCCATGACCCTGGGCGTCACCAGTGCTTTGTTTATGGGCGCATTCGCTATATCGGAGGATGTTCGCCTGAGTACCATGAATTTGATCGTGGAGACTTTTGGCGAAAGTACAGATTTCTATTTTGCACCGCCTGTAGTTGAGATCCCCCAGATCAAGGCTGGGTGGGTCCCGGAGGGATTTGTGCTAAAGGATGAAGGGGCGGATGAGGTAAGCTCTTGGTTCCTATACTGCGGTCCTGAATCACAACGTATTCGTGGTTTTTATTCTCGCGGGGATGGGCGGGTAATAGGTATTGACACAGAAGAGGCAAAAATCACATACCCTTATGTTCAAGGTATTAAGGCTACACTTGCGGCAAAAGGTAATGGGCTCCAAATTATTTGGGCTTTGGCTGACAACACCGGCTTTATAAGCCTTGTTGCAGAGGGAATGGCTGAGGATGAGTTCATTCGTATTGCGGAAAATATAATATTTTAAAAAATCTGTTGCTTTATGGGATAATGTGTGTCTCCTTTCCGGTTCAAAATGAAAAGGAGGTTTTCCCTATGAAAAGAAAGATCCAATCGACCCTCTCTGCCCTTTTGATCCTCAGCATTTTTGTGACAGCGCTTGGTTCCGTACAGGCGGCAGAGGGCACACCCAGGTACACAGGAATAGCAACTATCACCTCGGCATTGACAATTTCTGAAACTGGAAAGGCGACTTGCGACGGCAAAGTCATTCTTTGGAGCGGATACTCTGTAGACCTGACCGTAGAGTTGAAGCGGGATGGCATTACAATCAAAACATGGACTTCCTCTGGCAGCGACATGGTTTCCGCCGGTGGAACATACTATGTGGCGTCCGGCCATGAGTATGTTGTCACCACCACCGCCACGGTGTACGACTCAAATGGGAAAATTGTGGAGTCTCCCTCTAAGGATTCTCCTTCAAAGAACTACTAAACCTACTTTAGGAAGTTCGCCATATCCCGCTTACGGGCACCCGAGCCGCGATACGCAGCTCGGGTGCTTTTTTGCTTTCAATGCAGTGTTCCGCGATGTTGCCCTCTACCTCCATACATACGGGGAGCTGCCCGACAACTTCATCACCAAAAACGAGGCCCGGGAGCGGAGCCTGGGGCAGGTCACGCCCACACAGGACAATGTGCGGTCTGCGGTCCTGGTGTCCAGCGTTACCTTTGGCCTGGGGCATCTGCTGAATCTGGTCAACGGCAGCGGCGCGGGGCTGGCAGAAAACCTGTTCCAGGTGACAGGGGCGATTGCTATTGGATTTTGTTTTTGATAACCGTGGGGCACGGGGCCGTTTTGACAAAGACTCTGCCGGAAAAGGCGCGGAAGTGAAAAAAGAGCGAACCCCCTCCGATCCGTTGCGGCAGAGGGGGTTTGATTATATGACCTGATACAGATAGAACTTCAGATAGTCGGTTTCGGGGACACCAAGGAGGATGGGGTGGTCGGGGGCTTGCTGGCGGGCTTCGATCTGTTTGAGCTGGACCCCCGCATCCCTTGCGGCAGAAGCGATCAGACCTTCAAAACGGTGGGAGTCCATGAAATGGGAGCAGGAGCAGGTGGCCAGGTAACCGCCGCGGGGAAGTAACTTTATGGCCCGGAAATTGATCTCTTTGTACCCTTTTGCGGCCTGATCGGAAGTTTTTCGGGACTTTGTGAAGGCGGGAGGATCCAGGATGATAAAATCCCATTCCCGACGGTTTTCTTCAACAAACTGGGGCAAAATGTTGAAAATATCTCCTTGGAGAAGGTTGATTTTCACGCGAAAATCATTCATTTTGAGGTTGTTTTCGGCGGTTTTGAGGGCAGTTTCAGAAATGTCCACGGCGGTGACCGACTCCGCGCCCCCCAAAGCGGCGTTCAAAGCGAAGGAGCCGGTGTGGGTGAAGCAGTCCAGCACCCGTTTGCCGGCGGCGAGCCGGGAGACCGCCTTGCGGTTATATTTCTGGTCCAGGAAGAAGCCGGTCTTTTGGCCGTTTTCAAAGTCCACGGCATATTTGACCCCGTTTTCGGTGATCACGGTCACGGTTTCGGTTGGGATGGGTTCCCCGGAGAGGGGGAAGAAGCCCTTGCCTTGGGGGAGCCCCTCCTTGTCCCGGAGGGCTTCGTCGTTGCGCTCATAGATGCCCCGGATGTCCTGGCCGTCCTCCCGGAGAGCTTGGACCAGGAGGGGAAAGAGTTGGGCCTTGCGCTGCTCCATGCCGTAGGACAGGGTCTGGACCACCAGGACGTCATTGAACCGGTCCACAGTGAGGCCGGGGAGGCCGTCGCTCTCTCCGAAAACCACCCGGCAGGCGGTGAGGTCGGCGGGTTCCAGGACGGTCTTCCGGTAGGCCCAGGCGTACCGGAAGCGGCGGAGCCAGAAGGCCTCGTCAAAGGCGTCGTTGGGATTGCGGGAGAGGAGCCGCACCCGGATGAGGGAGCTTTGACTCAAAAGGCCGGCCCCCAGCCAGGCGCCTTTTTCGGTGCAGACGTCCACCACGGCACCGTTGGGGACGTTGGGAGGGCAGGAAAGGACCTCCCCGGCGTAGACCCAGGGATGGCCCCCCTCGATGGAGCGTTGGCCCTTTTTGGTGATGGTGAGGATGGGATAGGGGCGAGTCTGTTTCATTGAGATGACCTCGTTTCAGGATCCCCGGAGGGCCGTTGACGGAAGGGGGCCGGGGGATGTAAAATACATTTGATAGACAGAAAATGGTTCCGGGTGGTAGGATGGGCTGGCAAAGGAGGGTAAGAAGATGGAACTGAGCGGACAGATCAAACGGCATCGGGATGAATTGGGGCTTTCTCAGGAGGAACTGGCCGGGAAGATCTTTGTCACAAGGCAGAGCGTCTCCAACTGGGAGAACGGCAGGACCTACCCGGATCTCCAAAGCCTGCTGCGGCTCAGCGACCTCTTCGGCCTCTCCCTTGACGAACTCATCAAAGGAGATATCGAGATCATGAAAGAAGAGATCAGCAAGCTGGAGATCGAAAAACTGAACCGGTGGGGAGGACTGCTCAGCTTACTGATGCTGGCGACAGTGATCCTTCCGGTACCCCTGATGATCAACGAGGAGCGGATCGGGCTTCCGGTGATCCTGCTGGTATTGGGGACCCTGTTCGCTGTGACCATGGCGGTGGCCCTGAAGGTGGAAAAGATCAAGAAGGACAACGATGTGCACACCTACAAGGAGATCGTGGCCTTCAGCGAGGGAAGGCGGCTGGACGAGCTGGACAAGGCCGTGGAGAAGGGCAAGCGGCCCTATCAGACCCTCGTGGCTTTTCTGAGCGGGGCGCTGATCGCTCTGCTGGTGTCGGGGGCCATTGCCCTGATATACATGGCCTTTTCCTACCTGACAAAGGGATAAAGAAAAGGGAGCCGGCCCGCCTTGGGCCGGCTCCTTTTTGATGCTCAGTGCAGGTCGATGATCTCGTGGCGGCTGGGGCCGGTGGAGACGATCCTGATGGGGGTCTCGATCTCGCGCTCGATGAACTTTACATAGTCCCGGGCCTCTTTGGGCAGCTTGTCGAAGTCGGTGACCCCCCGAATGTCGCTCTTCCAGCCGGGGAGGGTGGTGAAGACCGGCTTGGCTTTACCCAGGAGGGCAGGGACAGGGAAGTCTTTTGTGACCTGACCGTCGATCTCGTAGCCGGTGCAGACTTTGATCTCGTCCAGGTAGCCCAGGCAGTCGATGGCGGTGAGGGCCACCTCGGTGGCACCCTGGACCATGCAGCCGTAGCGGCTGGCCACCGTATCGTACCAGCCCACACGGCGGGGCCGGCCAGTGGTGGCGCCGAACTCGCCCTTGTCGCCGCCGCGGCGGCGCAGCTCGTCCCCCTCGGGGCCCTTCAGCTCGCTGACAAAGGGCTCGGCATCCGAGCCTACGCTGGAGGAGTATGCCTTGGAGACGCAGATCACGCTCTCGAAGGCGGTGGGGGGCAGTCCCGCGCTCACGGCGCCAAAGGCGGCCAGAGTGTGGGAGGAGGTGGTGAAGGGGCAGATACCGTGGATGGGGTCCTTCATGGAGCCAAGCTGGCCCTCCAGAAGGACGGTTTTGCCCTCCTTCAGGGCCTGGTGGAGGAAGGGTATGGCGTCGCCTACGTAAGGCCTGATGGCCTCCCGGCAGCTCATGAGGGTATCGAAGAGGGCCTTGGGGTCCAGGGGGTCCTTGTGGTAGAGGTGGACCCAGAGGACATTTTTCAGTTCGCAGTTCTGCTCCAGCCGGTCCATGAGCCGCTTCTCGTCAAAGAGGTCAGCGATCTGGATGCCCAGCTTGGCGTACTTGTCAGAATAGAAGGGGGCGATGCCCGACTTGGTGGAGCCGAAAGCCTTGCCGCCCAGCCGCTCCTCCTCATAGGCGTCCTGGAGGGGGTGGTAGGGCATGAGAAGCTGGGTGCGCTGGTCCACCAGGATATGTGGATCGGGCACACCGCCGTCAGAGAGCTGCTTCAGCTCGGAGAGGAGCTTGGTCACGTCCAGGGCTACGCCGGGGGCGATGACGTTGGTGGTGTGGGGGTAGAACACGCCCGAGGGGAGCTGGTGAAGGGCAAACCGGCCATACTCACAGATGATGGTGTGCCCCGCGTTGGCGCCGCCCTGGAAGCGGACCACCACATCGGACTTTTCGGCCAACAGGTCGGTGATCTTGCCTTTGCCCTCGTCACCCCAGTTGGCGCCTACGATCGCTTTTACCATATTACTTGCCTCCGGGTTCCGGGATTCGCAATCGGAACGATTTGCCTTTTCCGGGACCCTGCCCACATTATAATACGAAACGGGGAGAGAATCAAGTCTCGCCGGAGGAAAATGGCCGGTTTCCCCCGGCGGGGAGAGGGTGAATGTGAAAAATAGACAAAAATCGGGCGCAAATTTTGTGCAAAGCGCCAATAGAAAATGAAAGAAAAAATGTAATTTGTAACCGCTTTTGTAACCGGGATGTGCTATAATGCAATTGAAATCAAAAGACTGTCTCCCCTCGATATCCAGGGAGAGGGAAAAAGGAAAGAACAATGATGAAGAAATCTTATCAATGGATCCTGACCGGCGCGGTCGGACTGTGCCTGGCGCTGATGGTGATGCCGGGGGCAGCGCGGGCGGCCGACGCTCATAATAATGTTGTGGAATTTGGCGAGGAAAAGGCCGACTGCCGAAAGGGATACGGAGTCAGGCCGGGGTTGAAGTGTGCCGATTGCGGTGATATACTTCGGGAACCGGAGTGGTACGCTGTGAGCCACAGTCTGGTCAGTAAGACAACACCGGCGACCTGCACCAACGAAGGTAAGCGGGTCTATTATTGCAGTGTTTGCGGCGCTGAGGATAGGACTGAAGTGCTCGAAAAGCAGCCCCATACTTATCAGCACTTCGATGAAAAGCCCTCCACCAACTGTAAGCCGGGAGAACCGGAAAAGCAGGAGTGTATTTATTGCGGCGATGTTGTCGTTCTCGGAGAGGTTCCTGCTCCCGCCCGGCCCCATAATATTACCGTAGTGGTCGAGGAGACGGAGGAGCGGACAAGGGGCGAATGGTGCGGGGACTGCTACGAATGGGTCGTGGTGTCCATGCTCAAGGAGCGTCATGTCTGTGAGGATCATGCGGTGCCAATTCCGGACGAGACGGCTACCTGTACCACGAATGGGCATGTGGGCGGATTTCACTGTTCGATCTGTGACAAGGTGCTGGAGGGATCCGCTGTGATCCCGGCCAAGGGGCATACGGAGCAGGTGACCCTGTCCAGCCGGGCCCCCACCTGCACAGCAGAGGGACGGACCGCTGAGATCCGGTGCTCGGTGTGCGGCGATGTCATTCAGAGAAGCGAGACCATTCGGGCTACCGGACATACCGTGGTCACCGACCCGGCGGTGGCGCCTACCGAGACGACTGACGGACTGACTGAGGGAAGCCACTGCTCTGTCTGCGGCACTGTTCTGGTGGCGCAGCAGGTCATCCCGGCCACCGGTGGGAACACCGGAGACAATCCGGGCGGAAACACGGGAGGTTCCACCGGTGGGACCGAGTCTCCGGTTGGACCCGGAGACGATGAGGATCTGGGTGACGAGGACCTGGAGGATCCGGACACTCCCCTGGCCGAGAAGCCCTTCCTCTTCGAGGATGTGACCAAGGGCAAGTGGTATTACGACGCCATCTACTATGTGTATCAGCGGGGGCTGATGAGCGGCAACAACAAGTCGGGCACCCTGTTCAGCCCCAACGAGAACACCAACCGGGCCATGATCGTCACCATTCTGGATATGCTCACCGCCGAGGACGAGCTGGCCGATCTGATGGTCCCCCTGGCCGGGGAGCCCAAGAGCTTCCCCGACGTGGAAGCCGGGAAATGGTATACCGCCCACGTCCAGTGGGCCGCGGCCGCCGGCATCGTGGGGGGCTACAAGGAGGGGACCTTCGGGCCCCTGGACGACGTGACCAGGGAGCAGCTGGTGGTCATCCTCTACCAGTATGCCGGGAAGCTGGGCGCTGACCGGAGCGGCCGGGCCGACCTGAGCGGCTATGAGGACAACGCCAGGGTAAGCGGCTATGCCAGGGAGGCCATGGAGTGGGCCGTGGAGATCGGTCTGCTCACCGGACGGAAGGACGGCGGCGTAGTGCGGCTGGAGCCCAAGGGGACGGCCACACGGGCCGAGGTGGCGGTGGTCATGATGAACTTCTGCAACCTGGTCGTGGACGCCGAGTAACAAGGGAAGAAATGCGGGGCCCGGGTCGAAAGACCCGGGCCCCTTTATACATCCGCGGGGAGATTTCTGCCCTTGTCTTTCGGCTCCCATTGTGGTAAAATACTAAATTAGGCATAAAATGGTATCACTATAACATAGAAGGGGGTCATCCCTTTGAAGATCGTGGTTTTGGCCGGCGGGCTCTCACCCGAGCGGAACGTGTCCCTGTCCTCGGGGACCAAGATCGCCCAGGCCTTGCGGGGACTGGGGCATGAGGCGGCTCTGGCGGATATGTGGTTCGGCTTGGAGGACTATCCGGGGCTGACGGCGGGGGAGCTTTATGGGGCCGATTTTCCGGAGAAATGGCGCTCGGTGGGGCGGCAGGAGCCCGACCTGGAGGAAGTGAAGGCCGGGCGGAAATGGACGGGGAAGGGGGACTTCGGCCCCGGCGTGCTGGAGCTGTGCCGGGGGTGTGACATCGTGTTCCTGGCCCTCCACGGCCAGTGCGGGGAGGACGGAAGGGTCCAGGCTGCCTTTGACCTGCTGGGGATCCCATACACCGGCTCGGGCTATCTGAGCAGCGCCATCGCCATGGACAAGGACCTGACCAAGCGGCTGGTGAGGGGCCTGGTGGACACGCCCGAGTGGACCTTCCGGGCCTATGGGGCCGGGGATATTGAGAGTATCGTAGCCGGGACGGATGTGCCCTGCGTGGTCAAGCCGGTGGACTCGGGGTCCTCTATCGGGGTGTCTATTGCCCATACCAAGGAGGAGCTGCGGGAGGCCCTCCGGGAGGGATTGAGTTACGGGGGACGGTGCGTGCTGGAAAAATATGTGAAGGGCCGGGAGATCCAGGTGGGTATCCTGGACGGGAAGGCCTTGCCCCCCATCGAGATCATCCCCCATGAGGGCTTTTATGATTACGAGAACAAGTACCAGGCCGGGGCGGCCGAGGAGATCTGCCCGGCGCCCATCACCCAAGAGCAGACTGAGGCGGTGAGCCGGGCAACCGAGCGGGTCTTCGCCGCGCTGGATTTGCGGGTATACTCCCGGGCGGATTTCATTTTGGACGAGGACGGGAAGTTTTGGTTTTTGGAGATCAACACCCTACCCGGCATGACACCCACCAGCCTGATGCCCCAGGAGGCGGCAGCCGCCGGCCTGAATTATTCGGGGCTTTGCCAGCACATCATAGATTCCTCCCTTCGGGAGAGAAGCAGATAAGGAGGCGCCTTCCATGGAGGCACTGACCATTCAACAGATCGTGGAGGCCGTCCACGGGAAGCTGCTGGGGGAGTTCAGCTCCACGGAGCCCATCGTGACAAGGGTGGAGACCGACAGCCGGACCATCCATCCGGGGGCCCTGTTCATCCCACTTGTGGGGGAGAGGTTCGACGGGCACGCTTACATTGACCAGGCCCTGGAGGACGGGGCGGCGGGCTGTCTGACCCAGCGGGAGCGGGAGAGCTATCAGCCGGGGAAGTTCTACATCCGGGTGGAGAACACCCGCCAGGCCCTCCGGGATCTGGCGGTGTGGTACCGCAGTCAGTTCCGGATCCAGGTGGTGGCCGTCACGGGCAGCGTGGGCAAGACCACGGCCAAGGACATGATCGCCTCGGTTTTGAGCGAAAAATTTGAGGTTTTGAAGACCGACGGGAACAAGAATAACGACATTGGGCTGCCCATGACCGTGCTCCGGCTGGAGAAGCGGCACCAGATCGCCGTGGTGGAGCTGGGTATCAACCACCCCGGGGAGATGGACCCTCTGTCCGACATCGCCCGGCCCGACGTGGTGGTGATGACCAACATCGGGGATTCCCACATCGAGGCCTTTGGATCCCGGGAGAACACCCTGCTGGCCAAGCTGGAGGTATTCAATCACGCCCAAAGCGGGGTCTATGCCGTGCTGAACGGGGACGACCCGCTGCTCGCCCCGCTGAAGGGGCGGCTGCCGGGCACCACGGTGCTCTGCGGCAAGGATCAGGGGTGTGACTACCGGGCGGGGGAGCTGGAGAGCGACTGGCGCAGCCAGGTATCTTGCCAGGTGAAAACCCCATACGGCAACGGCCGGATGGACATTCCCGCCCTGGGCGGACATATGATCTACCCTACCCTGATGGCGTGCGCCGTGGGGGAGTGGTTCGGCATGGACCTGGAGGAGATCGCCGCCGGTGTGCGGAATTTTGCTCCCACCAAGATGCGGATGAACATTCTCACCCGGAAGGACGACATCACCATTCTGGATGACGGCTACAACGCCAACCCCCAGTCTATGCGGGCGGCCATCGAGGTGCTGGACGGCTATGCCGGGGAGTACAAGATCGCCGTGCTGGGGGATATGTTCGAGCTGGGGACTATGGCGGGGGTGCTCCACGCAGGCGTGGGGCAGTTTCTGGGCAAGAGCCACGTGGACTGCCTGGTGGCTGTGGGGGAGCTGGCCAAGAATATCTATGACGCGGCGGTGAGCTCCCAGGTGCCCGAGTGCTACTATTTCGAGACCAAGGAGGAGGCCCAGTTGGCCCTCCATGACATGGTGAGGCCGGGGGCCACCATTCTGGTGAAGGCCTCCCGTGGGATGGCGTTCGAGACCATCACCGAGTATTTGAAGAGTATCACAGGGGAAGGATAAAACGCGCTTTTTCATTTGAGGAAATACCTATGATAGACATTCAGATCAACAATGTCTCCATCGAGTTCGAGGTGGGGAAGAAAATATTGGACGGGCTTTCCTTCCAGGTGGACCAGGGGGAGCGGGTGGGTTTGCTGGGCCGGAACGGCGCGGGCAAGACCACTTTGCTACGCATTCTCACTGGGGAGCTGCGGCCCGACGAGGGGGAGGCCAGGGCGGCCCCGGGCAAGCGCCTGGGGCTCATCTCCCAGATCCCGGTGTATCCGGCGGGGTACACCGTGGAGGACGTGCTGGACACGGCTTTTGAGCATCTTAAGGCCATGGAGGCCGAGATGACCGCTCTGGCCGAGCGGATGGATACCGCCGACAAGGCCGAGCTGGCCCGGTACGACAAGCTTACCGCTGCCTTTGAGGCGGGGGGCGGGTATGATACCCAGGTGAACCTGAACAAGGTGTGCAACGGCCTGGGCATCCCAGCCGGTATGCGCGCCCAGCTTTTTGACAGCCTTTCGGGCGGGGAGAAGACCCGGGTGAACCTGGCCCGGCTCATTCTGAACGATACAGAGATCCTGTTGCTGGACGAGCCCACCAACCATCTGGACCTCCATGCCACCGAGTGGCTGGAAGACTATCTCAGCCGCTACAAGGGCACCGTGCTGGCCATCTCCCATGACCGCTGGTTTCTGGATAAGGTGGTGAAGCGGTGTGTGGAGGTCAAAGACGGAAAGGCCGAGTTCTACTCAGGCAATTACAGCTTCTATGTGGAGGAGAAGGAGCGCCGGTTCCAGGAGCAGCTCAAGCAGTACGAGAAGGAGCAGGCCAAGGTACACCAGTTGGAGGAAGCGGCCGCCAAGCTGCGGCTGTGGGCCTTTTTGGGGAATGATAAGCTCTATAAGCGGGCATTCTCCATGGAGAAGCGTATTGAAAGAATGCAGACGGTGGACAAGCCCACCAAAGAGCGGAAGCTCACCATGGGCTTTGGTGAGAAGGAGTTCCGGGGAGACCAGGTTTTGGAGATCAAAGACCTGGCCATGGCCTTTGACCAGCGGACGCTCTTCTCTGGGGTGGACCTGGAGGTCATTGGCGGGGAGCGGATCGCTCTGCTTGGGGACAATGGGGCGGGGAAATCCACCTTCGTAAAGCTCCTGCTGGGGGAGCTGGAGCCCACTGGGGGCAAGCTCCGGTTCGGGCCCACCGTGAAGGTAGGCTACCTGCCCCAGATGGTCGTTTTCGACCACCCCGAGCGTAACCTGGTGGACACCCTGCTGTGGGACCTGAACTGCACCCCTCAGGAGGCCCGGGACATGCTGGCCGCCTTCAATTTCCGGGGGGAGGACGTGTTCAAGGAGGTCGCCGCCCTGTCGGGCGGAGAGAAAAGCCGGTTGAAGCTCTGCGAGCTGATGAGCCGGAAGATCAACCTGCTGATTTTGGACGAGCCCACCAACCACTTGGACGTGGACAGCCGGAACTGGATCGAGGAGGCGGTGCGGGCTTACGAGGGTAATCTGCTCTTCGTCTCCCACGACCGGTATTTTATCAACGAGTTTGCCGAGAGGATCTGGATGCTGGAAGATCAAAGAATCACCGATTTCAAGGGGACCTACCGGGAGTATCTGGACTTTTTGGAGCGGCAGAAGGCCTACGCCAAAGGGGCGGCGCAGCCCCCCAAGGAGGAGCCCAAAAAGGACAAGCCCAAGCGGCCCGGAGGCACCAAGGAGCTGGAAAAGAAGGTGCGGGCCGCCGAGCAGGCGGTGGCCAAGGCTGAGGAGCGGCAGTTTGAGCTCTCCCAGCGGGCCGAGGAAGTCTCGGACAACTATCTGGAGCTCCAGAAGGTCTATGAGGAGCAGAAGGTTTTGGAGGAGGAGATCGCCCACCTGTATACCGTGTGGGAGACTCTGGCGGCCGAACTGGAGGAGATGAAACAGTGAGCTATCAGCTACAATGGGATGGCCGCAGCGGCTACGGCGGCAAGCGCAGACACATGTTTTTGAAGATCCTGCTCCTGCTGATCTCTCTGGGGATGTTCTGCTTTGGAGCGCTCCAGATCGTGATCGCGGTCAATGACGGGGATCAGATCATCGGGGAGCCCAAGGTCATGGTGGTTCTGGGCTGTCAAGTGAGGGAGGATGGTCCCTCCATCCTGCTTCGGGACCGGCTGGACAAGGCGCTGGAGTATCTGGAGGACCATCCGGATATGACCGTGGTGGTGGCCGGAGGTCAAGGGGAGGATGAGCCGGTCAGCGAGGCCCGAGCCATGTATGACTACCTCACCGAACATGGGGTGAAGGGGGAGAACATCCTTTTGGAGGACCGCTCCCACAACACCTGGCAGAATGTGAACAATACGGCGGACCTGCTGGAAACTCGGGGGTACGACCTCGGAGAGCCGGTGCTTATCGTGACCAACGGTTTCCACCTGGCCCGGGCCAAGTGGCTCTGGAAGCGGTGCACCGGGACGGCGGCAGGCGGGCTGAGCGCGCCGTCCAGCCATTTTCCCTCGGCGGTCTATATGTTTTTCCGGGAGCCGGTGGGGCTGGTGAAGTCCTTTGTGTTTGACAGGTGAGGGGGCAAGGCCATGCTGGACAAGTTAAAAGCCATCGAGCTGCGCTATCAGGAGATCGAGGCCCAGCTGGCCGAGCCCTCTACCTATGACGACCCGGCTTTGGCGGCCAGGCTCAATAAGGAGCAGCGGGAGCTGGAGCCACTGATGGAGACCTACCGGGCCTACCGCAAGGCCCAGGCGGAGATGGAGGAGGCCCAGGGCCTGTTTTCCGACCCCGAGCTGGGGGAGATGGCCCGGGAGGAGTATGCCGGGGCCAAGGCGGCCCTGCCCGAACTGGAGGAAAAGCTGAAGCTCCTGCTCCTGCCCAAGGACCCGGACGACGGGAAGAACGTCATCATGGAGATCCGGGCCGGAGTGGGAGGGGAGGAGGCCGCCCTCTTTGCCCACTCCCTCTTCCGGATGTACTCCATGTACGCCGAGTCCCGGCGCTGGAGCGTGGAGGTGGACTCGGTCAGCGAGACCGAGCTGGGGGGGGTGAAGGAGATCTCCTTCACCATCCAGGGGGAGAACGCCTTCAGCCGGCTGAAGTTTGAAAGCGGGGTCCACCGGGTCCAGCGGGTCCCCGAGACCGAGTCAGGGGGGCGGATCCATACCTCCACCGTAACCGTGGCCGTTCTGCCCGAGATGGAGGAGGTGGATGTGACCATCGACCCGGCCGACGTGGAGATGCAGGTCTTTCGCTCCTCGGGGGCGGGGGGCCAGCACATCAACAAGACCTCCTCGGCTGTGCGGCTCATCCACAAGCCCACCGGCATGGTGGTGGAATGCCAGCAGGAGCGGAGCCAGTTCCAGAACCGGGAGAAGGCCATGCGGCTGTTGGCCTCCCGGCTCTACGAGCAGGAGCGGGAGAAGGTGGAGGGGGCCTACGCGGCCAATCGGAGGAGCCAGGTGGGAAGCGGGATGCGGAACGAGCGTATCCGGACCTACAATTTCCCTCAGGGCCGTCTCACCGACCACCGGGTGAATCTGACCCTCTACAAGCTGGACGCCGTGATGGACGGCGCCATTGACGAGATCATCGACGCCCTGGCCACGGCCGACCAAGCGGCGCGATTGGAAAGGGAGACAAAATAATGGAACTGCGTATTGATTTCCCCAAGATGCCTGCCGGTAAGAGCCTCGATACGATGAGGGCCGAGCTGGACTCTGTGCTGGGGGACGACGGCTGGCTGCTGGGCTCGGGCCAGGACGGAGAGCACGGCTATGTGGAGCTGGAGCTGGAGGACGAGAAGATGAACCCCAAGTACGGCATCATGGCGGTGAAGGCGTATCTCCAGCGGGCCGGCTTTGATGCGGAGACCACCATGGAGCTGAACGGCGCCGTAGTGGGGATCTTTGAATAACAGGAGGAAACAACGATGAAGCTTGCCATTGGTATTCTGACCGCCGTGGGCGGCACCTGCATCCATGTGGCCGGGATCCTGACCGTCATCTCGGCGGTCCGGGAGCGCCGGCACCACAAGCGGGGGCGCAGAGAATGACCACGCTGCGTCTGGCGGCGGGGGATGCGGACCGGGCCGCGGAGGTCATAGCCTCCGGCGGGCTGCTGGGCATCCCCACCGAGACGGTCTACGGTCTGGGGGCCAACGGGCTGAACGAAAGGGCGGTCCGCGCCATCTTTGAGGCCAAGGGGAGGCCCCAGGACAACCCCCTCATTCTCCACGTGCCGGATGAAAGCTGGCTGGAACGGTACTGTGAGGACATCCCGGCGGCGGCCTATGAGCTCTCCGGCCGCTTCTGGCCGGGGCCGCTGACCATGATCCTGAAGCGGAAAGACAACGTGCCCGACGCGGTGACGGCGGGGCTGGATACGGTGGGGATGCGCTGCCCCGACTGCGCGGTCACCCGGGCGGTCATTGAGAAGGCCAGGGTGCCGGTGGCCGCCCCCTCGGGGAACGCTTCTGGCCGGCCCAGTCCCACTACGGCGGCGGCCATGCTGGAGGATATGGACGGGAAGATCGACGCCATGCTGGACGACGGGCCCTGCAAGGTGGGGGTGGAGTCCACCATCATCGACCTGACCGTGACGCCCCCCCGGCTCCTTCGGCCCGGCGGAGTGACGTTGGAGGAGCTGGAGGAGGTCCTGGGGGAGGTGGCGGTGGACGACGCCGTCCGCCGTCTCATGGCCCCCGAGGAGCAGCCAAAAGCTCCCGGTATGAAGTACCGCCACTATGCTCCCAAGGCCCCGGTCACCGTGGTGAAGGGGGATCCGGACATGACGGCGGGGTACATCGCGGCCCGGATGGGGGAGGGCTCCGGCATCCTCTGTTTTGACGAGTTTAAGGGCTATTTTCGGGGCCACCCGGTGGTGACTATGGGCCCCGTGTCCGACCAGGCAGAGCAGGCCCGGGAGATCTTTGAGGCCCTCCGGGCTTTCGACCACATGGAGGTCACCGACATCTGGGCCCAGTCTCCCACTGACGAGGGGCTGGGGCTGGCGGTGACCAACCGGCTCAACAAGGCCGCCGGGTTCCATGTCATTGAATTGTAAAAAGGGAGGCCGCCATGGAATACACCCGCGAGGAACTGCTGGAGGCAAAACGACAGATCGGATCCACGGTCCACAAGCTGAAGGAGGTCGTCAAGACCTTTGAGGCGAAGGAGAACGCGGAACGATACAAATCTCAGACTACCCTGGCCAAGCGGCGGATCGAGGCTTTTTCACTGGCCAACGGACTGATCGAAAAAGAGCTGGAGCGCTCATAAAGGAGGAAACGATATGTCTGAGCAGTATGCAGGGACGAAGACATGACCGTCATCGGCATCACCGGGCCTACGGGGGCGGGGAAGACCACGGCCCTGAACGCTCTGCGGGTGCTGGGGGCGGAGGTCATCGACGCAGACGCGGTCTACCATGAACTGCTCCGGGAGAAGGCGGAGCTGAGGGCCGCACTGGCGGCCGCTTTCGGCCCCGGGATCCTGGACGGGGAGGGACAGGTGGACAGAAGGGCTTTGGCCAAGGCGGTGTATCCGGACCGGCTCCCCGAGCTGAACGGTATCACCCACCCTTTTGTGGTGGAAGAGGTGGGCCGCTTGATAGAGGCGGCCCAAAGGGCGGGGAAGCCCGCCGCGGCCATCGACGCCATCGCCCTCATCGAGAGCGGGCTGGGGGAAACGTGCGATGTGATCGTCTCGGTGCTGGCGCCGCTGGAGGTACGGATCGGGCGGATCATGGCCCGGGACGGTATCGACGAGGGCTACGCCCGGCGGAGGGCCTTGGCCCAGCAGGGGGAGGACTTTTTCCGGGTCCACAGCGATTATGTGCTGGAGAACGGGGAAGGGGATGCCCCCGAGACGTTTGAAGCGGAAGCCCGGGCGCTTTTTCAAAAAATTTTGCCCGAAGCGTAGAATTCTTCATAAATTCATGGTATTCTAGAGGAAATCCAAGAAGGAGGAATGTTCCATGGAAGAAAAGGAAAAGACACCGGGCCAGCTTCGCCGGGAGGCGCTGCTGGACGACCGGAAGAACGGTTACGACCGGCTGAGCGTGGAGGACGAGGCCGCCATGAAGGTCTACTGCGAGGCCTACAAGCACTACCTGGACGCGGGCAAGACCGAGCGCGAGGTGGTGGACGAGACTGTCCGCCTGGCCCAGGCCAAGGGCTTTGTGCCCTTCACCCGGGGCATGGCCATCAAGCCGGGCGACAAGCTCTACCGGGTGAACCGGGGCAAGGCCATCATGCTGGCCGTCATCGGTGAGAAGTCCATGGGGGACGGGGTGTCCATCGGGGCCGCCCACATCGACTCTCCCCGGCTGGACCTGAAGCCCCAGCCCATCTATGAGGAGGCCGGCATGGCCTACCTCAAGACCCACTACTACGGCGGCATCCGTAAGTACCAGTGGGTCACCATTCCCTTGGAGCTTCACGGCGTTATCGTGAAGGCCGACGGCTCCACCGTGAAGGTGGCCATCGGGGCCGGGGAGGGGGACCCCCTCTTTACCATCGACGACCTGCTGCCCCACCTGGCCGCCAAGCAGAGCCAGGAGCCTCTGGGCTCGGCCATCAAGGGGGAGAAGCTGAACATTCTGGTGGGCTCCCGGCCCTTTAAGGACGACGAGGGTTCCGACCGGGTGAAGCTGGCCATTCTGGACATCCTGAATCAGAAGTACGGCATTGTGGAGGCCGATTTCCTGTCGGCCGAGCTGGAGGCCGTGCCCGCCTACAAGGCCACCGACATCGGCTTTGACCGCTCCCTCATCGGGGCCTACGGCCAGGACGACCGGGTGTGCGGCTTTGCCTGCCTCCAGGCCCTGCTGGACACCGAGCACCCCACCCACACCGCCGTGTGCATGCTGGCCGACAAGGAGGAGGTGGGCTCCACCGGCGTGTCGGGCATGAAGGGGGCCGCTTTCGACACCTTTATGAGCGACCTGTGCGACGCCCAGCGGGTGCCCCTGAAGACTTGCTACGAGCATTCCTTCTGCCTGTCCGCTGACGTGTGCGCCGCCTTCGACCCGGCCTTCGCCGAGGTCTATGACAAGCGGAACGTGGCCCAGATCAACTACGGTATGGGCTTCTGCAAGTATACCGGCTCCCGGGGCAAGAGCGGCGCTTCGGACGCGGGCGCCGAGGTGGTGGGCTTTGTCCGCCGCACCATGGACGCCGCAGGGGTGGTCTGGCAGATGACCGAGCTGGGCGCCGTAGACGCGGGCGGCGGCGGCACCGTGGCCGTCTACATGGCCGAGCGGGACATCGACACCCTGGACGCCGGCGTGCCCGTGCTGTCCATGCACGCTCCCTTCGAGGTGACCTCCAAGCTGGACTGCTACATGACCTACAAGGGCATGAAGGCGGTCTATCAGGCGAAATAAGCGGAGCTGAAAACAAAAGGACCCTCTCCCGATGGGAGAGGGTCCTTTTTATGGGCTCAGTCCAGGTCCTCGCCGTTGGAGGCGATGACTTTTTTGTACCAGTAGAAGGAGTCTTTGCGGTAGCGGTCCAAGGTGCCGTGGCCCTCGTCGTCGGCGTCCACATAGATGAACCCGTACCTCTTCCGCATCTCTCCGGTGGAGACGCTGACCAGGTCGATACAGCCCCAGGCCGTGTAGCCAAACAGGTCCACCCCGTCGTCGATGGCTTTTCTCATCTCCTCGATGTGGCGGCGGAGGTAGTCGATCCGGTAGGGGTCGTGGATCTTCCCATCTTCCAGGGTATCGCTGGCCCCCAGGCCATTTTCCGTGATGATGACCGGTACATGGTAGCGGTCGTACACTTTATTCAGGGTGTAACGCAGTCCCACCGGGTCGATGGGCCAGTCCCACTGACTCAACTCCAGATACGGGTTCTTCACGCCGCCCATAATGTTACCGCTGGTCTTTTCATCAAAGACCTGGGTGCTTTCGCAGATGCTCTGATAGTAAGAGAAGCTGTAAAAGTCGCAGACCCCTTCCCGCAGCTCCGCCTTTTCCTCCTCGGACAGAGAAAGGGAAACCTGGTTGCGTTCAAAGTACCGCCAGGCATAGTAGGGGTACTCGCCCTTCAGCATCACGTCGGAACACATGCAATTGCGAACCATGTCGTCCTGCTGGACCAGAAGGATATCCTCCGGGCTGCATGTTCTGGGATACATGGTGATATGGCAGATCATGGTGCCGAAGCGGAATTTCGGGTCGATCTTTCTTCCCAAAGTCACAGCCCGGGCGCTGGCAATCAGCACATTGTTTAGGGCATTCATGCGGAGGTTCAGGTCGTCCTC
>CATMVA010000020.1 GCA_950075865.1 uncultured Oscillospiraceae bacterium | reverse complement strand
GGAGCTGATGGCCAAGATCACCGTCTCCATGGGCGGCCGGGCCGCCGAGGAGGTGGTGATGGGTACCATGACCAACGGCGCCTCCCAGGACATTCAGGAGGCCACCAACATCGCCCGCAACATGGTGGCCATGTTCGGCATGAGCGAGGAGTTCGGCATGATGGCTCTGGGATCTGTCCGGAACCAGTACCTGGATGGAGGCTACGGCCTGGACTGCGCCCAGGACACCGCCGCCGTTATGGACCGTGCGGTGAAGGCCATTCTGGACGTGTGCTATCAGGAGGCCGTGAAGGTCATCCAGGAGAACCGGGAGGATATGGACAAGGTAGCCGAGTACCTGCTGGCCAAGGAGACCATCACGGGCGGCGAGATGGTGGCCATCATCGAAGGCCGGGATCCCAGCATGGTGGAGGATGCCTACGCCTCCACCATGTCCAGGGCCCCAAAGCCCCTGAACGGGGACATCGAACCCCCTGCCAAGGCGGTGCATATCGTCAGCGAGCCTCCCAAGGCCCCTTCCCCTAATGAGGCGGTAGAGCTGGCCGAGGATCTGGAGGACCGTATGGAGGATACCGGCCTTGTGGAGGATGACCCGGCCGAGACCTCCGACGATAGCGGAAAGCAGGACTAAAACAAGCACACCCCCGAAGGATCATCCTTCGGGGGTGCTTTTTTATTTCTCCTTTTCCTCATTCTCCCCGGGCAGGACCACCACTTTGATCTCCAGCACCCGCCGGTGGTCTACCTTGGTGACCGTTACGTCCAGACCGTCGGCCTGGAACCGGTCCCCCTCCTCGGGGATGCGGCCCACCTGCTCCAGCACCCAGCCCGACACCGTGTTGGCCTCGCATTCCCCGGTGAGGGAAAAGAGCTCGTACAGGTCGTCCAACGCGGCGTGGCAGGCGATGATATAGCTGCCGTCAGACTGCTTCTTGAAATCCTCGATGATCTCGTCGTGCTCGTCCCAGATCTCGCCCACCAGCTCCTCCACGATGTCCTCCAAGGTGCACAGCCCCTCGGTGCCGCCGTACTCGTCCACCACGACCACCATATGGGCCTTCTTGCGCTGGAGGATGCGGAGCAGGTCGGAGATCTTGGTGTTCCCCGTGGTGTAGAGCACCGGGGCGGTCAGCTTTTTCAGGTTTACTCGGTCCCGGTAGCGGGCGGCGTAAAAATCCTTCTCGTGGATGACTCCGATGATATCGTCCAGGTCCTCGTGGTAGACCGGCAGCCGGGAGTAGCCGCTCTCGGCAAAGGCCTTGGCCAGTTCTTCGGCCGTAGCAGTGTCCTCCACCGCCACAATATCCACCCGGGGGGTCAGGATCTCCTGGACCTCCATGTCGCTGAATTCGATGGCCGAGCGGATCAGCTCGCTCTCGTGTTCATCCAGGCCCCCCTCGCTCTCGGCTTGCTCCACCATGGCGGCCAGCTCCTCCTCGGTGATGCCGATCTCGGTGGGCCGAATCAGCTTTTTGAGGGCGTGCTGGATGAGGGAGAGCAGGGCGGTCACCGGCTTGAGAAGCACCATGAACACCCGGATGATGGGGGCGGCGAACATGGCGAAGGATTCGGCGGTCTCCTTGGCCGCCGTCTTGGGGGAGACCTCCCCAAAGATGAGCACCACCACGGTCATGACCACCGTGGAGATGAGCGCGCCGTTCTGGAGCTTCAGCCCCTCCACGAACAGCAGGGTGGACAATGTGGTGGCCACGATGTTGACGATGTTGTTGCCCACCAGGATGGTGGAGATGAGGTTGTCGTAGTCCTCGGCCAGCAGGAGGGTTTTGGCGGCCCGCTTGTCTCCGCCCTCGGCCTTGGCTTTGAGCCGCAGGTGGTTCAGGGATGTAAAGGCGGTCTCTGTGGCCGAGAAGAAAGCGCTGCAGATGACCAGGAAAATCAGGATCACGGTCATGGTTAGATTGGCAGGGTCCATATCGGATGGATCACACTCCGAAAAACAGATTCACCCCGGCGCCGTCCGGCACGGATGGTGTTGGAGTTGTTATAACACAGATCACGCAAAAAAGCAAGGGGGCCCGGCTCAAGGGGAGAAAATGTCACCCCCGGCCCTTGAAGCTGGTAGGGTCATATGGTATACTGAATACAGAAAGAAGAAAGGAGAGTGACCCCAATGATCCGCCTGCCTCTCTGCATTGTCTCTGCTCCGCGCAAGGTCTGAGGGACCCCTGTGTGGAGCTGACCGGAACCGTAAGTCCCTTGGGCTTTGCACTTTCATCTTACCTATTTTGAATGAAAGAAGGAGCAAAGCCATGAACAAAATATTTTTTTCCGAGTGCAGAACCATTCTGCTCTTGTGGCTCACTCAGGCACTGTCCAATCTGGGCAGTGCCATGACCAATTTTGCCCTGGTAGTGTGGTCTTACGGCCAGTATGGCTCGGCCCTCACCACCGCCCTGCTCACCGTGTGCGCCTACGCCCCATACGTACTCCTCAGCATCTTTGCCGGGGCCCTCAGCGATCGGTGGGACAAGAAAAAGACCATGCTTCTCTGCGACGCCCTGGCCGCCCTGTGTACCGTGGGGGTGCTGTGGCTCCTGGTGACGGGGAAGCTGAGGATCTGGCACCTATATCTGAATAACGCCCTCAATGGGCTCATGAACACGGTGCAGCAGCCCGCCTCCGAGGTGGCCGTGACCCTCCTCACCCCCCGGCAGCATTACCAGCGGATGGGAGGGCTCCAGGCCTTCTCCCGCTCCCTGGTGAGCCTTCTCACCCCGGCTCTGGCCACCGCCCTCTACACCCTGGTAGGGTTAGAGGCCATAATCTTCTTCGACCTGGGTACCTTCACCCTGGCGGCGGTATGCCTGCTTTTCCTCATACCCATCCCCGGACAGACGGAGGGGAAGGGGGAGCCCGAACCCCTGCTCTCCGCCGCCAAAGAGGGCCTTATCTACCTCAGGGAGCATCGGGGGGTGCTGGACCTGATCCTTTTTCTGGCCGTCATCAATCTGACCGCCTCCATGTTCGAGGCCGCCCTGCCCGCTCTCCTGATCCCCAAAGGCGGTGAGGAGGCCCTGGGTCTGGTCCAGACCTTCACCGGCCTGGCCTCCCTGGCGGGGGGCCTGCTGGCGGTGGCCCTTCCCAAGCCCAAAAGCCGGACACAGGTCATATGCAACAGTCTGCTCATTTCCATGAGCACGGAAAACTTTCTCCTGGCCTTTGGCCAAAGCCTTCCCGTCTGGTGTCTGGGGGCGGTGTTGGGGTGGATCTTCATCCCCCTGATGAACGCCAGCATGGACTCCCTCTTCCGGGAGACCATCCCCACCGAGGTGCAGGGCCGGGTCTATTCCGCCCGGAACACTCTCCAGTTCTTCACCATCCCTGTGGGCTATCTGCTGGGCGGATGGCTGGTGGATGAGGTCTTTGTCCCCTTCATGTCCGCCCAGTTCCCCGGCAGCCTGTGGGTCAGCCTCTTCGGTGCCGGGAAGGGGGGCGGCGCCGCACTCTTCCTTCTGGTTATCGGGGTGCTTGGCGTTTTGAGCTGCCTTCCCGCCCGCTGGGACAAACACATCCGGGCTCTGGAACAACAATAAAAGAACGCCGCTTCAAGAACGCCGCTTCGGAAAACCGAAGCGGCGTTCTTTCAGTGGTAGAGCCGGCTCATTTCCCCGTAGAGCTTGGTCAGGTCCCGGAGAATATCGGTGTGCTCGAAATCCTGGAGATAGAGCAGGTTGGTCTCCCGCACCATGCTCAGATTCTCAATGGGCAGGGCCGTGAGCTTGCCCTTGCGCAGCTCGTCCATACAGGCTGACCGGGCCAGAATGGAAATTCCCATGTCCTTCCGGATCAGGTCCTTGATGGTGGCGATGTTGTCCACCTCCAGCATCACATTGAAATCCTCGATGTTCAGCCCCAGGATCTCCAGATTGGAGACAAACAGGTTCCGGGTGTTGGATTCAGGCAGCCGGAGGATCATCCGCTCCTTCTCCAGCTCCTTCAGGGTCACCATGCTCCGCTTGGCCAGAGGGTTGTTGTTGGACATGACGCATACCAGATAGTCGGTGTCCAGCATCACCGAGCGGATGTTGGGGTCGTTGACCCGTCCCTCCACAATGGCCAGGTCGATGCGGAAATCAGTGAGCATAGCATAAAGATTATTTATGGTTTCAGTAACGATCATTATGTTTACACCTTCGTGTTCGGCGCTGTATTTGGCCAGGATCTGGGCGGCCAGACCACTCTCGGCAGTCTGTGTGATCCCCACCCGCAGCGAGGTCATGCTTCGGCTGGCGGCGGTCAGCTCCCGGCGGAAGTTGTCGCTCAGGGCTGCCGCCCGCCGGGCGTATTTGATGGCGATCTTTCCGCTCTCTGTGGGCAGAAGGCTTCCCCGCTTCCGGTGGAAGATGCGGATGCCCCATTCTTCCTCCAATTGGCGGATGTGGTGGCTCACCGCCGGCTGGGTCAGGGACAGGGCCTCGGCCGCGGCAGTGAAGCTGCCCTGCTCACACACGGTCAGCAGGGTGATGATCCGATGGTCCAGCATACCATCACTCCATTCTGAAAATTTATGGATTTCAAACAAATCAGTATTTGCATTTATTTTGCTTTAGTATATCATAGGGTACATCATCTTCGCAAGCATTTTCGCGGGAAAGGAGGGAAAGGAGAACCGTTATGCCGCACTGGGAGCTGGGTATGTCCCGGCAGGCTGTGATCCTGCTGTCTATCGCCATCATCCTGTTTGCCGGATTTCTCATGACCCGCCTGACCAAGCTGCTCCGCCTGCCCAACGTCAGCGGCTACATCATGGCGGGCATCCTCATCGGCCCGGGCGTTCTGGGCCTGATCCCCAAGGAGACCGTCTCGGGCATGGACTTTATCAGCGATGTAGCCCTTGCCTTTATTGCCTTTGGCGTGGGAAGATTTTTTAAAAAGGAGGTCCTCCGGGAAGCTGGTTTCAAGGTGATCCTCATTACCCTGTTGGAGAGCCTGCTGGCCGGCGCCTTAGTCACCGCCGTCATGATCCTGGTCTTCCGCCTGGAGGTGCCCTTCTCCCTGCTGCTGGGGGCCATCGCCACTGCCACCGCCCCGGCCAGTACAATGATGACCATCGACCAGTACCATGTCCGCGGACCTTTCGTCAACCTGCTTTTGCAGGTGGTGGCCTTTGACGATGTGGTCTGCCTGCTGGTCTTCAGTGTGGTCTCTACCGTTGTCTCGGCTCAGGGAACTGTCCGGCTGGAGACCGTCCTTCTACCCCTGCTTTACAACGGCGGCATGATGCTCCTGGGGGCGGTTTTCGCCTTCCTCCTCAGCCGCCTGCTCACCAGCTCCCGGAGTACGGACAACCGCCTGATCCTGGCTATTGCCATGCTCCTGGGTCTCAGCGGCATCTGCACCGCCCTGGAGGTTTCCCCCCTCCTGAGCTGCATGGTTTTCGGCGCGGTCTACATCAACCTGACCCACGATAAGGTGATCTACCACCAGATCAATTCCTTCAGTCCGCCCATCCTGTCCCTCTTTTTCGTGGTGTCGGGCATGAATCTGGACGTGACTGCCCTCACCGCCTTCGGCAGTATCGGGGTGGTCTACTTTCTGGTCCGCATCGTGGGCAAGTATGCCGGCGCCTTCCTGGGCTGTGCCGTCACAGGGGTGGACCGGCAGAGCAGGAACTGGCTGGGTATGGCCCTGGTGCCCCAGGCCGGCGTGGCCATCGGCCTTGCCCACTTGGGCCGGCGGATCCTGCCTCCGGAGTATGGCAACCTTCTCATGACCATTATCCTGGCATCCTCGGTGCTTTACGAGCTCATCGGCCCGGCCTGCGCCAAGCTGGCCCTCTTCCGCTCAGGGGTCATTCAAAAGCCCCAGGAGGAAAAACCCGCCGGGGCCAAAAGCAAAGCGTAACAAAAAGCAGAGGCGAAAGCCTCTGCTTTTTTCCTTGTAATCGGTCTCCCGGTCTGGTATGATAGAAGGCAGAAACCGGAGAAGGAGGCTTCCGCCATGAGCTATGCCGATCAAATCTTCATCCAGAACTGCAAAGATATTCTGTCCAAAGGGGTCTGGGACACCGGCCTGCCCGTCCGCCCCCACTGGGAGGACGGCACTCCCGCCCACACGGTGAAGCTCTTCGGCGTCGTCAACCGCTACGACCTGCGGCAGGAGTTTCCCATCATTACAGTCCGCAAGCAGTTTTTGAAGTCGGCGGTGGACGAGCTTCTCTGGATCTGGCAGAGGAAGTCCAACAATATTAAGGACCTCTCCAGCCACGTCTGGGACGCCTGGGCCGACGAGACCGGCTCCATCGGCAAGGCTTACGGCTATCAGCTCGGAGTACAATACGACTTCCCCGAGGGCAGGATGGACCAGGTGGACTGGATCCTCCACACCCTGAAGGATAGCCCTTCCTCCCGGCGGATGGTCACCAACATTTTCAACCACCAGGACCTGAAGGAGATGGGCCTCCAGCCCTGCGCCTGGTCCATGACCTTCAATGTCAGCGGTAATACTCTCAACGGCATCCTGAACCAGCGCAGCAACGACATGCTCACCGCCAACGGCTGGAACGTGATGCAGTATGCCGCACTGCTCAAAATGTTCGCCCAGGTCTCGGGCCTGGAGGCCGGCGAGCTGGTCCACGTCATCGCCGACGCTCACATCTATGACCGCCATGTGCCCATCATCGAGGAGATCATCCAGCGTCAGCCCTACGACGCCCCCAGGCTTTGGATGGACCCCACCGTCACCGATTTTTACGCCTTCACCAAAAACTCCTTCAGGCTGGAGGGCTACGAGGCCTACCCCCTGGAGGAGAAGATCCCGGTGGCGGTGTAAGGAGGAAACGGCATGAACCTCATCGTAGCGGTGGACGCCAATTGGGCCATCGGCAAGGGCGGGGACCAGCTGTGCTACCTGAAAGAGGACCTGAAGCGGTTCAAGGAGCTGACCCTGGGCCACCCGGTGATTTTGGGACGCAAGACCCTTGCCACCTTCCCCGGCGGCCGCCCCCTGAAAAACCGCCCCAACCTGATCCTCTCCCGGGATCCCGGCTTTCAGGTGGAGGGGGCAGAGGTATTCCATGATGTGGAGTCCCTTCTGGCCGCCGCCCCTGCCGACAGCTTCGTCATCGGCGGCGGCAGCGTCTACAAGGCCTTGTTGCCCTACTGTGACACCGCTTATGTGACCAGGATCGGCCACGCCTTCCCGGAGGCCGACACCTTTTTCCCCGACCTGGACGCAGACCCCGCCTGGCAGGTCGTGAGTACCGGCGAGCCCCTGGAGCAGGACGACCTGACCTATCAATATGTGACCTATCGGAGAGTGAAATGACCGATGCTTGACAGGGCGAGAGATCACTCTCGCCCTGCTGCTTTTTGGAAAGGTGCGGACCCACTCTACCCTCCGTAGGTTGCCATCTGTCCTCCTTTCTGCTATCCTGAACCCCAGGAAAGGAGAAATGCAAGATGAACAGCTATGTGACCGGGGCCGCCATCAAGGCCCTGCGGGAAAAGCGTGGCCTGACCCAGCGTCAGTTGGCTGACCAGATTGCCGTCAGTGACAAGGCGGTGAGCAAGTGGGAGACCGGCCGGGGCCTGCCCGACCTGACCCTGCTGGAGTCTCTGGGCTCTGCCCTGGGCGTGTCGGTGGCCGAGCTTCTCTCAGGGGAGCAGGTCACCAACCAAAACCGTTCGGCAAACCCCCTTCGGGGAAAATTCTATGTCTGCCCGGTGTGCGGCAACGTGATGTACGCCATGGGGGAGGGGGTCTACCACTGCTGCGGAGTGGCCCTGCCGCCCTTGGAGGCCGAGGAGTCCGACGGGGAGCATATCCTTCGGGTGGAGACATGGGACCTTCAGACCTTGGTCTCTCTGGACCACCCCATGCGGAAGGATCACTATATCTCCTTCATCGCTCAGGTCCGCTTTGACCGGATGGAGCTGGTAAAGCTATACCCCGAGCAGCTTTCCGAGGCCCGTCTCAGCTACTGGCCCGGCGGTACCGTCTATGCCTACTGCAACCGCCACGGACTGTTTCAACTGAAAGGATGAAAACACCCCAGGTCGTTGGCCTGGGGTGTCCTTTTTAACTCCGTTTCCGCATCAAAAACCCGAACCCGGTCCCGCAGACCCCGCCCGCCAGGTGCATGAAGTGGGCGGTGTTGTCTGCCACAAAAAGTCCGGCATAGATCTCCTGCCCCAGGTAGATGACTGCCACCAAAATAAGGGTCAGGGGGATGGTGCCCGACTTCATCCCCGAGAGGGAGGAGAGCAGGATCAGCATAAACACGATGCCGCTGGCCCCCAGCAGGGCGTAGCCGGGGAAGAGGAAGCACTGAAGCATCCCAGAAATGAGGGAGGTGAGCAGGATCCCGGAGAGCAGGGCCCGGCTTCCGTACCGCTCCTCCATGGGCGGCCCCACCACCAGCAGCAGCACCATGTTCCCGGCAAAGTGGGCATACCCCGCGTGGCCCAGCACATGGCCGAACAGCCGCAGGAACCACAACGGCGTGATAGGGGAGTGGTAGACCGAGAACAGATGGGCCGTGGTCCATCCCTTTGTCACATAGTCCAGCGCCAGCACGGCAAGGGAGAGGAAGAAAAAGGTGAGGATCACCGGGGAGTTGTAATGGATCCTTTTCATGGGAGTTACCTTAATTAAATTTATAGATCTTCTGGGCGATGCGGTAGAGCTTCAGGGCCAGATCCCGCCCGCCCTCGCCGGGCAGGTTGCCCACAAAGGCCAGGGAGCGGTACTTGAGCTGATGGCACAGCTTCCAGTCCCGGGCCTTCAGGTACTCCCACAGCTCATCCTTTTTCCGCAGGGACTCCTCCGAGCCTTCCATAATGAGGAAGATGGAGGAAATGGTCATCATCATGGCCAGATAGCTGGTCATATACCGGCCCAGTCTGGGCTGCTCCTTCTGGAGCTTCCGCAGGTCGTGGGCGTCGATCATCAGCCTGGTCACCCGGAGCTGCTGGTCCACCCGGCCCATCATCACCTTCTCGTTGACGCTCTGGTCGGAGCGGCCAATGAAATAGCGGTACAGGTCCAGATCCATGTAGTAGATGCTCTTCACCGCGGGCAGGGGGTTGTAGACAAAAATATTGTCCACATAGAAGGTGTGCTTGGGCAGCTCCAGCCCACACTCCCGGAGGAGCTCGGTCCGGTAGATCGCCGAATGCATCAGCAGGTACTGGGAGGGCCCGAACCGTCCGATGTCCTCCCAGGTGAAGACCCGCTCCACCGGGAAGACGTTGCGGTAGCCCATGGGCTTCCGGGTGCCGTCCTCCACGTGCTCATAGACGTAGTTGGCGATGAGCAGGTCCAGCGGAACCGGCCACCGGGCGCACTCCCGCAGCTTGGCCATCACCTTCTGGAGGGCCTCCTCGTCCAGCCAGTCGTCGGAATCCACCACCTTGTAGTACATACCCCGGGCGTTGCGGATGCCCTGGTTGACCCCCTCTCCGTGGCCGCCGTTCTCCTGATGGATGGCCCGGATGATGTCGGGGTACTTCTCCTGCCACTCGTCGCACTTCTGGGGGGTGTCGTCCTTGGTGGAGCCGTCGTCCACCAGAATGATCTCGATGTCCTCCCCGGCGGTAAGCAGGGTCTTGACGCAGTGGTCCATGTAGTCAGCTGAGTTGTAACAGGGCACCGTGAAAGTCAGTATTTTATCCATATCCATTCTCCTCGTATGGGTCGGTGTTTTCACCGGCCCGGTTTTATTTCTCCAGCAGCCTGTCCGCCAACTCCAGTGCCCGGAGCGCGATGGCATCCATATTGTAATACTTGTATTCGGCCAGCCGGCCCAGCAGGTGGAGCCCGGGGAACTTGTCGGCCTCGGCCTTATATTTGGCGTACAGGGCGTTGTTTGCCTCGTTGATGATGGCGTAGTAGGGGATCTCCCCGTTATCGCCGGTGTAGGCTTTGGAATACTCCTTCATGATGGTGGTCACCCCGGCCTTCTCCTGGCCGGTGAGCCGCTTGAACTCGGTGATGCGGGTGTAGGGCTCATCCACCGTGTAGTTCACCGTGCCGTGGCTCTGGAAGTAGTCCTGCGCCAGGGTCTCAAACCCAAAGTCCAGCGTCCGGTAGGGAAGGGGCCCGAACTGGAAGGCGAACAGCTCGTCGGCCTGGCCGGAGTAGATAACGGGCCCTTCAAAGACCTCCCCGTCCAGCCGGATGACCCCGTCCTTCAGCCCCAGCCGCTCCAGAGCGTCACAGCCGGTCTCCACCGTGATATTGGGATGGTCCAGCATATGTTCAAAGAGGGGAGTGTATCCCTTTTCCGGCATTCCCTGGTATGTATCCTGAAAGTACCGCTCGTCCCGGGAGAGGAACACGGGCACCCGTGCGGTGGTGTTGGGGTCGATCTCCTCGGGCTTCTGCCCCCACTGCTTCATGGTGTAGTGGACAAAGACGTGCTCATACACATAGTCCGCCAGAGCGGCGATCTCGGGGTCGGGATTCTGCCGCAGCTCCAGAATAGTCACCTTTTTCTCCTCGCCGTAGGCGGCAATGAGCTTCTCCCCCAGCCGTTTGCCCTCCCCGGGCCCGAAGGCGGTCTCCAGAGAGGTCAGGTTGAAGGGTACCGGATATTGCATCCGCCCGCCCTTCCCGTCCGGGATGTTGGCCACCACCTTGTGCTGGTAAGGCAGCCACTGGGTAAAGCGGGACAGGTAGTCGAATACCCGCTTGCTGTTGGTATGGAAAATATGGGGCCCATACTGGTGAATGAGGATCCCGGCGTTGTCCGGACAGTCGTAGGCGTTGCCCCCTACATGGTCCCGCCGTTCCAGCACCAGGACCCTTTTGCCGCCCTCCTCGGCCAGCCTCCGTGCGGTCACCGCCCCGGCAAAGCCCGCGCCGACGACCAGCGCGTCAAATCGTGCCATATCCATTCCCTCCTGCTTTTCAAACTGGGTTTCCGTGCCTCCATTATAAATGGTATCGTTCAGAAAAGCAAGCCAAAGGGCCGGCATAATGCCGGCCCTTCGACTTTTTTAAGGTTTTGCTTACTTCAGGCCGTTCTCGTAGGCCTCGATCATCTTCTTGACCATCTGGCCGCCGACGCTGCCGGCCTCC
This sequence comes from uncultured Oscillospiraceae bacterium, assembly GCA_950075865.1. Classification (GTDB taxonomy): domain Bacteria; phylum Bacillota; class Clostridia; order Oscillospirales; family Oscillospiraceae; genus Vermiculatibacterium. The sequence goes on along the minus strand of CATMVA010000020.1, from coordinate 25,579 downwards.
TTGCTGGTCAGGTCGCCGTTGTAGCCCTGCTTCAGGTTGACGCCCACCTGCTGGGCAGCCTCCATCTTGAACTTGTCCAGAGCCTCACGGGCGGTGGGGACCACGGGCTGCTTAGAAGTCTTGTTGCTCATGATTCAAATCTCCTCTTTTTGTTTTTTGTCTCGTTTGGATTTTGTTCGGATCGAGAATCCGAGCATATCTTTGCCCCGTGGAGATTTTATATGCGGGATTTAAGCTGACAATTTTTACCGTCCGTCCCACGTTCATGAAAAGGCCCGGACCAGACGGCCCGGGCTTTTTTGAATGCCTGTTCAGTTTTCCGTGTCCACCAGAATATTATCCGTGCCATGCTGCTCAAACTCGGAGATATAGGCTTCGATCCGTTGGGCCAGCTCCTGATAATTGGTCTCGTCGATGGGCACGTCGTCCATGTCCCGCCGGGCCAGATCCTCGGCCAGAATATCGAAAAACACGTTGTTTTCATAGTCGATGATTGCCTCGTGGATGCCCCCCTCGGCAAAGGCCTGAGAGGGCACCGCCACTCCGTGCCAGTCGTCGGTGAGGGACTCCATGCCCGCTTCCCGTGCCTTCTGGAACAGCAGGCTCTCCACCTGATCGTAGTCGGCAAACCGGTCCTCTCCCCGGGTGGAGTTCAGGATCCAGTTGCCAATGTATACCATATCCAGCAGCCGGCGAAATTGTTTGCGGCTCAGCTCCAGTTCCATTGAGGGACCCCTCCTTGCCTTGGAATTGGTATACTATATTATAGCCGCTTCGCCAAAAATGTCAAACACCAAAGAACGGTAACCTGCCTGGCCCTCTTACACGCCGGTCCAAGAAGCAGGAACAAAAGACAAGGGGAAGACACTGGGACGTTTCTTCTGTCCTGCTGTCTTCTTGCAAAGCCCCAGACAAAAGAACCGCCCCTCTGTTCTGCACTAACTATTCTCCTGCCTTGCCTCAAATGGCGCAAAGAGGTGCCAACATCCTCCAAATGGGATCAAAATGGCGTCTGGATACTCGTCATCGGAATAGCGAGCGTAGGGAGCATTCAAGGCATTATCGAAGTTGGCCTCATCGTCCTTGGTAGGGCCTTGGGTGATTGGGACAACGGAGATAATATAGCCCGTGATTTGGCTGTCCTCCACCTTGTAGTCCTCTGCCATGTCCAGCTTGTAGTAGTAATTCACACCGTCGATCCTGACTGTTAATGGCCATGTGTTCGGATTTTTTGCCTCCTCGCCGCTACAAGCGGAAAAGAGCAGAAAAAGGATCAAAAGAGCAGGAAGGGAATGGATCTTATTTTTGGGCATAATCTCACTCCTTTATGCTTTATATGGCATGATAAACTGTCCGATACCAATCAGGAAGACAGAAAGACGGTTCTTCTGTCCTGCTGTCTCCTTGCAAAGACCCAGGCAAAAGAACCGCCCCTCTGTCTGCTGCGCTTGCCTTACGGATCCTTCCGTATCCCTCTGATGCCATACCGCAAACCGAGGCAAAAGAAGGGGGAGATCAACACAAAAGCCAACAATCTTATTAGGCTCTCTTCGACGCTACTGAACTGGTCCATATTAAGATAGGAAAAAATCAGCGTAACTGCAATGCAGCAAAGCATGAAGAATATGCCGATAAGTATATTTTCTATACGAGACATTTGCGATTCACTCCTTGTTGTCCTTCTCATTACATGGAAACTGCACATTACTTAATGAACAACTTCCAATACATAACTGAAGCCCTAATACCACAAGCCGGTAACATCAACCTCTAATTGCCAAGACTTACTTGTCCCCGAGAGCGAAACTTCCCCTGCAAGTCCAGATGACCCAGCCGTAAAGCTAACACTTCCAGTGTGCTCCTCATAAGTGTGAATATATGTAAAAATTATATTTGTCTTTTTCGCCAAATATTTGACATACGTTTTTGAAAGGTCCACGCTACATGTAGCCTCTTTCATGTAGTACTCATTTCCAAATGGAATAAATTGTTCAACATCCTTAAATTGCCAGCAATATCCTGAATATGAATCCGATTTTGCTTTTGAGGACTCAATTTCATCCCCAGTAACTTGGTAATATCCAGTAAAGCTTGAATTTTGTAATTCTAATTCACCTCCGCCACCCCATGTAAGTGCCATAAAATCAAGACCGCGGGATGGATTCTTTTCACCATTTCCTATAATTTCAAAGATATTTTCCCACGTGGCTGTCCCATAAGCTGAGTAGTTGTGGTATCGGTCCTTATATACGACCAAATAAATTGTAAGATTATACATAGTATCAGTAGCATCGCCAACCTCTATATCCGCGCCCTGATAGGATAATCCCCCATCCACTTTTTTTGCTTTATAAGCACTGACTTCATCTACGCTCATAAGATGGCTGTCAATAATGCTCTGATCTTTGCCAATGGTCTCTGAAACATATACGCTTTTCTCTGTAACTCCAACAACTTCCAGTTCATTGGTAGTACGAATGCCTTCAAAATAATTAAACACCTTATTATCATTTATGATGGATAAAGCTTCGGGCCCACAAACATTATTCTCTTCATTGTAAATTTCAGGACTAACATTTTCTACAGCGACAGGTAAATCCTCAATTGCCCACGCCGTTCCGCTCATACCCAGCACCATGGCCAGGACCAGCATAACGCTTGCCAGTTTTTTCTTTAACATAAGTATAAAACTTCTTTCTGTATTTGTAAATGGTTGAATAGGTCTGATAGAGAAGGCAGGACCAGTTTATTTCTGCATGGGACTGCCCCTTTCTTGACAAAATTCCCCCGGTTTGGTAAACTGACCCCACAAAATTGCCGAGAGGAGATACATACATGGAAAAGATACCAGTTGGCCAACTGGTTCGAAATCGACGGGAAGCCATCGGCTGGTCGCAGGAACGGTTGAGTGAAGGTATTTGCTCCGTGTCTACCCTTTCCCGGATCGAGAATGGTGAACGGATGCCCTCCGAACGTGTCTTTCAGGCCCTGATGGAGCGCTTGGGTTTGGAGGATGTCCGCGTTATGGTTCCCCAAAGCCCCTATGACTGGGATACCGAAAATCTGTGGGCCGAGGCCCGGGCCAGTGTGATCCATTTTAACCGGGCAGCTGAGGTTGAAAAGCCCGCCTTGCGGGAGGAGGCTCTGGCCTGTTTCCGGGAATTGGAAAAGGCTGTGGAGCAGGACGATCTGATGATTCGGCAGCAGATCATGGGCGACAAGCTTGCACTGGGCCGGGAGGACGGGCCTTATCCAACGGAGGAGAAGGTAGCGTTACTGCTGAAGGCCATCCAACTTACCATCCCAAAATTTGATCTTAGGCGGATCGGGGAGTTCCGCTATACCATGGCTGAAACTGACCTCATCAATCAGATCGGGGTCGCCTACACCAAGGGCGGAGAATGGGAATCCGCCCTTTCCATATACCGCCAGCTCTATACTTACCTGAAGGAGAACACGCCTCCCACCGCCCGCTATGCCGGGCAGCGGGCCATGGTGGCCACAAATTACGCCCGGGGGCTGAATGTCTGTGAGCGTTACCAAAGATCCATAGACGTTGCCGAGGAGGGGCGGCAGTTCTGCGTAAAGTACGGCAGATATCAATTCCTTCCCCAGCTTTTGGCCATTCAGGCCAATTGCTGTGCCCACTTGGGAGACAAAGAGGCCAGCCAGACATTCTATGACAGGGCCGCTTTCCTTTACCGCGAATATGGTGATACGAGGAATTTTGACAATTTGAAGCAGGATGCTATGGACACGCTGGGGATCATGCTTCCTTGAACCGCTTAGAACTCATACCATTCTTGTTCGGCGGGTTCCGGGAGCTTGTCTTGGGGCTCGGCCGGGGGCTCCCCGGGTTTGTCCGGGTCCACGGGCTGAATGGTCACAATGGGCGTGGGGGCGGGCTCCGGGTCCTTGGGGGGCAGGGGAGCCGCCAGGGCCGTGGTCAGCAGGGACAGAGAGAGCGCAGCGGTCAAAAGATAAGAGAGCAGTTTTTTCATGGGATTTCCCACCTTTTTATCCATAATAGCTTCATTATGCCTTCCGGATCATGAAAAGACCATGGCGTTTTCTTCAAGTTGGCTGCAAAATTTGGGGGATCAAATTTGTGCAGATTACCGAGGCCCGCTCCCGGATATTGCCCCTCTCAAAATTCCCCTTGCCTTTCCGCCCGAATCGGCATATCATAGGGGAGAAGATCTGACTTCACAGGAAAGGGGAATTCCCCATGGACCCTCGTCCCATCGGCGTATTTGATTCCGGCCTGGGCGGCCTGACCTCCCTCCGGGAGCTGCGGAAGATCCTCCCCGGGGAGGATTTCATATACTTTGGCGATACTGGCCGGGTGCCCTACGGCAGCCGGGGCCGGGACACCATCCTGCGCTACGCCCGTCAGGACGTGGCTTTTTTGCGGACCTTTTCCCCCAAGGCCATCATAGTGGCCTGCGGCACCGTCTCAGCCAACGCCCTCGCCGAGCTTCGTGCCGAAAACGACCTGCCCATCTTCGGGGTCATCGCCCCCGCCGCGGCCGCCGCGGCGGCCACCACCCGGAACGGGAGGATCGGGGTCATTGCCACCGCTGCCTCCATCCGCTCCGGGGCCTACGAGCGGGAGCTCTCCGCCCTGGACCCGGCCCTGGAGATCTTCCCCGCCCCCTGCCCCCTCTTTGTCCCCCTGGTGGAGAACGGCCGCTTCCGGCCCGGCGACAAAGTGGCCGAGCTGGTGGCCCGGGAATACCTGGAGCCCTTGCGTACCAAGGACGTGGACACCCTGGTCCTGGGCTGCACCCACTACCCCCTCCTCACCGACGTGATCGCCGGTGTCATGGGTCCCGGGGTCACTCTGGTGGACTCGGGTGCCTCCTGCGCCGACCACGCCGCCGCCCGCCTGGCCCATGCCGGCCTTCTGAACGAAAATTCCACCGGCTCCTGCCGCTATTTCGTCAGCGACTCCACCCACGACTTCGCCAACCTGGCCTCCCTCTTTTTGGGTGAGCCTGTTTCGGACGGCGTGGAGCGGGTTGAAATTGAGACTTATTGAGAACGGGAGCAAAACCTGGAAAAATGGGGTCAAAACCCTTAAAAATGGGGGCAAACATGGAGCAAAAACAGGTCAAAATTTCCCTCCTCAGCCGCCGCCTCTCAGCGGAAAATTCCGAACAAATCAAGCAGAAAATTACCGGATTTCTATCGGAAAATGGTGGAAACTGGAACATTTCGTGGGAAGAGCTGCCCTCCTCCGGCCTGGGCCGCACCCAGACCGTCCTCACCCTTTGCCCCAGTGGCGTCATCATGACAAAAACTGGAGAAATAGAGGCGAAAATGGTGTTTCGGCAGGGGAAATCAAACCATTTTACCTATAAAACCCCGTACGGCTCTATCCCCATGACCCTCCACGCCCAAACCGTCGCTTATCAGGCCTCCGAAGCAGGGGGAGAGGTGACCTTAACCTATTCTCTCGCAATGGATTCCGCCCATCCGGACCAGCTAAAATTCACCCTGATTTTCACCCCTGCCCCCCAGTAGAAAAGCGGCCCGCCCACCAGGCGGAAATATTCCTCTATCCATTGCAGGACAACGGATGGAGGAATGACTTCGTCTTTCCTGATATTCTTAAAAAAGGAGAAAAGTTTTTCTTAACATCTCCTTAAAAAGCGACAAAACCCCTTGAATTTCCCCCATCCTGTGCTATAATGACCCAGAGAAAGGGGGTAAGCCCATGCGATTCCTGGCTTTTACTATTAATTTCAATCAAATAATCGGGCTGCTTTTTACCCTTTTATACGCATATCAGGTCATTTATTTGGTCGTTGGCCTTTTTCGCGGGCATCGGCAGGACACTCACATCCCCGCCCGTCTCCGCCGCTACGCCGTCCTGATCTCCGCCCGGAACGAGGAGGGGGTCATCGGAGAATTGATCGAGAGCCTGAAAAAGCAGAATTACCCCGCCGACCTGCTGGATATCTACGTGGTGGCCGACAACTGCACCGACGGCACAGCCGATGCGGCCCAACGGGCCGGCGCTACCGTCTTCCGCCGGTTCAACCGGGTGGAGGTAGGGAAGGGCTATGCTCTGGATTTCCTCCTCAAGGCCCTGGCCGCCGACGGCAGAGATCAACTCTACGAGGGCTATTTCATCTTCGACGCCGACAACATCGTGGATCCCAACTTTGTCGCCGAGATGAACCGCACCTTTGATCAGGGTGGTTATGCCGCTATCACTTGCTACCGCAACTCTAAGAACTTTGCCCATAACTGGATCACCGCCGGCTATTCCATCTGGTTCCTGCGGGAGGCCCGGTTCGTCAACGCGGCCCGGCAGGCCCTGGGCCTGACCTGTCACGTGTCGGGCACCGGATTCCTGATCTCGGCCGACGTGGTCCGGGAGAACGGGGGCTGGCCCTTCCACCTGCTGACCGAGGATATCCAGTTCTCTGCCCAGAGCGCCATTGAGGGCAAACGGATCGGCTACTGCGAGGGGGCCATGGTCTACGACGAGCAGCCCACCCAGTTCCGGCAGTCCTGGGACCAGCGGCTCCGGTGGTCCAAGGGCTTCTTCCAGGTCAACGGGAAGTGCGGCTTCAGCCTGTTCAAGGGCATTTTCCAAGGCGGACGGCGGGGCATCGCTTGTTACGACATCCTGATGCTGGTGGCCCCCGGCGTGCTGCTCACCTTGATGGGCGGGGCGGCCAACCTGGCGGTGCTTTTCAGCTGCCTGTTCGTCACCGACTTCGTTGCCCAGTTGATTTTGGTGTCTTTTGTGGATACCCTCTGGATGTGGTTCCGGAGCTTTTACATGGGTATGTTCCTCTACGGCCTGCTGACCGTGTGCAGTGAATGGGGACGGATCAAGGCAAAGCCGTGGCAAAAGCTCATATATCTGCCCTTTTTCCCCCTGTTTATGTTTACATATCTGCCCATTACGGTGTGTGCCCTATTCCAGAAGGTGGAGTGGCGCCCCATCGCCCACAAGTCCATGGGACAGCTGGACCGGGCGGCATAATATAACATACTCCAAAAGACCCGGCGAATTTGCCGGGTCTTTTTGTGCCCTCGGTTGCCTTTTTTCAGATCTTCCGATATAATGGGAAAAGAATATGCAAGGGAGACGGCAAAATGGTAACGAGATCGGCCTATTTGAAGGATCCGTGCAAGGCATCTTCTCTTCCTTTCTGGAAGGCGAATACAGTAGAGATTCCCGATCACATGATGATCCTGCGGGAGGATCAGCTTTCTGCCGGGTCATCGGATGCTTGGGAGGACGAGCCCTATTTTAAGCTGCTCCATGATCTGAGGGATGTCAAGCCGCCGAAGCTCCCTGACGGATTTGCACAAAGCCGTGTGGGAGCGGTCGAGTTTGCGGCACATATTGCATCCTGCTATTCCCGGGAAGGAATTACGGCGGAGGAGCTTTCCTGCTATCAGCAGCGCCCTGTCTACCGGGAGGATCTGTGGATCGCGGTTTCGGAGGCTTCCACAGGGCGGCTTTCGGCCACCGGGATCGGGGAGTTGGATCCGCAGGTGGGGGAGGGCATTTTGGACTGGATCCAAGTGTCGCCGGAATACCGCGGGCGGGGGCTTGGAGAATATTTGGTCCGGGAACTGCTGTGGAGAATGAGGGGGCAAGCCGGATTTGTCACCGTGTCTGGGCGGCTGCGCAATGAAACAAACCCGGCATCGCTGTATCGGCGGTGCGGGTTCCGGGGTGAAACTGTGTGGCATGTTCTGACCAAAAAGTAAAGGGGGAAGGGGACTTGGAGCACACCGAGCGGCTAGGACCGTTTACCTATCGTTGGGACGAGGGGTGCTTCCCCTTGGGTGCCGATTCCCTCGCTTTGGGTGAGTTCTGCACCCTGAAGCCGGGGCAGGCAGTGCTGGATCTGGGCTGCGGGGCAGGGCTGCTGATCCTTCTATGCGCCCAGCGGGCGTCCGGGTTGATCCTCACCGGGGTCGAGACAGACCCTCACGCTGCCGCTCTGGCCCGGGAGAACCTGAAGGAAAACAGCCTTTGGGGAGAAATTTTGACCTGCGACCTCCGGGCGGTGGACCCGGCGATGACGGCCGATCTGGTGATCTCCAATCCGCCTTGGTATCCTGCCGGGACAGGGAAGGAGGGAGGCCCCGGACGGCTGGAGCGCTGTACGCTGGGGGAGCTTTGCGCCGCGGCTTCGGCGGCCCTCAAGCCCAAGGGACGCTTCGCGCTGGTCTACCGCCCCGAAGGACTCACCGACCTGCTCTGCGCCCTCAGGGAAACGGGGTTGGAGCCCAAGCGGCTGAAGCTCTGTGCCCATTCGCCGGACAAGCCCCCCTACGCCGTGTTGGTGGAGGCGGTCAAGGGCGGAAAGCCGGGACTGGAGATCCTGCCCGACAGAGTGTGAAGAAGGAAAAAGGAGGCCGTACCATGGCTGGAACTCTATATCTGGTGCCCACCCCCATCGGTAACCTGGGGGACATCTCCCGGCGGTGCGCCGAGACCCTGGAGGCGGTGGACCTCATCGCCGCCGAGGACACCCGTGTGACCCTGAAGTTGCTGAGTCATCTGGGGCTTAAAAAGCCTTTGGTGAGCTACTACCGCCACAACACCGATGAGGCGGGGGAGAGACTGCTGGAGCGGCTGATGGCCGGGGAGAACGTGGCCTTAGTCACTGATGCGGGCACCCCGGCGGTGTCCGACCCGGGGGAGGACCTGGTGGCCCTGTGTGCCCAGCATGGGGTGACGGTCTCCGCTCTGCCCGGACCCTGCGCGCTCACCACCGCCTTGTCGGTGTCGGGGTTGCCTACCGCCCGGTTCACCTTCGAGGGCTTCCTGCCCATGAACAAGAAAAACCGGCGTGCTCAGTTGGAGGAGCTGAAAGCCGAGACCCGAACCATGATCTTCTACGAGGCCCCCCACAAGCTAATGAACACCCTCTCCGACCTATGTGAGACCTTTGGCCCGGAGCGGCGGATCTCCCTGTGCCGGGAGCTGACCAAGCTCCATGAGGAGGTCGTCCGCACCACCTTGGCCGGGGCGGTGGAGCTTCACCAAGAGAAGGAGCCCCGGGGAGAGTACGTTCTGGTGGTAGAGGGCGCCTGCCCTCAAAAGGAGGCGGCCACCATAGAGGACGGCTTGGAGCGGGTGAAGGAGCTTATGGGAGAGGGCCTGTCTCGGAAGGACGCCGTGAAACAGGCCGCCAAGGAGCTGGGTCTGAGCCGCAACGAGCTGTACGCCGCCGCTCTGGAGGGGTGAACGGGACCACCGGAAGGGGCTTGCATCTTGCCGAAAGATGGCGTACAATAAAAAATAGCGATATTATAGCAGGAATAAGTTCCGATTTCAGGAAGCTGCCGAGAAAATAGAGAGAAAGGATCTGTGGATGCCATGAAAAAACTTGTAGCCTTTGTCCTTTCGGCCGCCCTGCTGCTGGGCCTGACCGCCTGCGGCGGAAAGAAGGAAAACGGGGAGGACCCCAACGTTACCCCCCAGGCGGTGGACACCACCCCCCCCCCCGGGGGCCGCCGCGGCCACCCCCACGCCTACCCCGACCCCCGAGCCCACCCCGACGCCGAAGCCGTCGTACCGCATCCAGAGCGCGCTGGGCTTTGCTGACGGGTATGCCATGATCCGCTTTTATGACGAGGTCAATCGGACCTCCTGCGCCGGCTTCATTGACGAGGAGGGCCGGCTCCAGTACTATGTGGCAAGCGCTATGGTCGATGATTACCGGAGCCGGAAGGGCTACCTGTACCTCAACGGCAGCAATGTCCTTTCTATCGTCACCCCAGAGGGAGAGGTGGTCACCCATCCGCTGGGGGAAAACCTGACCCTGATGCTGGGCACCGACGGCTACGCGGTCATCCAGGAGTACAAATCCGGCTTTGAGGCGGTGGAGTACGTCTACCATATCTACGACGGCACCGGCGAGGAACTGACCACCTATTCCTCGGGCGCCCAGCGGGCATACAACATCTACTATGTGGGGGACGGCACATTCCTGTTCCTGCTGGACATGCAGGGGGAGGACCGGAACGCCTACGGCTACTATGCCTACTATGGGGACATCTACTTTGCCGGGACAAATACCTGGCTGAAGAACCAGGTGGTTTCGGGCACCGATCCCTTTAACGAGTACAGTTATAAGGATGGGATCTTTATGTTCCGCGGGGCTTCCCGGACCGGGAACAGCAATACCCACCCCGGCGAATTCACCTACACCGACAACAAGGGCAAGGTCCGTTCCCTTGTGGTGCCCGAGGAGGCGGCCAGACAGCCCAAGTACCTGGGCCATTCGGACGGCCTGATGCTTTTCGTGGACGCGGCCAACAACAAGACCACCATCCACTGCTACGATGTGAAGGCGGGCACCTGGGCCGGCTATGAGGGAAAGTATGTGGACCGGATGGTCAATCCCACCTGGACCGTCCCCGCGGTGGGGGAGGGGTATGTGGCCATCGCCCTCCAGGGGGCGGACGGAAAAACATATACCATGCTGCTGGACCGGGATATGAAGGAGCTGCTGGATTCCCCCGTGGCCGGCGCACCCAATAAGATCTATGACGGCAAGCTCTGCACCATGGAGGACGGCACCCTGTGCACCTATGACCTGGAGGGGAAGCTGCTGGGCCAGATCGAGCGGTTTGACACCTACGCCAACCAGCTGGCGGAGGAGATCATGCTGGGAGGCCAGAACGAGTATTTCCTGCTGGACGGAAGTCTGGCCTTCGGAGAGATCGATTATTCCACTGGCAAGGAAGTCGCCCTGCCTACCAAGTAAGACGGGCCTTTCACAAAAAAGAGCGGACTGCTTTGCAGTCCGCTCTTTTTCCTGTCATGTGCCTTTACAGCTGGGCAGCCAGACCCTTTAGGCAGCTGCGGCAGACGTTCTTGCCCCTGAAGACGGTCACGTCGTCAGCCTCGCCGCAGAAGACGCAGGAGGGCTGGTATTTCCGCAGGATGACCGAATTGCCGTCCACATAGATCTCCAGAGAGTCCTTCTCGTCGATCTCCAGGGTGCGGCGCAGCTCGATGGGGAGGACGATCCGACCCAGCTCATCGACTTTTCGTACGATTCCGGTGGATTTCATCTTCATTCTCCTTTTCTCAACATTTTTCATTTTTTCCAAATGTTGTAACTAATACCATTATAATGAATTTCCCCGAATTGTCAAGAGGGAAGGTCCTTTGGGACATACCCTGCCCCGGCGGCGCATAGATTGAAGGGACAAGGGGGCGGACAGAATGGCAATGTCGGTGATCTGGACCGGGATGGTGGCGGTGTCGGTGGTGTACGGCCTGTGGGCGGGCAACGGCCCGGCCGTGGCAGCGGCCGCCATGGAGGGGGCCGCTGCGGCGGTGGAGCTGTGCATCACTATGGCGGGGGTGACCTGTCTGTGGATGGGGGTCATGGAGGTCATGAAGCGCGCGGGCCTGGCCGGAAAGCTTTCCCGGCTGCTGCGGCCCCTGCTGGGACTGCTCTACCCCGACTGCAAGGGGGATAAGGAGACCATGGACGATATTTCGGCCAATGTGTCGGCCAACCTGCTGGGGCTGGGCAACGCGGCTACCCCTTTGGGGATCCGGGCGGCCAGGCGTCTGGCGGGGAAGAGTTCCGGGGTGGCCTCGGACAGCCTGTGCATGCTGGTGGTGTGCAACACGGCCTCCATCCAGCTCATCCCCACCACGGTGGCCGCTGTGCGGCTTGCAGCAGGGTGTAAGACCCCCTTCGATATCCTGCCGGCTGTGTGGCTGGCCTCTGGGGTGTCGGTATGTGTGGGGGTGCTGGCGGCTAAAATCATGGCCCGGGTCTGGAGGAAAAGGAAATGATGGAACTGATCTTTCAGATGGTGGTGCCCCTCACTATCGCCGCCGTAGCCCTTTACGCCATGGGCAAGCGGGTGGACGTGTACGACGCCCTCACCCAGGGGGCGGGGGAGGGTCTGGGGGTCATGGTGAAGATCATCCCGGCCATGGTGGGCCTACTGACGGCGGTCTACATGCTGCGGGCTTCGGGTGTACTGGAGGCTCTGGGGACCCTTCTGGCCCCACTTCTCACAAAAATGGGGGTACCCCCTGAGACGGTGGGTCTCCTTCTGGTCCGCCCGGTGAGCGGCAACGCCGCCCTGGGTGTGGGTACCGAGCTCATCCAGACCTACGGCCCCGATTCCACGGTGGGGCGGACGGCGGCTGTAATGCTGGGGTCTACCGAGACCACCTTCTACACTATCGCGGTCTATTTCGGCTCGGCGGGAGTCAAAAAGACCCGGTACGCCGTGCCCGCCGCCCTCTGCGCCGATGTGGCCGCCTTCCTGGCCGCCGCCTGGGCGGTGAGGGTGGTGTTCGGGTAGTAGGGTCTTGGTCCGGACCTTGGAAAGGGGGAGAAATGAGGGCAAAAAGGGACTCTCCGGAAGTCAGAATTTTTGAGGTGAAATTCCAAAGAACAAAAGCAGGTTGTTTCCGCAAGGAAACGGCCTGCTTTTTCTGTATTTGGAACTTTTCAAGAAGGTCAATTTTGAGGGTGGAAGCGGGGGCAGGGCAAAAAGAAAGTTGCACAAAAACTGGAAAATCGATTTTGAAGGGTTTTGGGGGTGGTTTGACGGCGTTTTCGAGGGTTTTGACCGTGAAAAACGGGGTTTTGAATTTGGGGGAATGTGCAACAACGTGCAATTAGAGGGTTTTCGGGAAAATGGGGCCCGATTTTGGGGAAAGTTGGACGAAAATTGGAAATTCTTTAGTGGGGTAAAGTTTTGGCCGGAATGGAGAGGATAGAAAATGGTTGGGTAAGGGTGGACCCTTATGCAGGCTCCCCTTTGGGGGAAGCCTAAAGGTCAAGGGCATTCGTGTGGTGGACTACTCTTGATGTCAAGGGGCGTTTTCTTGCCCAAGGTCAAGGGCGATTTTCCTCCACAGGACAGTTGTAGAGAAGGCGGACAAGATTTTCGGTGGTCTGGCCCTTAAAAGTTCGGAGTCCAGAACCGCTTTCAAGCGGTTTTGGCCCCGGGAGGGTAGCCCGGAAAAAGAAATATATGAGCTTAACAAAAAGTCCTGTTCCCAGCGGGAACAGGACTTTCACGGTTCCAAATTCTCTTCGTGAAAAAGGGGGGAATCAAAAAAGTCATTGAGATTGATTTCAAGTCCCTGACACATTTCGTGGATGATACGCAGCTTGACCGAATCATAGGAACAGTTGATGATATTACTGATCGTGGATTTTGGTACACCGCTTCTCTTGAAAAGCTGGTATTGGGTCATGTGACGCTCCTTTAGAAGCGTCTGGAGACGCTTACTCAAAGCCTCATTCAACTGCATATTATCATCACCACACGTCCCTATAACTGTACTATCAGTATATGGGTATGCGTGAAAAATATAGTCCCTGTAGCTGTACTAATCCCAATTTTTGTGCTATACGCAGGTATCCTTACGATATGGAGGACACCGAACCATGCCGACAGAAGCAGAGCTGCGCCGGCACCGCTGCTGCTTCACCGGGCACCGCCCGGAGAAGCTGGGGGCCCCGGAAGCCGAAATCAAAGCCGCCCTGACCAGTGCGATCAGGGCGGCGATCCCAGATGGGTATTCGGTTTTCATCTCGGGCATGGCCCGAGGGGTGGGCCGCGACACCGGGGCCGGATGGGACAGCCCACATAAAAAGTAAAAGCGCCCGAACAGCACAAGGCTATTCGGGCGCTGGGGGTGGCAGTATGTGTAGACTGGAAACGACTGTTTTCGCAAGCCTGGGTAGAGGTCGCCGTTACGAGGGTTAGGCTTTTTTTGACAAGTGCCTATCTATTCGTAGTCGCATGGCGGCATCCTCCATTGCCGCCAAAGTGCAAAAAACAGCGGCTTTGAAAAATCAAAACCGCTGTCAGAAATAGCATTTGGACATGGAAAATCGGTCGCCCGGCAGCGGTTTTTTCTTTTCTGCCGCTGGGCAGTTGAAACTTATATCAGCAATATCACCGGGTACGAATCCTCTTTAATAGAACTCCGGATAATATAAACGCTATGAGGAAAATACCGAGCAAGGGGCAAAGTGTTTGCAGGGAAAATGCGGAATCAGTCATCAGCTTATATCCCCATGTTGCAGGGAAAAGTTTTCCGGCAATGGCAAATGTCTGTGGAAGCATTTCGCTTGGAAACATAATTCCCGACAGCATAGTAGATGGGATAAAAAGCAAGATAGAAAACATGGATGTGTTTGCGGTATCCTTCACAGCTAATCCGATTATACTGGCAATACTAAGCGAAACAGTAATCAGGATAACCAGTCCGCCTAAATATGTTTCCAGATGTTCTGGAATCTTTACGTCAAAGAGAATCGGTGCGATTACATAGAGAATGGCGCTCATAATGAGCAAATGCACAAACGCAGAAATATTTATCAAGATCAACCCCAGCGACAGCGGCACACCGTTTGCCTGATAAGCATTTTTAATATCGCTCCGATATATCTCCGCAAGAGAGGGCGGCAATCCAATCAGCGCCCCCATGGTAACAGCAAAGACGGTCATGGACTGAATCAACGTCTCTTTGCTCTCCGGCATGACAGAGGTGAAAATCCCGCCCATAACCGCAAAGAACAGGAGTGGAACCGCATAACAGGTAATCAACATGGTTCGGCTACGTAAGTCCAGTTTCCACTGTAATGTAAATCCATATAAAAATCCGTTCACTGCCTATTCTCCCTTCGCAATTTTCAGAAAATGCTGTTCCAGTGACCCCCGGTCAACCCGAATGTCTTGAATGACGGTGTCCTTTTCCTCATAACTTTTGAGTATTGTTATCAGGCTGGCTCTAATATCATCCGATTCATAAGTCTCTAAGCCTTGGCCCGTCCGAATTTGGATGTTATAGTGCTTTCCGATTTTCTCGGTCAATGCGATAACTGTTCCAGCAAAAGCGATCTCCCCATCCCTCAGAATCGCGATGCTGTCACATAGGCTCTCTACTTCGGCCATGTCATGGCTGGCTAAAATAATCGTTTTTCCCTGCGCTTTCAAATTGCGAATATATTCGTGGAGAGAAATTCGGCCCTCAATATCAAGTCCGGCGGTGGGTTCATCAAGGAACACAATATCCGGGTCGCAAATAAGCGCCAGTGCCAGATGAAGCCGCCGCTTCTGTCCAGTGGACATTGCCTGGTATTGCTTATTCGCAATGCTGTCTACGCCCAGCGCCGCCAGCATAGAGGTGTCTGCGGGTTTTCGGTTCCACTTTGCGAAAAGCCGCACAGCTTCCCCTCCCTTGATGTGTGCGGGCAATGCCGCCGACTGCAACTGAATCCCGATTCTGCCGTTTACGGATATTGTTCCGCCGTCATACTTTCGGAGTCCCTCAATACACTCAAGGGTCGTCGTTTTCCCAGCGCCGTTTACGCCTAACAGCGCAAAAATATCTCCCCGGCGTACATACAGGTCAATTCCTTTTAACACCACTTTTTCGCCGTAGCTTTTACGCAATCCCTTCACTTCTAACGCATTTGTCATGGTATCGCCTCCTGAAATGGATCTATCCCCTCGTTTGAAAAGTAAGCACCTAATGCTGGTTCAATAAAGGCGTTTGCTTTGGCCTGCTTCTGCGTCCACTCCTGACCGAATTCATCATTTTGTCCCATCTGTATGAGTTTAGGGAGCATATCGGTATCCCCTCCGGTGAATTCTATAATCAAGGCCCAGTAATCTTTTGCAAATTGCTGTCCTCGTTGGCTCTCTGCCGGGATGCCATCTGCTTGCAGTTGAATCGCCTCGTCTTGCAGACGCAAGAACCGCTGCATAAACACGATGCCGCTCTCTTTATCGAATCGGTTGCGGATATGATCCAACGTTTTGCTGTCAAAATGCTTAATAAGCCAGTAGAAGCTGTTTTTCATTTCCAGATTAACGATGATGTCCGCATACTTTTTGAAATCTACCGATTGCATTTCCAGCACTTCGGTTTTCAGCGCCTCAATTCTTGAGAGTGATTCTGTCAGACTTGCAATTTTCTCCCGGACAATAGCCGCCTGCTCAGACAAAACCTGCGCCACACCTGCCGGAGTATCCAGCGGAATCAATCTGTCTCTGATGTCATCCAGGGAAAAACCCAGATGCTTCAGGGATAGTATTTGGTGGAGCTTGATAATGTCTTTATCGGTATATAGCCTGCGGCCACCTTCACTCATAGCTGACGGTGAGAGCAGTCCTTCCTTGTCATAATGCTGTAAGGTTCTGACCGTTACTCCCATTTTCTTTGCAACTGCACCTGCGGTCATATATCCCTGTGGAATCGCTCGGTATCTTTCCACGTTCAAAACACCTCCTGCGGGTAGTATACTTCATTACGTTACGTCATGAGCAAGACCTTTTTTGTATTTTCATGTATTATCGGCAAATTATTTGGAAGGGGATAGGTTCTAAGATACCAAAAGCTGGAAGGGGCTTGCCTTCCAGCTTTTGGTTTATTGTCAGCAACTCCGCATTATTTTGTGGTCTTGTCCATATCAGTGAGGAATAAAGGCCGGCCTGTGAAGACAGGGGGCCTTTATGCCTCCGAGTTTTTATTTGGTATATTCACGCCCGACTGGCGCCGGCCGGGTACAGAATATAAAAATCCAGCCGCACTGCGGCGAAAGAGAGGAAATACCGATGGCAAAGAAAAATTACGACCAGATGGCCGCCCAGATCATCGAAAAGGTGGGCGGCAAGAACAATATTTCCCTGTGTTTTCACTGTATGACCCGGCTTCGGTTCAACCTGAAGGATATGAGCCTGATCGACATTGAAGAGATCAAGAAGATATCGGGCGTTATGGGTACACAGTTTTCCGGCGATCAGCTTCAGATCATCATTGGAGCCCAGGTGGACGATGTATACCGCCAGGTCTGCGCCCAGGCCGGCATCAAGGAGGACGCACCCATTCAGGAAAATTTGGACAAAAAGAAGGGTAATGCGGCCGTCAGGATCCTGGATGCGCTGACCGGCGCTGTGGTTCCCGTGCTGCCTGTCTTCATTGCCTGCGGCCTGATGAAGGCCGTTGTCGCCGTCTGCACCCAGATAGGGGTCATGACGGCGGATATGCCGACCTGTCAGGTGCTGACCTTTGTGGGGGATGCCGGCTTCTATTTCCTGCCGATACTCCTCGGCGCATTTGCCGCCAAGAAGTTCGGCGGAAATATGGCTCTGGGTATGCTGATCGGCGCCATGATGATCCACCCCAGCTTCCTGGCGGCCGTGAGTGCGAAGACCAGCCTTTCGGTGTTTGGCCTTCCCATTTACGGTGCCTCCTATACCGGCAGCGTTTTTCCGGTCGTTCTGGCTGTTTTCGTGATGTCCCAGGTGGAAAAATTCATTGCGAAGAAATCTCCGGTGGCCCTTCGGAATATTCTGGAACCCTTTGGGACTCTGCTGATCATGGTTCCCCTGACCCTGTGTCTGATCGCACCCATCGGCGATTTCCTGGGGACTTATGTGGGCAAGGCCATGTTCTGGCTCTACGATACCGTCGGTTTTGTGGGAGTGGCTATTTTTGCCGCAGTTCTGCCGCTGATGGTGATCACGGGGACCCATCACGGCCTGTCCCCATACATTATGAACTCTTTCCAGACACTGGGCTATGAGCCTCTGTATTTTACGGCTTCCTCCATCACCAATGTGGATGATGGGATTGCCTGTATTGCGGTGGGCCTTAAGACAAAGGATCCTGATCTGAGAGCGGCAGCCTTTTCGGCCGCCACCACCGCGCTGGTTTGCGGTGTGACTGAGCCCGCGCTGTTCGGGATCAACCTGCCCCACAGAACTCCCCTGTACGGCTGTATGATCGGCAGCTTTGTGGGTGCGGGGATCGCCGGCTTTGGACGTGCGGTCGCCTATCAATTTGGCGGAGGCGGTGTGTTTGCCTTTACCTCCTTCCTGCATTCGGATTTCTCCAATTTGACGTGGTTTTTGGCCGGACAGATCATTGGCGCGGCAGTTACCTTCGTTGCCACTTTCATTCTGTACCGAGACAAGACGGAGGGGTGATCCTCTTTTCCAGGTCCTCTGAACATTATAGCAGAGACAATGCTCCGGCCGACTTTGGCCGGGGCATTGTTTTATGCGTATAATATGTCCCGCCCTCCTGAAATTCCCCCTTGACTTTAACGGCAAAAAGCGTTAAAGTAGAAAAACACAAAGGAGTGAGCGTATGGTCGTTATTATGAAGCCGGGGTTCTCCCGCCAGGAGCTGGACCGGGCCATCCGGGCCATGGAGGACGGCGGGGTCAAGGTCATGATCTCCCGTGGCGCCGAGACCACCATCCTGGGCGCCGAGGGCAACGCCTCCGGCATTGATATTGAAAAAATGCAGTCCCTGCCCGGTGTAGAGCGGGTCATGCGGGTCAGCGAGCCCTATAAGAAAGTCAACCGCAAATACCATCCCGACGACACCGTGGTGGAGATCGCCCCCGGCGTCACCGTGGGCGGCAAAAAGCTGGCCGTCATAGCCGGCCCCTGCTCGGTGGAGAGCGAAGCCCAGATCACCGCCATCGCCCGGGAAGTGAAGGAGAGCGGCGCCACCGCCCTCCGTGGCGGGGCCTTCAAGCCCCGGACGAGCCCCTACGCCTTCCAGGGCATGGGTTACAGCGGTCTGGACCTTCTGGAGAAGGCCCGCATGGCTACCGGCCTTCCCATTGTCACCGAGATCATGAGCACCGATGACATCGGCTACTTTGCCGAGCACGTGGACGTGATCCAGGTGGGCGCCCGGAACATGCAGAACTTCGACCTCCTCAAGCGCCTGGGCAAGGTGGACAAGCCCATCCTTCTGAAGCGGGGGCTGTCGGCCACCATCGAGGAGTGGCTCATGTCGGCCGAGTACATCCTCTCCGGGGGCAACGAGCGGGTCATCTTCTGCGTGAGTGAGGCGCGCACCTTCGAGAGCTACACCCGGAACACTCTGGACCTCAGCGCCGTGCTGGCGGTCAAGAAGCAGAGCCATCTGCCCGTGGTGGTGGATCCCTCCCACGCCAGCGGTCAGGCCTGGATGGTGGAGCGGCTGAGCCTGGCCGCTGTGGCCGCCGGCTGCGACGGTCTCATCGTGGAGGTCCACAACGACCCCCAGCACGCCCTCTGCGACGGCCAGCAGTCCATCACCCCCACTCAGTTCACCGCCCTGATGACCAAGGTGGGCCAGATCGCAGCGTGTGTAGATAGAACAGTATAAGGACAGCAGGAACGGTTCTTGCGGTCTTGGTCCCTCACAAGACAGAAGAACCGTCCCTCTGTCCCGGATAAGGGGGAGCGTTATGAAAAAATTCGTCATCGTGGGTTTGGGCCTTATCGGTGGCTCCATGGCCATGGCTCTGAAGGGCTTTGAGGACTACGAGATCATCGGGGTGGCCCGGCGGCAGGCCACGGTGGACTACGCCAATTCCCACGGTGTAGGCGACAAGGCCACACTGGATCTGGATACGGTCCTCCCCGAGGCCGATGTGACCATGCTGTGCATGGACCCGGACGGCATCGTGGCCTTCCTGAAGGAGCACCGGGGCGACTTTAAGCCCGGCAGCCTGGTCACCGACGTGTGCGGCGTCAAGACTGCCATCATGGCGGGGGCGGAGGTCCTCCCTGAAGGAGTGGACTTCATCGGCTGCCACCCCATGGCGGGCACCGAGTTCTCCGGAGTGGAGCACGCCTTCCCTGAGATGTTCCAAGGCTCCCACCTGATCCTCACCCCCCGGAAGGACAGTACCGGGGAACACGTGGCCCTGATGGAGGCTTTGGCCGAACACATCGGCTGCCGGGACGTGGTCAAGACTACCCCCCAGCGCCACGACCAGATCCTGGCTTATACCTCCCAGATGATGCACGTCATCGCCGTCAGCGTCTGCGATGACCCGGAGCTTTTCGCCTGCAAGGGCTATGAGGGTTCCTCCTTCCGTGGCTGTACCCGTGTGGCTGCCCTGGACGCCAAGCTGTGGACCCAGCTCTTCTCCCTCAATTCCCCCGCGCTGCTCTCCTGCCTGGACGAGCTCATCGGCCATCTTCAGTCCTACCGGACGGTCATCGCCGCCGGCGACCGGGAGGCCCTGCTCCGGAAGCTCACCGTCTCCTCCGACCGGAAGCGCCAGGTGGATCTGCCCGGGCCCGACCTGCTGCAATAAGAAAGATAAAAAAGGTGGCCGTCCTCAGGAACGGCCACCTTTTTTGATGTTTCTTACTTTTTATCTTCGGGCTTTTTGTTTTTCCGCTCCTCGGTCTGGCTCAGCCCGGCGCCGAAGTACTTGACAATGTCCTCCTGCATCTTGTCTGAGATCTTGCGCTCCATGGGGAAGACCTCGGCCTCGGTGAGCCGCCCGGTCACATAGATGAGCTGCTCCACCTCATGGCCCAGCACATCGGCCGAGATCATATCCATATTGTCGTACCGGGTGTGCATATAGCCCCCCTGCCAGGGGGTGTGGGAGGCGAAGTTGATGGCGGGGACGGTGTAGTCGGCGAAGACGGTGCCGTCGCTGCTCATGACCCCCGGCTTCACCTCGGTGGAGAAGCCCCCCTCCTTCAGGATGCCCTTCAGATAGTTCTCGGCGGCGGTGTCGGCGGTGACCATGACGCTCTCCCAGCCCAGCAGGTTTCCGCCCACGTCCAGGTTGATCATGCACTTCAGGCTCTCCCCGTCCTCAGGGTGGGCCTTCATATAGGCCTTAGAGCCCTCCAGTCCGATCTCCTCCGAGCCGAAAAGGACGGCCTTTACGGTGCGCCGGGGCGGGTTTTTGCTGAGGTGCTCCAGAAGCCCCAGTACCTGGACCGTGCCTGCTCCGTTGTCCCAGGATCCGTAGCTGAACTCCACGCTGTCGTAGTGTCCGCCTACGGCGATGGCCTCCTCCTTCCGGTCTCCTCCGGGCACCACGGTGACCACATTGTAGGAGGTGGACTTAAATTCCTCCATCTCCAGCTCAAAGTGGACGGTCTTGGGGTGGGTCCGCAGGAGCTTCATGGCGTCGATCATCCGGATGGCGAAGGCGGGGACCCGCCCGTGTTTCAGGTAACAGGCCCGGTAGCGCATGGTGTCCAGGTCGGAGTTCTCATAGGTGTCCCGGCTGGTGCCGTTCATCCACAGGAAGCCGGCGATCTGTGCTTTCATCAGCTTCTTGTAGTTCTCCTCGCTGGGCCGGCCGTTGAGCAGGACGAACTTGCCCCTGGCCTGCCGGAGGGTCAGCTCGTCGATAAGGCGCATATAATAGAACTCGGCGTCGCAGCCTCCCTTGGGGGTGGGGGCGGCGTTGATGAGTCCGGTGACGGTGTACTCGGCCGCCTCGGGGGAAGTGACCGTCAGCTTGGCCCGGACCGGCTTGTCCCACTTGACCTCGAAGGGCTCCAGCACGGGCATAAAGCCGTAGCTTTTGATCTCGTCGGCGATCATATTGGCCGCTTTGTGCTCCATCTCGCTGCCCGAGGTCCGGGGGAAGGAGAGCTTCTCCAAAAACTTGTAGGCCTTGTCTCCGTACATACTCATTTGCGCCATCCCTTTCACTTTATAAAGATAAGTATATACTACGCTGAAGGCCAGGATCTGTCAAGAAAAGAAAACGCCCCATTCCCGGAAGGGAATGGGGCGTTTCATCATCCTTGGAGCATTTTGACCATTTCTTTGGTGATCTCGGTGGTGTAAGGGTTCAGACAGTCGTTGATGATGGCCAGGGACTTTTCAATGTCCAGGGCGTAGCAGTAGGTGATCCCCTTGTAGGTCACCATGCCGTTTCCGGGGAAGGTGGCGGTGGTCAGATCGGAAAAGTCAAAGCCCAGGGCGGGCTCCACGAACCACAGCAGGTTGCCCAGGGAGAGGTCGGTGTCCACATACTTGGAGAAAAGTTCCATATAGGAGCCCACCTTCTGGGGGTTGGACAGGACCTTCTTGGCGATGGTCATGACCATCTGCTGCTGGGTCCGGGTCCTGCCGATGTCGGCGTCAGGGTAGGCGTCGTAGATGTTGTGGGGATATTCTCCATCCCCGTCGGAGTTCTTCCGGCACCGGACCACCTCCAGGGCCTGCTTGCCGGTCAGGTGCTGCATCCCCGGCTCGTAGTGGATGTGGAGATTCTGAGTGGGGTCGTCGTAGCTCATGTGGACAGGGACGTTGAAGTCCACCCCGTCCACCGCGTTCACCAGATCCACAAAAATCCGGGTGTCGATGCGGACATAATGGTCGATGGGGAAGCCCAGAACCTCCCCGGCGGCGGCCATCAGCTCCTCCATGCCGCCGTTATTGTAGGCGGCGTTGATCTTGTGGTAGCGGTAGCCCGGCCGGTCCACCAGGGTGTCCCGGGGGATGGAGACCAGGCCGATCTTCTGGTTCACCGTGTCGTAGGTGCACACCATGATGGTGTCGGTGCTGCCGCTGACCTGGTCCTGGGCGCAGAGAAGGAAGGTCCAGGTGGCGTCCTTCCGCTGAAGGGTATACTGCTGGCTTTCGTCGGTCTCGGTGGCGGGGTCGTCGGTGACCACGGCGACGGGCGGCGCGGGCGGCTGGGCGGTGGAGGGGGGCTTAGAGGTGACTTTGTAGAAGAGGAACAAAACGACCACAAGGGCCGAGCAAAAGACCAGCATCCCGTAGAAGCCGGTCCAGACCTGACGTAAAAAAGATGCCTTCTGCTTCTTTTTCCCCTTTTTCTTCTTTCGTGTGGCCATATCCTTCCTCCTCCCCAGGGAAAGTATACCCAAAAATAATGGGAATAGCGTACAACTATAATAGCCGCATGCGAAAAACCGCATGCGGCTATTATAGTCGGTTTTTGTCGCGGACGCAAGAGCTTAGGGGAAAAAATAAGGAAAAGCTCACATTTTGTCGGCGCGGCAAAGCAGGGCGGCAGTGAGGGAATTCACGGCTCCCAGCAGATCCACCAGAAGCTGGTTCTGGCACTGGAGCAGCTCCTGGACCCGCGCCAGATCGGGACAGTCGCAGGCGCTGTCGCAGGAACATTCCTCAGTGGTATCGCAGCAGATGGGGTGGGGCCAGATCCGCATGGGCTCCTCCACCTCGGCCACCACAGTCTCTTGGGCGGCCACGGTCCTGGAAGGATCGATCCGGCGGGATGTACGGCAGTTTTGTCTTGCGGGCATCAAAATGACCTCCTTTCTCGCAGTTCATACTATGCCGTTGGGCCATTTCTTGACAACGCTCCGGAAAAAGAGTAGACTGAAAAACAGATTCAGGAAAGGAAGGACTCTTCTATGAAACGCCGCATCCGTCTTCTGACCCTGTTGCTGGGGCTTAGCATACTGGCCGCCTGCACCCGGACCTCCCCCGACCCCACGCAAAGTCCCACCCCCTCAGCCGGGGTGGAAGCGCAGAGCGTCCGGGTGGCCATGCTCAAGGGCCCCACGGGCCTGGGGGCGGCCTATCTGATGGACCGGGACCTGGCGGAGGACCCGGCAATGGAATATACTTTCACCCTGATGGCCGAGCCCACCGAGGCGGTGGCCGCGCTCACCAAGGGGGAGGTGGACATCGCCGCCTTGCCCACCAACCTGGCTGCGGTGCTCTACCATAAAAACGAGGACGTTCAGCTCCTCTGTCTCAATACCTACGGGGTGCTCTATATCCTGGAGAACGGCTTTGATGTGAACTCCCTGGCCGACCTGGCGGGGAAGACCCTCTATGCCACCGGCCAGGGGGCCAACCCGGAGTACGTGCTGAATTATTTGCTGGACAAGAACGGTTTGAAGGCTGGGGAGGACGTGGACATCCAGTGGATGGCCGCCGACGCCCTCACCGCGGCCGTGACGGACGGAGAGGTGACGCTGGCCCTGTTGCCCGTGCCCGCCGCTACCGGCGTTATGCTGAAAAATGAGAATGTCCGCCCTGCGGTGGACCTGAACGACGCCTGGAGCGAGGCCGGTGCCCGGGGGACCCTTACGATGGGATGCGTGGTGGCCCGGAAGGAGTTTATCACGGCCAACCCCGGCGCGGTGAAGGCCTTTATGGAGGACTACGGGGAATCCATCCGCTATATGTCCGATCCGGATAATCTGGAGGCGGCCGCTGCTCTGGCCGAGAAGCACGGCATCGTGCCCTCGGCTGCCGTGGCCAGGGAGGCCCTTCCTGACGCCAACTTGTGCTTTGTGACCGGGAACGATATGATCTCGGGGATCCAGGGGTACTACGAGGTCCTCTATGCGGCCGACCCCAGTTCCATCGGCGGCTCCATCCCCGACGGGGAATTCTACTACGACTACAAGAGGTAAAACATGGCGGAAAAGGTGAGGCGTGTCCTTCTGCCCGCCGCCTTTTGGCTGGCGGTGTGGTGGCTGTGCGCCCTTCTCGTCGGAAAGGAACTGATCCTCCCCTCCCCCTGGGCGGTGTGCCAGGCGCTGGCCAAGCATGTGGGGGAGGGGAGCTTTTGGCACGCCCTGACTGGCTCTTTGGGTCGGGTGTGGGCCGGGTTCCTGGCGGGGACCGTCCTGGGGACCTTTCTGGCGTGGGTCACGGTCCGGTGGCGGTGGGGGGAGACCCTGCTGTCCCCCGCCCTCCGTGCGGTGCGTACCGTGCCCGTGGTCTCCTTTATCCTGATGCTCTATTTTGCCCTGCCCACCGGGCAGATCCCTGTGGCCGTCAGCGCCCTCATGGTCCTGCCCGTGGCCTGGCGCTCGGCCCGCCAGGGCATGGAGGCCGCCAATCCGGGGCTTTTAGAGCTGGCGGACCATTACCGGCTGGGTCCTTGGCGGACCCTCCGGACTGTGCGCCTGCCCGCCGCCCTGCCCGCCCTCTCCGCCGGGTGGGAGACCGCCCTGGGCCTGGCCTGGAAGTCGGGGGTGGCCGCAGAAGTATTATGTCAACCGAAATGGGCGGCGGGGAGCGGCCTTCAGGCCGCCAAGGCCACCCTGGATACCGCCGGCGTGGCGGCCTGGACGGTGGCCATCGTGGCCATCAGCCTTGCAATGGAAGGGATTTTGAAGATCTGCCTCCGCAGATGGAGAGGGGGCGTGGAAGGATGAGAGCGGAAAACCTCACCGCCGGCTACGGGGATCAGATGGTACTGGATAATATTATGTTAACTATACCGGACCAGGGTCTGACCTTCCTCTCTGGGCCCTCCGGGGTGGGGAAGACCACCCTGCTGCGGGTGCTGGCCGGGCTGTTGAAGCCCCGGTCGGGCCGGGTGGAGCTGCCGGGCCGTCCAGTGATGCTTTTTCAGGAGGACTGGCTCTTTCCGCGCCTGTCCGCCCTGGGCCAGGTGGAGGCGGTGCTGCCTAAGAGCCGCAGGGGGGAGGCCCTCCGGTGGCTGGAACTGGCGGAACTCGCTGACGACAGGGACAAGCCCCCCGGAGAGCTCTCCGGGGGCATGGCCCGCCGCCTGGCCCTGGCCCGCGCCCTGGCGGTGGAGGGGGAGGTCTGGCTCCTGGACGAGCCCTTCGCCGGGGTGGACCAAGAGCGGGCCTTCCGCATCCTGTCACGCCTGAAGGAACTGAACCGCCCCATGATCCTCACCGGTCACGACCCGGCCATCGGGGCAGGGTGCGACCGGATCATACGGCTTTGAAAAAGACCGCCGCCGGAACATTCCGGCGGCGGTCATCTTTAAAGAATATAGCCGGTGATGCAGTCGTACCAGTGGACGTAGGTCTCCCCGCTGACCAGCATACGCTC
>CATMVA010000019.1 GCA_950075865.1 uncultured Oscillospiraceae bacterium | reverse complement strand
GGCTCTGGCTTCCGTCATGGTTATGGGCATGATGGTCGTCGGCGCCAGCGCGGCGGACTTCAACGACAAGGATCAGATCGATCACGCTGAAGCCGTCGAGACTCTCGTTGCCCTGGGTATCATCTCGGGCAAGGAGAACAACAATTTCGACCCCAAGGGCACTCTGACCCGGGCCGAGATGGCCACCATCATCGCGGTGATCCGCAATAAGGGCGTGGCCCCCAAGTTCGGCACCAAGCCCACCCCCACTTACACCGATATCGACAACCACTGGGCCGAGAGCTACATCGAGTACTGCAACAGCTTCGGCATCGTGGGCGGCATCGGCGGCGGGAAGTTCGATCCCGAGGGCAAGCTGACCTCCACTCAGGCCGCCCGTATGATCCTGAACGCCATGGGCTATGGCATTGAGGATCCCAGCAACTGGGCTCTGCTGACCGAGGTCCAGGCCCGGGATGAGGGCGTTGACCTGTACGCCGGCATCGACGAGGAGATCGCCGATCCCACCAACACCATCATCACTCGTGACCAGATGGCTCAGATGGCTTACAACGCCCTGAACGGCAACATGGCCGACGCTGAGGTCGTTATCACCACCTACTATGAGCTGACCGTGACCGGCGACGAGGCCACCGCTGCCAAGCTGCAGGGCGAGGTCTACTCTTCCGCCGCTGACGCCGCCGCTGTGGCCGAGTCCCACGGCCTGAAGCCCACCGGTACCACTGGAGCCACCAAGACCTACGCCATCAACAAGCAGACCAAGGACACCACCGAGAAGCTGGGCGAGAAGTACCTGGGCACCCAGACCAAGGACATCGTGGTCTCCACCGTCAAGTATGACAAGGACGAGAAGGGCTACAAGGTCAACAACGAGTATGTTGTTGCCGAGGACGTGAGCAACCTGATCGGCCACAATGTCACCGTTCTTTACAAGAACGTTGGCTCCAACATCAAGACCTACGGCTTCGTGGACAACAGCGTTGTTCTGGCCGAGGGCAACCTGGGCGGCCTGGATACCGCCAAGGGCGCTTCCAAGAAGATCGAGCTGGACGGCAAGGAGCTGACTCTGGCTGACACCTTTGACAAGATCGCTGTCAAGGATCAGAACACCAACACCTCCGTCTTCCTGAACACTTTCACCACCACCGGCAAGGAGTACAACAAGGTCGTCGCTGTCTCTGACAACGGCAAGACCGTTGCCCGTCTGGTGACCACCCCCGTGAAGTTCGGCACCGTGGGTTATGTGGGCAGCACCCAGTTCACCGTGACTGGCGTGGACACCTACACCACCTCCAAGGTGGACGTGTACGAGGGCATCAAGAAGAACGACCAGGTCCTGGTGACCCCCGCCGCCAACACCGCTGACAACAAGGCCAAGATCGAGAAGGCTCCTGTCACTGAGGGTGCCAAGGTGGACGCCACCAAGGGCACCGACCAGGTCCGTGTGAACGGCACTTGGTACACTGCCAATACCACCGCCATCTTTGATGGCCTCAAGACCCTGGGCGAGTTCGACGTGGTCATCCTGAACGGCTACATCGTCTCCCAGAAGGCCGCCGGCCAGAGCGCCGCTGCCGCCGGTGTGGCTGACGTGTTCATGGTCACCGCCGTGGGCGACTTCGCTGCCGCCAGCTCCTTCAAGGGCACTCCCGCTCTCTATCCCGTCCGGATCATCACCGCCACCGGCGAGGTCACCGAGCTGAATGTGGCCGGTATCTGGAACAGCACCAACGAGAAGTACGACGAGGTTGAAAAGGACAGTGTGAAGCCCACCGAGAACACTCTGTACACTGCCGAGAAGGACGAGAACGGCAACTACAACCTGACTGCCGTTGCCACCACCGGTGAGTGGAGCAAGCTGGATGCCGAGGATCTGGGCACCAACAAGATCGAGAAGGGCCAGGTCACCATCAGCGGCACCAAGTACCGCTTCGACAACGACGCCGTGGTCTTCGTTCACAGCACCGGCAAGTTCAAGGCCGCTGTGATCAAGGGCTCCGAGGTCAACGTCTGGGGTGAGACTACTCCCACTGCCGGCACCATCTACTCCGCCGACAAGAACGGCTTCCCCTACGTCTCCATGGCTATCATCGACCTGGGCGCTGCCGCCACTCTGCCCGGCCAGGCCGCCACTGAGGGTCTGGGCTGGATCATCAGCGACAAGGCCGCTTACGTCAAGGTGAACGACAAGGCCGCTCTGGAGATGGAGATCTTCGACGGCGAGACCACCCGCACCGTGACCGTGACCTCCCTGAAGACCGGCAGCATTGACGCCGCCGCTGCCGCCGCTTACACCAAGGGCAAGTTCGTCACCTTCGAGGAGAGCACCAACAACACCATCGGCAAGCTGGCCGTGGCTGACGGCCTGGTGGCCGACGCCATCACCGCTTTTGACGGCGACGAGACCTTCAAGCTGACGGCCGGCGGCGAGCAGAAGCTGGAGAGCGACAAGTGGACCGTCATGTACGTGGACACTAAGAACGGCAAGGGCGTCGAGGGTGCCGCCATCCAGATGGCCGCCAAGTCCGACCTGGGCGACTTCATTGAGAACGTCTACGCCGACGCTACCAACAAGATCCTGGTGGTGGATGTGAACAACGTCCTGGCCGAGCTGGCCACCGAGGTGGAGTTCGAGACTGGCGCTGTGATCACCGCCGTCAACGATGCTCGCACTGAGGCTACCGTTGCCGCCAGCACGAGCGGTAATGATCTGGTTGCCGCTGCCAAGGCTCTGACCGGCGCCAAGAACGCCAAGGTCATTGACGCCACCGGCGAGGCTGTGACCACTGCTGACGTTGCCGCCGGCAACATCCTGCAGGTCACCACCGAGAGCGGACGGATGTACAACCTGACCATCAAGATCGCCGAGTAATTTCCCGGCTGACAAAAGGTCATAAGAAAGGGACCCCCGGAATTTCCGGGGGTCCCTTTTTCGGCTCAATAAAGGACGATGTAGTGATAGGTATAGCCTTTTTCATTGTATTTCAGGCCGGAGGGCTCGCTGGCTACGGTGAAGCCCGTGTCATCAATGGGCATGAGCTTTGATGAGATGGGATAGCCGGGGGCCATGATCCCGGCGTGGCCGTAATTGGGTGAGACCCCGCCGCCGTTGAAGAGGATCACTGCCTTGGGAGTCACGGGCAGATCGATGCGCTGGGTGGTGGTGATGGAAATGTCCTTCGTTGTTCCAACGTAGGTGCCCCAAAAAATGCGGATAGCCTGAGCGTCCAGGGCTGCGAAGTTGGCGTTGATCTCGTGGAGCTGAAAGTCATCGTCGGGCTCCCAAGCATGCAGGTCATAGTTTTGAGTTTTGTTGGTTGACATAATTTTCTCCTTTCCTGCGGGCGCACACTGTGCGACCCTACTTTTCTTGCGGGCGGATGATATCCGCCCCTACACAGGGGCAGAAACGCAAAAAAGGAGATTTTTTCGGTCATTTGTTGGAACGGGGGGCAATTATGCCCATGGCCCACAGGGAATTCCGCCCTAACTCCTAACTTTTTTACAGAATCTTGGCAAAAGGGCTTTACTTTTCCACCCCTTCCTTATATAATGCTATTGTATCATACCATGATGATGGGTGATTTCACGTAAAAACGGGTACAATAGACTTGGCCGGCGTTTGGCCTACTATTATATATATAAGAGCGAGGGTGCTTCTTTTGACAAAATATGTGATTCGCGGCGGCAAGCCGCTCAACGGTGAGGTGGATATCTCGGGCGCAAAGAACGCGGCCGTAGCCATTCTGCCTGCCGCTTTGCTGGTGGACGGGGTCTGCCGCATTGAGAATATCCCCCAAATCAGCGATGTGACCCTAATCCTGAACATTCTCCAGGAGCTGGGCGCCGACGTGCGCACGGTGAACCGGACCACCATGGAGATCGACTGCTCCCACATCCGCAACGCCCAGGTGCCCGATGCTCTGGCCAGAAAGATCCGGGCCTCCTACTACCTGGTGGGCGCTCTGCTGGGCCGGTTCGGCTCGGCCGAGGTGGCTCTGCCCGGCGGCTGTGACTTCGGCGGACGGCCCATTGACCAGCACATCAAGGGGCTGGTGGCCATGGGCTCCGATGTGGAGGTGGTGGGCGGCATCATTCAGGCCCGGGCCCACGGGGAGCGGCTGACCGGAAGCACCATCTATCTGGACATCGTCTCGGTGGGGGCCACCATGAACATCATGATCGCCGCCACCCTGGCCCAAGGCACCACCATCATTGAAAACGTGGCCAAGGAGCCCCATATCGTGGACCTGGCCAACTTCCTGAACTCCATGGGGGCCAACATCATGGGCGCCGGCACCGACGTGATCAAGGTCCGGGGCGTGGAGCGCCTGAACGGGGGCAACTACTCCATCATCCCCGACCAGATCGAGGCGGGCACCTACATGGCCGCCGTCACCGCCACCGGCGGGGACGTGCTGGTAAAGAACGTGATCCCCAAGCATTTGGAGTGCATCACGGCCAAGCTCTCTGAGATGGGGGCCGAGATCGACGTGATGGACGACGCGGTGCGGGTCCGCCGGACCACCCCCCTGCACCGGGCCAATGTGAAGACCCTCCCCTACCCCGGTTTCCCCACCGACATGCAGCCTCAGGTGGCGGCCTGTCTCTGTCTGGCCGCGGGTACCAGCGTACTCACCGAGGGGGTCTACGATAACCGTTACCGCTATGTGGACGAATTCCGCCGCATGGGCGCCCAGATCCAGGTGGACGGCAAGGTGGCCGTCATTGAGGGGGTCAGCCGCCTCACCGGCGCGGCGGTGGAGGCCTGTGACCTGCGGGCCGGGGCCGCACTCATCATTGCCGGACTCTCCGCTCAGGGCACTACCGAGATCGGCAAGATCCAGCACATTGAGCGGGGCTATGAGGATATCATCGGAAAGCTGATCCGTCTGGGAGCCGATATCCGGGTGGAAGAGTTCCCCGATGAGGAGCACCACGCGACGCAGGTGGGCTGACCGCTTTCGCTTCCACGAACGGCGAAGCGCCGTAAGGCGCTCGCCGTTTTGTTTTGCGGCGAAGAAACAACGAGGGACGTCATTCGGCTTCGCCACTGCCCGCCGAAGCTTTTTTCTTCATAAAGTCAAAGATCCGTAGGGGCCGGTGTCCTCACCGGCCCGCACAGCACCGTACTACGTTCGGGCCGGTGAGGACACCGGCCCCTACATACACAAAGGAGCCTTTCCATGGAACTTCGCACCCTGGCCAGTGGATCCTCGGGCAACTGCATCCTGATCTCCGGGGCCGGGGCCCGCCTTCTGGTGGACTGCGGCATCTCCTGCCGCCGGATCGTGACCGCTCTCCGGGAGCTGGACCTCTCCCCCGGGGACATCACGGGGATCCTGATCACCCACGAGCACTCCGACCACATCGCCGGGCTGGCCACCCTGACCAAGCAGTTCGCCCTGCCGGTCTATGCCAGCCCGGGCACCGCTCTGGAGCTGCGGCGGCGCATCGCCTTCCCCCTGGACACCCTCCGGGAGGTGGAGCCGGGCCGGTCTATCGAGCTGGAAGGGCTTGGGGTGACGGGCTTTTCCACCTCCCACGATGCCACCGAGCCTATGGGGTTCGCTTTCACCGACGGGAAGCGCCGGGCAGCGGTGGTCACCGACCTGGGCTATGTGAGTGACGGGGTGCTGGAGAGCGTGGCGGGAGCCGACCTGGTGCTGTGCGAGTCCAACCATGACGAGGACTGGCTCATGTCCGGGCCTTACCCCTACCCGCTCAAGCTCCGGATCCTGGGGAACCGGGGGCATCTGTCCAACGAGGCGGGGGCCGGCCTGGCTCTCCGGTGCGTGGAAGCCGGAGCCAGGACCGTGCTGCTGGGGCACCTGTCGGCCCAGAACAACACGCCGGCCCGGGCGCTGACTACCGCCGAAACCGTGTTCCGGGGGGCTGGCATCGACCCGGAGAAGGACATCACCCTGGCGGTGGCTCCCCGCAGCGAGCCTTCGCCGGCGTACGAGGTGTAGAGCATGATGAATGTGCAGATCATCTGCGTGGGCAAGCTGAAGGAAAAATTCTACGCCGACGCCGTGGCCGAGTATCAGAAGCGGCTGTCCCCCTTCTGTCGACTCACCATTTTGGAGCTGCCCGAGGAGCGGCTGCCCCAGGACCCCTCCCCCGCCCTCATTGTGGCCGCCCTGAAAAAGGAGGCCCAGGCCATCCGCCAGAAGCTGCCCCCCAGAGCGCGGGTGGTGGCCCTGTGCGTCGAGGGGCAGCTTCTCTCCAGCCAGGAGCTGGCAAAACGCCTGCAAACCTGGGAGATCGGCCCCACCAACCAGCTTTGCTTCCTCATTGGCGGCAGCTACGGCCTGGACGAGAGCTTGAAAGCCCAGGCCCACGTCCGCCTTTCCATATCCCCCATGACCTTCCCCCACCACCTGGCCCGGGTCATGCTGCTGGAACAAGTCTACCGGGCCTTCCAGATCAACGCGGGGGGACCGTATCACAAATAACCCGGAGAGGCGGCCAGAGGTCGCCTCTTTTTTATTCAAATCCCCCAACTTGCTATTGAAATCACCCGTCCTTTTGTGATACAATTACCATACCATATTATGGATGGAGGTCGTTTCCCATGTCTTATCGTGATACATATGAACGATGGCTCCGCTCCCCCGCCCTCAGCGACGAGGAACGCCGCGAACTGGAGTCCATCGCCGGCGACGAGAAGGAGATCGAGTCCCGGTTCTTCGCCCCTCTGGAGTTCGGCACCGCCGGACTGCGGGGCACCATGTGCGTGGGCCTGCACCAGATGAACCGCCACGTCATCCGCCACGCCACCCAGGCCTTT
This sequence comes from uncultured Oscillospiraceae bacterium, assembly GCA_950075865.1. Lineage (GTDB taxonomy): Bacteria > Bacillota > Clostridia > Oscillospirales > Oscillospiraceae > Vermiculatibacterium. Next base: position 37,057 of record CATMVA010000019.1, on the reverse strand, counting down.
GCCGAAGTCATTCTGGCCGAGGGGCCTGAGGCGGTGAAAAAGGGCGTGGCCGTCTGCCACGACTGCCGCAACCACGGCCGGGAGTATGCCGAGGAGGTCTGTGCCGTCATGGCTGGCAACGGCATCCCCACCCGGATCTTTGATTCTCTCCGCCCCACCCCTGAGGTGTCCTTCGCCATCCGGGAGTACGGCTGCATCGCCGGCGTCAACGTGACGGCCAGCCACAACCCCAAGGAGTACAACGGCTACAAGGTCTACTGGGCCGACGGCGCCCAACTTCCCCCCCACCACGCCGACGCTATCGCCAAGCGGATGGAGCAGAACGACGTCTTTGACAGCGTGAAGCGGATGGACTACGGCGAGGCCGTGAAGCAGGGCTTTGTCACCATCATGGGGGAGGAGACCGACGAGAAGTTCCTGGCCAACGTGATGGCACAGGCCACCGACAAGGCCGCGGTAGCCAAGGTGGCTGACAACTTCAAAATCATCTACACCCCCTTCCACGGCACGGGCTACAAGCTGATCCCCGAGGCTCTCAGACGCCTGGGCATGAAGCACATCATCTGCGTGCCCGAGCAGATGGTCATTGACGGCAACTTCCCCACCGTGGTCTCCCCCAACCCGGAGAACCCAGAGGGCTTCGCTCTGGCGGTGGAGCTGGCCGACAAGGAGGGGGCCGACTTCATCATGGGAAGCGACCCCGACGCCGACCGGGTGGGCCTGATGGTCCGGGGCAGCGACGGGAAGTTCATCGTCCTCACGGGCAACCAGACCGGCGTGTTGCTGCTGGATTACGTCATCGGGGCCAAGAAGCGGATGGGCACTCTGCCCGAGAACGCCGTGGCCCTCAAGACCATCGTCACCACCGAGATGGCCCGGAAGGTCTGCGAGGTCAACGGGATCAAGATGTTCGACACCTTCACCGGCTTCAAGTTCATGGCCGAGAAAAAGAACGCTCTGGAGCAGAGCGGCGAGGGCAAGGTCATCTTCTCCTACGAAGAAAGCTACGGCTACATGATGGGTGACTACGTCCGGGACAAGGACGCGGTCACCGCCTGCACCGTGGCTGCCGAGATGGCCGCCTGGTATTATGACCGGGGCATGACCCTCTACGACGCCCTTCAGGAGCTGTACGCCAAGTACGGCGAGTATCAGGAAAAGACCTTGAACCTGGTGATGCCCGGTTTGGACGGGCTGAAGAAGATGGCCGACCTGATGGCCTCCCTCCGCACCCAGCCCCCGGTGGAGATCGCCGGGGTGGCCGTCCGGGAGCAGAAGGACTACAAGGACGGCAGCGTCCACTGCGTGGCCTGCGGCACCGACAGCAGGATGGAGCTTTCCGGCTCCAACGTCCTGCGCTACGAGATGGCCGACGGCACCAGCATCCTGGTCCGCCCCTCGGGCACCGAGCCCAAGGTGAAGGTCTACATCCTGGCCAACGGCGCGACCAAGGCCGAGTGCGCCGAAAAGGTGGCGAAATACGCCGCCTGGGCGGAGGAGCTTAAAAAATAAGGGAAACACCACAAAAGGGGCCCCGAGGGCCCCTTTTCCCCTATTCTCCCAAGGAAAGAGGGATGACCGTGAACCGACCTTTGTTGGAGGGTTGCGTAGACTCCTACGCCTCGGCCATGGCGGCCGCCCGCGGGGGCGCCGACCGGCTGGAGCTATGCGCCGGCCTGGCCATCGGGGGCATCACCCCCTCCCAGAGCCTGTTTGAGCAGGTACGGCGGGACTGCGACGTGAAGATCAATGTACTCATACGCCCCCGGTTCGGGGACTTCCTCTACTCCCCCGCCGAGCTGGAGGAGATGGAGGGCGAAGTCGCCCGGTTTCGGAACCTGGGGGCCAACGGGGTGGCCGTAGGCGCCCTGACCGCTGAGGGGACCCTGGACCGGGAGGCCATGGCCCGGTTTCTGGACCGAGCCGGGGAGATGGAGGTCACCCTCCACCGCGCCTTCGACATGACCCGTGATCCCTTTGAGGCTTTGGAGACGGCGATAGCGTTGGGCTGCCGCACCATCCTCACCTCGGGCCAGGCCCAGAAGGCCCTGCTGGGGGCTCCCCTGCTGGGTAAGCTGCGGCAGAAGGCCGGCGGCCGGATCGACATGATGGCGGGCAGCGGGGTGAACCGGGACAACATCCGGGCCATCTACGAGCAGTCAGGGGTCCGGGTCTTTCACACCACCGCCCGCCGGGGCCCGGTGGACAGCGGCATGGTCTACCGGAAGGAGGGGGTCTCCATGGGTCTGCCCTCCCTGTCGGAATACGAGCTCTGGCAGACCGACGAGGAGGAAATAGCCGCCTGCGCCCGGCTGGTGCATGGTCTGGGTTGAGGATGCTCCAAGGCTGATGAAACCAGAAAAAAACAAACCGGGCTTTCTCCGAAAACGGAGGAAGCCCGGTTTCCCGTCTTGATTTTCCCGGCCAACCTTGTTATCATTGTATCATGGAAAGGAGGGCGGCCCTATGGCTCAGATCCTACTCATCGAGGACGATCTGGAGATCTGCGAGATCCTCCAGTTCTATCTGCTGAAAAATCCCGATTACAGCGTCACGGTGGCCCACAGCGCCGAGGAGACACTGCCCCTCATGTCCCTGCGGCGTTACGACCTGATCCTGCTGGACATCATGCTGCCCGGTCGGGACGGCCTGAGCCTCTGTGAGGAACTGCGTAAGACCACCTTCTGCCCCATTATCTTCATCAGCTGCCTCAGCGACGACGAGACCGTCATCCGGGCCCTGAACATGGGCGGGGACGACTATCTCATCAAGCCCTTCCGGGCCCCGGTGCTGCTGGCCCGGATCGAGGCCAACCTGCGGCGCTATTCCCTGCCCAGAGGGGACACCTCCCCCCAACTCACCGCCGGGGCGCTGACCTTGGATCCGGCCCTCCATGCCGTGACCAAGGCGGGAGCGCCCGTCTCTCTCTCCCCCACCGAATACGAGCTGCTCTGCTACTTTATGCGGAACCCGGGCCGGTTCATCAGCTTTGACGAACTTTACAACGCTGTGTGGCAGCGGCCCAGCGTGGGGGACCTGCGGACCCTGTTTGTCCACATCACCCACCTGCGCCAGAAGATCGAGGACGACCCATCCCGCCCCAGATACATCCGCACCCACATGCGGGACGGTTACATCTTCTCGGCGGGGGCCGAACCTCTCTCCTGATCCCCTGGGAGGGTGACGGAAAAGGCCGTCCCCTTTCCCGGTTCACTCTCCACCGTGATGGTCCCGCCGTGGTGCTCCACGATCTCTTTGGCGATGGCAAGGCCCAGCCCGGAGGAGCTTCGCTTACCGTGGTGGTTGGAATAGTAGCGGTCAAAGATCCTGGGCAATTCCCCGGGAGCGATCCCTCGGCCATTGTCCCGGAGGGTGACGATCCAGCTCTCCCCCTCGCCGGTGACCGAAATGTCCAGCTCGCCCCCTTCCTCCACGTGCTCCACCGCGTTGTCGGCCATGTTCTGGAAGGCCTGCTGGAGATAGAGGGGGTCCCCCAGGCAGAAGGCGTCCTCGGGGGAAGTCAGGGTGACCGTCACCCCCTTGTCCTTCCCCTTGAGCCGGGCGCTCTCCTCCACGGCCCGGAGGGTCTCGGCCAGGCGGACGGGCACCTGCTGGAAAACCATCTGGTTGGCGTCCATCTGGGTCAGGAGGAAAATGTGGTCCAGCATACCGCTGACGTACTGGGCCTTGTCGCTGACCTTGGCCAGGTAGCGGCCAGCGTCGGCGGGGTGGCTCTCCAGACTCTCGGCCGCCATATCGCTGTACCCCACCAGGGAAAACAGGGGTGTTTTCAGATTATGGAGCATACTGCGGATAAACGCGGTCTGCTCCTTTGTTTTTTCCTGAATGGCGGCCTCCAGGTCGGCGTTGAGGTCGTCGGCCTCCTGGAACTTGATGGCAAACCGACGGCAGGCGACGATAAAGAAGCCGATCAGATACATACAGGAGACAATGGGCGGAATATGGAACTGAAGCCCCACGTCCCCCTGGGGGATCACCCCGTAAGTGCTCAAGGTCAGCAGCATCTGGAACACCACGGTAAATACCCAGGACACCGATAGAATATGCCGCTCCAGCCAGGGCAGGTCCCGGTCCTTCTGGATGCAGACGATCTGGCAGGCATAGAGGACCCCATGATACAAAAGGCTCAGGACGAGCCCACTCTCCGGCCACAGTCCCCCCAGGAATTGGAGCAGGTCAAAGGCCAGGATATAGACCATGATGGACCGTCCCAGCAGTCTGGCCGACAGGAACCGCTTGAGGACCTGATAGTTCAGGTAGGCCGAAAGGCCCTGATAGACCAGACGGAAGATGGGACTGGTGACCACAAAATGGTCCAGGGCCCGGAACAGGGGGCTCTCCACCCCCACGATCCAGCCGATGCCCAGGGCATCCTGGGTCCGCAGCAGCATCAGAAAGGCATACGCAGCCAGCCAGAAAAGATAGGTCTCGCTCCGCTTCCAGGCATAGAGCACCAGGGAAAAGATCAGGATGCAGAAACAAATGCCCGTGACCATATACCGGCTGACGATTTGACTACTGACACAGGCGCTCACCGCCGGGAGAGGACCGATATACACGCAAGAGCCATAGCCGACCAGCCTCCCCTTTGCGCTGCGCACCTCCACCTCATAGGTATGGTCGAGACTGGGGGCATCGGAAAACTGGAACAGACGCAGCTTACTGTCGTCCAGATCGTCCCACGGCTCCCCGTTGACCAGAAGGGTGTTCCCCGCTGCCTTTGGCACGAAAAGGCAGCCATCCCCCTCCCAGTGAATGGTAAAACGGCGGCTCTCCCGGCCCTGGGCGTCGGTGACATATGTCCCGCCCTCCAGCAGCACCAGCCGGTCTGTGGGGATCCCGGTCCGCCCCAGCTTCTCCGCCCCCACCCGAGGAGAGGAGGCATTGATCTGTACCAGGACCCCGAAAAATATCCCCATCAGCAGAAGGGTCATGATGATGTTGGAATACCGGCGCATACCTCGCCTCCTTCCATCTCTCTTTGTTTCCATTTTATCATACCGCTTTTTGGGCGAAATGCCAATCACCAAAAATGCGTTAATTCAAAATTAATTGGTTTTAACCCTGTTTAATTCGCCTTCCATCCCCCTCCATGTTATAATTTTGACACCATATAGAAAGAGGAGGATCTTCCAATGAGCAATTCCCTTTCCCGCCGCGATTTCCTGAAAGGAACCGTAGCCGGCGCCGCCGGCATTGCCGCCATGGGCGTGCTGAGCGCCTGCGGCGGAGACACACCCACCGGCACTCCCAGCGCTGCTCCCGCCCCCGAGGCCCCCGCCGTCTTTAAGGCTGGCACCTACTCCAGCGTCCAGTCCAGCTCCTATGCCAGCGTGGAGGTCACCTGTACCTTCAGCCAGAGCTCCCTCACCGACGTGAAGTACCGGGTCCTGCGTACCGCCCACGCTGACTACTTCACCCCCTTCTCCTCGGCCATGGAGCAGTACTGCGCCCGCATCGTGGACGCCGGCAAGACCGAGGGGGTGGACGGGGTATCCGGCGCCTCCCTCTGTACCACCGCCATCCGGGAGGGCGTCAATTCCTGTACCGCCCAGGCCCTGGGCCTGCCCGCCGCCCCCGCTCCCCTGAACCCCCAGGATGACAGCTTCGACTCTTTCGATGGGGACTGCGCAGAAGTGTTCTCCCCCGTCCAGCTGGGCACCATGACTCTGTCCAACCGCATCATCAAGTCGGCCGGCAGCGGTCCCTGGAAGGACAGCGCCGGCAGCAACATCACCGTAGCCACTGACTGGTACGGCACGATGGCTGACAACGGCGTGTCCCTGAACATCTTTGCCGGCGGCGTGGTCCGCAATTCCGGCCTGCTCCCCGATTCCCTGGGCAAGCCCGAGGATCTGGAGGCCGGCCTGGCCGAGCTCAAGCCCCTAGTGGACCGCATCCACAACGCCGGCGGCAAGGTAGGTCTTCAGATCTGCTTCGGCGGCCTGGCCCCCACCGTGCCCGATTCCAAGATCAACGAGACCCCTGTGGCCGACCTGGACGCCTTCATCGACCGGGTGGGCACCTCGGCCGAGCGGGCCAAGCGGGCCGGCATCGACTGCATCGAGATCAAGGGCGCCAGTGCCGACGGCCTCAACGGATTCCTCACCCGCCGGGTCAACCGCCGGGAGGATGAGTATGGCCCCCAGTCCATCGAGAACCGTACCCGGCTATACCGCCGCATGATCGAGAAGATCAAGGCAGTCAACGGCACCGATTACCCCGTGGGCGCCCTCATCAACGGCCTGGAGGAGAACGACGTCTCTCTGGGCGACAACGACCTGTTCCTCACCGTAGAGGAGTGCCAGGAGATCGCCAAGGCCCTGGAGGGCGCCGGTGCCGACTGGCTCCAGGTCCGGGTGGGCGTCAACGGCCAGGAAATGAACATCTGGGCCCCCGATGTCCAGCACATTGCCCCCGGCTACAACGGCCTGACCGGTTACGGTACCCAGTTCGACTTCACCTCCCACTACGGCGGGCTGGTGGACGGCAGCCACTCGGGCTTCGCCTCCTTCCTGCCCATCGTCAAGGCCATCAAGTCGGCCGTCAAGATCCCTGTGGGCTGCGCGGCTTACATGGACCTGCGGGTAGGCCCCGACTACCTGAACGAGGCTGTCAAGCGGGGCGATATTGATCTGATCTTCATGAACCGGCCCCTGAACTGCGATCCTGAACTGGTCACCAAGATCAAGGAGCACCGCCGCGAGGACATCCGCCCCTGCGCCAAGTGCATGCACTGCCACGACAACAACAGCCCCGCCAAGGTACCCTCCTCCTGCCGGATGAACGCCGCCTACTTCAACGCTTACACCGACACCATGCCCGAGGGCTTCACCCCCACCCCCGCTGCCGCCAAGAAGAACGTGATGGTCATCGGCGCCGGCCCTGCCGGACTGGAAGCCGCCCGGGTGGCCGCTGAGCGGGGCCACACCGTCACCATCTACGATTCCGCCGACAAGCTGGGTGGTCTGCTCCACTTTGCCCGGGGTGTGAAAGGCGACCATGAGCGGTTTGACGACTATGTGACCTACGCCGCCCATCAGCTGGAGAAGAACGGCGTGACCGTCAAGCTCAACATCAGAGTGGACGCCGCCCTGGTGAAGGAACAGAAGCCCGACGCCGTCATCCTGGCCGTGGGCGGCGCCCGGGAGAGCAAGCTCTCCGGCGCCAACGTCTTCTCCCCCGAGCAGGCCTTCGGCTCCTCCACGCTGGGCGAGCGGGTAGTCATTCTGGGTGGGGCCGTCCAGGCCGTGGACTTCGCCGCCTATCTGGTGAGCCAGGGCAAGAAGGTCACCATCGTCCACTCGGGCTCTGCCGCCGACGTGGATAAGGGCCAGTCCGGCTGGTTCCGTACTTACATGCTGCCCCACCTGAAGAGCAAGGGTGTGCAGATCATCAATAACGCCGCCGCCAAGAGCGTCAGCGGAGACAGTATCACCGTCACCACCGATGTGGGTCTGGAGAAAGTCATCTCCTGCGACAGCGTGGTGGAATTCTACGACATGGTGCCCAACCTGTCTCTGGCCAAGGAGATCGAGGCCGCCGGCATCGAGGTCCACGCCGTGGGCGACTGCGCCCAGCCCCACAACATTCAGAAGGCAGTCCTCACCGGCAACCTGGCTGCCCGGGCAGTGTAAGAACACAAAACAGCAAAAAGGAGCTCCGTCCGGTGGACGGAGCTCCTTTTTTGCGGTTCTTACCCCGCCCGCTTCCAGGTCCGGGGGGAGAGCATGATGAGCAGGGGGAAGATCTCCAACCGGCCCAGGAGCATGTTGAACATCAGCACCACCTTGGAAAGGTCGGAGAAGTGGGCGTAGTTCTGGCTGGGGCCCACCAGGTCCAGGCCGGGGCCGATGTTGTTGAGGCAGGCCATGACGGCGGTGAGGCTGGTCTCCAGGGAGTAGTTGTCCAGGGAGAGGATCAGGATGGAGACCAGGGCGATGGCACAGTAGGCCGTCATGTAGGTGTAGACGCCCTGGATGGTCTCGTCGCTGACCGTTTTGCCCTCCATGCGGACCAGGTTCACGCTGCGGGGGTGGAGCATCTGGCGCAGCCGGGCGCTGAGGGTTCGGAACAGGATGATGACACGGGCGCACTTGATGCCGCCGCCCGTGCTGCCGGCGCTGGCCCCCACTACCATCAGGATCACCAGAATGGTCCGGGAGAGCTGGGGCCAGAGGTCGAAGTCCTCGGTGGCGAAGCCGGTGGTGGTCATGATGCTGGACACGGCAAAGGCGGCGTGGTGGAAGGCCTGCCGCAGGGAGGGGAACATAGAACGGATATTCAGGGCGATGGCCGCCATGGAGCCAAGCATGATCCCCAGGTAGAGCCGCAGCTCGTCGCTCTTCAGCACGTCCCTCACCCGGCCCAGGAGGAGCAGGAAGTACAGGCTGAAATTCACCCCGAAAAGGGCCATGAACACGGTGCAGACCATCTGTATGTAAGGGGAATAGCCGGCCATGGAGTCATTTTTGATGCCGAAGCCGCCGGTGCCCGCCGTGCCAAAAGCGGTACACAGGCTCTCAAAGAGGTCCATCCCCCCAGCCAGGAGGAAGAGGACATTGATCACTGTCAGGGCGATGTAGATCCCGTACAGGATCATGGCGCTCTGGCGCATCTTGGGCACCAGCTTATCCACTGTGGGGCCGGGGCTCTCGGCCCGGAGGACGTAGAGGGAGTAGCCTCCCTCCCCCACGGGCACCACAGCCAGCACAAAGACCAGGATGCCCATGCCGCCCAGCCAGTGGGTGAAGGAGCGCCAGAAGAGCAGGCCCCGGCTCATATCCTCCACGGCGGCGAGGATGGAGGCCCCTGTGGTAGTGAAGCCCGAGACCACCTCGAAGAGGGCGTCCACAAACCGGGGGATCTCCCCCGACAGGTAAAAGGGCAGCGCCCCCACCACCGACAGAACGATCCAGCCCAGGCCCACGATGAGGAAGCCCTCACGGGCGTAGAAGTGCTTTTCGGCGTTCCGGCAGGCCGCCGAGAGGGCCAAACCGGCCACCAGGGCCGCCGCCATGGCCCCAATGAAGGCCCGCAGGACGTTCATCTGCCCGTCCGCAATGGCGATAAGGGCGGAGGGAAAGAGGAAGACGCATTCCAGGAGCAGAATGAACCCCAGCACCTTCCCGATCATTTTACGGTTCATGGATACACTTCCCTCTCAGTCGTCAAAGATCCCGTTCAGGTCGGTGATGGCCTTGTCGCAGGTGGTGACCACAATGACGGTATCCCCGGCGGTGAAGCTGCTGTCGCCCTTGGGAATAATGGTATGGCCCTGGTGGGTGATGCAGGCCACCAGGGTGCCCGGCCGGGTGGGGATGTCCTTCAGCTTCTCCCCCTGGTGTCGGGTCTCGGCGGTGGCCAGGAACTCCAGGGCCTCCACCTTGCCGTCCACGATGGGGTGGAGGGTGAGCACGCTGTCGGCCCCGCCGGCGCTGGACATGGCCCGGACATACCGGGCAATGTGGGCGCAGCACAGGCCACGGGGGCTGATGATGGAACCCAACCCCACCTTGCGGAACATATCGTTATATTCCAGGCGGTTGATCTTGGTGATGACCTTGCTCACCCCCTGGTGGGTGGCCAGCAGGGAGAGGACCAGGTTCTCCTCGTCGATGCCGGTGAGGGAGACCACGGCGTCGAAGCCCTTGAAGCCCTCGGCGTCCAGCACGTCCTGGCGGGATCCGTCGGCCTCGATAATGGTGGCCCTGGGCATGGCCTCGCAGAGGGCCACGCAGCGCTGGTGGTCCCGCTCGATGATCTTCACGTTCATGCCGCTGTCCAGACACCGCTTACCCAAATAGAAAGCGATCCGGGACCCGCCGATCATCAGCAGGTTCTTCACCCGCCGCTCCACCAGCCCCAGGTTCTTCACCAGCAGGGCCAGGTCGTTGATACCGGCGGTGACATAGATGGTGTCTCCCTCCCGCAGGGTGAAGGAGCCCGAGGGCACGTGGACGGCGTCCTCCCGCTCCACGGCGCAGACCAGCACGTTGACCCCGGCGATCTCGTAAAGCTTAAAGAGGGGGATATCAGCCAGCTTGGAGCCCTTCTCCACCGGGATGGCCACGATCTCCACCCGCCCCTTGGCGAAGGAATCCCGCTTGAGGAAGGTGGGAAACTGGAGCAGGTGGTAGGCCTCCTGGGCGGCGGCCTGCTCCGGGTTCACCGTCAGGGATAGGCCCAGCTCCTCCTTCATCTCCTCCAACTGCTCGGCGTACTCCGGGTTGCGGATCCGGGCGATGGCGTGGCCCACACCCAGCTTTTTGGCGGTGAGGCAGGTGAGCAGGTTCAGCTCGTCCCGGCTGGTGGCTGCGATGATCAAATCGGCGGTCTCGGCCCCGGCGGTGCGGAGTGTGGCCATATTGGCCCCGTTGCCCGTCACCGACATCACGTCCATCCGCTGGGCGGTCTCGTTCAGGGCCTGGGCGTCCGAATCCACGATGGTGACGTCGTGCCCCTCGGCCGACAGCTGTCCGGCCAGGGCGGCTCCCACCTTGCCGTCGCCCACGATAATGATATCCATAGCTTCCCGTCCTTTTTCTATGCTTGATGCTTTGATACTGATTTTAGCACATTTTTCCCGAATTTCAAGGGGGAAGACCAAACGGTCTCCCCCCTTGCTCTTACCTTCTTTTCAATTGAATGACCACCGTGGTCCGGTCGTCGGCGGGTCCCACCCGCTTCTCGCTCTCCTCCATCACTGTCTGGGCCAGTTCCCTGGGGCTTTCCCCGTCGAAGGCGGCCACCAGTTCCCGCAGCCAGTCGTCGGCCTCCCCGTCGGCCACTCCGTCGCTGGTCAGGACCACACAGTCCCCCGGAACCAGGTCCAGCCTGGTCACGTCGGGGCTGCCCGGGGCCAGCCCCGCGGGCAGGGCGGCGCCGGTGAAGCGGCCCACCGTCCCCCCCTTCCGCAGATAGGTGGGGGCGGCCCCCAGCTTGCAGACCTCCCCCGACCCGGTGTAGAGGTCGAGGCGCAGCAGGTCCACCGTGGTGAAGGCCCCCGACTCCTCATTCCGGAGGGCCAGGGCGGAGTTCACCGTCCGCAGGGCTGCGGCCGAGTCCATCCCCGAGCGGAGGAACTCCTCCAGCAGCCGTACGGCCAGGGCGCTCTCCCGGTGGGCCCACTCACCGCTGCCCATACCGTCGCAGAGAAGGACGAAGAGGCTGCCGTCCTCCCGCTTGAACCAGGTGCCCGTGTCCCCGCTCTCGGTCTGGCCCTCCCGGCGGCGGGCGGCGATGCCGGCCACTGCCATCAGGGGCTCGGCCTGGACCAGGGTCACCCGGCCGGGCAGCTCCTCCCCACAGCGCATAGGCATGCCCATCAGGTCGGAAAGGGCCTTCTGCTCCTGGGGGGTGGCCAGGACCTCCATCCCCTCCCCCTCCAACTCCAGACGCAGATGACCGGCCTCGTCATAGTAGACCGCCGTCTCTCCCTCCAGGCCCAGGTCGGCCAGGTGCTGCTTGAGCCGCCGCTCACGGGCCGGGTCGGGCGTGAGCTCAGCCGAAAGCTCGGCCGCCGCCGCCGAGAGGATATCGGACAAAGTTTCATACTGGCGGCACACCGCCCCACGGCTCTCCCGCAGGCGGCTCTGGTAATGCCGGCGGTAGCGCAGGGCAACCACCTCCTCGTTGGCCGCCTGGAGGAACCGGGGAAAGTGGATACACCGGGCGGTGAACCAGCCGGGGAAATCGCCCCCCTCCCCTTTTCCCCGGTCCAGCATGACGGGGAGAGCGTCGTTGAGGGCGCTGTACGTGCTCACATAGTCCCGCTGCCAGCAGGTGCCCTGGAGGGGGCACTGGGCGCACACCCGCTGGGCCGCCCGGTCAAAGATCTTGGCCGGGTCTCCGTCGTTGAGACCGGGGTCGGGGAAGGACGCCCGCAGGCTGTCCCGAACCGAGCGGAAGGCCCCGGCGCACAGGGAGAGCTTCCGGCTCACGTACTCACACACCCGCCGCCTGACCGCACCCTCCTCCTGGCGGCTCAGCAGTGCCCCCAGCCGCCGGAGATACCGGTCGGGGATCAGCAGGAAAAGGACCGAGGCGATAAAGACCTCGTAGAGGGCGGAAAAGCGGATGGGATCCTCCCAGGCCCAGAGCACGGCCACGGCGTTGGCCACCACGTAGGTGATGGCCCCGAAGAGCCGCCCCTGCTTCCACCCCGCCCCGGTGAGAAGGCCGGCAAAGCCGTAGGCCGTGGTGTAAAAACCCACGCCCCCGGCGCACAGATCCATCCCCAGGCCCACGGCCACGCCGCCAGCGGCGCCCACCCCTAAACCGCCGGCGTGGGCGGCGCCCATCACCAGCAGCACGGCCAGGATCCTCCCCAGGGACAGGTCCCCGAAGAAGGTGATCCCGGCCAGGGAGACCAGCAGGCTCCCCAGCAGGAAGAGCAGGCTGACAATCTGCCGGGTGGTCAGGGGGATCTCCCGGCGGCTTTTCCAGCGGGAGAAGGCGATGCGGTAAAAGTAGGCCGAGCACCCGGTCAGGACCACCTCGCTGCCAAAGAGGGCCGCCTGGCCCAGGCTCCAGTTCACATCGGCCAGGTAGACAAAGCCGGTGGCGGCATCCATCCCGGCGGCCACCAGGGGCATGAACCAGACCTTCTTATATACCTTCACGTCGTAGAAGGCGAAAGCCACCGAAAAGACCAGCACGCAGGCGGCGGCATACCGCAGCCCCATGGCCGGCGCGCGGAAAAAGAGGTAGCCCAAACTGGCCCCCGCCATGGCACACAGCCCGTCGGGCCCCGAGCCCGAGCAGGCCACCAATCCGATTCCGAAGGGGGCGCCCGTCCCCAGGATCTCCCCCCCGGCCAGGACCGCCCCCAGCAGAAAGCGGATCAGCCCCTCGGCTGCCCCGGTCAACGCGGGGGAACGGAGGATCACCTTCTCCACCCGTTCTCCCCCCTGCTCCATCTTGCCTGTCCGTTTCGACCCCATTGCCGGTTCCTCCTATGTATGGTTTCCGGCTTCAGTATATTCCAGATATTGGAAATTTTGTGGCGAATCATGGAACCATTGCCAAAAAAGCCAAAGGGTGGTACAATAGATAAATCTATGAGCAAGGAGGAGCGGATATGCGAATCGGCGGCGTAAATATTGAGACTCCTCTTGCTCTGGCCCCCATGGCAGGGGTCACCGACCTGGCCTTCCGGACCATCTGCCGGGAGCTGGGGGCGGGCTACACCGTCACCGAGATGGCCTCGGCCAAGGCCCTGTGCTATCAGGGCAAAAAGACCCTGCCCCTGCTGAAGCTGGGGGATGGGGAGCAGCCCGCCGCCATCCAGCTCTTCGGCTGTGAGGAGGACTGCATGGAAAAGGGCGCGGCCATCGCCGCCGAGTACTCGGGCTGCGACGTCATTGACATCAACATGGGCTGCCCGGTACCCAAGGTCTGCAACAACGGAGAAGGCTCCGGCCTGGCCCGGGATCCGGAGAAGGCTGCTAAAGTGGCCGCCGCCGTCATCCGGGGGGCGGGAGGAAAGCCGGTCACCGCTAAGATCCGCCTGGGCTGGGACAAGGGGCACCTCAACTATCTGGAGCTGGGCAAACGGCTCCAGGACGCGGGGGTGGCCGCCGTCACCCTCCATGCACGTACCCGGGTCCAGATGTATTCGGGCATGGCCGACTGGAACGCCATCCGGCAGTTGAAGGAATCCCTCTCCATCCCGGTCATCGCCAACGGGGACGTGTTCTCCCCCAAGGACGCGGCGGACATTCTGAAGCGCACCGGGGCCGACATGGTCATGGTTGGCCGGGGGGCCTTCGGCAACCCCTGGCTCTTCGCCCAGTGCGCCGCCGCTTTGAAGGGCGAACCCATTCCGGAGCGGCCCCCACTGGCCCGGCGGTGCCAGACCGCCGAGCGGCAGATCCGGCTGGCCGCCGAGCACAAGGGGGAGCACATTGCCTGTCTGGAGGCCAGGAAGCACTACGCCTGGTATCTCAAGGGCATCCCCTACGCCGGGTATTATAAGGAGAAGATCGCCCGGGTGGAGACCCTGGAGCAGGTAAGCGAGATCACTAAAGGCATCTGCCGGGACCTGATGGACCCGGAGGATTAAAAATGAGGCCCCTGTAAAGGGCGCAAGCCCTTTGCGGGAGACGAGACGCAGCGAAAAATATGGAGCTTGCGGCGAGGAGGTGAGATCGGTGACAGAACAGGAATTGATATGCTCGGCCCGCTCGGGGGACCGGGAGGCCTTCTCCCGCCTGGTGGAGCAGAACCAGGCCATGGCCTACTCCCTGGCCTACCGGATGACGGGTAATCCCGAGGACGCCGCCGACCTCACCCAGGAGGCCTTCCTCTCAGCCTTCGTGAACCTTTCCAAGTTCGATGGCCGTAGCGCCTTCTCCACCTGGCTTTACCGGCTGACCTCCAACCTGTGCCTGGATTTCCTCCGCCGGGAGAAGCGGCGGAGCACCCACTCCATCACTCTGGAGGACAAGGAGGGGGAGGATGCCGCCCAGCTGGACCTGCCCGACGAGCGGTACTCCCCCGAGCGGGAACTGGAACGGCAGGAAGCGGAAAAGGCGGTGCGCCGGGGCCTGGCCGCCCTGGCTCCCCAGCACCGGGAGGTGTTGGTCCTCCGGGAGCTGGAGGGCCTGAGCTACACCGAGATCGCCCAGACTCTGGGCCTGGAGGAAGGCACCGTCAAGTCCAGGATCGCCAGGGCCCGGCTGGCTCTTCGGGATTTTTTGCAAAAAGAGGGGAACTTTTCTCCAACGGAGGGCGTCTAAGAGATGAACACAGACAAGAAAGGAGGGGACCCCATGTTCTGTGACAACTATATTGAGCTGATCAGCGCCTCACTGGACGGGGCTCTCTCTCCCGAGGATACCCTTGTCCTGGACGTCCACCTGGCCCAATGTCCCGCCTGCCGGGCCATGGCCCGAGACCTGAAGGATATCCACGACGCCCTCTCCTCCCTACCCGGAGCCGAGCCCCCCGCCGGGCTTGCCGACCGGATCATGGCCGCCCTGCCCCCGGACAACATTGTCCCCCTGCCCGTCCGGAAAACCTTCCAATGGAAGCGGTGGGCGGCTTCGGCCGCCGCTCTGGCCCTGGTCCTGCTGGGGGCCTGGGGCATGGGCCGCAACGCCGACAGGACGGGGGAAGGCGTGCCAGAGGCGGCCCTCTTTCAGGACGCCGCCCCGGAGAACGGGGAGGCCGCGTCATACGGCATGGACGCCCCCACGCCCCAGCCCAGCGCCGTTCTGTTCAAGTCCGCCGTGCGGACCGCTTCCATCCCCAAGGCCGAAGGAGACCCTCCGTCTGACAGCAGTGTCCCCACCACCGGGGATCCGGAGGAGGACGTCCCATACAATTCCGCGGGGCTCCTTACCGTCTCTCCGGTGTCCGCGCCCAACGACGCCCTCGACATCGACCCAGCGGAGGCCCCGGCCCTGTCCCCCGCCGTATCCCAAGTTGTATCTCAGGCTGCGGAGTCCCAGACCCCGTCCCCGGTGGCCACTCCGTCCCGTATGCTGCCCATCTACTGCGTCCAGCAGGAGGAAAAGCGGCTGGCCATCTCTTTTGACGCCGCTTGGGGCGGCGAGAACACCGCCAAGCTTTTGGAAATACTGGACGAGTATGACGTCAGGGCCACTTTTTTCCTGATCGGGGACTGGGTGGACACCTACCCCGAGTCGGTCAAGGCGGTGGCTGAGGCCGGACACGAGGTCATGAACCACTCCAGCCACCACGACCACCTTGCCGGCCGCTCCCGCGAGGAGGTCATCGCCGACGTGGAGGCCTGCAACGACAAGGTGGAGGCCATCACCGGCGTCCGCCCCACCCTCATCCGCCTCCCCTACGGGGACTATGACAACAATGCCCTCTCGGCCATCCGCTCCCTAGGCATGGAGCCCATCCAGTGGGATGTGGACTCCCTGGACTGGAGCGGCATCTCGGCCGACGAGATCGTGGAGCGGGTGACCTCCAAGGCCAAGGCCGGCTCCATCATCCTCTGCCACAATTCCGCGGAGCACACCCCCGAGGCTCTCCCCACCATTTTGGAGACCCTTATGGACGAGGGCTACACCTTCGTCCCCATCTCGGAGCTCATCCTCCCCGGGGAATACTGCGTGGACTACACCATCGACGGCGTAGGCAGACAGCACCCGGTGGAGTGACAGAAACAGCAAAAAACCGCCCTGTTTCCGAATGGAAACAGGGCGGTTTTCTTGTCCGGCCTTGTGTAAACGAACAGCAGACAGGGGGACCCGGCAAGGGCGGCGGCCACCCGCGGTCAATCTGCCTGCCAGTGGCGATCCAGCGAGACCCCCGCCCGGTAGAAAGCCATCACGATGGCGTCGATCTTGTAAAAGCATTCCGGGTCGGAAAGACTGTCGTCGGTCAGAATGGTTCTGATCTCTTCCAGCAGGGACAGGGCGTTGCTTTCCGTCTGCTTTGCCAGCACATCAGGGGAAAGGCTTTTCTCATATCTCAGGATAAGGTCTCCCAGGGCTTTCGCATAAAGAGCCTGATTCATTGTATCCTCCAAAACTGCTCCCTCCTCAACAAAAAAGCTTTACACCTACAATCGTTGGTATATCGGTTATTGTAATCCCGTATACTGTCTTTGTCAAGAACGATCGTAGGTGTTGCGAATGAAGGATATTTTGGCCAAGCGGTTAAAATCATGCAGAAAAGAGATGGGCCTGACCCAGGGTCAGGTCGCGATTTATTGTGACATTACAGAGAAGGCCTATCAGAATTATGAGCTGATGACCCGGGAGCCCAGGCTGGATATCCTGGTTCGGATCGCGGATCTGTACAAGGTGTCGCTGGATTATCTGACGGGCCGCACAGACAACAAGCACCCCATAGCATAAAGGAGACCCCGGCGGAATTTTCCGCCGGGGTTTGTTATAGGCGGCTCAGGCCGCCGCTTTTTCCGCATTTTTTCTTGTGAAAGCGGGGAAATTGTGGTAACATATAAGATGAAAAATTATGTGGAGGTGGAAGCTATGCGGGAGCTGGAATATCCCTTTGACGGGGCATTGCTGCTGAAGAAGCGGAAGGCTTTGAAGCGGCAGCTTTTGGAGGAGCAGAGGGACTGGCTGGACAAGCGTATCGCCATTCTGGGCGGCTCCACCACCCACGATATCAGGGACATGCTGGAGCTTTTCCTGCTGAACCAGGGCATCCGCCCCGCCTTCTATGAGAGCGAATACGCCCAGTACTGGCAGGACGCCATGTTCCCCAACCCGGCGCTGGAGGAGTTCAGGCCCGACGTGATCTATGTCCACACCT
Organism: uncultured Oscillospiraceae bacterium; assembly: GCA_950075865.1. GTDB lineage: Bacteria > Bacillota > Clostridia > Oscillospirales > Oscillospiraceae > Vermiculatibacterium. The sequence continues at coordinate 19,777 of CATMVA010000019.1, read as the reverse complement.
CCCTGCGGAACCTGACTGCCTTCCCCGCCCTCACCGACAGCCCGGAGCAGGTAGAGGAGCTTTTGCGTGCCCAGTACGCCCGCTTTGAGGGGATGTGGGAGCGGCTGGGAGAGGTCTACGCCTGTCCGGTCATTCAGAACAACTTTGAGTATCCTTTCTGGCGGCTCATGGGCAACCGGGACGCTGCCGACCTCCACGGACGGGTGAACTTCGTCACCCGGCTCAACCTGCGCTTTGCCGAGTACGCCCAGGGCCACGAGGGATTCTACCTCCATGATCTGAACTACCTGGCCGCCGACTACGGCCTGGAGGCCTGGAGCGACCCCTTCTACTGGCACATGTACAAGTACGCCCTGGCCGTGCCCGCCATCCCCCGGCTGGCTTTCAGCGTGGCCAATATGGTCAAGTCCCTCTTCGGGAAGAACAAGAAGGCCTTTGCCCTGGACCTGGACAACACCCTGTGGGGCGGGGTCATCGGGGACGACGGGGTCGAGGGCATCCAGGTGGGACAGGAGACCTCCCTGGGCCAGGTGTACAGCGAATTTCAGGATTATCTGAAGGCCCACAAGGCGCTGGGGGTCATCCTCAACATCATCAGCAAAAACGACCCGGAGAACGCCCTGGCCGGGCTGAACCACCCGGAGGAGGTGCTGAGGCCGGAGGACTTTATCCTCATCAAGGCCAACTGGGACCCCAAGTCCCGGAACCTGGTGGACATGGCCCACGAGCTCTCCCTTCTCCCCGAGGCCTTCGTCTTTGTGGACGACAACCCCGCCGAGCGGGAGATCGTCCGCCAGCAGGTGCCGGGAGCCTGTGTCCCCGAGGTGGGGGACAAGCCCGAGGGGTTCCTCGGGATCCTGGACCGCTCCGGCTTCTTTGAGGTCACCGCCCTCACGGGGGACGACCTGAAGCGGGGGGAGATGTACAGGGACAATGCGGCCCGGAGCCGGCTCCAGGCCACCTTTACCGACTATGGGGAGTATCTGCGCTCGCTGGAGATGAAGGCCTCCATCCGGCCTTTTGAGGAGCCCTACCTCCAGAGGATCGCCCAGCTCACCAACAAGAGCAACCAGTTCAACCTGACCACCCTCCGGTGTACTCCGGAGGAGATCGGGGCCATGGCCGCTGATCCGAACTGCATCACCCTGGCGGGCAAGCTGGACGACAGGTTCGGCACCAACGGGGTGGTAGCCCTCACCGCCGGGAAGGCGAAGGGGGATACCTGCGACATTATTCTGTGGCTCATGTCCTGCCGGGTGCTGAAGCGGGACATGGAGAAGGCCATGCTGGACGAGCTGGTCCGGCAATGCCGGGAGCGGGAGCTTGTGCGGCTCCGGGGCCATTACTACCCCACCGCCAAGAACGCCATGGTGCGGGAGTTTTACGAGGCCATGGGTTTCACCCTTTTAGAGACCGACGGGAACGGGAACAAGACCTACGAGCTGGACATCTCCGGCTACACAAACCAAAACGCCTATATCGAGGTGAGCGTGTGAACGAGCGGAAAGAGATCTTTCTCCGGGCCTACAAGGCCGGGGCGGCCCATCTGGCCAGCTCCTTCTCCCTGGTGGAGATCCTGCGGACCCTGTGGCTGGGCGGGGTACTGGCCTACGCCCCCAACGACCCCCGCTGGGAGGGGCGGGACATTCTGATCCTCTCCAAGGGCCACGGGGCTTTGGCCTTTTATGTGGTCCTGCACGAGGCCGGGTGCCTCAGCCGGGAGGAGCTGGATTCCTTCTGCCTGCCCGGGTCCCTGCTGGGCGGGGAGCCCCATGTGGGGGAGTGTCCCTGGGTGGAGACCTCCACCGGGAGCCTGGGCCACGGGCTCGGGGTGGCGGTGGGCATGGCGCTGGCCCTCCGGCAGGATAAAAAACCCAACCGGGTCTATGTCATTTTAGGGGACGGGGAGTGCCAGGAGGGCTCGGTCTGGGAGGGGGCTCAGGGGGCGTGTGCCTACGGCCTGGACAACCTGACCGTCATCATTGACCGCAACCGCATCCAGAAGATGGATTTTATCGAGCATATCACCGGCCCCGACGACCTGGGGGGGCGGTTCGCCGCTTTCGGCTGGGACGTGAAGGACTGTGACGGCCACGACGAGGGGGCCTTGAAGGCCGCCCTCACCGGAAACTGGGAAATCGGAAAGCCCCGGTGTCTCATTGCCCGCACGGTGAAGGGCAAGGGGGTATCCCTGATGGAGGACGCCCCGGGCTGGCATTTCCGGATGCCCAACCGCCGGGAACTGAAGGTTTTTTGCGAGGAGCTGAACATCACCGAGGAGGAGCTGGAAGTATGCAAACGGCCTATATAACCGCCCTCTACGACCTGATGGCCCGGGACGAGCGGGTCTGCTCCCTGCTGTCGGACAGCGGCACCGACTACGACAGGCTTCTGGCACGGGACTTCCCGGAGCGGTGCTATAACTTCGGCATCGCCGAGGCCCTTCAGGTCTCGGCCGCCTCGGGCATGGCGGCCATGGGGAAGATCCCCTTCGTCTACACCACCGGGGCCTTTCTGGCCTACCGGGCCTATGAGTTCATCCGGGACGATGTGTGTCTGCCCCGCCGGAATGTGAAGCTGGTGGGCATCGGCATGGGGACGGGGATGGGCCAGTGGAGCACCCTGGGACCCTCCCACCACACCACCGAGGACATCGCCGCCCTCCGGGCCCTGCCCAACCTGACTCTGCTCTCGGCCTCCACCCCACGGCAGCTTGCCGCCATGGTTTCGCTGGCCGTCCGGATCCCAGGGCCGGTGTACATCCGCATGGGGATGGCCGGGGAGAGCGAGTTCTATCCGGAAAATTACGTGTTCCGCCCCGAGGTGCCCGAGTTGATCCTGCCTGGGGAGGATTATGTGGTCTTCTCCACCGGGACCATCCTGGAGGAGGTCTACGAGGCGGTCCAGACCATCCGCGGCCAGGGGCTCAGCGTAGCCCTCTGGGACGTGCCCACCCTGAAGCCCTTTCCCGGCGGCGAGATCCTCTCGGCCCTGGACGGCAAAATAAGAGCCTTCACGGTGGAGGAGCACAGCGTGACCGGAGGGCTGGGTTCAGCGGTGGCTGAGGTCCTGGTGGCCTCCGGCGTCCGGATCCCCCTGAAATGCTTCGGACTCCGAAACACTTTCGCCGAGGGCTACGGCACCACCAAGGAGGTCCGGCAGCTCAACGGGCTGGACAGCCGGTGTTTGACCACAAAGCTTTTTGCGGGGATCAAGCTCCCAAATCTGGACCTTGAGGACCCGACCTCTCAGTTCTGAGGTTTTTTGACTGGGCCACTTTTATCATCATTTACAAGGAGGAACCTACCATGACAAGAGAAGAAGCCTTTGAGCGGGTCAACAAGGTCTTTCGGGACATTTTTGACGACGAGACCATCACGGTGAACGACGCCACCACCGCCGCTGACATTGAGGATTGGGACAGCCTGGAGCACATCAACCTCATCGTGGCTCTGGAGGAGGAGTTCGGTATGAAGTTTACCATGGGGGAGATCACCGGCATGAAGGACGTGGGCGAGTCGGTGGATCTGATCCTGGCGAGGGCCACCCAGTGAACCACTACACCTTTGAAGAGATCCCGGTGGGCCACACCGAGTCCTTCCCGGTCCGCATCGGGCCGGAGGAGATGGCCCTCTTTGCCCGGATCACCGGGGACGAGAATCCCCTCCACACTGACGGGGACTACGCCCGGAGCAAGGGCTACGCCGGCGAGGTGGCCTATGGGATGCTCACCGCCTCCTTTCTCTCCACCCTGGCCGGTATGTACCTGCCGGGGGAGCGGAGCCTGCTCCAGGAGGTGGAGGTCAAATTTGTCAGGCCTCTCATCCCCGGGGAGGGGCTGGACCTGGTGGTCTCTGGCACGGTCACCGAGCGGGAGGAGCGGTTTGGCCGGCTCACTGTGAAGGTGAGTGTCACCGGGGCCGACGGGAACAAATATCTGCGGGGGACCATGAAGGTGGGGGTACTGGATGGATAAGGTCTTACTGGTCACCGGGGGAAGCTCAGACGTGGGCGCTGAACTCATCCGCCGTGTGGGAAACAACTACGATAAGGTGGTCTGCCACTACCACGCCTCCACCGGAGTGGTGGAGGGTCTCCGCGCCTCTCTGGGGGACAGGCTGGTACCCCTGAGGGCCGACTTTGGAAGCCTGGAGGAGACCGAGGGCTTTGTTCAGGCCGTTCTGGACCAGGGGCTGGCCCCCTGCCACTTTGTCCACCTGTCCAGCGACCCTGTGGGCAGTCTGAACCTGCGGTTTTCCAAGTCCTCCTGGGCCGATTTCCAGCATGAGCTGGATGTGGCCTTCCGGCCGGCGGTGCTGTGCTGTCAGGCCTTTGTGCCCCTGATGGCCAAAGCGGGCGGCGGGCGGGTAGCCGTCATGCTCTCCTCCCACGTCCAGTGGGAGCCCCACAAGGCCTACGCCGCTCCCTACACCTGCGCCAAGCACGCCCTGCTGGGGTTGGTCAAGGCCCTGTCGGCCGAGTACGCCGGCAAGGGGGTGACGGCGAACGCCGTCTCCCCCTCCATGATCGACACCAAGTTCCTCCGGGGCTCGGAACACGTGAAGGAGGCCAACGTGATGGCCTCCCCCCTTCACCGGCTGCTGACGGTGGAGGACGTGGTCCCCGCTTTCGCGTATCTCCTCTCCCCGGCAGCGGCCGCCGTCACCGGGCAAAATCTGGCCGTCACCGGCGGGCTGTAAGGAGGCGGAGCACTTGTCCATCGTATCCTTTTCTTTTTTTGTCTTTTTAGGGGCGACCGCCCTCCTTTACTACCTCTGCCCCAGGCGCTTCCGGTGGGGGGTGCTGCTGGGGGCCAGCGGGGTGTTCTGTATCCTGGGCGCCTCCTGGCAGCTTTATCTTCTCTTTCTGGGCCAGACCCTGCTGGCCTGGTGGGGCGGGGTGCTCCTCGGTCAGATGGCCCCGGGCAAAGTCCGTTCCCGGGTGTGCGCTCTCTTTATTCTGGCTCAGCTGGCCGTCCTTTTCGTGCTGAAGGACAGCTCCTTTTTTACAAACAACGCCAACGCCCTGCTAGGGCTCACAGGGAGCACCTTCCGCTTCCCTGCTCTGGAGCTGGCCGCGCCGCTGGGGGTGTCCTACTATACCCTGATGCTGGTCAGCTACCTCTGCGACATTCAATGGGAGAAGACCGAGCCCCAGAGAAATCCCCTGAAGCTGATCCTCTTCGCCGGGTTCTTCCCCCAGATGGTCTCGGGACCTTTCACCCGGTATGGGGAAATCGGCGGGACTCTCTATGAGGGCCACCGGTTCTCCTACGAGGAGGTGACCTTCGGCCTCCAGCGGCTGGTGTGGGGACTCTTTAAGAAGCTGGTGCTCTCGGCCCGGCTGGGGGCGGTGGTAGACACGGTCTACGGTGGGCAAACAGTACCCCAGACCGGGGTCTATGTGCTCATCGGGGCCTTTGGCTATGTGCTCCAGCTCTACACCGATTTCAGCGGCTGTATGGACATCGTGCTGGGGGCCGGGCAGCTTTTCGGGATCCATCTGCCTGAGAACTTCCGCACCCCCTTCTACTCGGTGAGCCTGTCGGAATTCTGGCGGCGGTGGCATATCACATTGGGAGCCTGGCTGAAGGACTACGTCATGTACCCCCTCCAGCGCGCCCTCACCACCCGGTTCGGCAAGGCCGCCCGGGAAAAGCTGGGCAAGCAGCGGGGTAAGGACCTACTGCTCTACGCCGCCATGCTGGTGACCTGGTTCTCCATCGGCCTTTGGCACGGGGGGAGCTGGAAGTACATCTTCTCCTCGGGCCTCTTTTTCTTCCTCATGATCGTGGGGGGGATGCTCCTCCAGCCCATCTTTGACCGGCTGAAGGCCCTGCTCCGCATCAACCCCCAGGCCAAAGCCTGGATCTGGTTCTCCCGTGTGCGGACCACCGTTTTGTTCACCCTCAGCGTCTCCATCGGACGCTCCCCCAGCCTCCGCGCCGGCGTGGGGATGTGGCTGAGGCTCTTCGACCTGTCGGGGGGGCTCCCCTCCCCCACCACCCTGGGGTTAGACAGGTGGGACCTGCTGGTCACCGCCGGAGGGCTCGTCCTCCTGGTCATCGTGGGGATGCTCCAACAGAAGGGAGACCTCCGGGAGGCCATCGCCAGGCGGCCTCTGCCCCTGCGGTGGGCCCTCTGGGTCCTGCTGGTGCTGGGTGTGCTGGTGCTGGGCTGGTACGGCCCCGGCTACGACGCCCAGGCATTTATTTATCAGAAATTCTGAGCCCGGGAGGGTCCGCCCATCAAGGCGGGCCCTCCCTTTTTAGAATTTTATGCAATTTCCCAAAATTATGGTTGTCAAGCAGGGTGATTTGTATTATAATTGACAAGAACAGTGCTTTCAGCAAGTACCACTGTACCCCCCAATACGTAAGGAGAGGACCTTTATGAGCTATTCCGCACAAAACATCCGCAACCTCTGCCTGCTGGGACACGCCGGCAACGGCAAGACCTCCCTGGCGGAAAGTATGCTTTATCTCACCGGCGGAACCGACCGGCTGGGCAAGGTACCCGACGGAAACACCGTCTGTGACTACGATCCCGAGGAGCAGAAGCGTCAGACCTCCATCTCCCTGGCGGTGGCTCCGGTGGAGTATAACGGCTGTAAGATCAACGTGCTGGACACACCGGGTGCCTTTGACTTCGCCGGCGAGGTGGCCGAGGCCCTTCAGGCCGCCGACGCCGCCATCATCGTCTGCTCGGCCAAATCGGGCATGAGCGTGGGCGCCGAGAAAGCCTGGAAGTACTGCGAGGGGCGCAAGCTGCCTCGGCTGTTGTACATCTCCAAGACCGACGAGGAGAACTCGGACTACAACGCCGCCTTCGCCACCCTGCGGGAGCGGTTCGGCAAGAACATCGCCCCCGTGGTGGCCCCCATCTGGGACGAGAGCAAGAAGGTCATCGGTATCATCGACGTGCTCCAGAAGCGGGCCTTTGAGATGGGCCCCAAGGGCGAGCGGGTGGAGATCGATGTGCCCGAGGACAAGAAGGCCGTTCTGGACGAGCTTTACGACGCCCTGAAGGAGTCGGTGGCCGAGACAAGTGAGGCCTTCATGGACAAGTATTTCTCCGGCGAGGACTTCACCTACGCCGAGATGATCACCGGTCTGCGTCAGGGCGTGAAGGACCTGTCCCTCTTCCCTGTGGTGTGCGGCTCGGCCGCCCAGAGCCTGGGCACCCGGATGCTGCTGGACACCATCGTGGAGCTTCTGCCCAATCCACTGGACGGCCAGCCCCTGAACGCCGAAAATGAGGAGGGGGTCTCCTCCCCCTTCGTCTCGGCCCCCGGCGCCCTGCCCGCCGCCTTCGTGTTCAAGACGGTCTCCGACCAGTACGGCAAGTACAGCTATGTAAAGGTCCTGTCGGGCTCCATCAAGCCGGATATGGCCGTGGTCAACGCCCGTACCGGGGAGACCGAGAAGCTGGGCCGGCTCTATGCCATGAAGGGCAAGAAGTATACTGAGGTCAAGGAGCTGGGCTGCGGCGACATCGGCGCCATCGGCAAGATGGATAAGCTCAAGACCGGGGACACCCTGTGCGACCCCCGGAAGCTGGAGAAGGTGGAGCCTATCCCCTTCGCCGAGCCCTGCTACAGTGTGGCCATCGCCCCCAAGTCCCGGGGCCAGGAGGACAAGGTGGCCCAGGGCCTTAACCGGATGAACGAGGAAGATCCCTCCTTCTACTGGGTCAACAACGCCGAGACCCATCAGCTGGTGGTCTACGCCGCCGGCGATATCCAGGTGGACGTGCTGGTGAGCAAGCTGAAGAGCCGCTTCAACGTGGAGGCCGTCACCTCCCCCGCCCGGGTCCCCTACCGGGAGAAGATCCGGAAAAAGGTGGAGAAGCAGGGCCGGCACAAGAAGCAGACCGGCGGCTCCGGCCAGTTCGGCGATGTGTGGATCCGCTTCGAGCCCAACTACGATCAGGAGGAGCTGGTCTTCGCCGAGGAAGTCTTCGGCGGAAGCGTGCCCAAGAACTTCTTCCCCGCCGTGGAAAAGGGCCTGCGGGAGGCTGTGGTCCACGGGCCCCTGGCCGGGTATCCCCTGGTCAACCTGAAAGCCACCCTGTATGACGGAAGCTATCACCCCGTTGACTCTTCGGAAATCGCGTTCAAGACGGCCGCCCAGCTGGCCTACAAGGCCGCCATGCCCGAGGCCAACCCCATCCTGCTGGAGCCGGTGGGCGAGCTGAAAGTCACCATCCCCGACAGCTACATGGGCGACGTGATGGGCGACATCACCAAGCGCCGGGGCCGAGTCATGGGCATGAACCCCGACGGCGAGGGCAACCAGATCCTGGAGGCCGAGGTCCCCATGGCCGAGATGAGCTCCTACGCCATCGACCTGCGGAGCATGACCCAGTCACGGGGCTCCTTCACCTTCCACTTTATCCGCTACGAGGACTGCCCTCCTGCTGCCCAGGAGAAGGCCATCGCCGAAGCCAAGGCCATGGAGGCCGAGGAAGGCTGAGCCTTTCTCCCCAACTCGCTGACATGAAAAAACGCCCCGCCTGTTTTCACAGGCGGGGCGCTTTTTATCCGTTTACTGTTGTCTTATTTCGTCCGTTCCCGCTTCCGGCTGACCAGATCGATCCCATAGAGGGCCAGGACCACCGTTCCCATGGCCAGGAGGATGGCGGGACGGATGTCGGTCCCCTGGGCCTGGTCGAAGGGGGCCTCTGCCATGGGGGCGTTCTCGTCGGCCAGATCCTCATCCTCGCTCGCGCCGCAGCGGGTGCAGATACCGTTTACATAGTCATGGCCCAGAGCGGGGATGACGCCGCGGACGGCCGGGCCGCTGGGGCCGCCGAACTGCTCGGGATACTTCCTGCCGCAACGTGCACAGTACCATGTGGCCTCCAGGCCGGAGGCGGTACAGGTGGGCTCCACCCGGTCGTTGTTCTCCACACGGTCATGCCAGCCGCCGTCACGGATAGACTCGACCATTTGACTCATCTTGCCGCAGACCTTACACACCTCGGTGATGGTCCGGCCGGAGCAGTCGCTGTTGATCTCCTCCTTCACCAGCTCCATCAGGTGGTGCTTGCAGTCCGGGGCGGGGGTAGATGTGAGTGCCGGAGTGGGAGTGGGCGCCGGGGTATTGGAAGGGGCTGGCGTGCTGGAAGGCTTTGGGGTGGGGGATACAGGTGCGGGATCGGGGCTGGGGGTATTTCTGGGCGTGGTCGTAGTGGTCCCCGTACCCGAGCCGAAGGGATGGGCGGGGGTGGGGCTGGGCACGGCGGCCGCGCCGGGGAGCACGGTGCCCTTAACGCCGGCAGCCTCCTCCACCTCGGCCGGTTTCTCCCCGGTCACGGTCACGTTGTCGGCATTCACGGTCAGCAACTCCACCGTGCCGGCATTGCTGATCCCGGCGCCGGCAGCGTTGACAGTCAGCTCGGCCACCTGGGCGTTCACCAGCTGCACGGTCACGTCGTTTTCTACCGTAACGCTGGCGAAGGCGCCGGTCAGGATCACGTCATCCCAGCCGTCCTCGATGACCACGGCGGAGCCGGCTGTACCGGTCTCATCTACCACCCGGATCTTGCCCTGGGCGGTCTTTTTCACCACGATGCGGCCCAGCTGGGAGCCGCTCTGGATATGGAAGGAATTTTCGCCGCAGCCCCGGAGGATCACGTCCCCCTTGACGGTCACGTTTTGGAGATATACATCCCCGTTGCCCACGCCGTCGGCCACGATCAGGTCGCCCTCCACGGTCATGTCCTTCAGGGTCACGTCCCCGGCGTTGATGAGCAGACTGCCGGCGCAGTCGGCCGAGTAGGTCCCGTTGACGTTCACATAGCCCGGAATCATCCGGCTCAGGACCGAGACCACCTCGGCCCGGGTGATGGGGGCGGTGGGACGGATAGTGTTGGCGCCGTTGTACTCTCGGATGTAGCCGGCCTCCCGCATGGCGGCCAGATAACCCATAGCCTCGGCCGGGATAGCGGCGTCATCGGCAAAGCCGGGGGCCTTGCTGCTGGGGGTCAGGCCGATGGCTCTGGCCAGCAGGGTGAAGGCCTCCTGCCGGGAGACCACGGCCTGGGGCTCCATCTTCCCGGCGTTCCCGGTCAGGATCCCCTGGGCGGCCAGGGCAAGGATACTGTCGGTATACCAGGCCCGCTGGGGCAGGTCGGACCAGACATTCTCGGCCCGCCCCTGATAGCCCACGATCTTCTGGAGCATGGCGGCCAACTCGGCCCGGGTCATGGTACCGCCGGGCAGGAAGGTACCGTTGGTGTACCCCGACAGGACCCCGTGCTCGGCCCAGAACTGGATGGCATCCTTGGCGTAGTGCCGGTCGGAAACGTCCGAGAAGCCGATCTCGGCCCCCCGGACAGGCGCTGCCAGCATGACCGCCATCACAGCGGTCAGGATCAGGGATACGGTACGTTTTTTCACTTTGACCCTCTCCTTCACGGCTCTCTGGCTACATTTTTGATTACGTCTTTCATTTGGAAGGGTTTTCTGTAATGATAGTACCCCTTTTCCCGGTACTTGTCAATAGGATATTCAAATAAATATAGAGATCTTTCTCCTGTTTTTTCAGAAAAACCCTTGCATCGGCAGGGGTTTCGTGTTATACTTCCATTGTAAGATGATGGTAATGGAGAGTGAGGCTTGGTTCCTCACTCTTTTTCATTGACTTTGACGGGAGGCAGCCCTATGGCGAAGGTGACCGAGGTGGTTTCGGAGCTGGCTCTGCCCTTTGTGGAGGCGCAGGGCTGTACCCTCTGGGACGTGGAGTATGTGAAGGAGGCCGGGGTGTGGTACCTGCGGCTCTACATCGACAAGCCCGGCGGGGTGTCCATCGACGACTGCGAGGCGGTCTCCCGCCCGGTGAGCGACGCCTTGGATGTCCACGATCCCATCGAGGGCAGCTACACCTTCGAGGTATCCTCGGCGGGGGCCGACCGGGTCTTGCGCAAGTCCGAGCACTTTGCGGCCTATCTGGGCAGCGAGGCAGAGGTCAGGCTCTACCGCCCCCAGGCCGGACGCAAGAGCTGGGTGGGCGTGCTGAAGGAGTACCGGGAGGGCAACGTGACCCTGGAGACCGCCGAGGGTGAAAAGACATTTGAAAAACAGGACGTGGCGCAGACGCGCCTTTATGTCCGTGTATAGTAAAGGAGAATAACGACCATGCCGAAGAAAAATCAGAAGGCCCCCCAGTCCCACGAGCTGGATGTGACCGAGTTCTTTGCCGCCATCGACCTGATCGAGCAGGAAAAGGGCATCCCCAAGGGCTATATGCTGGAGAAGATCACTCTGGCCCTGGTATCGGCCTACAAGAAAGATCACCCCGACGCCGGGGAGAACATTGTGGTGGACGCCAACCAGGAGAAGGGCACCGTCCGGATGTACCTGAAGAAGGACGTGGTGGAGACCGTGGACAATCCCGCCACCGAGATCAGCCTGGACGAGGCACAGCTCAAGCTGCCCCAGGCCCAGCTGGGCGACGTGATCTCCATGGAGATCAAGACCCGTGACTTCGGCCGCATCGCCGCCCAGACCGCCCGCCAGGTCATCATCCAGGGCATGCGGGAGGCAGAGCGGGGCATGATCTTCAACGAGTTCTCCTCCAAGGAGCACGAGATCGTCACCGGCCTGGTCACCCGCGTCGACCCCCGCACCGGTGGGGCCTCCCTGCGAATCACCTCGGGCAGCGAGTGGACCGAGGCCTATCTGGCCCCCGGCGAGCAGGTCAAGGGCGAGAGCTATATGGAGGGCATGCGCATCAAGGTCTACGTGGTGGAGGTCCGCAACGCCACCCGCGGGCCCCAGGTCCTCATCTCCCGGACCCACCCCGGCCTGGTCAAGCGACTCTTCGAGCTGGAGGTGCCCGAGATCTACGACGGCACCGTGGAGGTCAAGTCCATCTCCCGTGAGGCCGGCAGCCGCACCAAGCTGGCCGTCTGGGCCAACGATCCCAACGTGGACCCCATCGGTGCCTGCGTGGGCCCCAAGGGCCAGCGTGTGAACAACATCGTAGAGGAGCTCAAGGGCGAGAAGGTGGACATCATCAAGTGGTCCGAGGACCCCGCCGAGTATGTCAGCGCCGCCCTGGCCCCCGCCGACGTGATCAGCGTCACCATTCTGGAGGACGGCAAGAGCTGCCGGGTGGTGGTACCCGACGACCAGCTTTCCCTGGCCATCGGCAAGGAGGGCCAGAACGCCCGCCTGGCCGCCAAACTCACCGGCTGGAAGATCGACATCAAGCCGGCCTCCGCCCCCGAGCCCGAGGAGGAGCCGGAGGAGGAAGAGGATCTCATCGCCGAAGAGGAATAAGCCACTCGTTCAATGAACAAACCCTGACGCTTGCGTCGGGGCAAACGGCATAAAATTTGCGACGATGAAGGGAGGTCTTTCCCATGCCCAAAACCATCCCCGTGCGCCAATGCCTCGGCTGCCGGGAGCACAAGCCCAAAAACGAGCTGATCCGGGTGGTCCGCTCCCCCGAGGGAGAGATCTCCCTGGATTTCAAAGGCAAAAAGCCGGGCCGGGGCGCTTATGTGTGTCCTGCCCCCGCCTGTCTCAAAAAAATCCGTAAGTCCAGAGCCCTGGAGCGGGCCTTCTCGGCCCCCCTGCCTGACGGGGTATGGGAGGCTCTGGAAGCCCAGATGGAAGCGGGTGACCGGGATGGATGACGAACTCCTGGGCCTGCTGGGTCTGTGCAAAAAGGCGGGCAAGCTCCTTCTGGGGGAGGACGAGGCGGCCTCGGCCGCCCTGGACCACAAGGTCCGGCTCATCCTGATGGCCGCCGACGCCGCCGGCAACACGGTGTCCAAGACCCGGCGGGCTGCCGGGGAGGGCAACGCCCCCTGTTTTCAGGTGGAGCTGACCAAGGCTCAGTTGGGGGCCGCCGTGGGCCGGGCCCAATGCGCCGTCATGGCCCTCACCGACGTGGGCTTCGCCGCCGCAGCCATGAAGAAGCTCTCCGCCGCAGATCCCCAGCGCTACGGTGAGATCAGCGAGAAGCTGGAACACAAAGCAGCCAAGACCGTCCGCCGCCGGAGAGAAAAGCAGCGGCGGCTGAAAGCGGAAAAGGCCGGCAAGCCCTGGGCCGCTCCGCCAAAAGAGCAACAAGAATGAGAGGTGCGTTTATTTGCTGAATATCAAATACCGTGTCCGGGACGTGGCCAAGGATTTTGACCGGACGGCCAAGGAGATCATAGACATCCTGGCCCAGTACGCCACCACCCCCAAGAACAACATGCAGGCCCTGGACGAGAAGGAGCTCTCCATCGTCTTCGAGTACCTGACCCAGCACAACCAGGTGGAGAGCATCGAGAGCATCTTTGCCGACGTCTACCACGAGCCCAAGGCCCCGGCCCCCGCCGAGGCTCCCAAGGCCGCCGAGGCCAAGAAGGAGCCCCCCGCCGGCAAGGCCCCTACCCCCGCCGCCGGCGGTTCTCAGGCCGCGCCCGGCCAGCAGGAACAGAAGCCCGCCGCCAAGCCCCAGCAGCCCCTCCAGCAGCCCCTCCAGCAGCGGACCACACGGGTCCCCGAGAAGAAGCTGGTGGACACCCGGAAGGGCGGCGCCGTCAACCTGGACAAGTACGACGAGAAGCTGGAGCGCATCGCCTCCTCCAAGACCCACCAGATGGACGCCGGACGGGAGAAGTTCCGCAACCGGGGCGCCCAGAAGCGGGCCACCTTCGGCGGCAACAAGCGCAAGCAGGAGGAGGCCGAGAAGATGCGCCGCCTCCAGCTGGAGATCGCCAAGAAGGCTCCCGTCACAGTCAAGATCCCCGACGAAATCGCCGTGGGCGAGCTGGCCTCCCGGATGAAGAAAACGGGGGCCGAGGTGGTCAAGTGCCTGATGAAGAACGGCGTCATGGCCTCCATGAGCGACGTCATCGACTTCGACACCGCCGCCATCATCGCCGAGGAGATGGGCTGCAAGGTGGAGCGGGAGGTCATCGTCACCATCGAGGAGCGGCTCATCGACACCGCTGAGGACCGGGAGGAGGATCTGAAGCCCCGGGCTCCCGTGGTGGTGGTCATGGGCCACGTGGACCACGGCAAGACCTCCCTTCTGGACTATATCCGCTCGGCCCATGTCACTGCCGGGGAGGCGGGCGGCATCACCCAGCACATCGGCGCCTATCAGGTGGATGTGAAGGGCAAGCCGGTCACCTTCCTGGACACCCCCGGCCACGAGGCCTTCACCGCCATGCGGGCCCGGGGCGCCATGATCACCGACATCGCCATCCTGGTGGTGGCCGCCGACGACGGCATCATGCCCCAGACCGTGGAGTCCATCAACCACGCCAAGGCCGCCGAGATCCCCATCATCGTGGCCATCAACAAGATGGATAAGCCCGAGGCCAACCCCGAGCGCATCAAGCAGCAGCTCACCGAATACGAGCTGGTGCCCGAGGAGTGGGGCGGCGAGACCATCATCTGCCCCATCTCGGCCAAGACCGGCATGGGCATCGACAACCTGCTGGAGATGGTCACCCTCACTGCCGATGTGAAGGAGCTGAAGGCCAACCCCGACCGCACCGCCCATGGCGCGGTAGTGGAGGCCCGGCTGGACAAGGGCCGCGGCCCCGTGGCCACCCTTCTGGTCCAGAACGGCACCCTGAACCAGGGCGACGTGATCATCGCCGGCACCGCCGTGGGCCGTGTCCGGGCCATGACCACCGCCAACGGCGAGAAGGTGGAGCACGCCGGGCCCTCGGTCCCCGTGGAGATCATCGGCATGGCCGAGGTCCCCTCGGCAGGCGACGACTTCCACGCCGTGGCCGACGAGCGCATGGCCCGTGAGCTGGCCGAGCAGCGCAAGGCCGACCAGAAGCGCTCCGCCGACAGCACTCTGGGCAAGGTCACGCTGGAGGACCTGTTCTCCCAGATCCAGGCCGGCGAGATGAAAAACCTGAACATCATCGTGAAGGCAGACGTTCAGGGCTCGGCCGAGGCAGTCAAGGCCAGCCTGGAGAAGATCTCCAACGAGGAGGTCCGGGTCCGGGTCATCCACTGCGCCGTGGGCGCCATCAACGAGTCCGACGTGATGCTGGCCGCCACCTCGGGCGCCATTATCGTAGGCTTCAATGTCCGCCCCGATGGCAACGCCAAGGCCTCGGCCCAGCGGGACCACGTGGACATGCGGATGTACCGGGTGATCTACGACGCCATCGAGGAGATCGAGACCGCCATGAAGGGCATGCTCTCCCCCAAGTTCCAGGAGGAGGAGATCGGCCACGCCGAGGTCCGCAGCGTGTTCCGTATCACCGGCGTGGGCATGGTGGCCGGCTGCTACGTCACCGACGGCCGGGTCCAGCGGGGCGCCCAGATGCGGCTCCTGCGGGACAATGTGGTCATCTACGACGGGGCCATCGCCTCCCTCCAGCGCTTCAAGGACAGCGTGAAGGAGGTCGCCCAGGGCTACGAGTGCGGCATCACCTTCGAGAAGCACCAGGACATCAAGGAAGGTGACATCGTAGAGGCCTACCTCATGAAACAAATTGAGGTAAAGTGATCCATCAGCTGCCACGGGGCGGGCATTACGCCCGCCCCGGTTTGCTAATCCAGATATTCCCATAGAGACATGGCCGCCAGGCAAAGCCCCAGTTGAAACCCTCTCCGGAAGGAATACAGTCCATAGGCCTGGACCGGATCGCCCTGAAGGTAATCCGGGGCCATATCCGGGCGATAGCGCGGGACCCACGAGCGGAAGAGCAGTTCAAACAATATGTCCATTTTAGTTTCCTCCATTCAGAACAGATTGTTCTCTTGTTATAAAAGAACATTTTGTTCTTGTTAAGAGGTGTTTTATGAATCTATTTTCTGTCCGTTTACAGGAGATTCGCAAAGAGCGAGGATTTTCCAGAAAAGAGATCGCTGACATTTTACAAGTTACGCCCCGTGCTTACCAATACTATGAGGAAGGTAAGCGGGAACCTGACTATGACAAACTAATCCTTTTGTCCCGGCACTTAAATGTTTCAGCGGATTATCTGCTGGGTCTCTCTGATTCAAAATAATTTTCCGGGCAACCATTTCTTGCAGGCACAGAAGGCTTTTTTGAAAAAAGCTGCAAAAGAATTGAGGTGACTTTTTATGTCCATGACCCGTATGGGCCGCATCAACGAAGAGCTCCAGCGCGCCCTCTCCGAGCTCATCCGCACCGTCAAGGACCCCCGTGTCACGGGGCTTATCTCCGTCACACGGGTGGACACCACCAACGATCTGAAATACGCCAAGGTCTATATCAGCGTGCTGGACAAGTCTGACGCCGATCAGGTGGTCAAGGGCTTGAAGTCGGCCGCCGGGTATCTCCGGCGGGAGCTGGGCCATGCTGTGGACCTCCGGGCCACCCCCGAACTCACCTTCCTCCGGGATGACTCCATCGACCACGGCGCCCATATCCTCTCCATCCTCCGGGACCCCAAGGCGGTGAAGCCGGAGAATCCGGACAACCCCTACCAGGAACCGGAAGAGGATTGATCTATGCCCAACGGTATCATTATTATTGACAAACCGCAGGATTGGACCAGCATGGATGTCTGCGCCAAGCTGCGGGGCGTCTTTCATGAAAAGCGCGTCGGCCACGCCGGCACTCTGGACCCCATGGCCACCGGGGTGCTCCCCGTCTTTGTGGGCCGGGCCACCCGGGCAGTATCCCTGGCGCCTGACAACGAGAAGGAATATATAGCCACGCTAAAACTCGGCGTTGTCACCAACACCCAGGACATCTGGGGGGAGATCCGGGAGAAGAAGCCGGTCCCCGCTGATGCCGGGGACCGGCTGAAATCCCTTCTGCCCCAATTCACCGGGGAGATCGGCCAGATCCCGCCCATGTACTCCGCCGTCAAGGTGAACGGCAAAAAGCTCTATGAATTAGCCCGGAAGGGGGTGGAGGTGGAGAGGAAGCTCCGGACCGTCACCATCCACGCTCTGGAGGTCTCCCCCGCCGGTTCCCCCGATATCCTTTCCCTCCGGGTCCGCTGCTCCAAGGGTACCTACATCCGCACCCTCTGCCACGACATGGGACAAGCCTTGGGCTGCGGGGGCTGCATGGCCGCCCTCCGGCGGACGGTCGCCTGCGGCTTTTCTCTGGGCGGCGCCCACGCCCTGGAGGAGGTCCTGAACCATCCGGACCCCGCCGCCCTGCTTCTTCCGGTGGACAGTCTCTTTGCCGACCGGCTCCGGCTGACTCTCACGGCCAGGCAGGCTGAACGGCTCTGCCATGGCGGCAGCTTCTCCACCCCGGCCCAGCCGGGGGAATACCGGGCCTATGGTCCGGACGGGGTATTTCTGGCTCTGTGCCGGGTCTCGGACGGGACTCTGTCCACCATAAAAAGTTTCTTTGAGGTTTAGTACTTATGGAACAGAAAAAACGTGTCATCGCCCTGGGCTTTTTTGACGGGGTCCATTTGGGCCACGGGGCTCTGCTGACCCGGTGCGCCCAGCGGGCGGCCGAGCTGAACGCCATCCCCGCCGCCTTCACCTTCGACGCCCACCCCTCCACCCTCATTCCGGGCAAAGAGCCGGTGCCCCTCCTCACCACCCCCGCCGACCGGGAGGGGCTGATGGAGCGGCGCTACGGCATCCAGGAAGTCATCGTGGCCCACTATGACCAAAAGATGATGACCACCCCCTGGCGGAAGTTTGTCACCGGATTCCTTCTGCGGGACCATGGGGCGGTCCACCTGGTGGTGGGCCACGATTTCCACTTCGGCTACAAGGGGGAGGGGGACCCACAGCGGCTCCAGGCCCTCTGCGCCGGGCTGGGCATCGGCTGCGACGTCATCCCCAAGGTGGAGTTGGAGGGCATCACGGTCTCCTCCACCCACATCCGCTCCCTCATTTCCAAAGGAGACATGGCCGGGGCGGTCCGCTTCCTGGGGCACCCCCATGTGCTCACCGCCACCGTCCAGCACGGCAAGCGCCTGGGCTCCCGGCTGGGCTTTCCCACCGCCAATCTGGCCTATCCAGAAGGGCTTCTGGTCCCCGCCCACGGGGTCTATGTGACACGGGCGGTGCTGGAGAACGGGGAGAGCTTCCCGGCTGTCACCAATGTGGGGGTCCGCCCCACCGTTCGCGACGGCACGGCCCTCACCGCCGAACCCTTCATTCTGGACTTTGAGGGAGATCTCTACGGCCAGCAGATCCGGCTGGAGTTCTATGATTTTCTCCGCCCGGAGCGGAAGTTCGATTCCCTGGAAGAGCTGCGGGCCATGGTCCTCCGCAATGCTGACCAGACCCGGGCGTTTTTCGCCGCTCACCCGTAAAAAGAGAAAAGGAGGCCCCGCCATGGATACAGCCACCCTGCACCCCCCGCAGAAGACCTGGCCCATCCTCCCCATGGCCTTGGGCTACTGCACCCTGCTGGCGGTCCTGGCCCTGGACGGGCCGGCCGGCCTCCTGTCCGGGTTATCTGCCATCCTCACCTCCCAGAGCGTTCTCCTCTCCGATTATGCGGCCGTAGGCGGGCCGGGGGCCGCCCTTCTCAGCTCGGCCCTCACTGTGCTTCTGGCCGTGGCCGTTCTCCATTTTTCCAAAGCCCCCATCAACGGAGGGACCCTCTCCACCTTGGGGCTGGTGGCCGGCTTCTCCCTCTTTGGAAAAAACATCCTGAACTCGCCCCCCATTTTACTGGGGGCATGGCTCTCGGCCAAGGCCAGACGGGTGCCCTTCTCCTCCTGCGCCAATGTGGGGGTGATGGCCACCACCCTGGGCCCTCTGGTCAGCTTTGTCTGCTTCTCCCAGAACCACCACCCCATTGTGGGTGTCCTTTTAGGGGTTCTGGTGGGCTTCGCCGTCCCGCCTCTGGCCCAGGGGACAGCAAAGATCCTCCGGGGCATGAACCTCTACAACGTGGGCTTTGCCTGCGGACTGCTGGCTATGGTGCTCATGCCCGTCCTCCACGCCGCCGGCATTGACCCGGCTACGGTGTCCCTCTGGTCCACCGAATACTCCGGCTTTTTCGGCGCGTTTATCATCGGTTTGAGCCTTCTTTTCCTTGTTTTGGGGCTCTTTTCCGCCCGGTGCTCCCTCCCTGAACTGGGACGGCGCTATCTCACCCTTCTCCGCACCCCAGGCCGGGCCCCCTGCGACTATCTGGCTGACTTCGGCGGAAGTGCGGTCTTGGTCAACATGGGCCTCAACGGTCTTTGCGGGGCAGGATACCTTCTCCTCATCGGCGGGGTCTTCAACGGCCCCACGGTGGGGGCCATCCTGACACTCATGGGCTTTTCAGCGGGGGGAAAGCACCCCCGGAACTGCCTGCCCATCATGGCTGGGGTAGCCCTCGGCGGGCTGACCATGAGCTGGAACGTCACCACCCCCGGCGCCCAGATCGCCGCCATCTTCGGCACTACTTTGGCCCCGGTATCCGGGGTCTTCGGCGTTCCGGCAGGGATCTTGGCCGGGTTCCTCCACGGCTCGGTGGTCCTGCGGACCGGCGGCTTCGTGGGGGGCGTGAACCTTTACAACAACGGCTTCTCGGGCGGCCTCGTGGCTCTGGTTCTTACCGGGATTTTGGAGGAACTGCTGCCCCGGTTCCAAAAAAAAGACGGTACATAGCGGAACGGCATTGCCGTTCCGCTTTTTTCTGAAAAAATGAACCTTTCCCCCCATTTTTCCGTCTGATAGGGTGAAACCGGTTTTCAAGGCCCAAGGAGGTGGCGAAATGGAGGAATTTGAGGCCCTGCTTGCCCGGGAGCGGGGCCCTGTAGAGCGTTTTGTGCGGTTCCGCCTGACATTCTGCCCGACTATACCATCGAGCCCATGACCGAGCCCCCCTTCCCCGTCAGGTGGGAGGAGCTGATGG
>CATMVA010000018.1:2924-45668 GCA_950075865.1 uncultured Oscillospiraceae bacterium | reverse complement strand
GACGAGTGCCTGGTGAAGCCCCTGCCCGCCCCCGAGCCCGTGGATCTGGACGAGACTTTCACCGCCGAGAGCGAGGATGGTGCGGTGAACCTCACCCTCCATGTGACCGGCACCGTTCTCCTGCCCCAGGCAGAGGAGCCCGCCGGGGGCGACGGGTCTCAGGAGGAGACCGGCTTTGAGCTGGTCCTCACCGAGAGCGAGGACTGGGACGCTTACGACGAGTATGCCGGGCTGGCCGCTGAAGAGGGCGAAGTGGTGGCCATGGGCGTTCTGGATTACGTCCTTACATGGAACGGACAGAACGTGGACCTCACCGACTGCGGGGTCGTTGCCGAGGTCACCCCCACCGAGGCCTTCCAGCAGTTCATGGACGATCCCCAGACCCTGGGCCTCATGACCCTGGACATGGTCGACGGGGAGGAGCTCTCTGCCGAGGGAGAGCCCGGGGAGATGGAGATCATGTTCACCGCCTACACCCAGCGCCAGGGCACCGTGGCATACGCCCTCACCCGGGGCGCCAACCCCACCTTCACGGTTGAGTATTACGCATACTTGGAGCGTGCGGTGCAGGGAGCGGACGGACAGCTCTCGGTCATCGACACGGACAACAACGGCGATCCGCAAATAAAGGGGTCCACCGGAAAGCAGGGCATCCTGCCCAGGAATGGGGCTACACCCGCTGTCACCGCCCTCTACATGGGCGATGACAATAAGATCGTCACGGCGAAGACCCTGACCCAGATCTATAAGACCGAGATCTTTGAATATAGCGCCGCTCCCGGCCTTAAGTATATCAACATCATCCTTACCAACCAGAAGAGCAACTATGACTTGAAAGAGATCTGGATCTGGGATGGAGAGGGGAATGACTGGATCGTCCACGAGTATGATCCTAAGCTTACCCGTATTACCAACCGGCCTGAGACGGCCGAGACCGATCCCAACTTTATCCTCATTACCGCCGGCTCCAGGCTTCGCATGGTCTACGAGCCCAAGCGGGAGGAGGAGAGAGTGGAAAGCAATTTCTACGACTACGACGTCTCCGACGGCAAGATCTATTCCTCGCCAGAGGACGCCATGCTTCAGGTCAACGGACGGGACGTCGGTACCCAAGACGATAAGGAAACCTGGGCATATGTCAACAAGCAGGGTATCAACAGCAATGGCTCGGTGCTGGGTTTTGGTAACGCTCCCGGCTCTCTCCCCACTGGAATGGGCGATAATACCTGGACGGATGCCAATGGTGTGGTGAATAAGCCCAACCAGGCCAACCGCGACATGAATAAGAACAATATAGGCTTTGAGGGCTGTACCTTTGGGCTGGCCAAGAATACACTGAACAGCGCTGGACACATTCAGTACAACATCAGCGCTCCCTACCTCTTTAACGACGGCCAGGCCAGCGGCAAGACCCAGCTCACCGACCGAAAGCTGGGCTTCGACCGGGTGGGAGACACTTGGACTCTCACCTCTGTGGTCCAAGTAAAAGATGGCCTTGAAACTGCCGTGATCGAGGACCTTGATAGTTTCAGAGAGATGAATCGGTGGGGCGGCGGTAAGCTGTACAGCAACAACTTCTGGCCCCTGGACTCTCTGGCCGGCACTTCCGGACACGACCTGAAACACGGTGATTCGGCTCTGGCGAACATGAGAAAGGCTGCTGGTGCTACAGAGGCCAGATCCTTCCCGACGACCGACTTCGGCGGTGACCACAACGCCTACTTTGGAATGCAGTTCGGCGTGGAGTTCAGCCTCACCAAGAAGTATGTGGGCCCCCTGGAGTACTACTTTTTCGGAGACGACGACATGTGGATCTACCTGGTGGATACCGAGACCAAGGAGAGCAAGCTGATTTGCGACATCGGCGGTGTTCACACCGCTGTGGGCGAGTATGTGAACCTTTGGGACTATATTGATGAAGACGATTTCCTCAACGCTGACGGCTCTGAAAAGCACGGTGAGCAAAAGAAGAACTCTGACGGCACACTGAAGTTCGACAAGAATGGCGAGCCTGTGTACGAGGACTATATCAAGAAGTACGAGCTTCACTTCTACTATACCGAGCGGGGCGCTTCCGGCTCCACCTGCTGGATGCAGTTCACCCTTCCCACTGCGGTGGGGCTGGATCTGGAGGAACTGCTGGAACAGCAAGTCGGCAAGGATACCGGTTCCCTATGGATCCAGAAGGACATCACCGGTGTGGAGAACAATCAAGAGTTTGAGTTTAAACTGACACTGAACGATCAGGCGTTTGACAACTACAATGTGGTCCCCATGGTGCTGGGCGCCAATGGCGAACTGCTGGAAGGCAGTAATGCTCTGGAGTATATCGCCAACGGTGACACCTTCAAACTCCAGGCTGGTGATATTTTGGTCATCAAGGGCCTTCCCAAGGACACCACTTACACCATTGAGGAGCTTACCACCGCTGGGTACCATACCGAGATCACGACCTCTGTCGGCGCCGACTCAAAAGTGGAATCGGGGATCAGTACCTCCGGTACCATCAAGGTGAACGATACCACCAAAGTGGTCTACACCAACATTGCCTCCTACGAGCTCCCCGCCACCGGCGGGAGCGGAACCACCCTCTGGTATACAATGGGAGCCATGCTCCTTCTGGGCGCGGCTTACCTGATGTATAAAAAACGTCAATGGATCATGAGAGAGGGGGATGCCATGTGAGAACACCGTCCCCCGGCAGGGAACCAAATCAATTTCATTCGACATTTTGAAGGGAGAAACAAACAATGAAAACCATGAAGAAACTTGCCGCCGTCGCGCTGGCCCTGGTCATGGCCCTGTGCCTGGCCGCCCCCGCTTTCGCCGCCGATAACGACGGCAGCATCACTATCAACAATGCAATTGAGGGTCAAATTTATACCGCTTACAAGATTTTTGACCTGGAGAGCTTCGACAATGAAAGCAACGCCTTCTCTTATAAGGTGGCCGAGCCTTGGACCAACTTCGTGACCGGTGAAGGCGCCGGCGCTGCCTATGTGACCGTTGACGAGCAGAACTATGTGACCTGGAATGATGATAAGAAGAGCGAGGCGGACGTTGCTGAGTTTGCCAAGCTGGCGTTGGAATATGCCAAGGCTAACGGTGAGATCACAGGCACTGCCCAGACAGCCGAGGGCGCCACGGTTGTGTTTGAGAATTTGCCTCTGGGTTACTACCTGATCGATTCCTCTCTGGGCGCCCTTTGCTCTTTGGATACGACCAATAAAGAGGTCGTTATGCGCGAGAAGAACGAGAAGCCCACCGACAAGAAGGAGTCCGAGATGGATCCGAACTCCAAGGTGGGGTCTGAAGTGAAATATACCGTCACCATCAACGCCAAGAAGGGCGCCCAGGCTTATGTGGTCCATGATACCATGGGTGCCGGCCTGACCTTTAATTCCGACAGTCTGGTTGTGACCGCTGCCCCCGTCGTTGAAGAGAGTGAGACCGCTGAGCCTGTGACCGTTGCGCCCGAGAATTATACCCTGACGCAGAATGTGCCCCACCACGACAACGAGGAGGATCCGGAGGAGGTTACTTCCACCTGCACCTTCGAGCTTGCCTTTGACCAGGACTATCTGAACACTCTGACCGGTGATACCACCATTGTTATCACCTATACTGCCACCATCAATTCCAATGCCGTTATCAGCAAGGACCCCATCACCAACAAGGAGACCTTGAGCTACGGCGACAACAACCGCACCGAGGAGACCCCGGGCAACAAAACGGAGGATAAGTTCTATGACTTCGATCTGGTGAAGACCGACAGCAAGAATGAGCTGCTGGCTGATGCTGTGTTCCAGCTGAAGGAAGGGAACACTGTCATTGAACTGGTGCAGAATACAGATGGCACCTATCGGCCTGCTGTTGCGGAGGATAAAGCTGAGGGTTCTGAAGTGATGGTTGTGAGCCAAATTACCACCAACGACATCAGCAAGATCACCTTCACCGGGTTCGCCCCTGGCGCCTATACTCTGGAGGAGGTTACCGCTCCCGGCGGCTACAACAAGCTGAAGGCTCCTGTTGAGATTCAGATCGCCCAGAAGAAGGATGTCAACAACGAAAATAAGCCCATGGTGGATGACAAGGGAAATCCGATGATGACCCTGTATGTCGATGGCGTTGACAGAGGGTTTACCGCTACCATTACTCCTGCAACGACCGAGGGCGAGGGTGAGAACGCCGTTACCACTCCCGCTTC
Source organism: uncultured Oscillospiraceae bacterium (assembly GCA_950075865.1). Classification (GTDB taxonomy): domain Bacteria; phylum Bacillota; class Clostridia; order Oscillospirales; family Oscillospiraceae; genus Vermiculatibacterium. Next base: position 41,461 of record CATMVA010000018.1, on the reverse strand, counting down.
TGTCGAGGGCGGCGTTCACATCACCAACTACACCGGCGCTGAGCTGCCCTCCACCGGTGGTATCGGTACCACCATCTTCTACATCGTCGGTGCCGTTCTGGCCGTGGGCGCCGGGGTCCTCCTGGTCACCAAGAAGAAAATGGGAGCTGACGAGGAGTAATTTCTCCGGGAGCTTATCTTAAAAACCGTTCTGCCGCGTCCGAGGGGGGCCTTGCCTTCTTCGGACGTGGCGGCAGAAAGTAATCTCCATGAAAAAGAAACTTATCAACCTGGTGCTGGTCCTCCTGCTGCTGGTGGGCGTGGGGCTCCTGCTTTATCCCACCTTCAGCGACTACTGGAACTCCTTCCACCAGTCCCGGGCCATCGCCAGCTACGCCGAGAGCGTCACCAACATCGATACCGCCTTTTACGAGGAGCTGTGGACCGCCGCCGGAGCCTATAACGAAACTCTGGTGGGCAAAAGCAACCCCTGGTATCTGAACGCGGAGGAGAAGCAGACCTATTCGGGCCTGCTGGACGTTTCGGGCTCGGGCATCATGGGCTATATCAACATCCCCGCCATCAACTGCTCCCTGCCCATCTACCACGGCACCGACGAGGCCGTGCTCCAGATCGCCGTGGGGCATATCGAAGGCAGCTCTCTGCCCATCGGCGGACCATCCACCCACAGTGTCCTCTCGGGCCACCGGGGGCTGCCCAGCGCCAAGCTCTTCACCGACCTGGACAAGGTGAACGAGGGCGACCTGTTCATGATCCAGGTCCTGAACGAGACCATGACCTATGAAGTGGACCAGATCCACACTGTCCTGCCCAACGAGCTGGACGACCTCTATATCCAGGAGGGCAGGGACTTCTGCACCCTGGTGACTTGCACCCCTTACGGGGTCAACAGCCACCGTCTGCTGGTCCGGGGCCACCGTGTGGCCAATCAGGAGATGGCCGCCGCCGTCCGTGTCACGGCCGAGGCCATGCGCATCGACCCGGTCATCGTGGCCCCCGTCGCGGCCGTCCCCATGCTCCTGGTCCTGATGCTCTGGACCCTGACCAAACCCTCCGGCAGCCCCAAAAAGAAGAAGCCCGCCAAAAAGGGGGCAAAAGGGCGGAAACCACCCTCAAAACCCCCGAAAACGCCCTCAAAACCGACCCAACCGGAAACGCCCTCTCAAGCGTCATCAACGCTTAGCGGCACAATGGAAAGGCAGGAATCTGACCATGAAAATGAAACTTGATCTCCGGCGTATCACAGCATGGGCATTGTGCCTGCTTCTGTGCCTTTTTCCCTTGTCCCAGAAGGCCTCCGCCGCCTCCGCCAGAGAGTATTATACTCTGGAGGAGGTCTCGACCTGCTCCCTGGATCTGTCCTACCACATTGATCTGGGTGCCGAAAAGCAGCCCATGGAGGGTGTGGAGTTCCGTCTTTACCGGGTGGCCGAGATCACCGACGCGGTCACCTTCCACCGGATCGCCCCCTTTGACAAATACGCCGTCACCGCCACCGATTGGCTGAAACGAGCCTCCACGCTGGCCGGCTATGTCTCCCGGGACTGCTTGGAACCCACAGTCTTGCCCGCTTCCACCAACGCAAGGGGTGTGGTCTCCTTCACAGATCTGGAGAAGGGGCTTTACCTCATCGTGGGCAGCAGCAAGACCGTGGACGGCTATATCTACACCCCCACGCCTTTCCTCCTTTCTCTGCCTTATACCGGGGACGGTTACAACTGGGACCCCGACGTGGAGATTTACACCAAGTATACCCGCCGCGCTATCGGCGGCGGGGAGGATCCCACCCCTGCCACCGTCCAGTACCATGTGCTGAAGGTGTGGGAGGATGAGGGAAACGAGGAGAACCGTCCCCAGAGCGTGGCCGTGGATCTGCTCCGTGACGGGGAGGCCTACGGCACGGCGGTCCTCAGCGCCGAAAACAACTGGCGTTATGACTGGACCGGGCTCCCCGCCGACGCTGTCTGGCAGGTCGTGGAGCAGGAGGTGGAGGGCTATACCGTCTCGGTGGCCCAGAACGGCATCACCTTCGTGATCACCAACACCTACGAGGAGGACATCGAGGACTGGAAGACCCCGACGGACGAGAAGCCGGACGACATCAAGCCGGACGATGGCAAGGACGGCGACGATGATGGTGATGGTGGGGAGGACATTGAGGACAACAAGACCCCTCTGGACAACCTTCCCCAGACCGGCCAGCTCTGGTGGCCGGTGCCCCTGCTGGCCATGGGCGGCGTAGCCCTGACCTTCCTGGGTATCATGCGGCGCAGAAGGTGGAACGGCGAAGATGAGGAATAAAAAAGGTCTCATCCTGATCACTCTGGGTATTCTGCTCCTGCTGGGTGCCGCGGGTCTGGCCGGGTACAACATCTGGGACGAGAACCGGGCCGCCGAGAGTGTGGAGAGCATCCTCCGGCAGATGGATACCCTGATCCCCAGACCAGATGAGGTGGAGCGGCCCGAGGGCATGATCCCCGACTACCTCCTGGCTCCCAAAATGGAGATGCCCACCGTGGAAGTGGAGGAGAACAGGTATATCGGCTGTATCACCATCCCAGCCATTGGCATCGACCTGCCCGTCATGGGGGAGTGGAACTACCCCAACCTGAAGATTGCTCCCTGCCGCTATGCCGGGTCGGCCTACCTGGACGATCTGGTGATCTGCGCCCACAACTACGCCCACCACTTCGGCGGCCTGAGCCGGTTGTCCATCGGTGACCGGGTGGAGTTCACCGATGTGGACGGTAACCTGTTTGTCTATTCCGTGGCCGAGAAAGAGCAGCTGAACCCCGACGAGGCCGCCCGGATGCTGTCCGGCGGCTGGGACCTGAGCCTCTTTACCTGTACCCTGGGCGGCCAGTACCGTGTCACCATCCGCTGCGAGCGGGTGGAAGCAGAATAAGCGTTTTCATTGACCCCTTCAAAGATAGCGGAGGCCTCTGTCCATACGGACAGGGGCCTCCGTTATTTTGCCGAAAGGGGATTTCATGGGCCAAAATTTAATTTCAGTTTCTGGCCTTTTTCATAAAAAGTAGTGCCAACCGGAGGAGAGTATGCTACAATGTACACAGATAGGAAAATACGCCGCAAAAATGAGATTCCGGAGGGGAAAACAATGGAGATCCTGGTATGTGTCAAGCAGGTCCCCGGCACCACCGAGGTGGAGGTGGACCCGGTCACCGGCGTCCTGAAGCGGGACGGAGTGGCCAGTAAAATGAATCCATACGATCTGTACGCCGTGGAGTTGGGCCTCCGCCTGGCCGAGGCCACCGGCGGCCGGCTGCGGGCTCTGTCCATGGGTCCGCCCCAGGCCAAGGCGGTGCTGCTGGAGACGGCGGCCATGGGGGCCGAGAGTGGCGTCTTGGTCAGCGACCGGCGGCTGGGTGGCGCCGACGTGCTGGCCACCGGCTATACCCTGTCCCAGGCGGTGCGCACCCTGGGAAAGGTGGACCTGATCCTCTGCGGTAAGCAGACCACCGATGGGGACACCGCCCAGGTGGGGGCCGAGATGGCCGAGTTCCTGGGCCTGCCTCACGCCAACAACGTCCAGAGCGTGGAGCCCGACGGGGAGGGCTATGTGAAGGTCCGCATCGACCTGGACAGCCATATTTCGGTCCAGCGTCTGCCCCTGCCCTGCGTGCTGTGCATCGACAGCGAGGTGAACACCCCCCGGCTGCCCTCCTACCGGCGGAAGAAGAGCCTTCCCCCCGACTGTGTGAAGACCATCTCCCTGGACGACTTCGGGGACAGGGAGCCCGCCCATTACGGCCTGACCGGATCCCCCACCCAGGTGGAGCGGATCTTTCCGCCGGAGAAGAACAGCGAAAAGGAAATGCTCCACGGCTCAGGGGAGGACATGGCCAAAGAGCTGGCCGCTATCCTGCGCTGCCGGAAACTGATTTGAGGAGGGGAGAGCCATGGCGTATTTGAAGATCCATCCCGAGAAGATCACCCCCCAAGCGGCCCAAGAGCTGGTGGGTCTGTGCCCCTTCTCAGCCATCCAGTACGAGAACGGCAGACTGGAAATCAACGCAGGGTGCAAAATGTGCCGCATGTGTGTGAGGAAGGGCCCCGCAGGGGCGATTACATACGAGGAGGATCCTGCCCCCGCCCATGAGATCGATAAGTCGGCTTGGCGGGGGGTGGCGGTCTTTGCCGAGCTCCGTGACGGTGATGTCCACCCGGTGACCCTGGAGCTGCTGGGCAAGGCCCGGGAGCTCTCCGCCGTCACCGGCCACCCGGTGCTTTCTGTCCTTATTGGCAGTGGGGTGGAGGAGCAGGCAGAGACCATCCTCCGCTACGGTGCGGACAGGGTGTACCTGTACGACGACCTCCTCTTCCGGAACTTCCTCATGGACCCCTACGCCGGGGCTTTTGAGGACTTTGTGGAGAAGGTCAAGCCCTCCAGCATCCTGGTGGGCGCCACCAACATGGGCCGGAGCCTGGCTCCACGGGTGGCGGCCCACTTCCGCACCGGCCTGACGGCCGACTGCACCGTGTTGGAGATGCGGGAGAACACCGACCTGGTCCAGATCCGGCCCGCTTTCGGCGGCAACATTATGGCTCAGATCATCAACCCTGCCCACCGGCCCCAGTTCTGCACGGTGCGCTATAAGATCTTCTCAGCCCCAGCCCCGGTGGAGCATCCCACCGGGACCGTGGAGCGGATGCCCCTGCCAGAGACCTGCCGCCACTCCCGGATGGAGCTGCTGGAAGTGCTGGAAAAGCCCCGGCAGACCGACATCAGCGAGGCCCAAGTCATCGTGGCCGTGGGCCGGGGCGTGAAAAGTCAGGACGACCTGGCCCTGGCCCGGCAGTTGGCCGATGCCGTGGGGGGACAGTTGGCCTGTACCCGCCCCCTGGTGGAGGCGGGCTGGTTTGACGTCAAGCACCAGATCGGCCTGTCTGGCCGGACGGTGAACGCCAAGCTGATCATCACATTGGGGGTGTCGGGCTCGGTGCAGTTTGCGGCGGGTATGCGGGGCTGCGGCTGCATCGTGGCGGTGAATAAGGACCCCGCCGCCCCCATCTTTGACATCGCCCACTATGGCCTGGCGGAGGATTGGTACACCGTGGTTCCGGCGTTTCTCAGGGCGCTGGGGAGGGGGGAAGGACAATGAGTTTTTCTGTGGTCACAAGAGAGAATATGGAGGCCCTCCGGGCCATCGTTGGGCAGGAAAACTGCCTGTGGGGGGAGGAGATCAGCCCCGATTACGCCCACGACGAGCTGGGCGGAGTAGAACGCATGCCCGACATACTCCTGCGGGTCCATTCTACCGAAGAGGTCTCCCGGATCATGGCCTACGCGGATACTCACCGGCTCCCTGTGGTGGTCCGGGGCTCGGGCACCGGCCTGGTGGGGGCCGCCGTGGCCCTGGAGGGGGGCGTCATGCTGGAGACCACCGGCATGAACCGGATCCTGGAGCTGGACGAGGAGAACCTGACCGTCACCGTCCAGCCCGGCGTACTGCTGATGGAGCTTTCCGAGTTTGTCCAGAGCCACGGCCTCTTTTATCCCCCTGACCCCGGCGAGAAGTCGGCCACCATCGGGGGGAACATCTCCACCAATGCCGGCGGCATGCGGGCGGTGAAGTATGGGGTCACCCGGGACTACGTCCGGGGCCTGACTGTAGTGCTGCCCACTGGCGAGGTGCTGGAGCTGGGGGGCAAGGTGGTGAAGAACAGCTCGGGCTACTCCCTCAAGGACGTCATCATCGGCAGTGAGGGCACTCTGGCCGTCATTACCCAGGCCACCCTGCGGCTGCTGCCCCTGCCTCCCGTAAGCGTCAGCCTTCTGGCCCCCTTCGATTCTCTGGACGCAGCCCTGGACGCGGTGCCCGCCATCGTGCGCTCCAAGGCGGCCCCCACCGCCATTGAGTATATGTCCCGTGACGTGATCCTGATGGCAGAGGAGTACCTGGGGAAGAAATTTCCCGACACCACCGCCCCGGCCTATGCCCTTCTGACCTTCGACGGCCCAGATCTGTCCCAGGTGGAGCAGGCCTACGCCGGGACGGCCGACCTCTGTCTGGAACTGGGGGCGCGGGACATCTATCTGGTGGACACCGACGAGCGGAAAAAGAGTGTCTGGGACGCACGGGGCGCCTTCCTGGAGGCCATCAAGGCCTCCTCGGTGGAGATGGACGAGTGCGACGTGGTGGTCCCCCGGAGCAGGATCGCCGACTACATCAAGTTCACCCACGCCCTGGCCAAAGAGCTGGACATGCGCCTTCCCAGCTTCGGCCACGCCGGGGACGGCAACCTGCACATCTACCTCTGCCGGGACGGCATGGGCCGGGAGACCTTTGAGGAAAAGTGCCGCCTGGCCTTCGAGCGGCTCTACGCCGAAGCCGCCCGCTGCGGCGGCCGGGTCTCGGGGGAGCACGGCATTGGCTGGGCCAAGAAGGAGTACCTGGCCGCCCACAGCGCCCCTGAGGAGCTGGCTCTGATGGGGCGGATCAAGGCGGCTTTCGACCCCAACGGGATCCTGAACCCCGGCAAGGTGATCTGAATACTGTGAAACGCCCCGGACCAGGTGGTCCGGGGCGTTTTCATCCCTTGCCCCTACGGGGCGATAATGGTAAAAAATAGCAAAAATTCATTGATATTTTCCTCGGAACTGTGGTAAAATGTACCGCGTGTTGCAGGGGAGTTCCCCGTTTACTATGTGACCATCGCCGCCATCGCCCTCTTTACGCCCATCATGCTTCCGATCCTGAAGCAGGTAGGCATCGATCCCTACATGATCGGTATCATTATGATCGTGAACCTGGGCATCGGAATGATCACCCCGCCGGTGGGCAACTGCCTGTATGTGGCCTGCGGCATGAGCAAGAATCTGAGCTTTGAACAGATATCCAAAGCGTGTCTCCCATATGTGGTAGCGCTGGCTGTCGCGTTGAGGCCGATCACCTATGTGGAGCCCATCTCCATGGGCCTGATTTGGCTGACAGGAATGAAAAGATTTCCCTGTAAGCCTTCTCCGACAAGTGTTTTGACAGACGAAGATCCCTGGACTTCCTTCCGTGAAGTCCAGGGATCCTTTTTTGACGGTCAATGGGAAGAAAATGCTCCCTTACTCTTTGGGCCCCAGCACCAGGGGCTGGAGCTGCCGGCCCTCCAGGGCGGCGGCCACCGTGTCGGGCACCAGGGTGAAGTCGGCCACCAGGGAGGTGGGCTTGCCAATGGGGTCGTCCTGGCGGAAGGGAACAAAATAAACGTGCTTCTTGTCCAGCAGGGTGCCGATGTTCCGGGCTGCCCCGGCCAGAGCGTCGTTGGTGGATACGGCCAGGATCAGGGGCCGGCCGTTGCGCAGGTGGGCCTTGGCGGCCAGGGTGACGGTGGAGTCGGTAATGCCGTTTGCCAGCTTGCCCAGGGTGTTGCCCGTACAGGGGCAGATCACCAGGGCGTCCAGCAGCTTTTTGGGGCCGATGGGCTCGGCCTTGGGGAGGGAGTCGATGACCCGCTTGTCGCAGATCCGCTCCATCTCCCGGAGCCAGTCGTGGGCCGTACCAAAGCGGGTGTCCAGGCTGCCCGCGGCCTCGGAGACGATGGGCGTCACGTCCCCGAACCGGGCTTTCACCGCTTCCAGCGCGGTCATGACGGCGGAAAATGTACAGAAGGAGCCGGTAAAGGCAAAGCCCACCCGGCAGGTAGGATCGTTCATAATCACACTCCCAATTCGGTCAATAAGTTGTAGATGGCGGTCTGGATGGCCCTCCCGGCCGTGACCGGAGCCACCTTACCGGGCAGGGACAGGGCCCAGATGACCTTCACCCCCAGCTCACGGGCGGCGTCAAAGTCCACCCCGCCGGGCTTGGAGGCCAGGTCGATGACCAGACCACCTGGCCTCAGGGTCTCCAGTGCTGCCCGGTCCAGCAGCGGGGCGGGGACCGTGTTGAGGATGAGGTCATAATCCTCCAGTGCCCCGGCCAGCCGGTCGGAGCGTACTGCCCGGCCGCCCCGGACCTGGATCCAGGCGAGATCGGCGTACTTTCGGGCGGCCACGGCCACCTGGGCTCCCAGCCCCATGAGTTGCTGGCACAGCACCTTTCCAAGCCGTCCAGCCCCGATGACCAGCACCCGGGCCCCGTGCAGGGTGATGGGCAGCTCCTCCATGGCGATCTGGATGGCCCCCTCGGAGGAGGGCACCGCGTTGGCCACTGCCAGCTCCTCCCGGGCGAAGTAGTCCTCCAGGTGCAGCCCCCGGCTTTCCGCCTGTTCCCTCAGGAAGGGGGAGACCATCCCGGCGCACACTAACTGTCCGGGCAGCAGAGGATCCAGCACCTCGGCCAGAGGGACCTCCCGGGCGCACAGGGGGGCGTTCAGGTTTTCCCCCTGGGCGGCGGGCAGGGGCAGAACGACACAGTGGGCCTCCCAGATCCCCTCCAGGCTTTCCCCCGGCGTCTCCTCCAAAGCGTAGGTATGTACCTCATGCCCGTCTCCGGCCAGCGCCTCGGCCAGCGCCTGCTGCCGGGGATCCCCGCCCAGGATCCAGAAATTCAGCCGTTCTCCCATTTCCATCCTCTCCCTTTCCTTGATGTCCCATCCTATGCGCCGGAATGGAATGGGGTGACGAAGCGGAAAGGGCAAAAATATCTTTTCAAACGCCCCGGAGTTTGCTATAATTGATACAATAAATTTCCAAAGACACATTCCTTTTTCCTGGAAAGGGGCGAGAGGTATGCCGGACGCCGAGAGAGACCTGATGGAATACATGTGCGCCGAGGCGGGGAAGAGCGGGTCCCAGGACTTTTTCCTCCACCTCCGGCAGCTCACCGAGTGGATGCCCGGCGGCTTCTTCATCTACCGGGCCGACAGGGACGAGGAGCTGCTCTACGCCAACGAGGCCCTGCTGCGCCTTTTCCTCTGCGACACCGTGGAGGAGCTCCGGGCCCTGACGGGCAACTCCTTCCGCGGCATCGTCCACCCTGAGGATCTGGAGGCGGTGGAAAAGAGCATCCAGGAGCAGATCGCCCACAGCCGGTACGACCTGGACTACGTGGAGTACCGCATCATCCGCAAGGATGGCGCCGTCCGCTGGGTGGAGGACTACGGACACTTCATCCGCAGCGGAAACGGGGACGTGTTCTGCGTCTTCGTGGGGGACGCCACTGAGAAGCGGGCCCACCGGCTCCAGCGGGAGAGCAGCCTGCTGGACCGGATCGAAGAGTACCATCAGGAGTTGGAGGGCCTCAGCGAGGAGCACCTCCGTCGCCTGGAGGTCATCGAGGGCCTCAGCGCCGACTACGAATCCATCTTTTATCTGGACCTGGACGGCGACACCATCCAGACTTACCGCTCCAGTGACCGGGTGGGTTATCAGTTCCAGTCGGACAGCCTGACCCAGCAGTTTTCCGGCTTTGCCGCCGGCTATATCCGCCGCTGGGTCCATCCCGAGGATCGGGCCCTCCTGGCGGAAGCCCTGACCCCCGAAGGGATCCGCCGCCGGCTGACCGACCACGGCAGCTCCGACGTGACCTACCGGGTCCTGGGGGAGGGGCGCACCGAGTACCTCCAGCTCCATATGGTGAATGTGGGGGGCGAGGGGGAGGCGGCCCAGGTCATCCTGGCCGCCCGCAGCGTGGACGAGGTGATCCGCACCGGCATCCAGCAGCGGGAGATCCTGGAGAACGCCCTGCGGCAGGCCCGTTCGGCCGCCATCGCCAAGGACACCTTCCTCAGCAACATGTCCCACGACATCCACACCCCCATGAACGCCATCCTGGGCTTCACCGCCCTGTGCCGCAAGCGTCTGGACGACCCCCAAAGGGTGGAGGAGTGCCTGGACATGATCGAGACGGCGGGGCGCCAGCTTCTGGGCCTGGTGAACGACGTGCTGGAGATCGCCCGTGTGGAGGCCGGCCGCGTCCAGCTGGATACCGCCCGGTGCGACCTGATCGGGGCGGCCGGGAAGGTCCGCTCCGAGATGGAGAAGGCCGCCCGGACCAAGCAGATCTCCCTGACCATGAACGTGTCAGCCGTGGACCACTCCGCGGTCATGGCCGACGAGGGCAAGGTGAGGCAGATCCTCACCCTCTTCACCGACAACGCCATTAAATATACCCCCGCCGGGGGCCAGGCCGAGCTTCTGGTGGAGGAGCTCCCCAGCACGGCCGCCGGCTACGGCGCCTACCGTCTGTCGGTCCGGGACACCGGAGTGGGTATCAGCCGGGAGTTCATGGAAAAGCTCTTTGACCCCTTCGAGCGGGAGAAAAACACCACCCTGGGCGGCATCGCAGGCACCGGCCTGGGCCTGACCATCGCCAAGAGCCTGGCCGATCTCATGGGGGGCGTCATCACGGTGGATTCCGCCCCCGGTAAGGGAAGCACCTTTTCCCTGTCCCTGACCCTCCCCCTGGCGCTCGACGGCACGGCCGAAGCGCGGTCCGCCCAGTCCGCTGCCCATCCCCGCCTGTCGGGCAAGATCCTGGTGGTGGAGGACAATGAGCTCAACCTGGAGATCGAGCGGGAGCTGCTGGAGGCCGAGGGCTTCCGGGTGGAGGCAGCCCGGGACGGCCGGGAGGGCCTGGACCGGGTGCGGGCCTCCCAGCCCGGGGAGTTTGCCCTCGTGCTGATGGATATCCAAATGCCCGTGATGGACGGGCACGAGGCGGCCCGGGCCATCCGCTCCCTGCCCGACACCGCCCTGGCGGCCATCCCCATCGTGGCCCTGTCGGCCAACTGCTACGATGAGGACAAGCGCCGCTCCGCGGAAAGCGGCATGGACGCCCACCTTTCCAAACCGGTCAATATGCCTGAGCTGCTGAAGGTCATGGAGAGCCTGCTGACGGATCGCTAACAGAAAAAGGTAAAAAAGCCCCGGAGCTGTCCGCAGGGACGGCTCCGGGGCCTTTTGCGTTTTTCAACCGTTTGTACTTAGCCCAGAGAACGGATCTCGGTGATCTCACCGTAAATGGACTGGTGGGTGCTGTCGCCCTGCAGCTCGGCGATGAGAGCCTCGTCCGTGACCACGGTGAAGGTCATCCGGGCGCCGGCCATGGAGTAACCCTTCTCGGGGTCGGGAGCGGCGGCGTAGGCGGCCACGCCCTGGCCGGTGCGCTCCAGGTTCTGCTTGGACTGGTTGTCGGCCAGGCCCAGCTTGAGATAGTAGGTGTCGTTGTGCTTGACACAGCCGTAGATATAGAAGCCGATGTTGGGGGAGCCGTCAGGGTTGACGGTAGCGAGCAGATAGGAGCCTTGGAAGCTGTTGAGGGCGTTCATCAGTTCATCCCCGGTGAGGCCGTAATCACCGTAGAAATCAGCCACCGAAGCGGAGGTGAAGTCGTCCACGACAGGATCCTCGTTTTTCTTTTCGCCGCAGGCGGCCAGAGAGGCCACCATCATGCCAGCCAGGAGCAGAGCAGTCAGTTTTTTCATTGTAATCTTTCCTTTCCTGTTTTGATTTGCGCGAAATTGCGCTCCACTGTAGTATATGGCACAGAAGGAGATTAGTCAAGAAAAATTTGTTATATTGCGGACAAAATGGCCGTCTATTTCGCCTTTTCGGCTGTTTATAGGAGTACTACCCCGGCCTCCCGGCAGGTCCCGATGGTCTCCCTGTCCCAGATCCCCGCCTGGACCTCCCCGATGTGGGCCCGGCCCAGCAAGTACATACAAAGGCGGCTCTGCCCGATGCCGCCGCCGATGGTGAGGGGCAGCTTGCCCTCCAGCAGCAGAGAGTGAAACTCCAGCCCCCGCCGCTCGTCGTGGCCCGAGGCAGTGAGCTGCCGGTCCAGAGCGTCCGGATCCACCCGGATGCCCATGGAGGAGAGCTCCAGGGCGTCATCCAGCACGCTGTTCCACACCAGCAGGTCCCCGTTCAGGGTCCAGTCGTCGTAGTCGGGGGCCCGGCCGTCGTGGGGCTTGCCAGATTTTAACGGCCCGCCAATGCCCATGAGGAAGGTGAGGGGGTGGTCCCTGACCCAGGCCCTTTCCCGCTCCTTGGGGGTCAGATCGGGCCACCGGTCCTCCAGCTCCTGGGCGGTGACGAAGCTCACAGTACCGGTAAGCCGGGGCAGACGGTTCAGTGCCGGGAAGGAGGCGCGCAGAGTCTCCTGGGTCTCCCGGATGGCCCCGGTAATAGCCTCCACCGCGGCCCGGAGATAGGCCTCGTTCCGGTCCCGTGGGGCAATGACCTTCTCCCAGTCCCACTGGTCCACATAGACCGAGTGGAGATTGTCCAGCGTCTCATCCCGGCGGATGGCGTTCATGTCGGTGTAGAGCCCCTCGCCCACCGAGAAGTGGTAACGGTAGAGAGCCATGCGCTTCCACTTGGCCAGAGAGTGGACCACCTGGGCCTCCCGGCCGGTGAAGGGCACGTCGAAGGCCACCGGCCGCTCCACCCCGTTCAGGTCGTCGTTCAGACCGGTGTGAGCCTCCACAAAGAGGGGGGCGGACACCCGCCGCAGGTTCAGGGCTCCGGCCAGGGTGTCCTCAAAGATCCGCTTGAGCAGCCCGATGGCCTTCTGGGTGTCGTAGAGGTTCAGGGCGGGGGTGTAGCCCTGTGGGATGACGGTCATGGTCAAAACTCCTTTCCGGAAGGGAAAATCAAAAAAGGGCGGCCGGAACGCTCCGGCCGCCCCGGAGGTCGGCTTCTGTTTTCAGGATACCACAGAAAAAGCAAAAACGCAAGATGGAAAACAAGAAATTGCAAAATGTCCCTTTTTGCCCCTTTGTGAAAAGGAGCACGATTTCTGCAAAAACCGGGCAGAAAATGACATGGAAAAATGACCCGGTCCGGAGGTATCATAAAAACTGGAGATATTCTTGCCTCGGGCAAGAAAAAAGAAAGGAGACATCCTTATGAAAAGAAAGCTCACGTTCCTTCTGGCCGCCCTGCTGACCCTGTCTTTGGCGGTGCCCGCCGTGGCCGCCGAGTACACGGTGAAGGCCGGCGACAGCCTGTCCTCCATCGCCCAGCAGCAGTTGGGCGACAGCGGCCGCTGGCAGGAGATCTACGATGCCAACAAGGCCGCCATCAAAGACCCCAACCTGATCGTGGTGGGCCAGAAGCTCACCATCCCCGACGGGGAGAAGACCGGCGGCATGAGCTTGATCCTCGGATCTCAGAAGCCGGACAACGAGGTGATCGCGATGGCCACGGTGGCCGGCTTTGACGGGGAGCAGGTGACCGCCATCCTTGCCATCAAGGACGGTGCCCTTACCCAAGCGGGTTTTACCTCCGACCGGAAGTCCGACCTGAGCCAGAAGGCCATTGAGCAGATGTCCAAGGCCATGACCGAAAAGGGCACCGTCAGCGTGGATACTGTGGCCGGCGCCACCGGCACCAGCACCGCCATCCTGGCCGCCGCCCGCAAGGCCATGGCCCAGATCACCGATCAGAGCGGTGCCGGGGACTTGGACGCTTGGGCCCTGTCCAACGGCTATGTGAAGGCCGCCGACTATGACCTTGTCACCGGGGTGGACGCCCTCACCGGCGCCTCCGAGAAGATCGAGCCGGAAAAGCAGATGACCCAAGAGGAGATCCGGGCCTTGGCTCTGGACTACCTGCGGGGCTGGCCCCTCAAGACCGACGAGAACGGCGAGACCGTCTACTCCTACCGGGAGATGTACCAGATCGCCACCTCCTACAACAACGTGCCGGGGCTGTCCTCGGTGGAGTTCGTGCTGGATCCCACCACTATGAAGCTCTATGCCTCCAGCGAGAAGGGCACCGAGAAGTGCGAGCACATCAAGCACAACCCCAATGTGGTCATGTACTGGTATCACCAGATCCCCGAGGAGGAGTACGTGGCTTACTCCAATGACTACTTCAACTCCTACGGCGTCCAGATCAAGGGTACCGCCAAGATCATGGACCCCGACAGTGAGGAGGCCAAGCGGGCCGCCGACCTGTATATCGAGACCCTGTACGGAGCCGAGTCTTGGAATTCCCGCCCCGAGGAGAAAAAGGCTGCCACCATCGCCATGCTCCTCAAGGTCAACGACTGGATCGAGATCGACCCCACCGAGTACATCGTCAACTCCCTGCTGTGGACCTACAACAAGGAGAACTCCACCCGTCCCCAGTACTACGACCCCGAGAGCCCCTTCTTTGGCAAGTCGGTCCGGCAGGTCTACTACGTGCAGGACTGAGCCCATAGAGAAGGCCATACCACAGCGCGGGGGCCGGACATTTTGTCCGGCCCCCGTTTTTTATGGCTCGTGATCGGTTTTTGGCAGATGCCGCTTCATAAAGCTGGAGGGAGTCTCCCTGAAATGCTGCTTGAACAGGCGGCTGAAGTAGTAGACCGAGGAGAAGCCCAGATAGTCGGAGACCTCCTGGATGTTCCGCTCTCCCGTTTTCAACAGGTCCTGGGCCCGGAGGAGCTTGTAGTGGGTGATATATTGGGTGGCCGTCATCCCCACCATCTTCTGCAAACACCGGGAAAGGTGGCTGGCGCTCAGGTTCAGGGCCCGGCAGATGTCCTGGGTCCGCAGGTTTTCCCGGTAGTGTTCGTCCACATAGTGGAGGAAGGCCATGGCCACCTTCTCCTGGCTGTCCAGCCGGCGGTGGGGGGACTTTTTCCTCGGCTGCTCGGTGTAGACCAGGGCGCGGAGGAGAAGCTCGGTCAGGATGTGCTTGGTCAGCAGGTAGCTGCCCTGGGTGTTGGCCCGGGTCTGCCCGTAGATCTCCATGATCCGTTCCCGGAGCTCAGGAGTGATGACACCGGGGAAAAAGATCTGGTCCTTCAGGTTGTCGATAAACCACTGCTGGGCGTGGGCGGGGGTGATGCTGATGTGGAACTCGAAGGATTCCACATCGCCGTCGGTGGTGAAATCAACGTTGTGCAGGGTGTAGGGGGGCAGGATCACCATGTCCCCCGGCCCCACCTCATGGGCCTGCTCGGCCGTGGTGATCCGGCAGCTCCCCTGGGTGGCGAAGGCGATCTTGATGTCGCCCAGCAGCAGGTTCCGCAGCTTCCGGACCTCCCCCTGGTTCCAGTAGGCGAACAAGGAGATGTCGAAGTGAAAACAGTCCAGATAGGCGGAAAGGGAGTCCTTCTCCACCCGAAAGTCATTTAATGAGGAGGGGTACATATGGCTCGGCTCCTTTTCGGCAATGTGGGGGCGTTTCTCAGACCTTCTCCCCGCCGATATAGACCTCTTTGGCGGTCAGGTCGTCGTCACAGACCACAAAATCGGCCCACAGGCCGGGCTCGATGGTCCCCACCTGATCCTCCAGCCCCGCCGAGCGGGCGGGATTACGGGTGGCGGCCAGAATGGCCTCGGTCTCATCGATGCCGAAGGAGACGGCAGTGAGCATGCAGTCATAGAGGTTGGTGGCCGACCCGGCGATGGTGCCGTCGGCCAAGGTGGCCTTCCGGCCCTTCAAAAACACCTTCTGGCCCCCCAGGTCGGACTCTCCCTCAGGCATCCCGCAGGCCCGCATGGAATCGGAAATCAGACAGATCCGGCCGGGGAAGAGCTTGAAGGCGGCCCGGACGGCGGCGGGATGGATGTGGATGCCGTCGCAGATGAGCTCAGCCATCACGTTGTCGGCCTCGGCACAGGCGGCGATGGGGCCGGGGTCCCTGTGCTGGAGGGGGTTCATGGCGTTGTACAGGTGGGTCAGGTGGGAGCACCCGGCCTCGATGCCGGCCCTGGCCTCCTCATAATCACAGGCCGTGTGGGCGATGGAGACCACGCACTCCCGGCTGGCCTGGCGGATAAAGTCCTCCGCCCCCGGCAGCTCGGGGGCCACCACCACGATCTTCACCAGTCCCCCGCAGCCCTCGTTGAGCTTGTGGAAGGCCTGAAAATCCGGATCCTTTAGGTAGTCCGGGTTCTGGGCGCCTTTCTTGGCCATAGAGCAGAAGGGTCCCTCCATGTCGATGCCCAGCACCCGGGCCGAGCCGGGGTCGGGTGCGTCGGCCACCGCTCGGGCGGAGGCAAAGGCCTTCTCCAGTACGTCATAGGGCAGGGTCATGGAGGTGGGCAGGAAGGAGGTGACGCCGTTTTTGCCCTCGTAGGCCGCCATCTTCCGGAGACCCGCCTCGTCCCCGTCAGAGAAATCACAGCCCGAGTTGCCGTGGGTGTGGACGTCCACCAGCCCGGGGATGACCTTGGCCCCCCGGAGGTCGATCCCCCCGCCGTGGCCACCTGGGAAAACGGCCGCAAAACGGCCGTTTTTGACCTCAAAACTGCCCAAAATGAAGCCAAACTGGGTGAAAATGCGGGCATTGTTGTATCGCATAGGAATCAAAACCTTTCGACGTAAAAATCAAAGATATTGTACGCCATTTCAAAGGATAAAATACTTTTAAGGCTAAATTATAGCTTAGAGGCGGCGGCCTCATCCAGGATCACGGTCACATCGGGGTGGAACTGGAGGATGGAAGCCGGCACCTGGGGGGTCACGGGCCCAAAGAACGAATCCTTGACGATTTGGGCTTTATCGGCCCCGGTCACGATCATCAAAATGCTCCGTGCAGCCATCACAGTCCCTACTCCCATAGTGTATGCGGCCGTAGGAACTTCCTCCAGAGATCCAAAGAACCTTTTGTTGGCTTCCCGGGTCATAGCAGTCAATTCCACCTCGTGGGTGTGAACAGGGAAGACGTCCTCGGGTTCGTTGAAGCCGATGTGGCCGTCGTGACCCAGACCCAGAAGCTGGAGGTCCACGCCGCCCCAGGCCTCGATCTGTGCCTCGTAGGCTTTGGCCATAGCCTCCACGTCAGTAGCCAGGCCGTCGGGAACGATGGTGTTCTCGGGCTTGATACCGATGTGATTGAACAGGTTGTCCTGCATGAAGAAGCGGTAGCTCTGAGGGTGGTCCCCGGTAAGCCCCTTGTACTCGTCCAGGTTGGCCGAGCGGACCCGGGAGAAGTCAATTTTCCCGGCTTTTTCCCGGGCGATAAGCTCCTGATAGAGAGGGATGGGGGTGGAGCCGGTGGCCAGGCCCAGCACACAGGCGGGCTTGGAGCAGATCAGCTCCTCAAAGTGGTTGGCGGCCAGTTTGGCGCACTCCTCGGGGTTGGCGGCAATCAGGATCTTGGGATAGAGCATGGGTAGATCCTCCTTTTCAACGTAACGTAAAGTAAAAATAGTATGACCCGAAGTGATAAAATGGTGCGGGCCGCGTCTGCGGCCCGCACCGGGACAGAAATCAGGCTTACCGCCGAGCGGGCCCCACGGCGGTCAATGGAGGACTCAGATCATTTTCTTCAGCTCGTCAAAGACAAACTGGACCTTGGGGCCAACAATAACTTGCACAGCGGTCTTGCTGGGGCGGATAATACCGGCGATGCCGGAGGACTTGATCTTCTTCTCGTCCACCTTCAGGTTGTCCTTGACCTCCATGCGCAGCCGGGTGATGCAGTGGTCGGCCTCAGCAATGTTCTCCTTGCCGCCCAGGCCCTCCAGAATGATCTTAGCCATGGTGGTGTAGTCGTTGTTGGCCAGCTCGATCTTCAGCTCGCCCTCCTGATCCTCGTCCTCACGGCCGGGGGTCTTCAGATCCCACTTCTTGATGGCGAAGTTAAACACCAGGAAGAACACCACAAAGGCGGCGAGGCCCAGGGGGAGGATCAGCCAGGTATTGGCGTGAGAGGGCAGGAAAGCCGAGAAGAACAGGTCGGTAGCACCGGCGGAGAACATGAAGCCGGCCCGGAAGCCCAGAGCCACAGTGATGGCGGCGAAGATGCCGTAGAGCAGGGAGTAGACCACATAGAGCGGGAAAGCCAGGAACATGAAGGCAAACTCAAAGGGCTCGGTAACGCCGCAAAGGAAGGCACAGACGGCGGCGGAGCCCACGATGCCGATGGCGTACTTTTTCTTGGTGCTCTTGGCGTTCTTGATCATGGCCAGAGCAGCGCCGGAAATACCGAACATCATGCAGGGGAAGAAGCCGGCCATGTACATACCGATGGACCAGTTAGCCTTCTGAGCGATCTCGCCCATGGGGAACCAATAGGCGGTCAGGTCGCCGATACCGATGGTATCAAACCAGAACACGTTGTTCAGCGCGTGATGGAGGCCGGTGGGGATGAGCAAACGGTTCAGGAAGGTATAGATACCAACGCCGACCACATCCAGACTCTTGATGGCGTTGCCCACAGCTACCAAAGCGCCAAAAATCACGGGCCAGGCGAAGAGCAACACCACGGAAGCCAGGATGGAAACCACGCCGGTGACGATGGCAACACTCCGCTTGCCCGAGAAGAAGGCCAGTACGTCAGGTAGCTTGGTGTCCTTAAACTTGTTGTAGCACAGGGCGCCGATAATACCGGCCAGAATGCCGATAAAGGGGTTGGCGATCTTGTCGTAGGCCACTTCCCAGGTCTTATTCTCAATGAGAGTGGGGATGATGTTGCCGGCGTTGCCCACCAGAGTGGTCATCATCAGCCAGGAGACCAGGGCAGCCACGCCGCCGGTGCCGTCGTTGTCCTTAGAGAGGCCAACGCCCACGCCGATGGCAAACAGAATAGCCATGTTGTCGATGACGGCGCCGCCTGCCTTGATGAGGAACAGGCCCAGGGTGTAAGCGAAGCCCTCAGTAACGGCATCGGGCACACCCATGGCACCGGGGGCTATGGCATAGCCCAGGCCCATCAGTATGCCACAGATGGGCAGAACGGCCACTGGAAGCATCAGAGCTTTGCCGAGCTTTTGCAGTTTTTTCATCATAATAATTTCCTCCTTAATTCTCTCAATTTCGGTTCACTGCTTTGGAACGCGGAACAGGGACTATATCCTCCAACTGCCGGCCCACGGCAGTTATGGAGCCAAACAGGGATAAAGACAGCAGAGCGGGGGAATATCTGAAATGGCTGCTCGGCAGAAATCATCATAGACAGGGTTTTCAAAGTGCAGGGGAAGGAAATTTCTGCCTTTAGAATAGCAGATGCCCGGCGGAAAGTCAATAGATATCCGATCGCAGCCGGATTTTTGCGGGTATCCCGGCCCAAAAATGCAAGAAAGTCGGGAAGACCTTGCGATTGCTTTGGGGGTATGCTATACTATCTTAAAATCCGGAGCGTCGTTGAAAGGGGCGGAAACCAATGGCACAGGAATTGTTGACCCTACAGAATTTAGCGAAATATTACACCTCTGCCCAGTCAGTGGTGGTGGGACTGAACCCGACCAACCTGACCTTCTGCCGGGGGGAGTTTGTGGCCATCACCGGCGAGAGCGGCAGCGGCAAGTCCACCCTGGCCCATGTGCTGGGCGGGATCCTGCCCTACGAGGGAGGAGAGCTGCTTTTCAAGGGCAAGCCCACCTCCCATTATGACAGCTCGGACTGGGAGCGGTACCGCCGGGACTGCGTCAGCTTCATCTCCCAAAACTATGGGATCCTGCCGGGCAGTTCGGTGCTGGACAATGTGACCTGCGCTCTCCGCCTTACCGGGGTGGATAAGGCTGAGGCCCAGCGAAAGGCCGAGGAGATCCTAAAGAGGGTGGAGCTCTGGGACCTGCGGCGCCGCCGGGCGGCCAAGCTGTCCAGCGGCCAGAAGCAGCGGCTCTCCATCGCCCGGGCCCTGGCCAAGCCGGCCCCCGTCCTCATTGCTGATGAGCCCACCGGCAATCTGGACGCCGAGAACAGCGCTATGGTCATAGAGCTGCTGGCCGAGGCGGCCAAGGACCGGCTGGTCATCCTCATCACCCATGAGTTTTCCGAGGCGGCGGACAGCGTGACCCGCCACATCGAGCTCCACGACGGCCGGGTCACCATGGACATCAAGCTCCGGGACGTGCCCGAGCCAGCCGCCCCGGCACCAAGAGCGGTCAAAGCCGAGGGGAAGAAGGGCCTGAGCTGGTTCGTGGCCCGGTTCCAGATCAAGGCCCGGCCCGTGTGGTCGGCCCTGATGCTCTGCATGTTTGCCGCCGCGGTGTTCGCCATGTTTGCCGTCACGGGCACCTTTATCTCCAATCTGGACGACACCTTTACATACCACTATGACAACTCGGCCTTCCGCAACGGGGACCAGCGGCGGATCGTGGTGTCCGGCCCAGGCGGTGGAGAGTTTGCCCAGGAGGACATTGACAGGCTCCTGGGGGTGCGGTATGTGGAGTCGGTGGAGGAGTACGGCTACGTCACCGACATCCAGTACGCCTACCGGGAGGATGTGGATTATGAGGTCGCCCGGGTCCTGACCAACACGGGCACGGAGCTTGACCCCATGGCCGAAGCGAAGGCGAGCTACTCGGTGCGGCGGACCCGGGGGTATATGCCCTTTATGCGTACCGTCCCTGCCCTGCCTAACGGGGAGACCTTCCTCACCGCCGGCCGCCTGCCCGAAAGCCTCTACGAGGTGGTGGCGGTGGGAGGCGAGGACCTGCTGGGCCAGACCATGACGGTGCTGATCCAGGACCAGAAGAACTGGGGCACCGACGATCTTTTCCGCATTGAGGTCACGGTGGTGGGAGTCACAAACTACGGGGAGCACCTGTACTTCCACGAGGATCTGGGACGTATTTTGACCACCCAGGCTAAGCTGGCCGCACAGGGGAAGAATATCCTGTATATGCCCCTTCCCAAGGATCCCTGCCTGGTAGGAACAATATACCGGGTAGGCAACGGTTCTGAGGGCTATGGCTATAAGATCATCAGAAATGGGATCATTACCGAGAAGGAGAAGGCGGAGAAAGCTGTCAAACAGAAGGTTATCCAGGCGCTCACAGATAGCATGGCATATATGGAATATCTCGTGGAGGACTTTTCCATGGACGATGGGACCGCCGAGCGGTTTATTTATCTGCAGGCCTTGGAGCACTATGCCGCGGTCTGGGAGCTTGGGGACGAGCTCCTGACCGTCATGCAAGAGGTGGGGCTGGACGACAATACACTGTTTGCAACAGGAGATTGGGGTATAGTCATAAGGAACAGTTTGATGGATCCCCAGATCTCGGCGAAGGTGAACAGCGTGGCGGAACCTATGTTCCAGAAATTCAAGGAGACCTATACCCAAAAGAAAGAGAAATTCTTCGCCCGGGACCTGAACGCCCTTTCTCTGGACGAGGCTCTGGAACTGCTGGAGGCATGGTGGGGCAAGAAAGAAACGCTGGGTATCCTCATGAATCCGATCTCAACGAATGCTACGCCGCACTATTCCTATTTTTGGGGGGACTGGGGAAAAACGCCCAGTTTGGATGATATTCACCCTGTCCATCGTGGGGAGATCATCGGGTCCGAGACCCTGGAAAACAGTATACAGCCGCCGACCGTGTATGATTTCCTGCGCTACCGGCTTCCTGTCCCGGACGGTTCGGAGAAGGACGTTGCCATCCTTGGCACCGCCGACACCGGCCACCGCTGGGCCGTGCTGGTCCATCCGGAGGACTTCGGTGAGTTGGTCTACCCCGGCAAGGGGGGACAGGTCTCGGTGTTCGTGGAGGACTACGCCTATGTGGACCGGGTATTAGAGGCCATCCACGCCTTGGGCTACGGGGCCATCTCCCCCTATCAGGAGGGGGCCGTGTCCCAGAACGAGGAGCTGGCCGAGCAGCGCACCCAGACCCTCCGGGTATGCCTCATTGCCCTCTTGGCCGTGATCGTTCTCCAGATCCTGCTGCTGCGAGCCATGTTCTCCATGGAGACCGAGAGCTACCGGCTGCTGAGCCACATCGGCCTCAACGGGGCCACCGCCCAGCGTTCGGTGTTCTGGCAGATCATGTTCTTTGCCATCGGCGGTCAGGTGCTGGGTGTAGGGCTCATCGGCGCCTGTGCGGCGGGGGGCGTGGACCAGCTGGTCCACATCCTGCGCTATCTGCCCCTGTCCTACCGGGCGGTGCTGTGCCTGATCCATCTGGGGGCCAGCGCCTTTACCGCGGTCTGGAGCATGAAGGCGTTGAAAAAACAGGTGTTCCCCCAGTCGGGTGCCGAGCCCGATCTGGACTGGGACGTTTTGGATGAGGAGGTGGAGGCATGATCCGGGTAGATCATCTGAAAAAAACCTACGACAAGCGGGCGAAGAACGCCAGCCCTGCCCTGTACGACGTGTCCTTCACCCTGCCCGATACCGGCTTTGTCTGCATCGTGGGCCCCTCGGGCTGCGGCAAGACCACCCTTCTGAACGCCATGGGCGGTCTGGATGTTTTTGATGGGGGAAGGATCAGCACCGACGACCTGGAGGACTGCCGCTGCGGCAGCGCCAGGACCGAGGCCGAGCGAAACCGCTCCTTCGGCTATATTTTCCAGAATTACTATCTGTTACCCGAGTACAGCGCGGCCTACAACGTGTATCTGGGGCTCCACGCCCTGGACCTGAGCCATAAGGAGAAGATGAAGCGGTCACTGGAGGCTCTGCGGGCGGTGGATATGGAGCGGTTCGCCCGCCGGCAGGTGGGCCAGCTTTCGGGCGGCCAGCAGCAGCGGGTGGCCATTGCCCGCACCCTGGCCCGCCGGCCAAGGGTCATCTTTGCCGACGAGCCCACGGGCAATCTGGACGAGGCCAACACCATGAACATCTGCACCCTGCTGCGGAAGATCTCCCAGAAGAGCCTGGTGGTCATGGTCACCCATGAGGAGCGGATCGCCCGGTTCTTTGCCGACCGGATCATCACCCTGTCCGAGGGGCATCTGGTGGACGACAGCGACGCCTGGCACCGGGAGGCCATCGACGCGGGGGGCGGCGCCCTCTACACCGGGGACTTTCAGGAGGAGAAGCTGGAGGGGGAGGCCCTCACCCTCCGGTTCCTGCGGGAGGAGGACGCCCCGCCGGTGAACATCACCCTGGTGGCCAGCAAGGGAAGTATCCTCATCAAGCTGGACGACCCCCGGACGGTGACCGCCGCCCACACTGACGAGGACCCCAAGCTCATCGAGGGGGACCGGCCGGTCCTGAAGCTGGAGACCGTGGAGCGGGAGGCTATCGGCCTTTCCTGGGACGCGCCCTCAAAGGCCGGAAAGGCGGGGGGCGGTATCGACCTGCCCATGCTGGGCCGGGAGGCCCGCCGTCTGGCGGGAGGCAAAAGCGTCAGCAGGATCACCACATGGGTCTTCCTCACCCTGCTTGCCATCCTGACCCTGTATACGGTGGCCGATTATATGTTTCTGTCCACGGTGGATCCCCGGGACTTTATCACCACCGATTCCCATGTTCTGGAGATCATGGCCGAGCGGGACAAGAATACCCCCGACTCCAGCAGCGGCCTGAGAAACGAAGTGATGCAGCTGACAGAGCTGCTCAGGGCCTTGGAGGCCGAGACGGGGAAGACCATCGACTTTTTGCCCGCCATGCCCTATCCCTCCTATTCGGTGGACATTTTCCATCAGATGAGTTCGGTGTCCGAGCCCTTTGCCGGCTTCAGCTATGTGCCCATATCCCACTTTGACGAGAGCACCCTCGTCATGGGCCGGATGCCCCAGCGGCCCGACGAAGTGGTCATTGACCGCTGGGTGTTGGAAAACATGATGCGGCAGGAGGGTATCATTCAGAACAGCATCGCCGATGTGAGCTACTTCCTGGGCCGTCAGACCCAGTTCCAGCGGAAGAATTTTGCCCCCACCATCGTGGGCATCAGCGACTGCGGGGAGCCCGCCATGTTTGTGTATCCGGAGGCTTTCCTTTCCCTCGGCTCGGCCGGCACCGACATGGTGAGATTGTCCACCCTCCGGGCCATGGTTCCCGGAAAGTATGACGATGTGGACCTGTCCGGGCCGGTGGAGTACCGGGGCGAGATGTACCCGGGCTGTATCATCTTTACCGACCGGGCCGGGGATACTTACAGGCGGGGCGGCGTGTACAACACCGGCGCCAAGGTCAAGTACGCCAGTGTCCTTGCCGTGGAGGAGCCGGAGGTCTACGCGGTCCTGGCCATTGCCGACGAGGATATCCAGAGCCATCTGGACCAGATGGTCTATCTGACGGCCAGCCGGTTTTTCCTCTATTGCGAGGATAAGGAGGCGGTGAAGGCCTATCTGCGCAACGAGCAGCCCGAGGCCATGGACCACACCCTGAAGCTGACCGTTAAGGACGCCAACACCGACGCCTGGAATGAATACTATCGGGCCAGCGGGATGCGTCTGGGGGCCCGGCAGGTGGTCACCTTTACCGTGATCCTGCTGTGCGTGGTCATGCTCTATCTGCTCCAGCGCACCCGGGTCCAGGAGCGGATCGGCCTGATCGCAGTCTACCGCCTGTTGGGGATCCCCGGCGGTAAGCTGTGCGCTATCTTCGCCCTGGAGAGTGTGTTCCTGGCCCTGCGGAGCATCCTGCCCGTCACCCTCGTCGCCTGGGCAGTAGTGGCGGCCATGAACTCCCTGCCCTCCATGGTGTCCTCCCTCACCTTGCCCTGGTACGCCGCCCTGGCCTGCGCTCTGCTGCTTCTGGGCTTCCATATCCTGGCCGGGCTTCTGCCCCTCCGGCGGCTTTTGAAGCTGCCCCCGGCCCGCCTGGCGGCGAAATATGATATTTAAGAAGTCCTTTCCGGCGAACTCCCTCTTTTTCGCTGCCTGTGCGGGGAAAAAGAAAGGCTGACATTTCCAAATCATACCTTCTCCAAAGATTGCATAGGAAAAAGGGACCTGCGGATACTATCCTTGTCAATCGAAAACCGCAGGAGGAGAGAGATATGAAAGCGACAGGAATCGTGCGCCGGATCGACGACCTTGGCCGTGTGGTCATTCCCAAGGAGATCCGCCGTACTATGCGGATCCGGGAAGGCGACCCGCTGGAGATCTATACCGACAAGGACGGCGAGGTCATTTTCAAGAAGTATTCCCTGATGGGGGGCCTTTCTGACTTTGCCTCCCAGATGTGCGAGACTTTGAACAAGACCACCGGCCGGGTGTGTGTCATCACCGACCGGGACACCTGCATCGCCGTCAGCGGCGCGCCCCGGCGGGACCTGACCGAAAAGCGGCTGGGGGAGAAGCTGGAGAGCATGCTGGAAAACCGGAAGATCTATCAGTACCAGCCGGGGGAGACCCCGGTGCCGGTCAGCGACGAGAGCGAAAAGTACTTTGTCATCTGCGCCGCGCCCATCCTGGCCGAGGGGGACGTGCTTGGCTGCGTTCTCTTTGCTGGGGAGGAGGGTTCTCTCCAGAGTGGGGAGACCGAGTACAAGCTGCTCCAGACCATGTCCGGCTTCCTGGGCCGGCACATGGAGGGGTAACAAGGAAAAAACGTCCGTCTCGGCAGGAGACGGACGTTTTTTTTGTCCGGGCACTTGCAACCGGTTGGAAAACCACCTATAATGTAAGGTAATGTGACCTGCGGACAAAAAACGTGAAGTGGGGGATATGGGATGAAGATCGCCATCGGAAACGACCATGTGGCCGTAGAGATGAAGAACGAGATCATGGCCTACCTGGAGAGCAAGGGGGTCGAGGTGGTCAATGTGGGCACCGACACGCCCGAGCGGTTCAACTACCCGGTCAGCGGCTACAGGGTGGCCAAGCTGGTGGCCTCGGGCGAGGTGGACGGCGGCGTCCTGATCTGCGGCACCGGGGTGGGTATCTCCCTGGCGGCCAACAAGGTCAGGGGCATCCGGGCCTGCGTGTGCAGCGAGCCCTACACCGCCCGGCTGGCCAAGGAGCACAACAACGCCAACATCATCGCCTTCGGCGCACGGGTCATCGGGGTGGAGCTGGCCAAGATGATAGTGGACGAGTGGATGAACGCCCGGTTCCAGGGCGGCCGTCACAGCGAGCGGGTGGCCATGATCATGGAGATCGAGGAGACCCAGGGTTTGAAAGAGATCTGAAGAAAAAGGGAGCTGTCCCCCGGGGGACAGCTCCCTTTTCTTAAAACACGGCCTGAAAAAGTAATATGATCAGGATATTGACCGCAAACACTGCCGCCAGCGCCGCCCAGGGCCTCTTTTTTTCCATTCCTCTCCCTCCGATGGCCATTGTACGCGGGGAAGAGGTTTTCCATGCCCTGTATATTTTGGCAGAATGGGTCCATACTGGAAGGGAAAAGGAGGGGGCGCAGTTGATCAAAGGGGTCAGCCGGCGGGTCATCGTGGTGCGGTCTCCCGACCGCCGTTTTTTTGAGGAGGCCATCTTTATCGTCAAGGAGGGGGCTATGAACGCCTCCGGGGTCACCGCCGACCAGGTGGTGGAGGAGGCCCGGAGGGTGGCCGACGACTTCGCACGGAAGGGCCGGAGCAAATGGTATCACCGGATTCCGGCCCCGGGCTACGTGGCCCTGGGGGCCACCCTGTCCACCGCCCTGTGGTGGCTGGGACAGTTTCTGTAAAAAGCAGCGGAGGGGATCTTCCCTCCGCTGCTTGCGTGATCAGGGCCGGACGTGACACCGGACCGCGTCAAGCTCATTCGGTCCGTAGAGCCACCACAGGGTCCTTCTTGGCGGCCACCCGGGAGGGGATCAGCCCGGCGATGATGGTGAGGAAGGTGCTGATGGCCACCAGGATCACCGCCCCCTCCACCGGCAGAACAGCCTTCAGGCCCACGATGCCGGTGGCCTTGAGAAGAACGGCGTTGATGGGGAAGCTGAGGAGCAAGGTCACCCCGACACCGATGAGCCCGGCGCACAGCCCCACAAGGAAGGTCTCGGCATTGAAGACCCGGCTCACATCCCGCTTGGAGGCGCCCACCGCCCGGAGGATACCGATCTCCTTGGTCCGCTCCAGCACCGAGATGTAGGTGATGATGCCGATCATGATGGAGGAGACGATGAGAGAGATGGACACAAAGGCGATGAGCAGGTAGCTGATGCCGCTGATGATGCTGGTGATGGAGCTCATGAGAAGGGCCACATAGTCGGTGTAGGTGATCTCGTCCTCGCTGTCCACCCCGGCGTTGTATCCGGCGATCAGATCGGCGATCTGATCCTTGTCGGCGAAGGTGGAGGCATAGATGCTGATGGTGGAAGGGCTCTCCAGGTCCACATAGCCCAGGGTGTCCAGATTCTCCTCGTAGGTGGCCTGGGAGAGGGTGGGGGGCATGTAGTTTTCATAGAGGTAGTTGTACTGCCAGGCCTCGAAGGGGGCCATGCCGGTCATGGAGAGCACCTGCTCGTTGCCCTCCAGTACGGTGTCCAGGGCGGCGGCCAGCTGCTCGGAGGTCATGGCCCCCAGCTGCCGCTGGACCCCCATGGCATACTGTTCCCGGACGGACTGGGCAATGGCCTCCTCAACGCGGGCAAAGAGGGTCTTGTCGTCCATCTCGGCGATGTAGGAGGTAAGCGCCTCCTGGTCCACCCCCATCTCGGCGGCATACTGGGCCAGGATCATCTCCTCGATGCTCTCCCGGGTCATGCCCTCCATCTGCTGGGCGACGATGGTCTCCACATAGGCCTGACTGGGCTGGCTCATCACATTCATATAGGCCCCCGCCTTCTCCACCACGGTCATCTTCCCCAAAAGGGCGGTGACCGCCTCCCGCTTCTCCTCGTCGGAGGGCTCGGGCTCCTCACCGGTGGCGAAGGGGAGGGCTAGGATCACGTCGGTGGCCGGATCGGACAGCTGGGCCTTGACGATGTCGGTCCTGGCGGTGGCGTCGATGGCGTACCGGGTGAGGGCGCTTGTGTAGCCGATGGCCCCCTTCACCATGCCCGAGGTGGACGCCTCACTGGGCCGGGCGATGCCCACCACCTTCAGGGTGGTGCCGATGTCGCTGCTGTTGTAGAGGAAGTCCATGCCGGTCCTGGTTACCGACATGTCGGTGTAAGCCCCGGTGGACTCGTCATAGAGGTACTTTTCGGCGGGAAGGAGGAGCTTGAAGGGGGTCTGGCACAACTCCTCATAGGACCAGCTGAGGGTCTCTGCCTCGATGGTCTCTCCGTTGGCCATGGCCTTCATGCTCTCGCTCATATCGTCCGAGGAGATCAGGCCCAAGGCGTAGAGCATCAGGTCGGAGATCTCGTTGTTGCCGTCCACAAAGAGGATGATCTCGTCATAGTTCTCCGGCCACTGGCCGTAGAGCAGGTCATACTGGCTTTTCACCTGGCCGCCGATGGCCTCCCCGTTCTCCCCGGGGAGCAGCTCCTCCCACACGTCCATGGCGGAATACATGGAGCCCATGGAGGCGAAGTAGGAGGAGTAATCCCCGCCGTACATGGCCCCCATGGCGTTCTGGAGCATATCCATCACGTCGCTTTTGATGATATTGCCGTCCTCGTCCTGGGTGTATATGTTGAAGGAGAAGTCGTAGCTGTACTGTACAGCGGCCAGGTCGGTGATCCCGCCGCCCCCTTGGTCCAGCCAGGTCTTAAAGTCCTTCAGGTTGTTGGTCTGGACCTGGGCGTTCATCATAGAGTCCAGCATGTCGTACATGACGGTGGAGGAGTAGACCCGGTCGGGGTCCCGGCCCGCCATCTCCTCCTGGTTCTCCCGCCGCACCCCCATGAGATTGACCATCAGGTCGGACATGTCGGTGCTCTCGGCCATGATGGTGATGGGGTAGCTGGATAATGTCTCCTCCTGGACCTGGTTGATGTAGCTGTTGATGCCGGTGGACAGGGCCAGAATGAGGGCAATGCCGATGATGCCGATGCTCCCGGCGAAGGAGGTGAGCAGAGTGCGCCCCTTCTTGGTCATCAGGTTGTTCAGGGAGAGGGAAAAGGCGGTAAAGACCGACATAGAGGGCTTCCTCTGCCGTTTCCGGGGCCCGGCGGGGGCCGCCTCCGCACCGGCATAGGGGGCCGAGTCGTCCACGATCCGTCCGTCCAGAAGCCGGATGGTCCGGGTGGCGTACTGGGCGGCCAGCTCCGGGTTGTGGGTCACCATGATGACCAGCTTATCCTTTGCGATCTCGGCCAGCAGGTCCATGACCTGGACCGAGGTCTCGCTGTCCAGGGCCCCGGTGGGCTCGTCGGCCAGCAGGATGTCCGGGTCGTTGACCAGCGCCCGGGCGATGGCCACCCGCTGCATCTGGCCGCCCGAGAGCTGATTGGGCCGCTTTTTCATCTGGTCCCCCAGGCCCACCTTGGAGAGGGCCTCGGCCGCCCGCCTCCGGCGCTCGGCCTTGCCCACGCCGGAGAGGGTCAGGGCCAGCTCCACATTGGAGAGTACGCTCTGGTGGGGGATCAGGTTGTAGCTCTGGAAGACAAAGCCGATGGAGTGGTTGCGGTAGCTGTCCCAATCCCGGTCCTTGAACTCCTTGGTGGAGCGGCCGTTGATAATGAGGTCGCCGCTGGTATACTGGTCCAGGCCGCCGATGATGTTCAAAAGGGTGGTCTTGCCGCAGCCCGAATGGCCCAGAATGGCCACAAACTCATTTTCCCGAAAGCTGAGGCTCACCCCCCGCAGGGCGGTGACATTCTCCCCGGCGGTCTCATAGACTTTAACAATGTTGTCCAATTTCAGCATGTGCGGTTCTCCTTCCGAAAACTTCCCATTTATTCAAACTTAAAGTATACTACATTTTGGACGGAAACGGTGAATAAAACATGAAGATTCTGTAAAGGCCGCAAAATTTTCATCCCTTGGGTATAAATGCAGGAGACTCCGGCAAAACTTACCCTCGGAGGTGCAAATCAATGAAAAAATCCATGCGGGACAGCATCGGCAGCTTCATGGCCGGAAAAGGTTTCTACATCGTCCTTCTCCTGTGCGTGGCCGCCCTGGGAGTATCGGGTTACTACCTCTTCTCGGGCATCAGTGAGCAGAGCAGGACGGTTTCGGGTCCGGTGACCATCACGGTCACCCCCACCCCGGCGCCCACCCCTACGGCCCCGGTTTCCAAGGTGACCCCCACGCCCCCGTCGGTGGCCACCCCCCGGCCGGTCTCTACGCCCCCGGCGATCCTGACCACTCCGGCACCCTCGGCCACCCCCTCGGCCGCCCCCACGGTGCCTCCCACCGCCACCGCCTCGGTCTACACCTGGCCGGTGAAGGGGGAGATCCTCCGGGAGCACGACATCGAGACCTTGTCCTATGACGCCACCATGGCCGACTGGCGGACCCACGACGGTATCGACATCGCCTGCACCGCGGGGACCCAGGTCAAAGCCCCGGCGGGCGGCACGGTGAGCGACATCTACACCGACGACCTGATGGGAAAGACGGTGGTCATTTCCCACGCCGACGGCGTGGTCTCCGTTTGCTCCAACCTGGCGGGGGTCCCCAACGTGGAGATCGGGGACACGGTCCGCACCGGTGACATCATCGGTTCTGTGGGCAAAAGCGCCATCGCCGAGAGCGCCGAAGTCTCCCACCTCCACCTGTCCATGACCAGGGACGGGGTGAGCGTGGATCCCCTGGACTACCTGCCCCAGCGCTGAGACCGGATAAAAGGCCGCGGGAGAATTCCCGCGGCTTTTTTTGTCTTTTTAAGAAAGACACATCTTCCATTTTGTTTCCCGCCGTGCTATAATGCACTTGACTGGGTCCCCCGCCCAGTCTAACGGTCGGAGAGAATGCCGTCCGGGAGAAATGCGCCTTGCTCCCGGGGAAGGGACCTCCGATCCTGTATGCGGCGCGCATGCTGTGGGGCTGAGAAGCCCTGAAACAAAAAAATGGAGGTAATATTTTTATGCGCAGATTCAGTACCAAAGACCTGACCCTGGCCGCCATGGTGGCCGCCCTCTACGCCGTGATGGGCTATTTCGGCAACTTCTTCGGCCTGACCTTTGGCCCAATCCAGTTCCGCTTTGCCGAGGCCCTCACCGTCTTGCCCTTCCTGTTCCCCTGTACCGTGCCGGGGCTCTTTGTGGGCTGCCTCATCGTCAACCTGCTCTCCCCCTACGGCGTGCTGGACATCGTGGTGGGCTCGGCGGCCACCCTCATCGCCGCGGTCTGGACCAGCCGGCTGAAAAACAAATGGCTGGCCCCTCTGCCCCCGGTGATCTGCAACACCCTGCTGGTGGGCTTCACCATCGGCCTCGCCGAGGCGGGCGGCTTCACCGCCGCCCTTCCCGCCGCCTGGGCCTGGAACGGCTTTACTGTAGGGGTTGGCGAGCTGGGCGCCTGCTATGTCCTGGGTATGCTCCTGCTGGAGCTTCTGCCCAAGATCGCCTATTTCCGCTCCATCATCCCGGAAAGGCGGCTTACGTCGCTGTGACCTCTGCCCATGTGTAGGGGCCGGTGTCTTCACCGGCCCGCCTTTTACTGTCATATCCCGTCAAAAAAAGGGCGGATGAGGACATCTGCCCCGACGAACATAGCACAAAAAGGAGGATGCCCCATGAAAGTCCGCAAGGCCGTGATCCCCGCAGCCGGGTTGGGGACCCGGATGCTGCCCGCCACCAAGACGGTGCCCAAGGAGATGCTCCCTATGGTGGACAAGCCGGTGCTTCAGTACATTGTGGAGGAGGCCGTGGAGGCCGGCATCGAGGACATTCTCATCGTCACCAACCGGGCCAAGTCGGCCATGGACGACTACTTTGACTACTACCCTGAGCTGGAGCACCGCCTGGAGCGTGCCGGCAAGGAGAAGGAGCTGGAGGAGGTCAAAAAGGCCGCCGACCTGGCCAACATCTTCTACGTCCGCCAGAAGGAGACCCGCGGCCTGGGCCACGCCATCTACCGGGCCAAGCGCTTCGTGGGGGACGAGCCCTTCGCCGTCCTTCTGGGCGACGATATCATGCGTGCCCGGAATCCGGTCATCGGCCAGATCATCGCCGCCGCCGAAAAGTACGATTCCTCGGCGGTGGGGGTCCAGCAGGTCCCCGACGAGATCGTCTCCAAGTACGGCGTGGTGAAGCCCGAGGCCCTGGAGGACCATGTCTTCGCCGTCCGGGACATGCAGGAGAAGCCCACCCTGGCCGAAAAGTTCTCCAACTACGCCATCCTGGGCCGGTATGTCCTGAAGCCCGACATCTTCGACATTCTGGAGCACCAGGCCCCCGGCTACGGCGGAGAGGTCCAGCTCACCGACGGCCTGCGCACCCTGAGCGCCCAGGGCAAGGTCCTGGCCGTGGATTTCGAGGGCCGCCGCTACGACACCGGCAACCTTAAGGGTTTTCTGGAAGCCACCATCGACTTCGCCCTGGACCACCCCGAGACCGGGGAGTGGCTGCGCCGCTTCCTGCTGGAAAAGGCCCAGACCCTGTAACAAAACGAAGGACCATCCCGCTCTTGGGATGGTCCTGTTTATTATTCTTCTTTGGGAGGGGAAAGAAAGGAAAGAAAATCCCTTGACATTCCACGGAATTCCGCTATAATAATATAGCCTGTCTGTAGTTTTACGGCAGAGCTCCTTGCTCCCAACGGAGATTGGGGGCCAACAGTCCATAAGGAGGTGCAAGAACATGGCAAAACTGAGCGCGAACTATGAGGCGGTGTATATCATCGACCCCCGCAAGAACGAGGAGGACACCGCCGCCCTGGTGGAGAAGTTCAAGGCCCTGGCCGAGAGCAACGCCACCCAGGTGGAAGTCGATGAGTGGGGCAAAAAGCGTCTGGCCTATCCCATTCAGGACCAGGACGAGGGTCACTACGTCCGTATGACCTTCACCGCCGCGAACGCCTTCCCCGCTGAGCTGGATCGTATCTTCCGGATCACCGACGGCGTGATGCGTTCCATCATCGTCTGTCTGGACGAGTAAGGGGGACGCATATGCTCAATCACATCACCATCATGGGCCGGCTGGTGGCCGACCCGGAGCTCCGTACCACCCCCGGCGGTGTGACCGTGGTCACCATGCGCCTGGCCGTGGATCGGGACTTTAAAAACAAGCAGACTGGCGAGCGGGAGACCGACTTCATCAACGTAGTCGCCTGGCGTCAGACCGCTGAGTTCGTCAGCCGCTACTTCGCCAAGGGCCGCATGGCCGTGGTGGAGGGCCGGCTCCAGATCCGTCAGTACACCGACCGGGACGGCAACAAGCGCACCGCCGCCGACGTGGTGGCTGAAAACGTCTATTTCGGCGATTCCCGCCGGGAGGGCGACGGTGGCTACAGCCCGTCGGCTTATGCCGCTCCCGCCCCCAGACAGCCCTCCGCCGGGTACGAGATGCCCGCCGGGGAGGACCAGTTTGCCGACCTGGCCGATGATGACGGCGACCTGCCGTTCTGACGGCCTTATCTGACTAATAAGGAGGTTTATCCGTTATGCCTACGATGGAGAATAACGCCGGCAAGGACCTGCGCCCCCGCGGCCGCAAGCGCCGCAAGGTCTGCACCTTCTGCGCCGACAAGGTGGAGCACATCGACTACAAGGACGCCGGGAAGCTGAAGAAGTTCCTCTCCGAGCGGTCCAAGATCCTGCCCCGCCGGACCACCGGCACCTGCGCCATGCATCAGCGGGAGCTGACCGTGGCCGTGAAGCGGGCCCGCCAGATCGCCCTGCTGCCCTACGTCACCGACTGAGATCGGAACACAAACCGCCCTGTGAGGTTTTCCTCACAGGGCGGTTTTTTTGTATTTCCCTCTTGACAACCATGTATCTATCGTCTATACTGTGTATATCCGATAGATACAGTTGGAGGGATGACATGAACATCATCATTCGCAACACGGGGGACGCCCCGATCTATGACCAGATCACCCAGCAGGTCAAGGGCCTGATCCTGCGGGGGGAGCTGCGGGAGGGGGAGGCCCTGCCCTCCATGCGGCTGTTGGCCCGGGAGCTGCGGATCAGCGTCATCACCACCAAACGCGCCTATGAGGAGCTGGAGCGGGAGGGCTTCATCACCACGGTGCCGGGGAAGGGCTGTTTTGTGGCCCCCCGGAATCTGGAGCTGGTGAAGGAGAGCGCCCTGCGCCAGGCCGAGGAACACCTCCAGAAGGCGGTGGATGCCGCCCGCACCGGGGGCGTAACTCTGGAGGAACTGACCGAAACGCTGAACATCCTTTATGGAGGAGAATAACATGAAAAATGCCATTGAGGTAAGGAACCTCACGAAAAAATACCAGCTTTTCAAGCTGGACGACGTGTCCTTCACAGTGCCCGGCGGCACCATCGTGGGGCTCATCGGGGAGAACGGGGCGGGCAAATCCACCACCCTCAAGTGCATCCTGAACCTGATCCACCGGGACAGGGGCGAGATCGCCCTGCTGGAACGGGACAACATTAAAGAGGAACGGCTGGTGAAGGAGGACATCGGGGTGGTGCTGGACGAGACCGGCTTCCACGATACCCTCACCGCCGACATGGTGGGGAATGTCCTGTCCCGCATCTATCAAAAATGGGACAAAAATCTCTATCAGGAGCTGCTAAAGCGCTATGACCTGCCCCGGAACCTGTTTCTGAAGGAGTTCTCCAAGGGTATGCGAATGAAGCTCTCCATCGCCGCCGCCCTGGCCCACCACCCCAGGCTGCTCATTCTGGATGAGCCCACCTCGGGGCTGGACCCGGTGGTCCGGGACGAGATTTTGGATGAGTTCTTTGCCTTCATCAAGGACGAGGACCATGCCATCCTCATGTCCAGCCACATCACCACCGACCTGGAAAAGGTAGCCGACTCCATCATCTACCTCCACAGGGGAAAGGTCCTCCTCCAGGGGGAGAAGGATCTGCTGCTCGAGCAGTACGGCAAGCTGCTGTGCTCCAAGGAACAGCTCGCCGGGGTGGACAAAGCCCTGCTGGGCGGTGTGCGGGAGAACCAGTTCGGCTGCGAGGCCCTGGTGAAGGACCGCCACGAGCTGAAGCGGCGGTATCCTCACCTGACGGTGGACCCGGTAAGCCTGGACGATATTATGGTATTGACGGTAAAGGGGGAGCAAAAATGACCGGCCTCATTCTGAAAGACTTTCTGGTGCTGAAAAAGACCTTGCGGTACTATGTGTTCCTCATGGCGGTCTACGCCTTCTTTGCCCTCACGGGCACCTTCACCTACTCCATTATTTCCGGCTTCGCGGTGATGCTGGGGGCCATGGGGCCCATGTCGGCCTTCGCCTACGACGAGCAGGCCCGCTGGGACAAATTTGCCGGGGCCTCCCCCGTGGGGCGGAAGGGCGTGGTCACCGCCCGCTACCTCTTCGCCCTCATTCTTCTGGGGGTGGGAGGCGTGGTCGCCGCCCTGGTCAGCCTGGGGGTGACCTGGTTCGGCAAGGCCCAGGTCAGCGTCTGGTGGGAGCCTTTGGCGGTCTCCGCCGCGATCTGTCTGGTGGGCCTCCTGCTGGACAGCGTGATCCTGCCCGTGATTTTCAAGTTCGGCTCCGAGAAAAGCCGGGTCATCTCCATGATCATCTTCGTCACCTGCTTCGGCGGCATGGCCCTCCTGTCCTGGCTGACCGAAAAGGGCAGCCTGGACCTGTCCGGTCTGGACAAGGCGGTCACCGCCCTGCCTCCCGCCCTTCTGCTGGCAGCCCCAGTCATGATCGCCGCCCTTCTCTTCTGGATCTCCTACCACATCTCAGTGGGGATCTACCTGAAAAAGGAGCTGTGACCCTCATACCCTTCGTAGGGGCCGGTGTCCTCATCGGCCCGCCCCGGCCATCCTGCCCGAAGTAGCGCCGCCTGCGCATCTCTCAAAAAGAAGACCCCTCCGCCTTCGCGGAGAGGTCTTCTTGCTGTATTTCCTTTTATCCGCCCATGGTCATCCCGGACCCCAGCCCGTCCTTGTCCAGCATCCGCTCCAGCACCTCCACATCGGTGGTGATGTCCATGGCGTCGGTCCTGAAGAGCTGGTCCAGCTGCTTCTCGAAGCCCTCCACCACCTTATCCATCATGCCCTCGATGCGGTCCTTGGCGGTCGAGATGTTTTCTCCCTCCACCCCCTGAGCCTCCATCTGGGCATAGGCGTTGAGGATCTTCAAAGTGGTGGGGAGATAATAGTTCAGGAACTGCCGCAGCTCGGGGGCCTTGGCCGGGTTCCGGCGCTGATAGTCCAGGATCCTGCCCGTGATCTCCCCGATTCGGTCGATCTTCCGGCTCATCATCTCGTCGGCAATGGCGTCGTTGACCTCCCGGATCTGGCGCAGGAGGGCGTCGTCCGGGTCCTCCTTCTTGGGCTCCTCGGCCTTTTTGGGAGCCTCCTTTTTGACCTCGGGCTCAGGGGAGGCGTAGCCCTGGTCGGTAAAGACCAGCCGCCCCGAAGCCCTGTCGATGTAACCCGGGGGGAAGGTGCCGTCGGCCAGGAAATCCTGGAGGTCGCCGATGACCTTCTTCTCGCTCACCCCGGCGGTGGAGGCTAAATCGGAGATAAAGACCGACTGCCGGGTGCCGATGACCCCCAGATAGAGCCGCAGCCGCTTCTGCTTCCGGCTCATGGCAATGCCGGTGCCCGCGGTGAAGATTCCCGCGCAGAGGAAGCCGAACCAGGGGAACCAGTCGCTCATGTGCCGCAGAAGGCCGTATTCCAGAGCGAAGGAGAGTTCATCCACCAGACCGATGAGGGAGACAAAGCTCATCCCCATACCGGTGGCGGACAGAACGCCGGCCAGTCCGTTGCCCCTGATCTTGAACCGGGACTTCTTTTTGGTCTTCTTGGGGGCCGCCTGGGGCGGCGGGGTGGTCCTTTGGGCCTGGGCCGCCCCGTTTGCCTGCTGGGCGCCCGGCCGGACCTGGCCGGTGTAGATGGTGCCGCCCTGAGCAGCGCTTCCCTGTGCTGTGCCGTGCTGGAAGGTGGTGGTCCTGCCGTCCGGAGCCCGGTAGGTGCCGGTAGTGCCGCTCTGGCGGCGGTAACTGCTCCAGTCCACATTTTTGTTGGAGCCTCTGGGGATCTGGACCCCCGCAATGCTCAGAAAGAGCAGGATAAACCCGATGGGTGGGAAGGTCATGAAGCCAAGGACAATGGCCCACCATGGGATATTGGAATTTTGTTTGGGGGACATAGGGCGCCTCCTGACCGGAAAGAATATATCCTATCATACAACGAATCGCCTGGAAAGTAAAGAAAAAAACCTGCTGGAAAGCTTAAAAACAGGAAAGAAAAGTTGGATTGCTTTTTCGGAGAAAAATACATATAATAACTACTGACCGTTGCAATACCGGAGATACCGGGCGGATCCGATCTTCCGCTCCTGACGTACATATTTGTCGGAGGTGGAGAGATGTCCGGAGAGAAGAAAGACGCGGGTGTGCGGGCCCCTTGGGTCAAACGGCGGGCGGCCGTTGCCGTGGCTGCTGTTTTTGTCACCCTGATGTTCTGCTATTTTGCCCTGTGCGCCGCGGCGGGTGCTGGCGGGAAGCTGCTGCCCCGCACCACCCTGGCCGGAGTGGATGTGGGTGGGATGACACAGGAGGAGGCTGTCCGGACACTGAAGGGGGCCGTCACCGCCCGGCTGGAGGGCCTTCAGGCAGAGTTTTTCTGCGAGGGAAGTACCTACGCTGTTCCCGGGACTGATTTTACCTTTGACGCCGCCCAGTCGGTCCGGCAGATGGCCCAAGCCCAGTCGGTGTCCTTCCCAGTCCGGGGGCTCCGGCTTCTGGGGGCTCTTCTGGGCCGGGAGCGGTATCCGGCCGCGGTTTTTCTGAACGGGACCCCTTCCGCCGTGCTGGCGGCGGCCGCCCGGACCGACGACCCAGACCTGGCCACCACCTGGACGGTGGATGAGGACGAGCTGGTCTTTACCAAGGGCCGCGCCGGCCGTATGCTGGACCGGGGCCCTCTCTTTGCCGCTCTGGAGGAGCGGATGACCGGGCTTTTGAACGGGAGCGTGGGGGATGTGCTCCCCGTGACCGCCCTCCTCGCCGAGGGAAATCCGCCCGCCGAGCCTGACTTCGAGGCCATCCGTCAGGCGGTCCGGACCGAAGTTCACGACGCCTATGTGGACTCGGTGAGCCGCCAGGTAGTTCCGTCGGTGGTGGGACGGGACTTCGACCCGGAGAAGGCCCGGACCGCCCTGGCCCGGACCGCTGAGGGGGAGGCGTGCCGGATCCCTTTGACCCTGACCCAGCCGGAGCTGACCACCGAGGCCCTGAACGCCCTCCTTTACCGGGATGTGCTGGGGGAGGCCTCCACCCATGTGGGAGGTACTGCCAGCCGGCGGGGCAACGTGAAGCTGGCCGGGCAGTATCTGAACGACACCATTCTGCTGCCCGGCGAGGTCTTTTCCTACCTGGCCACCTGCGGTCCCTACGAGACCGAGAAGGGATACGGCATGGGGGCGGCCTATCAGGGGGGCAAAACGGTGCTCACCGCCGGGGGCGGCGTGTGCCAGGGAGCTTCTACCCTGTACCTTGCCACCCTCCGGGCCAATCTGGAGACCGTGGAGCGTACCCCTCACGGCTATGAGCCAAGCTATATCCCCGCAGGCCTGGACGCTACAGTGGCCGGGAGCGAGATCGACTTCAAGTTCAAAAACAACACGGAGTATCCCGTGAAGATCCAGGCCTGGGTGGACAGCGGGAGTGATCTCCATGTGGTCCTCCACGGCACTGACACCACCGGCATCCACGGGGAACCATACAGCACCAACCGGGTGGTGACCAAATACGCCGAAACGGTCTACGAGCCCGACGAGAGCGTTCCCCGTGGGACCACCCGGAAGGACAGCAGCCGCACCGCCTACAATGCGGTGAGCGCCGAGGCTTACAACAAGCTGGTGGATCAGGACGGCAACGTGGTGGACACAGTTTACCTCCACAAGGATAACTACCACGCCAGGAACGGGGTGATCCTCTATAACCCCGAAGACGCCGCCGCGCTGGGTATCGATCCCAACACCGGACGCCAGACCCTGGCCCCCGTGGAAGCGGATGAGTGAAACCACCCTCAAAACCGGCGAAAGCGACCTCAAAACTCCCCCAAAAGGCGGTCAAAAAGCAGAGGGCGTGAAACCACCCTCAAAACCGG
>CATMVA010000018.1:0-2824 GCA_950075865.1 uncultured Oscillospiraceae bacterium | reverse complement strand
ACTCCCCCAAAAGGCGGTCAAAAAGCAGAGGGCGTGAAACCACCCTCAAAACCGGCGAAAGCGACCTCAAAACTCCCCCAAAAGGCGGTCAAAAAGCAGAGGGCGTGAAACCACCCTCAAAACCGGTGAAAACGATCTCAAAACCCCAAAAAAGAGGGTCAAAAACAGAGGAAAAAAGGAGAGAAAAAGATGTTTCAAGGCTTCGATCCCAGGGTCCAGGACTTCCTGTGGGGGATCCGTTTTAACAACGAAAAGTCCTGGTTTGAGGCTCATAAGGAGGAATATCTGAACTTTTTGTACCAACCCATGAAGGAACTGAACCGCCAACTCTACGAGGGACTGGGGGAGGAGGCCCAGGAGCTGGGCCTCACCTCCAAGGTCTCCCGAATTTACCGGGATGCCCGGCGGCTCTATGGCCGCGGGCCATACAAGGATCACCTCTGGTGTGCCATCGAGCGTCCCCGCGGCCCCTTTGAAAGCGGCCTGACCTTCTGGTTCGAGCTCTCCCCCGAGGGCTACTCCTACGGCTTGGGCTACTGGGATATGCCGGCTTTGACGGCGGCCAAATTCCGGGCCCGGCTGGACCGGGAACCGGAGAAATTTGAGAAGCTGGCCCGGACCCTGAAGAAGCGCTCAGAGCTACAGCTGCAAGGGAAAGAGTACAAGCGGCCGAAGGGGAAGGCCCCCTCTAAACTGCTGGAGGATTGGTATAACCGGAAGGGGATCGTCATTACCCGCGAGGGCCCCTACGAGGACAGGCTTTTCAGCCCCGCCTTGGCCGACGAGCTTTTGGACTGCTACCGGTTTTTGATGCCCTTCTACCGGTATTTTTCTCTGCTGGATGGAGACCCGGATCCGGCTGAAAACTGATTTTTCCAAGGAAAAATCGCCCTTTTTCATGATAGCTTCCTCACTTTGGGTACATACTGACACAAACGGGAGGAGGCGGCATGATGGGGCGGTTTTGGCTGCGAAAACGGGGGTTTTGGGCCCTGTTTTTGCTGTTTTGCGGTCTGTTTGCTTTTTCGCGGCCGCAAGCGGCGGTCCCGGCGGAGGGAGAGGCCCTGATCGAGGCCCCTTTGGTGGCCCTCACCTTTGACGACGGCCCCCGGCGCTCCACCACCGCCGACCTGCTGGATGGCTTACAGGAGCGGGGGGTGCCAGCCACTTTTTTCCTCATCGGGGAGCAGATCGAGGGGAACGAGGACCTGATCAAGCGGATGGAGGAGGAGGGGCACCAAATCGGGATCCACTCCTACGAGCACCGGTGGCTCACCGCCCTCAGTGCCGCCGACTTTGCCCGGCAGGTAGACCGGGAAAGGCAGCTCCTCTATGAGATCTTAGGCCGGGAGGATTTTCTGCTCCGGCCGCCCTACGGCGGGGTGGACGCCGCCGTGGAGAAGCGGGCGAATACCCCCATCGTCCTGTGGTCGGTGGACCCGGAGGACTGGAAGGAGCTGGACGCCGACCGGGTGACCCAGCGCATTTTGGAGAACGTGGAGGACGGGGACGTGATCCTGCTCCATGATATCTACCCCACCTCGGTGGAGGCCGCCCTCCGGGTGGTGGACACACTCCACGAGAAAGGCTTTCTCTTTGTGACGGTCTCCGAGCTGGCCCGGCAGAAGGGGATCGAGCTGGAGAACGGGAAGGTCTACCGGGGGTTCCGGGGGTGAAAAAGGAATAAAGACTGGGATGGTCCCTTTGCGCCAAAGCCCCCGGACGGATGTCCGGGGGCTTTGGGGATGGTATTTTATTCAGGACAGGTCTTCGCCGTTGGAGGCGATGACTTTTTTGTACCAGTAGAAGGAGTCCTTGCGGTAGCGGTCCAAGGTGCCTTGTCCTTTATCGTCGGCGTCCACGTAGACAAAACCGTAGCGCTTCCGCATTTCCCCCGTGGAGACGCTTACTAGGTCGAGACAGCCCCAAACCGTATAGCCGAACAGGTCCACACCGTCGTCGATGGCTTTTCGCATCTCTTCGATGTGGCGGCGGATATAGTCGATCCGGTAGGGATCATGGATCTTTCCGTCTTCCAGTGTATCGCTGGCGCCCAAGCCATTCTCCGTAATAATGACCGGAACATGGTATCGGTCATACACCTTGTTCAGGGTGTACCGCAGTCCCACCGGGTCGATAGGCCAGTCCCACTGGGTCAACTCCAAATAGGGATTTCTTACGCCGCCCATAATATTGCCGCTGGTCTTTTCATCAAAAACTTGGGTGCTCTCACAGATGCTCTGGTAATAAGAAAAGCTGTAAAAATCGCAGACTCCTTCCCGTAAAAGCTCTCGTTCCCCGTCAGAGAGGGCCAGAGAGACCCCGTTCCGCTCAAAATACCGCCAAGCGTAATAGGGATATTCCCCCCTCAGCATCACATCGGAACACATACAGTTACGGACCATATCATCCTGCTGTACCAGCAGAACATCTTCAGGGCTGCAAGTTCTAGGGTACATCGTGATATGACAGATCATGGTCCCAAAGCGGAATTTAGGGTCGATCTTCCGGCCCGCCGCTACCGCCTTGGCGCTGGCAATCAGCACATTGTTCAGCGCGTTCATGCGAAGGTTCAAATCGTCGTCCTGGGTATCCCCAAAGGTCACCGCCCTCTCTGAGTAGATCCCCCCCTGCATCAGATTGCTCAGGGGCAGCATGAGATCGTTGACCTCGTTGAAGGGGAGCCAGTAGGTCACATAGTCCTTGTAGCGGGTGAAGATGGTTTCACAGAAGCGCACATACAGGTCAATGACCTTCTTGTTGGGCCAGCCGTTGTATTTCTGCACGATGGCCAGGGGCATCTCATTGTGGGAGATGGTCACCA
>CATMVA010000017.1:34165-46167 GCA_950075865.1 uncultured Oscillospiraceae bacterium | reverse complement strand
GAGCGTATGCTGGTCAGCGGGGAGACCTACGTCCACTGGTACGACTGCATCACCGACTATATCCTGTGAGGACCTCCCTCAACCTCAGGTAGAAATATGTCTTCCCTTTCTCCCCCGTCGGGTTATTGCACTCCCCGCTCCCGATCGCTATAATGGTCTTAGCTGCTCCGGAGCACGATCATTCAAGGAGGACTTACTTTATGTCAGCAGATCCGAAAAAAGTGGGCGGGCAGATCCTTGCCCTGCGAAAAAACAAAGGCCTCACTCAGCAGGAGCTGGGAGAGCGGCTCAGCATTTCCTTCCAGGCCATCAGCAAGTGGGAGCGGGGCGAGACCCTGCCCGATACCGCCCTTCTCCCCGACCTGGCCCAGGTCCTGGAGACCACGGTAGACAACATTCTCATGGGCGGCCTGCGCTCAACTCAGTTCCGGCGCCGGGTCACCATCGCCCAAGTCCGGGAGGGCATCGAATGCTTCATCCGTCTGGGGGAACTTCTGGGACGGGACAGCTACTTCTATCTGGGGGCCATCCAAGGCGTAAACGAGAAAATGAACATCGAGCTGGAGCAGTATCTCTCCGCCCCCTTCACCACGGAGGCCATGGTCGCCGAGGCCGCCATCCAATGCATGATGAACGGTGCTTATATCGACATGACCGACATCAAAAAGAACTTTTCCTTCGAGCACTGGGCCAACACGGTATCTGAATTCGCCCAGAAACACGGGATCCAATAGACTCCAGCCCCCCTCAAAGTGCAAAAAGAAAGACCGCCTGCGGCGGTCTTTCTTTTTGCATATTGGAACGCAGCTGACAAATAGGCTGGATCAATCGATATTATACTTATCCGAGTATATTTCCAGCACCATGCGGTCGGCCAGGGCGGGCTGCACACCATCTCTGGTCACGCTGAGCCCCGCAGCATAGGTAGCAAATTGAATGGAGGGCACGATATCATGACCCTCGCTGAGGTAGACGGCAAGAGCGCCGATAAAGGCGTCGCCGGCACCGGTTGTATCCACAGCCTGGAAATCCGCGGCGGGAAAATGGCGTTTGAGGTCCTTGCTGTGGAGATAGCAGCCCTTCTCTCCCAAGGTGACGAGGACATTTTGGGGGCCGGAATTGAAGAGGAATTCGGCTTTTTCTTCCACGGATTTGGAGCCGGGAATCTGAACCTCCAATTCCTTCTCATTTGGGACCAAATAGGTGATTTTTTGTAATATTTCGGGGGGAATCACGGTTTGGATCGTGGGCTTCACGATGGTTTTGATGCCCTTAGTTGCACAAAAGTTGATGGCATATTCCACCGTTTTCCATGGCATTTCGGTGGATATGAGGCAAAATTCGGCGTCTTTGAAGCACTCTTCATTTGCCCGCACCACATCGGGCTGGAGCTCGTCGTTGGCGCCATGGGCGCGGACGATGGTGCTCTCGCCGTTTTCCCCGACCAGAATGTAGGCTTTCCCGGTGGGCTTCTCATGGATGATCTGGACCCCCGCCGTGCTGACGCCGTTTTCCACCAGGCTGTTGTAAAGGAGCCGCCCCTCCTGATCGCCGCCCAAACAGCCGATCACATAGGCGTTTCCCCCCAGCTTGGCGGCACCTACGGCCTGGTTGGCGCCCTTGCCGCCGGGCAGGTTCAAAATACGCTGGGAATGCAGGCTCTCGCCCGAGGTAGGAATGTGGGTCATATGGATGATCACGTCCATATTCATACTGCCCACCACAACGATCCGCCTGCCCCGGCCTTTCAGGGGGGAAGCCACGCTGGCGCCCTGCCACAGCCGGGGTGCGAAGCACTTGGTCTCCGGGGCCTTGCCCTTCCCTTCGATGCCCAGGATCAGGCTTTCCATGGCGGCCTGCCCCAGAGCCCGTAGCTGGACGTCCACCATGGTAAGGTCGGGCTCAAACACATCCAGCGGTGCTCTGTGGTCCGAAATACTGATGACCGAGTAATCCTTAGGGATCTGGAGCCCATACCGGCTCAGCACCCGGTAGACGCAGGCCGCGATCTGGGCGTCCTGACACAGGAACGCGGTGCTGAGCCCGTAGGTGATCTGCCGGACATGGTCCATCACGTCCTCGGGGCTGTCGCAGAGAAAAACGGCCTCCCGCGGGAGAATGTCATGCTCATAAAGGGCCTCGTTATAGCCGGCCACCAGATCCTCAGTCAGAAAATGATCCTTCCAGCCCAGAAGAGCGATCTCCCGGTGCCCCAGGCGGATCAGATGCTCGGCGGCCATGCGGGTGGCGTCGGAAAAGGCGCAGTAGGCCGCGCACTGGCCGGCCCAGGACCTGCGGTTGGTGGCGGCTGTACGGACCAACTTTTCGGGGGCGTTGGCAAAAGCCCGCCTGAAGTCCACCTCCCGGTCCAGATAGAAGCTCACCCCGTCCACGCCCCGGTTGAACAGGTTGTTCAGGTGCTTCTCCAGGTCCCTTTCCTCCTGACAGGT
The DNA here is from genome assembly GCA_950075865.1 of uncultured Oscillospiraceae bacterium. Taxonomy (GTDB): domain Bacteria; phylum Bacillota; class Clostridia; order Oscillospirales; family Oscillospiraceae; genus Vermiculatibacterium. Next base: position 43,717 of record CATMVA010000017.1, on the reverse strand, counting down.
GCACAGAACCATGCTGTAGCCCTCGGCGGCCGCCGCCGCCTGAGCCCCCGCGATATAGTCGCTAAACGCCTTAGCGCTGCCAGGCAGCAGCAGCCCCACGAACCCGCTGAAGGTGGACTCGTTCTGGATATACTTGCGGAAAGGCTTGAAGTTATATTCCTTTACGATCCGCAAGACCCGCTCTCTGGTCTCCTCAGTGATCGAGTCGTCCTTGTTGTTGATCACTTTTGAGACTGTGGCCGGAGAAACCCCGGCCAGGGCGGCGATATCCCGGATATTCAACGTGGATCCCCCCATTCCCATGGAAATTCATGGTTAAAATTGATTATATCATGTCAAATGGCGGGAAGCAAGTTTTTCCAGTTATGTATGCTTCCTGAATCCCTTCTCCTCCCGACAGCCCCAGAGAGCAAAAAGGAACATGGCAATACCGACCATGGACATGACCAAATACGCAACATTCAGGCCGTGCAAAGAAGCCGCCGCGCCATACCGGTCAGCACCGTCCGCCGCAACCGCAGTCATCGATGGCAAGGATCAAGCCGCCAAACGTCAGGCCGCTCAGGACGAAGGAAGTCACTTTAAACTTCTTTTTCTCGGTATCCAGCACATTTTCCGCCGCTCTCACGGCTTGCAGAAGCGCGAAAACCATGATGACAGAAAGAACGATAAAAATGACTCGCCAGCTCCAAATATCTACCAGGATACCAGTCACAGTCGCGGTGAATACAGGCGCCGCTCCGCCTGTCAGGCCATACAAGCCCATGGCGCTTCCTTTTTTTCGGCGGGTAGATGGAAAGAATGATCACCTATCCCATAGTCGAGATCATTCCGCCTCCCAGCGCCTGAATGACCCGCCCCCCATCATCATGGGAAAATTCACTGCCGCCGCATTGAGCAGCAGCCCCGCCAGGAAAATCATAAGTGCGGTGCAATAAAGCCACTTTATAGGAAAGCGGTTGATCTGAAACACGGTCAATGGCATTATGATGGCCATAGTAAGGGAATACCCGCTGGTCAGCCACTGCCCGGTAGTCGCGCTGATATTAAAATCAGCCATGATCGGCGGCAGCGCGGTATTCAACGCCGTGGACAGCATAGAGCCCACCACACAGCAAATGATGTGATATTGAACAAGATCATGTTCCGTTTGCGGTCTGTCAGAACCGCTTCCTGAGCCATTTACCTTACTCTTTTTCTTTTCCAAAAAAGCGCTGACTGTCAACAGCTTGAACAGCCAGCGCCTTTTGTTTCATTCACTTATCATGCGCAAATGTTCCGCTCCCAGCATATCATTTCCCGCTCTGCTCCAGCTTGGCGAACAGATCCCCAAACATGGGATCCCGGCTCAGACCGTAGCATAGCCGGATGGGATGCCGGCTCTCGTCATGTGCCCAGGTCATGTCGTCGTTAAGGATGGGCGCGGCGGTCAGGGAGCTGACGGTCCAGTTGGGATTCATTACGTAGCCCACGGTAGAGATGTCCCAGATGATCCGGGAGCGGGCCATATGGGTGGTGGGAAATTTTCCGCACAGCTCCGCGGGAATGTCGTCCATGCCGCCGGTGTAGCCCTTCATCATACCCTTGAAGGCTTTGCTCGGCTTCAAGGCGTCCAGCACGATCTTGCCCAGGTAATCCCCCACCTTGCTGCGGCCCATGAGGCAAGTCTCCAGCTCGGGGGCGGTGACGGTGAGGTGGTCGGCCACCCCGGCGCAGGGGACCAACACCAGAGGCACCCCACAATTAAAGAGGTGCTGGGCGGCGAGGACATCCTGCAGGAGGTTGAACTCCTTGCCGTCCTGGAAATAGGGGGCATGACCGCCCAGCCAGACCACCGTGATCTTCTCGGCGATGGCGGGCTCCATCATAAGGGCGGAGGCTACATTGGTGATGGCGCCGATGGCCAGCACATAGAGCCGCTTGCCAGAGGGCCGGGCCATGGCCCGCTTCACCAGATCCCGGGCCGCCTCGCTCTCCACCGGCTTGCGGCCGGGGTCGTCCTCGATGTAGGCGGTGGAGCCCCGGAACACCTTTCCCTCCGGGGAAATGTCCAGCAGGGAAAACAGGTTCAGGATCTCCTGATAGCTCAGCTCCATGCCCTCGGCGGGGGTGTCGGCAAAATGAATGCCATCACCCAGCATCTCGCGGGTCAGACGGGGCGGCTTCTGTCCCGGCGGGGCCAGCATCTTGCCAATGGCCTGGGAGCAGAAGGGCGCGGCATAGACCGCCTCCACATTCACCCGCTCCGGGGAGCGGAGGGCCCAGGCGATGGCAAACTGGTCGTCCACCTCGTTGTAGGCGTCGGTGTCGATGACGATGTCCACGATCTCCTCCGTGGGAAATTGCAGGGCATCGGCGATCTTCTTATGGTCGATCTGGTAAGACATGATGATTCCTCCTTATTACACCTTGGCGGCTGCTGCGGGAACACTTTCATGGGCTTTGCGGGCGGCGCTCCGGCGTTTAAAGTCGGCCATGGCCCGCTGAATGGTGGGCAAAGCCAGAATGATGACTAGGAAAGCTCCCAAGAAGACGTTCTGAAGGCTGTCGGGCCAGCCCAAGGCAATGATGCCGGTAAACATGACGCTGAGGCAGAGGTTTCCGACCAAAATACCAATGCTGCTGCGGACTAGGCCGCTCAGGGACATACCGATAATGACACTCATCATGGGTTTGAACACGATGGACATAGATGCCATATTGGAGGCATAGCCCACGGCGCTGGCGTAGCAGGTAGATACGACGGCGGCCAGAGCCAGGAACACACTGCCCAGAATGTAGGTATTGAACTTGACCTTCATGGGCTTGATTCCCACGTTACGGGCAATGAGTTCATCGCTGCCCACCACACGGGCTTGGTTGGCTGCCTTGGTCCGGGTATTGATGACCTCAAAGAGGAGGGCCACCAAGATCAGAACAATAAAGTTGAAGGGTGGCTTCCCCAAAAAGAGCATATTCTCAGGCGCTTTGAAATACTGGCCCGTGGACAGAGCAGGCAGGATAGCGCCCAGCTTTTTGGTCAGGGTCTCGCTTACCACCTCAAAGACCATGAGGCAACCCATGGAGATAACAAAGGAGGGAATCTTGAGGAGCGCGAAAAGGCCACCCACAATGGCGGCCAGCGCCAGAGAGGCCAAGAGCGCGCCCAAAACCATACCCACAGGTCCAAAATAATAGCCACCAAGACAGCCCGCCATACTGGCCAATGTGATACGGGAACCCACCGAGAAATCCATAATACCGCTGGCAAAGCCGAAGTGGACACCGTAGGCCGTGATGGTGGGAACCACCGCCAAGATCAGTATGGAGATAATGGACGTCAAATTTCCTACCCGGTCCGGGATCAGCAGCAGCACCACAAGGTACAGAGCCACCGGAAGCATAAACGCTTTTACGATATTCAAGGCTTTTGTTTTCATATTCATGGGTGGACTCCTCTCAAACTGTCAAATAGATGGGAGAGCCAGCGGGAGCCTGCCGGAGCAGGCTCCCGCCCGCGCGCTTCAAATTACTGGTTCATGGACTTGGCGTAAGCGATGGTGAAGTTGTCCACGAAGGACTGCATCTCCTCCAGACTCTTGCCCAGCAGGGTGTCATACCACTGGTTGCCGCTCATCATAGCCTTGTTGGGATTCTCATAGTACTCGGAGTAGTCCACGGAATCTTGGGGATTCTCAATAAACATCATGCGGGTGTTGATGATGTAGGGGGCTTTGTCAGCGTTGACGCCATCCTTATGGTTAATAAGGCAGGCAGCAGCCAGAACGTTGTCAAAGACCAGATTGCCGCCAGCGACCACCTTGAGGGGCTTGCCCTCGCCCATGTACTCATCCATGCCAGCGGCAATGTCGATCATGCCGATGGCTACCTTGTCCTGCATGTTGTGGTTGGCCAAGGCTTGATTGGCGCCAGCCAGAGCGCCGTTGGTGACCAGGCCGCCCACGATGAAGATGCCGTCCATCTCGGGGTAGGAGGAGATAATGCCCTCCACAGCGTTGGTCACATCGCTGGCGGAAACGATACCCCGGGTCTCGGTGAGCAGCTTGACGCCCAGATCCTCACAGGCTTTGGCAATGCCCTTGTCCCGCAGGTCGCCGTTCAGGTCACCTTGAGTCAGGCCGATGATCGCCAAGTTCTTCACGCCGTAGTCGTTGTGCAACCGCTCCACGATCTCGTAAGCAATGTCTTCCTCAGCGCAATAGTCGTTGCCCACAAAGGAAGGCAAAGAGAATACATACTCCTTAAGGTCAGGATCAGAGATCTGACGGTTGGCTAGGAACCAGTCCACCCCATTCGCCTCAAAGAGGTCAGCCATCAGTCGGATGGGCCCCTCGGAAGAGGAGCAGCAGACAACACCATCCACGCCCATATTGATCATATTCTCATAGGTGGTAAGGAAGCCCTGATCGTCGAAGCCGGACAACTGGACGGTGACCAATTCAACGCCGGCGGCATCGCACATGGACTGGACTGCTTTGGCGGACGCCTCGAAGGTAGCAGCGCCGGTGTAACTCATAACGCCCAAGCGGTATTTCTTTTCAGGCTGGTCAGACTCGGTCGTGGGAGTCTGGGAGTCAGTGGGGCCCTTGGGGTCTTCCCTGGGGCCGCAGGCGGCCAGCAAACCCATCAGCATGGTGCCAGCCAAAAGGACAGAGAGCATTTTCTTCATTTTCATTTTTGTTTCCTCCTACAAGTAATTTTTGTTTTATGGGTACCAGGGGTTGCCTGATGGAGCACTTACTTGATGACGGCGGTGTTCTTGCGGTCGAAGGAAATGGCCACGGCCACAATAAAGATCACACCTTTGATAAGCTGCTGGTTGGCCGTGCTCAGGTTCAACAGGAACAGACCGTTGGTAATGACGGCCATGATGAGGCCGCCGATAATCAGGGAACGGAACCGCGAGTTCCAGCCTCCGGAGAAGGGGACGCCGCCCAGCAGCAAAGCCAGCATGGCATTGACCTGAGTATTGGCGCCGGTAGTGGTGGCGGCGGTGCAGGAGCGGACCAGAGCGAATATAGCCAAAATGGCACAAGCAAAGGCGCTGATGAGGAAGGGGACAAACTTGGCCATCTTCACATTGACGCCAGCTTGGAAGGGGACCTCGGCCTTAGCACCGATGGCCCGGCAGTGCTTGCCGAAAGGAGAGTAAGTAAAGACGATGTAGGTAACGAGCATGATAACCAAGATCGCACCGTACTTAAAGATGGTGGTGTCAGCCTTCTTGAAGTCGTAGTTGGCAGTCAAGGCACCACCGCCCAGCAGGACTGACGCTAGGCCACTGTACATAAAGGAGGCGGCCATGGTGGCGATGAAGGAGGGCACCCGCAGGAACACATGGGCCGCGCCGTTAATGGCGCCCATCACCAGAGCCGTGGCGATGATGGCCACGATGGCCATGGGGATGCTGGTCTTGGAGACCATAGCACCAACGGTGGCGCTGATACAGACGATACCCGCCATGGAAAAGTCCATTTCGCCCTGACTCATGAGAAACAGCAGGCCGCATGCGGGAACGATGGACTGGAAGGCATAGTTGGAGAAGGTTTTTAGGTTGTTGGGGGAAAGAAGCTTGCCGCCAGTGGTGACCTGAAAGAACACGATGATGAAGATGAGGCCTAGGAAGGGGACGATGGTGCCGAGTATTTCCTTGGAGAGTTTGCTGCCCTCCTGCTTCTTGGTCAATGTAGGTGCTTTCATTTCTCGCCGCCCCCCTTAAATCATGTAGTCGATGAGGGTGTGCTCGGTGATCGAGGGATCACGGAGGAACTCCCCGCTGATGGCGCCGTCCTTGAAGGTGAGGATCCGGTCGCTCATGCCGATGAGCTCGGGGAGCTCCTCGGAGATCATGATGATGGCCTTACCCTGGTTCTTCAGGTCGGTGAGAATGCGGTAGATGTCGGCCTTGACGCCGATGTCGATGCCCCGGGTGGGACAGTCGAAGATGTAGATCTCGGCCTCACTGGCCAGCCACTTGCCGATGGACACCTTCTGCTTGTTGCCGCCCGAGAGGTACATGACGTACTGTTTGGGGCCCTGCATCTTGATGGAGAGGGTCTCCCCCATCCTGTTGGCCAGGTCCGTCTCGGCCTTGGGAGAAATCAGACCACCCTTGGCCAGCTTGGGCAGGTTGGGCAGACAGATGTTGTCCTTCACGCTGCCGGCGCTCATCAGTGCCTCGGTATCCCGGTTCTTGGAGATATAGGCCATTTTGTGCTTCACGGCCTGCTTGGGCTTGGTGATCTCGGTGCCGTCCGCGAGCGTCACGGTGCCGTAGTCCGGCCGGATAATGCCGAACAGGATCTTGCCGAAGTCGTGCATACCGCAGTCGGTCAGGCCGCCGATGCCCAAAATCTCGCCCTTGTGCAGGTCCAGGGCCAGATCCTTCATGGGCCCGTAGCAGATCTCCCGGGCGGACAGGGCCACCTCGTCAGTCAGCCGCCCCTCCCAGTCGCTACGGTAGAAGTTGTCGGCGATCTCCCGGCCCACCATCATCTGCCGCAGAGCGCCCACCGTCATCTCCTCCCGGTTCAGGGCGCCAATGTAGTGGCCGTCCCGAAGGACGATGATGGAGTCGCAGATGGCCATGAGCTCCTCGATGTCGTGGCTGATGAAGAGCACCGAACGGTTGCCGTCCCGCATCTTGTTGATGAGCCGGTACATCACGTCCCGGCCTTCCCGGCCCAGGGCGGTGGTGGTCTCGTCAATAATCAGCAGCTGGGGCTCGGCGCACTCGGCCCGGGCCACCTCCAGGAGCTTGCGCTCCTCAAAGGACATGGCGTTGACCACCTGGGCCGGGTTGACGCCCTCTACCCCGATCTTGGCCAGGGCCTCTCCCGCGGCCGCGTTCATGGCCTTCAGGTCCAGCAGCCCCGCCTTGGTGAACTGCTGCTCCCGGCCGGCGAAGATGTTGGCCGCCACGCTGATGTTGTTGAAGGTGCCCTGCTCCTGTACCACCATGGCCACACCCTTGGAAATGGCGTCGGTGATGTCGCTGGGCGCATAGGGCTCGCCGTTTAGGTAGAGCTGGCCCTCGTCCTGCTTCTGGATGCCGGCCACAATGGTGGAGAAGGTGGATTTGCCCGAACCGTTCTCACCGATCAGTCCCACCACCTCGCCGCGCTTGATCTCGAAGCTGACCTGGACCAGAGCCTTGGTGGGGCCGAAGCTTTTGCTGATCCCCTCCGCCCGGAGGATGATCTCTTTTTCCTTGACCTCGCTCATTATATCCCCTCGCTTTCTCAGTTTTGCGCTTGGTTTACTCAGACAAGGGCTGCGCTTTCCACCTGGGCCAGGGTGGGGATACTGACTGCGGCCCCCTTCTTGCCGATGGCCAGGGCGCTGGCCCGCGAAGCGGTCTCCAGCGCTTTCTGAGGCTCCTGTCCCTTCATGGTACAAGCCAGAAAATACCCGCAGAAGGTATCCCCCGCTCCCGTGGTGTCCACCACCGGGACCTTATGGGCGGGACAGGTCAGGTCCCGCTGACTGTCGTGATACATGGCGCCCTTCTCTCCCAGCGTCAGCACGATGACCGCCTGGGGGAACCGCTGGGACAGGGCCGCCAGGACGGCGTCTTCCTCGGCGCTCTCGGCCCCCGAGAGGGTCTGGCCCTCCAGCTCGTTGAGGACGAACACGTCCACCAGCTCTAAGGGGTAGTGCAGAAGCTCCTCCGAGATAGGGGACGGGTTGAAGGCCACTTTCATCCCCCGCGCCTTGGCCACACGGATGGCGTAGTCCACGTTGGAGATCTCGTTTTGCAGAAGTATGTAATCCCCGGCCGAGAAGTGGCTCAGGGTCTCGTCGATCATTTCAGGGGTGATCTTCCGGTTGGCGCCGCCATAGATGATAATGGAGTTGGCGCCCGAGTCGGCCAACTGGATGATGGCGTGGCCGCTGGGCTCGTCGATCTCCTGGATGAAGTCCGCATCCACGCCGGCCTTCTTCAGGGTATCCACCAGTTGACACCCGTCGGCGCCCACGCATCCGGCCATAGACACCTCCGCGCCTGCTCTGGCCAGGGCTACCGACTGATTCAGTCCCTTGCCTCCCTGCTTCCGTTCCATCTCACGGGCCGAGATGGTCTCCCCCTCCAGATTGATGTGGCTGACGCTGTATACCAGATCGATATTCAACGAACCGAGCGATAAAATTTTCATAAGACCACATCACTTTCAAAGTATCGGTTTTAGTGTTTTTCGACATCGATCTTCAGCGTCCTTCAAAACCCCGTTTTGAATATCCCTCAAAACACCGTTTTTTCGCGTCAAACCCCTCAAAAAGAGCCCCAAACCGGTGTCAAAACGATGTCCAAAAAGGGATCCCCGAAGCTGTTTCTGGGTAAAATATAGCATGGTAAAATTGTTTTGTAAACAGTTTTCTTTTGAAAAATCACACTTTTGTGAATAACCCCAAAAACGCCCCTCCGTTTTTGTGCACTTTGCCAACACCCACCGCATCAGCAGCGATTCCTCACTTTTCTATCAAATTACAGCAAAATCGGGCATTTCCTTTCAAAAATGCCCGATTTTGTATCCTTTTCCCATCACAACGCCATTGGCATCGTATGACCATGCCATTTGTATAGGAATAGGAATTTAATTTTTAATTTTCGCCCATTTTAGCCTATTTTCCGGCAAAAAAGATTGAAAATTATTGAGATTTTGCTATAATGCCATCGTTGATCTTTTCATTCGCCCCCCCGGAGGAACTATTTATGTACAGCACAAGCCAAATCACTATCTCAAATATCCCGGAGATATCTGCAATCTACTTTTCACTGTTGCAATGTGGGTATGATTACTATTCCATTGAACGAAGTCAGAGGCATAACGATGCTATTTGTAGTTTTTTGGGCAGCGGGGATATTCCGTCTTTCTTTTACGGCATAAGACAGAATACTTGCGAAGTCTATCCTTACTGGCCCCGTGCAGCCATATTGGAAACAGCATCATTCTATCTTCTCCCTGATCATTCAGCGTTCCGGGAATATGATGCTTTCTGCGAGCACATCATGTCCGCCGGTAATATTGCGGAGTGCGAACGAGATCAAAAGCTCTGGACATGGATAGCAGATTTCCCATCAGCGCTTTCCAAAGTCCTTGAAAGTGATTCCTTTCAGCGCTATTTGAATTGGGAAAACAAGTGGATCGCCGAACAGAATGTTAAGCATAAAGAAGCGCTGCGCTCAATTCAGAAATGTCTGGACATATGCATTTACAAATTTGATTCCCCAATGCAGGATATTCAGATTGTGATAAATCCAATCAAATGTGTATATTCCTCTGACTATCACATAAATGGAAACTGTTTTATATTCAGTTCTGGCGCGTTTCAGCTAAAAATTGACAGACCACTTTCTTGGCGGTCTGTCAATTTATCCATACAATAAGTGCTTAAAATCGATTTTCTTTCGAGATTACGCCAAAAACCAAATCGAAGCCCAGCGAAGCGGGTTCGATTTGGAAAGGAGGAACAACGCAATGAGCGCGCTCTGACTTTTGAAAAAGTCGGAGCAAGCGATATGCAGCTTGCTCCGACGTGGTGCAGCGGGTG
>CATMVA010000017.1:0-34155 GCA_950075865.1 uncultured Oscillospiraceae bacterium | reverse complement strand
TACATCTGATAGCTATTCTCCTTTCCCCGTCTGTCCATAAGCGCCTCCTCCGCCGCGAGTCCAGCAAAGCCAGTCGCGGCGGAAAGCGAAGAAATTCCCATCAGAGCGCAGTTTTCGCCGCAAGGCGGAAACGGAGCATTGATGGGAATTTCTGAGCTGGTGCCGGTGGTGGGACTCGAACCCACACGGGGGATTAGCCCAACGGATTTTGAGTCCGTCACGTCTACCAATTCCATCACACCGGCATATTTCCTGACAAGACTGTATTATACAGGCTTTTCCTCCGTTTGGCAAGGGGCTTTTTTGTTTTTATGTACAAAACATTCGGTTAGCCCTTGACAATCGCCCCAAAATGTTGTATCATACTTATAGTTGTAAAGGTTTAAGCCTTTACGCAATCTCTTCAGAGGAGGGGTCACATGAAGAATCAGGCCTACCGCATGGCTATGCTGTACGATTTCTACGGCGACATGCTCACCGACCGCCAGAAGGAATTCTACGACCTTTATTACAATGAAGACCTCTCTCTAGCCGAGATCGCGGAAAACTACGGCATCTCCCGCCAAGGGGTCCGGGATGTGATTGTCCGGGCCGAGGCCACCCTCACCGAGCTGGAGGACAAAACCGGTATCATCAAACGGTTCCACAAAATGCAGGAACAGCTTTCCAGGGCCGACGAGATCGCCACCGACATTGCCCAGCTTGTCACCCGCTATCAAGATGACACACTAGAAACACGGTGTCTCCAGCTGCGGGAGCTTATCGGCACCCTGCGTAAGGAGTAAGGCATGGCATTCGAGGGACTGACCGAAAAGCTTTCCAATGCTTTCAAAAAGCTCCGTGGCAAGGGTCGTCTTACCGAAGCCGACGTAAAGGAAGCCATGCGCGAGATCCGCATGGCTCTTCTGGAGGCCGACGTCAGCTACAAGGTAGTCAAGGATTTCGTCGCTAAGGTTTCCGAGCGTGCCGTGGGCTCCGATGTGCTGGAGGCTCTCTCCCCCGCCCAGATGATCGTCAAGATCGTCAACGAGGAGCTTACCGCCCTCATGGGGGGCGAGGACGCCAAGCTGACCATCTCCTCCAAGCCCCCTACTGTCATCATGATGGTGGGCCTTCAGGGTGCCGGAAAGACCACCAACGCCGCCAAGCTGGCCGGACTGATGAAGAAGCAGGGCAAGCGCCCTCTTCTTGCCGCCTGTGACATATATCGACCTGCCGCTATTCACCAACTGGAGGTAGTGGGCGAGCAGCTGGGTGTCCCAGTGTTCCAGATGGGACAGATCGACCCAGTGGACATCGCGAGGGCCGCTATTGAGCATGCAAAAAAGCACGGCAACGACTTAGTGTTCCTGGATACCGCCGGCCGTCTCCATGTGGACGAGGCGCTGATGGACGAGTTACGGAATATCAAGGCAGTGGTAGCTCCCACCGAGATCCTCCTTGTGGTGGACGCCATGATCGGCCAGGATGCGGTCAACGCCGCAAAAGCCTTTGACGACGCGCTGGACCTGACCGGTGTCATGCTCACCAAGCTGGACGGCGACGCCCGGGGCGGTGCTGCTCTCTCCATCCGGGCAGTCACCGGAAAGCCCATCAAATTTGTGGGCATGGGCGAAAAACTGGATCAGGTCGAGGTCTTCCACCCCGACCGGATGGCCTCCCGGATCTTGGGCATGGGCGATGTGCTCTCCCTCATCGAAAAGGCCCAGGAAAACTTTGATATGCAGAAGGCCCAGGAGCAGATGGAGCGGATGAGGAAGAACAAGTTTACCCTCACCGACCTCTATGACCAGCTCTCCCAGGTCAAAAAAATGGGCTCCCTGTCCGATATCGCCGGTATGCTTCCCGGTGTGGATCCCAAGGCCCTGGAAGGGGCCAGCATGGACAACAGAGCCATGGACCGGATCGAGGCCATCATCCTCTCCATGACCCCTCAGGAGCGGGAGGATCCCTCCCTGCTGAACAACAGCCGCAAAAAGCGGATTGCTGCCGGCGCGGGGGTCCAGGTGGTGGATGTAAACCGACTTTTGAAACAGTACGACGCCATGAAGCAGCTCACCCGCCAGGTGAACGATCCCAAGTTCCGCAGGATGGCAAAAAAAGGCCGCCTGCCTGGTATGGGCATGGGAGGCCCGCGTCGCGGCGGGTTCCCTTTCTAAGCCGTGCTGGTACAAATGTGTTGGCAAGCGTTCCTTTGAGCGTTTCCAGATATGCTATGAATATCTTATGGAGGTGAAAATAACATGGTCAAAATTCGTCTGCGCCGTATGGGTGCCAAGAAGGCTCCCTTTTACCGCATCGTGGTGGCCGACTCCCGCTATCCCCGGGACGGCCGGTTCATTGAGGAGATCGGCACGTATGATCCCACCCATCCTTCCGCTGAGCTGAAGGTGGACGCCGAGCGTGCCAAGGCTTGGATCAAGACCGGCGCTCAGCCCACCGAGACGGTGAAGGCTCTGCTGAAAAAAGCCGGCGCCATCTAAAAGGGAGGAACAACACAGATGAAAGAGCTCCTCACCTACATCGCCCAGAGCCTGGTGGACCACCCCGAGCAGGTGGAGGTCACTCAGCGTCAGGGCGATGGCGAAACCGTCCTGGAGCTGCGGGTCGCCAGCGAGGACATGGGCAAGGTAATCGGCCGTCAGGGCCGTATCGCCAAGTGGATCCGTGTCCTGATACGCTCGGTTGGCCAGCGTCAGGGCACTCGGGTGTCCGTGGACATCACCGACTGAAAAGAGTGGGCCGCGCTGCGGCCCACTCTTTTTCACCAAGGAGGCTTTTTATGAGATCTCAATACCTGGAGACCGGCGCCATTGCCGGTACCCACGGCGTCAGGGGGGAGGTTCGGATCATCCCCTGGGCCGATTCACCCAGTTTTCTTTGTCAATTCTCCACTCTGTATCTGGATGGACGGGCCATGACCGTGACCTCTGCCCGCCCTGACAAAACCATGGTTCTGTGTAAATTCCAGGGGGTGGATACGGTGGAGGCCGCCATGAAGCTGAAGGGCAAGGTGGTCTCCATCGACCGGAAGGACGCCTCCCTCCCTGCCGGCCAGTATTTTTTGGCCGACCTTGTAGGGCTTGACGTGCTGGATACCGCCACCGGAAGCTCTATTGGACAGATTACCGAGATCCTGACTCCACCCGCCCATCCGGTCTATGTAGTGAAGGGCGGGGGCAAATCCTACATGATCCCCGCCGTCCCCGCCTTCATTGCCGAAACCAACACCAAGGGCGGCTATCTAAAAGTCAATCTGATCGAGGGGCTGGAAACCGATGTATAGAATCGACATTTTGACCCTCTTCGACCTCACGGTGGGAGATGTACTTTCAGAATCCATCCTGGGCCGGGCCCAGGAGCGGGGCTATCTCACCATTGAGACCCACCAGATCCGGGATTACACCCTCAATAAGCAGAAGCAGGTGGACGACTACCCCTACGGGGGCGGCCGGGGAGCGGTCATGCAGGCCGACCCCCTCTACCAGTGCTGGAAGCATGTGGTAGACACCTACGGCCCAGGCCGCACCATCTACTTCTCCCCCGCCGGCAAGACCTTCTGCCAGGCCGACGCCAAGCGCCTGGCCTTTGAGGAGACCCACCTGATTCTGGTCTGCGGCCACTATGAGGGCATCGACGAGCGATTTATCGAGGAATGTGTGGACGAGGAGCTTTCCCTGGGCGATTTTGTCCTCACCGGCGGTGAGATCCCCGCCATGGCGGTGACCGATGCGGTGAGCCGCCTGGTCCCCGGCGTTCTCCCTGATCCGGAATGCTTTGAGCACGAAAGCCACTGGGATGGACTTCTGGAATATCCCCAGTACTCCCGGCCCGAAGAGTGGCACGGCCGGAAGGTTCCCTCTATCCTTCTTTCCGGCAACCACGCCGCCATTGCCAAATGGCGGCGGATGCAAGCCATCCTGCGAACCAAACGGCGGCGGCCCGACATGTATGAAAAACTGGACCTCTCCTCCACCAAGGAGGATGTGAAACTGATGAAGGAGCTCCGGGAGGAATACCCGGAGGACTTCCCTTCCCAGTCCTGACAGGAAGAAATGTTCCAGGCCCTTTTTCCCCTTGCCTTTTCTCCCGGAATATGCTACAATGATTTTACAATATAATTTTCAAAATTAGATTTGGAGGCCGACTATGAGCTTCAAGATCATTGTAGACAGCTGCTGCGACCTGACCGCCGCCCAGTTTGCCAAGGGCCCTTTCCTGCGGGTACCTCTTACCATCTCCCTGGCCGGACAGGACATCGTGGACGACGACACCTTTGACCAGACCCAACTGCTCCTGCTCATGCGGGAGCACAGTGAGCCACCCAAGACCGCCTGCCCCTCCCCCGCCCAGTATCTGGACGCTTTTGAAAAGTCTCAGGCCAACGATCTCTATGTGGTCACTCTTTCCGCCCTCCTGTCCGGTTCCCACAATGCGGCCACCCAGGCCCGTGCCATCTGGTTGGAGGACCACCCGGATACCAACATCCATATCTTCAACTCCTGTTCGGCCGCCGCCGGAGAGGTACGGATCGCTATGAAGCTTCTGGAGACCGCCGGGTCGGACAAACGCTTCCAGACCGTAGTCAACGAGACGGCCAAATACATTTCCTCCATGACCACCCTCTTCGTGCTGGAGGACCTGGATCACCTGCGGAAGAATGGCCGTCTCACCGGTGCCTTGTCCGTGATCACCGGGGCTCTGCGGATCAAGCTCCTTATGGGGGCCACCCCCGAAGGCGAGATCAAAAAGGTAGGACAGGCTCTCTCCATCAAACAGGCCCTCTCCCAGATGGTACAACTGATGACAAAGGATCCCGGCCATGTGGGAAAGGACCTCTCCATCGTCCACTGCAACAATGCCGAGCGCGCTTTCTACGTCCGAGACCTGGTCCTCAAGTCCTGCCGCTTCCGGAACATCTCCATCTCGGACGCCCGGGGAGTTACCACAGTCTATGCCAATGACGGCGGCGTTGTAGTCGCCTATTGAAAGATGGAAAAAGGGTGAAAATGCCCCGCATCCGGTGGATGCGGGGCATTTCATTTTATCAGCTATGTTCTCCCTTACTCCACCTTGGAGGTATCTTCGGCGGGCTTGGGATCTTTCAGGGTCTCTTTAGTCTTGACTACCTCAGGCTCCTTTTTGGCCTCCTGGGTGGTCTCCGAAATCACCTCACCCTCGGCCTTGGCAATCTCGGGCGTCAGGGTCTCCTCAGTCATGGTGGGAGCGGGGGTCTCGGTGGCCACCTTGGGCTCCTGAGCCTCCTCGGTCACCTCGGCCTTCTTGGGCACAGGCTGGAAGGTGGAGGGCTTGTCGTCCACCGTGATCAGGTGCCGGGGACACTTGGAAGCGCAGATGCCGCAGCCCACACATTTCTCATAGTCGATCCTGGCCAGGTTATCCACCAGGGTGATGGCCTCCTTGGGGCAGGCCTTGGCGCAGATGCCGCAACCAATACAGCCGTCGGTACACACCTTGGTGACAACAGGACCCTTGGCCTTGGAGGAGCAAGGGATGGTGACATGCTTCTTGGTCTTGAAGGGCTCCAGCGAGATGATGTGCCGGGGGCAGACCTCCACACACTTGCCGCAGGCCATGCACTTGTCATGGTCCACCACGGCCACCCCGTCCTTCACATGGATGGCATCGAAGGGACAGGCCTTCATACAGGTACCGAAGCCCAGGCAGCCATAGGCACAGTCCAGAGGGCCGCCAGCCACCAGGGAGGCAGACAGGCAGTCCTTGATGCCCAGGTAGTTGAACTTGGTGTGGTCCACCCCGCCGCCAGTGCAATGGACCACCGCCTCCTGCCGCACCACGGAGACGTTTTCCACCCCCATGATCTCGGCGATCTTGGCGGCCACAGGGCCCTCGCCCACAGCGCAGAGGTTCACAGGCGCCTTGCCGGAGGCCACGGCGGCAGCGTAGCCCGAGCAGCCGGGATAGCCGCAGCCACCGCAGTTGGCGCCGGGAAGGCACTCCAGAACGGCCTCCTCCTTGGGATCCTTCTCTACGGCAAAGACCTTGGAGGCAAAGCCCAGGATGGCGCCGAACACGGCGCCCAGAACGGCCAGAACGGCCAGCGCGATCAATACTGTTGTCATGGTTTCACTCTCCCCCTTACCCGAAAATGTTCAGGCCGGAGAAGCCCCCGAAACAGAGGGCCAGCAAGCCGGCAGTGACCAGAGCGATGGGAAATCCGTCAAAGGACTTGGGATTCTCCGAGAACTGAAGCTTCTCTCGGATGGCCGAAAACAGATAGATGGCCAGCAGGAAACCCAGTCCGCCGGTGACGCCGTAGACCACGCTCTCGATAAAGCTGTAGTCGTTCTGCACGTTCTGGAGCACCACGCCCAGCACCGCGCAGTTGGTTGTGATGAGGGGCAGGTACACGCCCAGCGCCGTATAGAGGGAGGGCATGGTCTTCTGGAGGAACATCTCAATGAACTGCACCAAAGAAGCGATGACCAAAATGAAAACGATAGTCTGCATGAACTTCAGGTTATCAACCGCGTTGGGGAAAATAACCTCGCTCACCAAGATATACTTGTTGATGGGGTAACACACCGCCGAGGCCAAGCCCATGACAAAGGTAACGGCCAAACCCATGCCAACGGCAGTCTCGCTGGACTTGGACACGCCCATGAAGGGACAGATGCCCAGAAACTGGGAGAAAATGAAGTTATTGATCAGAATGGCTCCCAAAGCGATGGTGATCAGTTTCTGAACATCCATTACCCGGCCACCTCCTCTTTCTTGGTCCCCTTCTTGGAGCGGTTCAGGAAATACTGCATGGCCGCGATAACGCAGGCCAGGGTCAGGAACCCGCCCACAGGCAGGGCCATGCCGCCCACGGCGAACTCGGCCGGGAAGATCTGAATCCCCTTGCCGCCATTCAGGATGCCGCCACCGAAGGAGCCCTTGCCGATAAACTCACGGATCAGGCACATGATGACCAGCACCAAAGTGTAGCCAAGCCCCTGACAGATACCGTCCACCGCGGCAGCGGGCACGCTGTTCTTGTAGCAAAAAGACTCGGCCCGGGCCAGGATAATGCAATTGACCACGATCAGGGGGATAAATACGCCCAGATTGGCGGCCAGTTCCTCCAAATAAGCCTGGAGGAACAGATCTACCACAGTCACGAAAGTAGCAATGACCACGATGAAGCAGGCGATCCGGATCTTGCTGGGAATGACTTTACGCAAAGCCGAAATGAAAATGTTGGACATGGTCAGGATGACCAGAACGCTGAGGCCCATGCCCAAACCGTTGAAGAGGCTGGTGGTGATGGCCATGGTAGAGCACATACCCAACAGCTGGACTGTCACCGGATTCTGGGTGATGAGGCCCTCTTTCAGTTGCTTTTTGAAATCCATTTCTCTTCCCTCCTTAACCCAGGCTCGCCACAGCGGCCAGAGCCGACGTAACGCCGGCGCAGACAGCCGTGGAGGTCAGGGTAGCGCCCGCGATGGCTTCGATCTCGCCGCCGTCTACGGTTACAGCCACAGTGCCGCTCTGGCCTACAAACTGTGCCTGCCACTCAGGCTCGGAAGCCCGGCCACCCAGACTGGGAGTCTCGCCGGACTCGATGATGCCAATACCGGTAACCTTACCGTTGGTATCCACACCCACCTGAATGGTAAGGGTGCCGCTGAAACTGCCGGTAGGCGCCACTTCCACAATATAGCCCATGTCGCCGGCCTTGCTGATGGAGAGGACGGTGTCGTCGTCCCCCGTGTACTCCACCGGAGTGGCCTCCCCGTCAAAGCCGGGGATCACGCCGCCCATCTCCACCAGGTCATCGCCCACGCCCGGCTGCTCGCTGGGAGGCACCAGGGAAGGATCAAAGGGTCCATCGCTCACATTGTCGATGGCCGCGAAAGCGGAGGTCACTGCCTCGCAGACGCCCCGGGATGTGATAGAAGCACCGCTGATGGCTTCGATCTCGCCGCCGTCCTTGGTAATCTTTACTTCGCCGGTCTTGCCCACGAACTGGGCGCGCCACTCAGGCTCAGAAGCCCTGGCGCCCAAACCGGAACTCTCTCCGGACTGCGTCACCGAAATACCGGTAATGGCGCGGTTGGGATCAATACCGACCATCAGGGTCAGGTTTCCGCTATAGCTGGTCTTGGGCGAGACCTCCACCACGAAGCTGCCGTCATCACCTTTAAGGATCGAACGGATGGTGGTGTCGCTGCCAATATAGTTCACCTGGCTCAGGACCCCGGTGTAGCCTGGCATAACGTCGGCCGTGATGGCCTCGGTCTTTTTACGCTCCTGGTTTTGGAGAATGACCGGAGCCGTGATCATGTTGGTCAACCCCAGGATCAGGGCACAGACGGCACAGATCGCGAACAGGGTCACCGTCAGCTGAATGACGCCGGCTTCCTTCTTGGTCTCATTCATGCCTTGGCACCCCCTTTCTGCACACCGAAACGACCGGGATGGGTGTACTTCTCAATAATGGGCGCGCAGACATTCATCAGCAGAATGGCATAGCTGACCCCCTCAGGAAAGCCGCCGAAGTAGCGGATGAACACAGTCAGCAAACCGCAGCCTACGCCATAGATCCACTCACCCACAGGGGTGCAGGGGCTGGTCACATAGTCGGTGGCCATAAAGAAGGCTCCCAGCATCAGTCCGCCGCTGAACAGGTTGCAGAGTGTCCACTGAACCGGGTCATTCCCTTTGGGGAAGATCAGGGTCAGCAGGGCTACAGTGCCCAGATAGGCCGCCGGGATTCGAATGTGGATAACGCCCCGGAGCACCAGGTATACCCCGCCCAGGATCAGAGCCAGGGCCGAGACCTCGCCGATACAGCCGCCCACATTACCAATAAACAGGTTCTGCATGGAGACCGAGGGCAGGCTCCCCGTGTGGAGAGCAGCCAGCGGTGTAGCCGCGGTAACGGCGTCAGCCACACCGGCCACGCCGGTCCAGTTGTTGACCCCCGGCTTGACCCAAGTGGTCATATAGCCCAGGTAACTCAGTAGCAGGAAAGCCCGGCCGGCCAGGGCAGGATTGAGGAAGTTCTTCCCCAAGCCGCCGAAGAGCTGCTTGACCACCACAATGGCGAAGAAGTCTCCAATAAGGACGGCCCAGTAGGGCAGGGTCACCGGACACACAAAGGCCAGCAGCATGCCGGTGACAGCGGCGGTCAGATCTCCCGCCGTCTGGGGCTTTTTCATCAGGAACCGGTAGAGCCACTCGAACACCTCACACCCCACAACGCTCACAAGAGTGAGGACCAGGGCCCGGGGCCCAAAGAAGTAGCCTGCCATGGCCAGGGCGGGCATCAGGGCCAGCAGCACATCCAACATCAGGGCCCGGGTACCCACAGGCGAATTGGCGTGGGGCGAGGAGGCCACAGTCAGTCTCAGGTCCTTATACTCGTTCATGCCTTGGCCGCCTCCTTTTTCGCTTTCTCTTTTGCCTGCTCAGCCCGGATGGCCGCCTTGGCGGTGCGGAAGGACTGCACCAGGGGCAGCCGGGCGGGACAGATATAGTTGCAGGAGCCGCACTCGATGCAGTCCAGCACATTGAGAGCCATGGTCTCGTCCCAGCGGCGCTTGTTCACATTCATGCGGATGAACAGCGGAGTCAGCTTCATGGGGCAGACCTCCACGCACTTGCCGCAGCGGATACAGGTCTGGGCCGGGTCCTGGACGGGTGCCTCCTCGGCGCTCAGGCTCAACACACAGTTGGTCCCCTTCATGGTGGGCACATCCACGTCATAGATAGCGATACCCATCATGGGGCCGCCGAAGAGGATCCGCTCAGGTTCACTCTTGAAGCCGCCGGCCAGCTTGATGAGATGGCTCACCGGAGTGCCGATGGGAGCGATCACATTCATGGGCTCGCTGATGGCCCCGCCGGTCAGGGTCACATACCGCTGGGTCAGGGGCTTGCCCTCGGTGACCGCGTCATAGACGGCGGCGGCGGTAGCGGCGTTGCACACCAGACACTGCACGTCGGCGGGCAGCTTGCCGGGAGGCACCTGCCTACCGGTCAGCATTTGAATGAGCTGCTTTTCCGCGCCCTGGGGGTAACGGGTCTTCAGCCCCTCCACATGGATCCCCTCACCCGCCAAAGACTTCAGATGCTCAATGGCGTCAGGCTTGTTAAGCTCCACCCCGATGGTGGCCTCCTTCAGGCCTACAGCCTTGGCCAGCAGCTTGGCGCCGCCAATGATGGCCTCTCCCCGCTCCAGCATGAGCCGATGGTCGGCAGTGATGTAGGGCTCACACTCGGCCGCGTTGATGATCAGGGTATCCACCTTGCCCACGGCGCCCGAGAGCTTCACATGGGTGGGAAATCCGGCGCCGCCCATGCCGACAATGCCGGCATCCCGGACGATCTCAATGATCTGAGCACCGGTCAGCGCACCCACATTGTCCCGCCGCTTGATGGAGGGGGCGGGCGTGTCCTTGAAGTCATTCTCGATGACCACGGACATCACCGGGCTTCCACCGGCGGTCAGTCTGGGCTCTACGGCCTTGACGGTGCCCGACACGCTGGCGTGGATGGGTGCGCCCAGCCCGGCGGTCTCGCCGATGAGCTGGCCCACCTTCACCTGATCCCCCACGGCTACCGTAGGCTTGCAGGGGGCGCCCACGTGCATGGACATGGGAATGACCACCTGGGCGGGAGCTTCCTTGATGGGAGCGGCCGCCTTACCCTCGGTCAATTCCTTATGCCCGGCGGGATGTACCCCGCCAAAAAACTGATGCAACATAGCCTCACCTCAATCTTTTTTCACTTTCTCTGCATTCTGCGAAAGTGCATCCTAAAACATTATATATAATAGTGCATTCTCTGGAAAAAGTCCAGTATCTTTCGTCAAATTTATTGTTAATTTGTTGATGATCTTTTTCCCCAGGTAGCCCCCCAATAAATTTTCATTTTTCTTATTGACATATATCGAATATTGATATATAATCATTATATCGATATTCAATATATCACTCTATTCGGGAGGAGACCCCATGGCCCGAAAAAAGCTGGAGACTTTGACCGAGCAGATGTACTATGTCCTGCTCTCCCTCACCAAGGAGCGGCACGGCTATGGCATTATGCAGTACGTGTCCCAACTCACCGGGGACCGGGTGACCATCGGCGCTGGCACTCTGTATGCCCTGCTCTCCCGGTTCGAGGAGGAGGGGCTCATCACTCTCACCCACACCCTTGAGGGGCGGAAATATTATCAGCTCACCTCCGAGGGAGAACAAACCCTTCGGGGGGAATATGACCGGCTCCGGCGGCAGGTTGCCGACGGAGCTGCAATTCTGAATGAAAAGGA
The DNA here is from genome assembly GCA_950075865.1 of uncultured Oscillospiraceae bacterium. GTDB lineage: Bacteria > Bacillota > Clostridia > Oscillospirales > Oscillospiraceae > Vermiculatibacterium. The sequence goes on along the minus strand of CATMVA010000017.1, from coordinate 22,853 downwards.
GGAAGAATCATGAAGCTTGGCTTTTTTCCATACAGTGCCATGAATTATAAGGCCGGCCAGGCCTATCTGGAGCGCATGGAGCCCCAGGGATGGCGGCTGCGGCACGTTTATCTGAGCTGCATCGCCCTTTTTGAACGGGCGGAGCGGCCCCGACATTTTGTGGACCTGGACATCCGGCAGTTTCTGAGCGAAGAACCCGACCAAGACTACCTCCAGCTTTGCGCCGACGCAGGCTGGGAGCACATCCAGACCCTGCGGGGAATGCTGCTGTTCCGGGCAGCGGAGGGGGCGGATCCGGCTCCCATTCAAAGTGACACTGGGATGGAATGGGAGCGGTTCTGGAAAAGGTACGCCCGGAAAAATATCATAACCTCTCTTCTGGTGCTGCTGGCGGCGGCGGGACTGCTGGCCCTGGTGTCCAGTCTAACTTCTGGCCCGGGCAAGTCCCTGACCGCAGTAGTGATCTCCAGCAGCGCTCTACTATACCTGGTCTCCCTTGTACTGGGGCTTGTCAGTATCTTCATGAGTTTTGTCACCACCCCCCTCTACCTCTTCCGCTGCCGAAGGTCAGGCCAGGTGGAAACACCGGGGCGGATTGCCTTGCTTCAGGACACCTTATTCCAGCTCTATCGGCCCTTCTACCTGATCGCTGCCTGCGTCGCTCTGGCTGAGATCCTAGGCATGGGCACTACGGTGGATCTGGGCTGGTCCTCTATAAACGGAGAATATACCGCCACAGTGGACGCCTGCCGGGAATATCCGGTGGTGCTGGCTTCCGATTTGGGACTTCGTGACAGCGAGGACAGCCGGTATCTAGATGGTCACCGGACTCTTCTGGCAGAGTTTTTGTCCTATCGTGAAATCACCGAGGGAGACGGGCCGGAAGCACCTATATATATCCTCACCACCGAACGCTACGACTGTGCCTTTGAGCCCCTTGCCCGGTTGGTTTTTGACCTGCGGGCCAACGAGACCCGAAACGGTGCCTTCCTTTGGGGTGAGCTGGACTGGGTGGATGCTCCCGGCCTGGGGTTCGAGGAAAGCTACTCCTGCCGGGAGGGCTCTTATCTCCTACTCCGCCAGGGCAATGTGGTATCTCTGGTGGGCTGCTCCGACCTGGACCTGACCACACCGGAACTTTTGGAGGTCATCCGTGACCGGCTGGGCCTGCCCCCGGCCTGACAGAAAGGAGACAGAAAGATGGCACTTGGATTTTTCCCTTACGAGCCCCTGCACTACAAGGCCGCCCAAGCATACTTGGACAAAAAGGCCGCAAAAGGTCTGGAACTCCGAAAGATTTATCTAGGCTGCATCGCCCGGTTCGAGAAAGCCAAACATCCCCGCCACTTTGTGGACTTGGATCTGGACAAAAAGCGATATAACGACCCAGATCGGTCCTATAAGGATTATTTCCGGCTTTGCGCCGACGGGGGTTGGCTGTATGTGCAGACCCTTCGGGGGATGCTCCTCTTTCGGGCTGACCCCAGCAAGGACCCAACCCCCATCCAGACCGACGAGAATGTGGAATTTGACCGTTTCTGGGAGAAAAACCATCCCAGACTCTGGAAGTCCTTTCTCCCCGCTGCCCTTCTGGCCCTTGCGCTCTTCTGCCTGATACACTATACGGCAGACTACTTTTGCGCCTCCGATCTGCTGACCACCAATTTAGGGCTTAGCTGCCTGCTCCTTTTCGCTCTGACCCTGCTCCTGCTCCCCATTGTTTTTATCTCCTCCCGGCTGTATCTGTCCAAGTGCCGAAAATCCGGCCAGATCGAACCGGTGGACAGAGCCTCCGTCATGGCAGACATTTTCACCCAATGGCACCGTATCCTGAGTGCTTTGATTGCCTTGTCCCTTCTTTTGGGTCTCATTTACTCCTCCCATCCTCGACATTCCCTCCGGGAATACCTTTCTTACCATTCCAACCCCCAGTCCGAAGTAAGCGATCCCTCTACTTTAGAGGCCTTGACCGGCTATCCGGTTCTCACCATTCAGGGGCTGGACCTTCCTGACAGCTTCATTGACTCCGAGTATGTTCTGGGCAACCGCTCCCTTCTGGTCCGGCATTTCCGGCAGTTGGAGGTGTTCTATGTGGAAGGAAAACTCTATCGGATAGCCACCGATCACTACCAATGTGCCACTCCCGCTGTGGCCCGGCTCCTCCTCGCTCTGCGGCTACGGGACGCCCGAAACACTGACAGCCCCATCTGGTCCGCCGACTGGGAGCCCATCGCACTCCCCGGACTTGAGGAATGCTATATCTCCTATGCCAACGGCCACAGCGAATACGGCTATCTCCTCTTCCGTCAAGGGAACGTAGTGGCCATGACAGGTTGCTTTGACGGCCATTCACGGCCCCTTGACATGACCACACCGGAGGCTCTGGATTTCATCCGTTCCCGCCTTCTCCCCTGATCCCAACGACGCAAAAAAATGAGGCCGCTCCCGACGGAGCGGCCTCGCTTTCTTTGATTCAAAATGAAGTCGGCGCTTTTTCCTCCCCGCCCTCCTGCCCGTCGGAGGCGGATGTGAGAAAATCGTAAAAGTTGACTTCCGTGGCTCTTCTGTATGGCTTGACCCACACATCCAAAAGCCCAAGGGTCAGGCCGGACAAAATCCTCCATCCCAAAAAGCTGAGATCCAGGAAAAGAAGGTCCAGCTTCCAGCCTCTCATATGCGTTTTGCTGCGGGAGATCGCCTTCCGGGAGCTACAGGCCGGATCATCCAGCATGAAATACCAGGTCAGCCGGTAACTGTAATCCTTGACCACACCCACGACCATGGCCCCTATCATGCACGTCCAGGATAGGACCAGAAAGAGTGCAGAGTTCTGCTTGATACTCCAGTACAGGAATGCCATCGCTCCCGCCTGAAAGGGCAGGATCCACAGGGTGATCAAAAATCCCTGGAGCAGAACCGAACCAAGAACGTGTACCGGGCGAAGGAAGCCGTCAAAAACATGGCCGAATCCGGGCTGCTCATTCCTGGCCATCCGGACTGCGTAGGAGGTATACCCAAATTCCATGATAGTCCTGTAAAGACCGATCAGAAAGCTGAGCCCGGCAAAAATCATGATCTCTGTGGAGTACTCCTCCACCAGATAACGGATGATCTCCTCCGCGTCATATCCCCAGTAAATATAATACGTGTAAAACGCGCTCAGCGGATCGAAATGGAACCACAGAACGACCCGTTTCAGCAAGACCGTCAGCGCCAGAAATCCCAGGCTCACCATCACGGGGCTTGGCTTGTTCTGCCGCATGCTGCCTCTGGCCTTTATTTTGGCCGAAAAGCGGTCAAAACCCATTTCCATCCTCCTCTTTCTTTGTCAGCGCCGGCCTCCGAAGCCACCGCCACGGGAGCCGCCGGAAAATCCGCCGCCGCTGCGGCCACCGCCAAAGCCACCCCCCCGGCTGCTGCCGAAAGAGCCTCCTCTGGAGCCGCCAAAGCCGCTTCCCCGGGAACCGGAGGAGAACCCTCCCCCGCTGCGGGTCCCGCCAAAACCGCTGCCGCGGGGTCCGCTGGAAAAGCCGCCTCCACTGCGAGGAGGCTGAGGCGGACGGGGCGGGCGGGGCCTGGGAGGCGGGGGCGGAGCCCAGTGCCGCCGGTACCAGGAGGATCCCGGCCTATGCCAGAAGAAAATAGGATGGAATACCACAGGCGGGTTGACCACCCCATAATACTTGGCCCGGTAGGTATTGTACCTGGAGCGCTCAACAGCCGAGAGCGCCAAAAAGAGGATTACCAGGAACAGAACCAGCCAGAAGATCCACATTCCGGCAATACCGCTTGTAAAAGAAGGTCCGTTGTCAGCCACAGTATCCACATAACGGATATGGATTGCGCCGTACAGGTTCAGTACGCCCTTCTCATAGTCCCCGGCCATCAGATCCCGGTAGAGATACTGGTCCATATACTCAGTGACCATGGCATCCGTAGGAAGCGCGTGGTAATTCTGTCCAACAGCCATATAGGCGTTCTTTCCGCCCACATCCAGCACCAACAGGGCATCTCCCTCGCTAAGGCCAATTTCATTGGCCAAGCTATAGGTATAGTCTCCAATGTCTCCTGACACATGATCCACTGTGGCCAACGCCACCAGGCTGCCATACCTGTGGTCCCAGTTGGCGTTATACAGACAGATCTGCTCCTCCGCCTGGGTTGAAAGGACTCCGGCGGCATCACTGATCCAGTCCCGATATTTTGCGGTGGACAAATTCTCCAGCGCATAGTCCCCCTTCGGCTGGGGGATCGTATAGGAGCTCTTCCGCACCTGTCCCATCGCCACCGCGGCCACGATGGCAACGATCAGCACCACCCAAGCGACGGCATAGGACTTGTTGTTCTTTTTCATGGGCTTCTCCTTTCGGAGTTCTTTAACTCCGCAGTTCCAGCAGCTTCTGCTTCAACTCGCCCTCGATCCGGCCCAGCTCGGCCTCGGCTTCCTTTCGCTTCTGGGCGCCCTCGGACTGGATCTTCATCATCTCATCCAGGGTGGAAATCAGCTGCTGGTTGGTATGCTGAAGGGTCTCGATGCTCACCACGCTCTTCTCGGCCTCTTTGGCGGTCTCGATGGTACCCATTTTAAGGGCATCAGCGTTCTTACGCAGCAACTCGTTGGTCATGTTGGTCACCGCGGCCTGGGCGGCGGTGGCCTGACGGGAGTTCTCCATACCCAGGGCCAGCACCATCTGGCTCTTCCACAGGGGGATGGTGTTCACCAGGGAGGACTGGATCTTCTCCAGCATCAGGGCGTCGTTGTTTTGAATGAGCCGCACCTGGGGGCCCATCTGGATGGAAACCATCCTGGTCAGCTCCAGGTCGTGGAGCTTCTTCTCAAACCGGTTGCACATGTTGGCCAGGTCGTTGTAAGCCTGGGCGTCCTCCTGGCTGCCGCTTGCCTGAGCCTTCTTACGCAGTTCCTCCAGCTCGCCGGTACGAACCGCCTCCAGCCGCTTCTTTCCCGCCAGGATGTACATGGTGAGTTCCTTGTAGTACTTGGTGTTCAGCTCATACATCTGGTCCAGCATGGCCACGTCCTTCATCAGGGTGACCTGGTGGCCCTCCAGGGTCTCCACCACCTTGTTCACGTTGGTCTCCGCCTTGGAGTACTGAGCCTTCAGCGCCTCAATATCATTCTTTTTCTTCTGGAAGAAACCAAAGATCCCGCCCTTCTCCTCCTGACCGAAGCCCTTGAGCTCTCCCACCAGCTTGGCCAGGTCGTCGCCCACGGCACCCAGATCCTTGGTCCGGACCTTGTTGAGGGCATTCTCGGAGAATCCGGCAATGTTCTTCTGGGAGGCGGCGCCATACTGGAGAACCAGATTGGAGTCGGTAATGTCGATCTTCTCGGCAAAGTCGGACACCATCTTACGCTCGGCCTCGGTCAGCATGGAATCGTCCAGATGCACGGCAGTGACGTCCCGGGCGGCCTGGTCGGCCTCGGTGACCTCCTTGGCGGCGGCGCTGGGATCCAGGGTCAGGGTGGGCATCTCGGCCGTAGCGGCCGCCGTGTCCAGATTGGGTGTCAGGGTCAGTTCAGGAGTCGTGTTGTTGTCAGGCATGATTAGGTTCCTCTCTTTCCTTCTGTTTTAATAGACCCATCCCCGGAAGGAGGGCTTCGTTCTGTGGTTTGAGTTTGGGCTCAGTTGGCGGTCATCTGGGTCCCGCCCAGACCCTCCCGGGCCAACATCTGCTCCATGACCGTAATATCGGTGGAAATATCCAGAGCCTCGTCCCCAAAGAGGGCGTCCAGCTGCCGGTCAAAGGCGGTGACGATAGTCCCCATCATCTTTTCCACCTTCTCTTTGGTGGAGTCGATGTTCTCCCCCGAGATCCCAGCGTCATCCATCCGGTCATAAGCGTTCAGCAGTTTCAGTGTGGTGGGCAGATAGTAATTCATAAACTTGCGGATCTGGGAGAGCTTTTCCGGATGCTCTACCACATGCCAGACGATCTTCTGGGTATCGGTCTCCAGCCGGTCGATCTGGGCCGAGATGGTAGGATCCTCAATGGCGTCGTTGAGCCTCCGCATCTCGCTCACCGCCTTGTCCCGCTCGGCGATCAGCGCATCGATCTCCGGGTCGCCGGTGCTCTCGGCCTTCTTCTCCTCCTTGGGCGGTTCCTGAACCGTCCCGGCCGTCTCATAGGTCTCATCCGGGAAGATCTTCTTTCCCAGGACTCCGGCCAGAATGGACCCCGCCGTCACCAGCAGAAAATCCGATATCCTGTACAGGGGCAGGAAAAACCCCCACAGAAGCCACACCGCCGCCGCGAAATAGAGCGGCGCGGGAGATTTTTTGACTGCCTTGGCCATAGGTATACGCCCTCCCTTTTTGCCCTGCCGCGCCTATTGAACCAGCGGCACGGCCATACTGTCACTATTATGGTTATTTTACCCGCTTGAGCCCTTCCTGTCAAGAAAGAGCGCACGGAATTTACAGTTCTTTTATAAACCCCTTTCCCGTTGACTTTCCCGGAAAAAAACGCTATGATAAGAACAGCTTTTGAGCAAAACAGGTGCCCCCGGCCAGACCTCTGCCCAGCCGGGGGCTATCAAAAGCGGCGCCCACCCGCCGCTGCCGCCAATGCCGCTGCCGTGGGTGGCTTGCATCTGGGAGGCTGGCGGGGACGGGTGGGATTATCCGCTGTGGTATCCTATGAGGGGGACAAACTCCCCGTGAAAGGACGGTTTTTATGGTCAAGATCGCACCCTCTATCCTCTCCGCCGACTTCTGTCGCCTGGGGGAGGACATCCGGGCCGTCTCCACCGCTGACTGGCTCCATGTGGACGTGATGGACGGTATGTTCGTCCCCAACATCTCCATCGGCGTACCCGTGGTCCAGTCCATCCGCAAGCACACCGGCATGTTTCTGGACACCCACCTCATGGTGGAAAAGCCGGGGCGCTATGTAAAGGCCTTCGCCGATGCCGGGGCCGACCTTCTGTCCATCCATCTGGAGGCAGATATGCCCCCTGCTATCCACGCCGCCTTGGATGAGATGGCCGCGCTGGGGGTAAAGAGAGGTATCGTTTTACGGCCCATCACCTCCGCCGAGGCCGTCCTTCCTTACCTGAAAGAGGGCCTGGACCTGATCCTGGTCATGACGGTGGAACCCGGCTTCGGCGGACAAGCCTTCATGGCCGATATGCTCCCCAAGCTCACCGCTATCCGGTGCTACATTGAGAAATACTGCCCCACCTGCCACCTGGAGGTGGACGGCGGCATCAACCCTGATACCGCCAAGCTGTGTGTGGAAGCCGGAGCCGACATCCTGGTGGCCGGCTCGGCCATCTACAACGCCCCCGACATTCCGGCGGCTATCGCGGCGCTGAGAGGATAAGGAGATATAACTCATGGAATACTTCCCCCCTGCCCTGGAATCCCTGGTGGAGCAGTTTGCCCGGCTGCCTGGGGTGGGCAAAAAGTCCGCCCAGCGGCTGGCCTTTTTTGTCCTGGGACTCCCCGACGAGGATGCCCAGGCCTTTGCCGACGCCATCCTGGCCGCTAAAAAGTCCATCTCCCTGTGCCCGGTGTGCCAGAACTTCACCGAAGGAGAGGGCTTGTGCCCCATCTGCCGAAACTCCCGGCGGGACGAGACCACCATCTGCGTGGTGGCCGACCCCAAGGACGTCAACGCCCTGGAGCGCTCCCGGGAATACAACGGCCGCTACCATGTGCTCCACGGGGTCATCTCCCCCATGAACCACGTGGGCCCTGACGACCTCCACATCAAGGAGTTACTGGATCGGGTGACCCAGGGGGAGATCCGGGAGGTCATCATGGCCACCAACCCCACCACCGAGGGAGAGGCCACCGCCATGTACCTCTCCCGGCTTCTGAAACCATTTGGTGTAAAGGTGACCCGCCTTGCATATGGCGTCCCAGTGGGCGGCCAGCTGGAGTTTGCCGACGACGCCACCCTCACCCGTGCCCTGGAAGGCCGGCGGGAGATGTAACACATTCAGCGGGTGATATGTCTTGACATATCACCCGCTTTTCTGTTAAGGAGGAACCGCTATGTCCCAGGCCCGGCTTTTCGAGTTGGTCTATCTGCTGCTGGAAAAAGGCAAGCTGCCTGCCACTGAGCTTGCCCAACGGTTCGAGGTCTCGGTCCGTACCATCTATCGGGACGTGGACGCCCTCTCCTCTGCCGGTGTCCCGGTCTACGCCATCCCCGGACGCAGCGGTGGGGTGGCTCTCATGGACCACTATGTTCTCAACCGTGCCGCCCTCTCGGATGCGGAGCAGGAGCAGCTCCTCACCGCCCTCCGCACCCTGGCGGGCACCCCCGGTCTAGGAGGCGAGGAGGCCCTGTCCAAGCTCTCGGGACTCTTTCAGCGGAAGGAGCCCGACTGGCTGGAGGTGGACCTCTCCCACTGGGGAGACACCGCCGAGGACAGAGACAAATTTCAGACTCTGAAAGAGGCCATCTTCTCCCACAGGGTCATCACCTTTACCTACGTGAGCTCCTATGGGCAGGCAACATCCCGCCGGGCCCTCCCCCTCCGGCTGGTGTTCAAGGGCCAAAGCTGGTACCTTCAGGGCTTCTGCTTGAACAAAGAAGCCTACCGCACCTTCCGGGTCTCCCGGATACTTTCTCTGGCGGTCACGGGGCAGACCATGTCTCCACCCTCCGAGCCGCTCCCCCGCATCCAGGATTCCTCGGTCCCCTCTTTCGTCACCCTGCGGCTCCGCTTCTCTCCATCCGTAGCCTACCGGGTCTATGACGAGTTGGCGGAAAGCCAGGTCACGCCCCTGCCGGATGGCTCCCTGGAGGCTACCGCCACCTTCCCCGAAGATAACTGGGTCTATGGTTTTCTCCTCTCCTTCGGCCCCCACGTGGAGATCCTCTCACCGGAACGGATAAGGCAGCAGGTGGGGCTGCTGGCAAAAAATATTTGGGAGCAATGCGAAAACCCTGACACGAGGTGTCAAGGTTTCTCTGATAACATGGTGCCATCTCAAACAAAGGAGGATACCACCATGAACGAAATGACCTTTTGTCAGTCCTGCGCCATGCCCCTCACCGCCGGGGACCAGAGGGGGCGAGAAGCCGACGGATCCCCCAGCCCCCACTACTGCAAGTACTGCTATGACAAGGGAAAGTTCCTTCAGGACATGACCATGGAGGAAATGATCGCCTTCTGCGCTCCCCATATGGCCAAGGCCAACCCCGACATGACCAAGGAGCAGGCCAAAGAGCAGATGCGCAGCTTTTTCCCTCAGCTTTTACGCTGGATGGAGCGTTCTTAATGGCCTTTGACTACAAAAAGGAGTACAAAGAGTTCTACCTCCCCCCGGCCAAACCCGGCTTGGTAGATGTCCCCTCCATGAACTTCCTGGCCGTCCGGGGCCAGGGGGACCCCAACCAGGCGGACGGAGAGTACAAGACCGCTATGGGGCTTCTCTACACCATCGCTTTCACGATCAAGATGAGCAAGCTGGGAGGCCACAAGATTGAGGGCTACTTTAACTATGTGGTGCCGCCCTTAGAGGGCTTCTGGTGGGACAAGGACGGCGGTGCCGTAGACTATGCCCGCAAGGAGGATTTCCGCTGGATTTCCCTCATCCGCCTCCCCGACTTCGTCACCCACGCTGAATTCGACTGGGCCATCTCAGAGGCCACTGCGAAGAAAAAGCAGGACTTCTCCAAGGTGGAGTTCCTCTCCTATGAGGAAGGTCTGTGCGTCCAGTGTATGCACCTGGGCTCCTACGACGACGAGCCCGCCACCCTCCGGACCATGGAGGAGTTCGCCGCCAAGGAGGGTTACGTCCCGGATATTGGGCCGGGGCGGTTCCATCATGAAATCTACCTCTCGGACGCCCGGAAAGTACCCCCCGATTGGCGGAAAACCGTCCTCCGGATCCCGGTCAAGCAAAAATAGGACCATAAAACACGGCAAGCCCGCCGGGAGAGTTTCCCGGCGGGCTTTTTCCTTGATTCATTCCGTCTCTTCCGGCAGACACTTCACCGGCTTCACCCGTTTTACACTCTCCCCGGCGCCGCATTCCTCAATGCTGGGCAGGATGGACCGATACGCCTCCTCCCCGGTCCCCTCAAAGGGGATATAGAGCCACTGGGTCAGAATGCTGTGGGCGTAATTGCAGTGGATGTTCCCAGTATAGATCTGGACCACCGGATCGGTGATATAATGGTCGGTATTGGGAGAACAATCCGAGCGATAGGTAAAATACCGCTGTTCGTCTTTCACGTAGATAATGTGGATATTCAGCTCTTCCTTGGTCAACTCCAGCCGGTCAGGAACGCCCGCCATCTCATTGTACTCGTTCTCGGCGATCACCTTTTCAAAGTAGAACCGTTCCCGATAGGCCGCTTCGATCTTCTCTTCCCAGTCTCTGTATTTCTCGGGCACCAACAGGTTTAAGGTCTTATCATCCTCCACGATCCGCTCCGCCAGGTCGGTGCCGTCCGCTGTCTCAATAGGGTTATAGAGGAAGTAATTTCTGCTCACCCGGACGGTCTGCCCTGTGGGAGCGAACTCCACCGGATAAGAGTGGCTGTTCATGGTGTAGAGTGGGGTCCCTTGCTCATCCATAACCTGGTAGTTATAGGCGTCCATAACAAAAGCCCCTGCCTTTTCCTCCAGGAGGGCCACCAGCTTCTGGCTCCGTCCGGCGATCTCCAAATATTTGACATCATCATCCTCCCCGGTGTAGGTGACCACCGTGGTGTAAAGCCCCGTCTCGCCCTTCCGCTCTTCCCCCCGTCCGCAGGCGGACAGCAAGAGCAAAAACGCGCACAAAGCCCAGATATTCCATCGTTTCATAGGGTTCCCCTCCTCCCCTCAAACAGTAGCACAGAGAGGGAAAAAGAGCAATTAAGAAACCCGAAAGAAAATCTGACATTTTTCTTTCGGGCCGCCACGCCTTGCGTCAAATCCAAAGCCGTGATATACTGGTGCAGTAACTTTGGGAATCGACCGGTGGATATCCGTACAATTAAACAAAAGACAAATTTCTTGCCGCCTTTTCTCCACAAGACAACCAGAAATTTGCCAATGATGACTCTCTTCTATTCTGGGCATTAAGAAACTCGAAACCGGATGCATATGATATTGTGAGCTTCCTCTTGGACGAAGGTACTGACTGTACTGTTCGCTCCAAGACGGGCCTTACGCCGCTTCACGTATTATTGGGACGAAAGAACTGGAATTTGGCTGCCACTATCTCCCTGGCCAAACGATTGACCGACGGCGGAGCTGATGTCAATACGCTGGACAAAAAGAATATATCTGCCATTCAATGGATCATCAACCATGGCGTGTATACCGAAGAACAACTGGCCCCTCTCTATCCAATTTGTGTTCAGCCAATCCCAGACTGTGCTGACCGTTAAAAGCAAGTACGGAAAAAGCCCGTTGGAGCTTGCAAATGTTTTTAACCGCCCCATGTTGGCGGAGAGAATGCAGAGGGCTATCGCGCAGAGCAGCAATGCAGAACCACACACCTGAAACAGGTCTCAAAATGTGAGGAGACGTAAGAATGGACCTTTGCAATATGAGTGACATCCAAGCCCTGCTGAAACGCCACAGCTTTCATTTTTCCAAGTCCTTTGGGCAGAACTTTCTCATTGAATCTTGGGTCCCCCGGGACATTGCAGACGCCTCGGGGGCAGGCCCCGGCACAGGAGTGTTGGAGATCGGCCCGGGTATCGGCCCCCTGACCGTGGAGTTATCCCGGCGGGCCGGCAAGGTGGCCGCAGTGGAGCTGGACTGCGCCCTTCTCCCCATCCTGGACGAGACCCTCTCTGACTGCTCCAATGTCACCGTCATCCCCGGGGACGTGATGAAGCTGGATCTGCCCGCCCTGATCCTCGAGCAGTTCCCCGGCCTCACCCCCCTGGTATGCGCCAACCTACCTTACAACATCACCACCCCGGTACTCACCCTCCTGCTGGAAAGCGGACTCTTTTCCGCCATCACCGTGATGATCCAGAAGGAGGTGGCCCAGCGGATCTGCGCCGCCCCCGGCAGCAAGGATTACGGAGCTTTCTCCGTCCTGTGCCAGTATTACGCCCACTGTGAGCTGCTCTTTGAGGTCCCGCGTGAGTGCTTCCTCCCCGCCCCCAAGGTGACCTCGGCGGTAGTGAAGCTCACCGCCGAGCCCCCACCCGACTATATCCACGACAAGGTTCTGTTCTTCCGGGTGGTCCGGGGAGCTTTCGGTCTCCGCCGCAAGACCCTGCTCAACGCCCTCTCGGCCGCCTTCCCCCTTTCCAAGGAGGTCCTTGCTGCTTGCATTGCCGATGCCGGCCTTCCCTCCGATATCCGGGGGGAGCGGCTCTCCATCCCCCAATTTGCCGCTCTGGCCGATCTGCTGGGCATGGCTCTGGACCAAGGGGGTCCGTCATGAGTATCCGCGCCATCGTCATGGACATTGACGGGACCCTGGCCACCCGCGGCAAACGGATCTCCCCCCGGACAAAGGCCGTCCTGACCAAAGCCCAGAGCATGGGCATCCGCCTGATCCTGGCCTCGGGCCGCCCCACCAACGGCCTGCTCCGGTTCGCCGATATGCTGGACATGCCCGCCCACCACGGCCTGCTGGTCAGCTACAACGGCGCCCGCGTCACCGACTGTCAGAGCGGCAATATCCTCTTCCGCCAACCCCTCTCCCCCCAGGAGACCCGGGGCATTCTGGAGCACATCAAAACATTCCCCAAACTTCATCCCATGATTGACAAGGGAGCGTTCATGTACGTCCCCAAAAGCGCCGGCCGCTTCATCCCAGTGGACAAAAAGCCCTACCCCATCTTTTTCTTCGAAGCCCACGGCAACGGCTTCCGCCTGCGCCGGGTCAAGGATCTGGTCCCACTGGTGGACGGCCCCGTGGATAAGGTGCTCACCGCCGCCAGCCCCGAATACCTCCAGTCCCACTGGCCGGAGATCGCGGCTCCCTTCCGGGGCTCTTTGAGCTGTATGTTCACCAGCGCCTTCTATTTCGAATTCACTGCCAAGGACGTAGACAAGGCCAAAGCCCTGGACGCAGTCCTCCCCTCCCTGGGGATCGGCCGGGAGGAGATCATCGCTTTCGGCGACGGCCAGAACGACCTCTCCATGCTCCGGTACGCCGGCATCGGGGTGGCTATGGAAAACGCCGTCCCCCAACTGAAGGACGCCGCCGACGAGGTCACCCTCTCCAACAGCGCCGATGGCATCGCCGCATCCCTTTTAAAACACATCCCCGAACTGAACGGCTGACAAAAGGCCCGCCTCTGCATGGAGGCGGGCCTTTCTGCTTTCACGCTCCGTTCCTTGCCTTCAACTCCCCCAGGGTCACCTCATAGGCTTCCCGCTCATAGGGCAGGACCGGCAGAGCCCCGGGCTGTTCCCAGCCCTTGTTCTCAAATATCCGCCGGATCAGAAAATCTGTAAAGTCCGGATTCTTGACAAGCACCGGCCCGGTGAGATGGGTGGCGAACAGGTTCCCGGACACATACCCCTCGCTCCCCAGCTCCTTCTCGTTGCCAAAGCCCAGGGACAGGCTGGTAAAGAGGGGGCTTGTCACCCCCCGGGTCACGCTGCATTTATTCATGAACCCCACCGCCGGAGCCTCCCACAGTGCGGGTACGGCGATCACATCCCCCGGCGTGCGCTTGTCGCTTTCCACCGTGGTAAATTCCGCCAGCCCCAGGCCCTCCCAGGTCTTCCCGGCGGCATCGGTGATAGAGGCCCCCAGCAGCTCCATGGCGTTCCCGGTAAAGAGCGCCGCCGCCCCCCGGGCCACCGCCGCCTTCAGCGCCTCCCGATGGGGCAGCAGAGCGGCAAGGGCCTCCTTCTGGGTCCGCTCGGTCCCCGCCCCCATATAGATCAAGTCGGCCTGCGCAAAGTCCGGCGTGTCCTCAAACAGCATGCTCTCCACCCGGACCGTGATCCCAGCCTTCTCCAGATGCTCCCTGAGGACCAGCAGATTGGCGTACTCACCGTAAAGGGACATGCAGTCTGGATACAGATGCAAAATCGTCAGTTCCACGCTTATCCCTCCTTCTTGACCGCCGGGAGATCCAGCAGCTTGTCCCGGTCCGAGAAGCAGGTGACCACATACACATCCTCGTCCCCATGGTCCTCCAGCAGAGCCGCCGCCTCCCGGATATCCTCGCCCACATCCACCTTCTCCGGCGGGATCCCGGTATAGCGGAACCGCACCGCCAGATCGTTGCGGTACTTGCCGTACAGCATGATCTTCCCCACATGGGGAACATTGAGCCTGTCAAAGTCGATATCCCACAGCCAGCTGGTCTCCCCGGTAAAGTACTTCCGGCTGATGGCATCCACAATGATGAGCACCGTGCAGGGCTTTTTTGTAGCCGCGATATACCCCAGATTGGTGTCATAGGCTACCGAATTCTCGTGCTTGGAGGTGAGCAGGATCCCCCTGTGCTTCCCCAGGGCAAAGGTGACCATCCGCCCGTTCTTCAGGATATAATTGTTGATGACCCCAGCCATAACATCCTTGTCCACCCCTGCCATGGCACACACCGACCAGGCAGCCAGGATGTTGTACACGTTGTAAATGCTCCTGAAGGCCAGGGAGATCCGGGTCTCCCCATTGATGGTCAGGCTCCCCTCCTCCAGGTCCAGGGCCGTGACCGCGAAATCGGTGTCCTGCCGCTTATGGCCGCAGGTAGGACAGGAATAGTGCCCGATATGGGCGTAGTGGTAGCAGCTGTACTCCATTTTCCCTTTACACACCGGGCACCGGGCGCCGTCGTGGTAGGTCCCCCGGTGCTCCTTTGTGCTGACCGAACACTCCTCCAGCCCAAACCACTTCACCTTCTCAGGCCCGTGGTCCCTGGCAAAACAGGACACCAGAGGATCGTCGGCGTTGAGCACCAGAGTGGTATCCGGGTGAACAGCAGGTTTGATGGCGTCATAGACCCACTCGGGGTGCCCGTTCCGGGTGAGCTGGTCCCGGTAGAGGTTGGTGATAACAAAATGGGTGGGGTGAAAATACCGGAAGGAGTACCGGGCATACCGCTCGTCGCTCTCCAGCAGGAGCACATCCCCTTTCATCCTCCCCCCCAGGGTGCTGTGGGTCAGAATGAGGGTGGTCACCCCCTCGATCTGATTGGAGCCCTCCTTATTATAGACCACTTCCTTCCCGGCGGCGGTCAGGATGGCTGCGATCATCTCCACGGTGGAGGTCTTCCCGTTGGAACCGGTGACCGCAATGATGTATGGAGGCAGCTGGACCTTGCTCAGAATATCCGGACAGAGCTTCAGGGCGTATTTCCCGGGAAGACTGCTCCCCTTGCCCACCAGCTTGCCCACAAACCGGACCAGCTTGCAGACCAGAATGGCCAAAATCTTTCTCATGCCGTTGCTCCTTATCTTCTTTTCTTGCGTTTCTTTGGACAGTTTACCCCTCGCCGCCCCTCCTGTCAAGGTCTTCCATCGTTTTGTTTATGTAAGGGCGGCTGCTCTCCGCCCATTCTTACAGTCCTTTCCGGATCTGCTCCAGCGCGCTCTTCTCCAGCCGGGAGACCTGGGCCTGGGAGATCCCCACCTCGGCCGAGACCTCCATCTGGGTCTTTCCCTGGAAGAACCGCAAGGCCAGGATCCGCCGCTCCCGCTCGGGGAGCTTTTCCACCGCATCCTGAAGTGCGATGTGGTCCAGCCACTTCTCATCGGTGTTCTTGCTGTCCTTCACCTGGTCCATGACGCACACCGCGTCCCCGCTGTCCGAGTAGACCGGCTCATAGAGGCTCACCGGGTCGGCGATGGCCTCCAGGGCAAAGACCACATCCTCCCGCTTGGTGTCCAGCATTTTGGCGATCTCCTCCAGGGAGGGCTCCCGCTGGTGCTCCGACATAAACTTCTCCTTTGCCTGGAGCACCTTGTAAGCCGTGTCCCGCATGGACCTTGACACCCGCATGGAGCTGTTGTCCCGCAGATAGCGGCGGATCTCCCCGATGATCATGGGCACCCCGTAAGTGGAAAACTTCACGTCCAGGTCCACGTTGAAATTGTCGATCGCCTTGATGAGGCCGATGCACCCCACCTGGAAGAGGTCGTCCACATTTTCCCCCCGCCGGTCAAAGCGCTGGATCACTGACAGCACCAGCCGCAAATTCCCCTCAATGAGTTTCTCCCGTGCTTCCTTGTCCCCTTCCTTGGTCTTTCGGAGCAAATCCATCATCTCGTCGCTTTTCAGCACTTTCAGCTTGGCGGTATTCACTCCACAGATCTCTACCTTCCCCTGCATAGCGGAGCCTCCTGACATGACGTTTCATGCCAGTATTTTTTCCGGGCAGGGTTCTTTCATACCGGGCCTGCAGCCCCTTTATTTTTTATCGTGGGACGCTTTTCGATGGAATTTTACGGCGGCCGTTTTCCCCTTGCTTTTTTCCACCGTTCCTCCTATAATAGTTCCGTCGCCGGTCACGGCGGCTAATATTGCGCTGTACCCGTCGCGGACAGCAGCAGGAGGTAATTGAATATGAGAAACACAAGGTACGACACAGGTCGGCTGGCGCTGTTGGCGCTGCTCACTGCCATTGTGGCAGTGCTGCAAATGCTGGGCATTGCGATACGCTTCGGCGTATTCGCCGTTTCACTGGTGGGTGTGCCCATCATCATCGGCGGCGCATTGCTGGGACCCGGCGCCGGGGCGTGGCTGGGTCTGGTATTCGGCGTCACAGTACTCGCCTCCGGGGACGCCGCCCTCTTCTTCGCCTGGGATCCCATCGCCACGGTGGCCATCGTTCTGCTTAAGGGGACCCTGGCGGGCTTGGCAGCGGGGGGTGTCTACCGGCTTCTGGAGCGGCAAAACATCTTTCTGGCCGCGCTGGCGGCGTCGGTGGTCTGTCCTTTGGTGAATACCGGAGTGTTCTTTCTGGGCTGTATGCTCTTCTTCCTGGAAGACTGTATCCAGTTTGCGGCCAACCTGGGCATCACGGGCAGCGGCCCTGTGGTGGTCGCCATCGCTTTCATTGGATTCAACTTCTTCTTTGAGCTGGGCCTGGACCTGGTGCTGTGTCCCGCCATCGTACGCATTATCAATGCCCGCCGCCCCTTCGCCGCGCCTGTCCGGATCGTGAAGGACGAGGAGAAAGAATAAAGGAGGATCCACCATGCTCTTAGCCATCGACGCCGGCAACACCCACATCGTATTGGGCTGCTTCGAGGGGGACTCCCTCCGTTTTACCGCCCGTCTTTGTACCGACCGGGCCAAGACACGGGACGAGTATGCCCTTCTTTTCCGCAGCCTCTTTGACCTTCACCACGTTGACCCGGGATCCGCCGAGGGAGCTATCCTCTCCTGCGTGGTCAGTGAGCTGACCGATATCCTCTGTCAGGCCGCGGCCGCCGTCACCGGGAAGAACGTCCTTGTGGTGGGCGCCGGCATCAAAACCGGTCTTAACATCAAGATCGACGATCCCGGCCAGTTGGGGGCCGACCTTGTGGTGGACGCGGTGGCCGCCACCGAAAAGTACCCCAAGCCCATGATCATCTTCGACATGGGCACCGCCAACACCATGTCGGTCATCGACCGGGAGGGGCGGTTCCTGGGCGGGGCCATCCTGGCCGGCCTCCGGCTGTCGGTGGACTCCCTCTCCTCGGGCACCAGCCAGCTGCCCCGCATCCAGCTCGCCGTGCCCAAAAAGGTGATCTGCTCCAACACAGTGGAATGTATGCAGTCCGGGGCGGTCTACGGCCACGCCGCCATGCTGGACGGCCTCATCGACCGGGTGGAGGAAGAGCTTGGGGAGCCCTTGGCCGCTGTCGTGGCCACCGGAGGTCTCGCCCGGATGGTCGTCCCTCTGTGCAGGCGAAAGATCTCGGTCGAGGAAGATCTGATGCTCCTCGGCCTCAAGCTGATCTACAACAAAAACCGGTAAAAAACGGGAGAGCCATTCCGGCTCTCCCGCTTTTTTACTCTGTTTTCTCACACGCTGGCCGGCTCTCCGAGCCGGAGCCGGTTTTCGATATACCCCGGCACATCCTCCACGTTCAGGTCCAGGGCCACCGCCAACTCCCCAAAGAGAAGGTTCTCCCCTTCCTTCAGGAACCGCTCGTCCACCACGCCAAACTTCCGCTTCTCCCGCTGGGCCGCCTTCTTCTTTGCGTAAAGGGCTGTGGTCAGCTCCACCAGCTCCCGGCACTCCCGATTGCCCAGGAAAGACTGGTAATACTCGGTCAGTTTCCGCATGGCCATGTTCTCGCAGGGCTGGATCTCCACCTCAGGCATAGAATCAATGAGCTCATCGGCCGCTTCCCGGGAGATCACGGGGCGCATAAAAGCCTTCCCGTCCACCGGGATCTTGATGCTGCACGTCTGATAGAGTGGCGACAGGACATAGTAGTCCTGCCCCTTCCACGCCTCGATCCCATCCACACGGCAAACGCCGGTACGCCCATAAACGATCAGATCCCCCTGCTGAAACATATCTGCCCTCACTTTCTCTGCCGTTAAACCTGTCAACTTGACGCTATCATCCCATCTTTGTAACTATTATAACAGATTTTTCTATAAAATGTAAAGACAATTTCAATTTTTTCTTTTTTTATTATATATCCCTACCTGAAACGGTTTGGCTGAAATTTCGGCCGCCTGGGTAGCGGATATATCCTACCCTTACCCCACACTCCCAAAACCGCTCCAAGGCGGTCAAAAAATTAACGAATACACCAACTGGAAATTTTCGTACAACTATCGTCCCCACGGCCGTCCCGTTTTCTCCTCAACCCCTTAATTGCACTGAGTTGCACATTCCAAAAAATTCAAAACCCCGTTTTTTAAGGTCAAAATCCTCAAAAACAGGATCAAACCACCTTCAAAACAGGCAAAAAATCAATTTCCAATTTTCATACAACTTGGATTTGCCCCATGCCCCGCAGAGCCCCTCAAAATTGACCCGCCTAAAAAGTTATGAATACGCAAAAACAAGGTTGTTTTCAAAGGAAAACAACCTTGTTTTATGTCCTGAAAATTCCCCTCGAAAATTTGATGTCCCAGACGGGGGCAAAATATGTGATTCTGAACCCGGACAGGCTGCATCAAATCGGAAGATACGGGGCACGGTCGTTCGGCGCAGCCGAACGACCGTGCCCGGCAGACCAAGGTCTGCCCTACATCATCTTCAGGATCTCCTTTTTCAGCCGCTCGATGATCCGCTTTTCCAGGCGGGAGATGTAGGACTGGGAGATGCCCAGCAGGTCGGCCACCTCCTTCTGGGTCCGCTCGGGGCTGCCGTCCAGGCCGAAGCGGAGGGTAATGATGACCTTTTCCCGCTCCTCCAGCCGGTCCAATGCCCGGGAGAGCAGCTGGCGGTCAGTGTCCTCCTCCAAGGGCTTCATCACCACATCCTCCTCAGTGCCCAGCACGTCGGAGAGCAGCAGCTCGTTCCCGTCCCAGTCGGTGTTCAACGGCTCGTCAAAGGAGACCTCCCCCCGCTCCTTGGCGGTCTTTCTGAGGCACATGAGGATCTCGTTCTCAATGCATCGGGAGGCGTAGGTGGCCAGCTTGATGTTCTTCTCGGCCTTGTAGGTGCTCACCGCCTTGATGAGCCCGATGGTGCCGATGGAGATCAGATCCTCGATGTTGATGCCGGTATTCTCAAACCTCTTGGCGATGTAGACCACCAGCCGCAGGTTGTGCTCGATGAGGGTGCTCTTGGCCCCCTCGTCCCCCTCGGCCAGACGGGCGATGCAAAGGGCCTCCTCCTCTTTGTTCAGCGGGGGCGGCAGGGTGCCGCTTCCCCCGATATACATGACCTTTCCCGGCAGGGCGATCCCCCACCGGCACAGCAGCGCCCGAAGTCTCCACCAAGCTCGCCGCAGCTTCTCTCTCATATGCCCTTTCTTCATCGTTCCCCATCCTTCTATTCTGATTATTCATTCTTTCATTGTCCTCTACGCTCCGATGAGCGCGCTGTAGCCGCCTCCATCACTCACCGGCGTGGGTGACAAGGCCACCAGGATGGGGCCATAGTCCTCCTTCCCCACCCGGACCCCATCGGTCCTCACTGCCAGCAAAAGCCCATGGTCCACCCCCACCGCCCGGTAAGGCAGCAGTCGCCACCGGTTGTTCCTTGAACCATTACTTTGCCGCCGCTCCAGGGCCCCCACAGGGTCCAGAAGCTCCCCAGCCGTGAGGCCTTCCCCCTCCGGAAAGAGCCCGGCCGCTTTCTCTCCCTCGCACACCATCACCGGCCGGCCGGTGTGGGGATCGGTGAGGGTGTTGCCCGTATCCACCAGGACGGTCACCCGGCAGGAACGCTCCCCCAGCTTCAGCTCGGCCACCGCCAGCTCCCGCCCGCCATGCCGGGCAGCCCGGTGAAAGACCAGCGGCACCAGAGCGTAACACACTGCCGCCGACAAAAGGACGGTCTTCAGGTCCAGCACCGGTCCGCCCCCCGCCACCAGCTGAAGGGCCAGCACACCGCCCCCAAAGGCAGCCGCCACCCCGAAGAAGACCAGGCTTACTCGGAGGAGCCGCCGGGATCCCCCAAAGGCTACCAGGGTCATCCCCACCGCCGAGGCCAGCTTGCAGAGCGGGTGGCTCAGGAATCCCCACCCCGGCAGATAGCTCAGGGCCGCGTACAGCCCGCCCAAAAGGGCAGCCAGGGCCATTCTCCCCCGGCGCAGGACCTCCCCCGTCAGCCGGGCCGCCGACAGAAGCAGCAGATAGTCCACCATAGTGTTCAGGAGGAAGACCTCGTCGATATAGACCACCGTCATGCCCGTCCCTCCTTACCCGGTCATTATAAATGGGGCGGGCTCCAAAAAAAGTCAAATGGGCAGGGAAAGAAAAGTTTGAAAATCCCGATTTTTCTCTTGACTTGTCCTTCCGGGCATGGTAAAATGCTATCACCTATGAAAAGGGCTCTTTTTTTATGCTCGTTTTACGGTGTGACGAGGATGAAAACCCTTCCCTTCCTTTTGAGAAGACATAGGGAGGCAATCAAAGCCGGCTCCACACCGCCCAGAAAGGCCCCAGTGGGTCTTTTTCGGCTGGAGACGGCAAACAGGCCGGCTCCGGCTTTTTTGTTGGAACGGGCCAAAGAATAAGGAGGTGCCGAAGTATGGCAAAGGCCGGCAACAGAGTGAAGATCACTCTGCGGTGCAACGAGTGCAAGCAGCGCAACTACAACACCAAGAAGAACAAGAAAAACACCACTGACCGTCTGGAGATGAACAAGTACTGTCCCTTCTGCAGAAAGCACACGGTCCACACCGAGACCAAGTAATGGTCTTCCTTTCCACCCACTATCGCTTACAAGAAAGAAGGGTATCATTGAATGGCTGACAACGAAAAGCTGGATAAGGTCAACGCCGAGTCCAAGGCTTCCGCCAAGAAGGAAAAGTCCGAGAAGAAGGCGGAGAAGAAGCCCGGCCTCTTTGCCCGGATCAAGCAGTGGTTCAAGGAGACCAAAGCCGAGCTGAAGAAGGTCCAGTGGCCCACCTGGAAGCAGACCGTCAACAACACGCTGATCGTGCTGGCAGTCTGTGTAGTGGTCGGGCTGTGCATTTTCCTCTTTGATGAACTGGCCACCGGCCTTCTGAACGCCCTGCTCAACCTGACGGGCGGCGGGGTCTGATAGGTACACGGCATGGAAGAGGCAAAATGGTATGTGGTCCACACATACTCCGGTTATGAGAACACGGTGGCCGCGTCCATCGACAAGGCCGTGGAGAACCGGGGCATGCGGGACCTGATCCAGGACGTGAGCATTCCCATGGAGACCGTGACCGAGATCACGGACAACGGTCCCAAAACGGTGGAACGCAAGGTCTTCCCCGGCTATGTGCTGGTGAAGATGGTGCTCACCGACGACACCTGGCACCTGGTGCGCAACATCCGCGGCGCCACCGGCTTCGTAGGGTCCGGCAACAAGGCCATCCCCCTCACCGACTCCGAGATCGCCGCCCTGGGTGTGGAAAAGCACGAGGTCGTGGTCAACTACAGCGAGGGCGACAGCGTGAAGATCACCGACGGTGCCCTGGAGTCCTTCATCGGCACGGTGGAGGAGATCGACATGGAGCACAGCAAGGTGCGCGTGGTGGTCTCCATGTTCGGCCGGGAGACTCCCGTGGAGCTGGAGCTGGACCAGGTAGAGCCCATTAAAAACTGAGAGGACGGGCGGAGGCTATCCGCCCCTACATCCCCTCGTAGGGGCGCACAGTGTGCGCCCGCCGTCCCACAACGTGGGAGGAGTCAGAAAAAAGACTCCGTCCATACCACATTTTTAGTAGGAGGTGCTGTTTCAAATGGCACAGAAAATTACAGGCTATGTAAAACTGCAGATCCCCGCCGGCAAGGCGACTCCGGCCCCCCCCGTGGGCCCCGCCCTGGGCCAGCACGGCGTCAACATCGCCGCTTTCACCAAGGAGTTCAACGAGCGGACCAAGAACGACGGCGGACTTCTGATCCCCGTGGTCATCACGGTCTACGCCGACCGTTCCTTCACCTTCATCACCAAGACCCCCCCTGCCGCCGTTCTTATCAAGAAAGCCTGCGGCCTGGACAAGGCCAGCGGCGTGCCCAACAAGGAGAAGGTCGCCACCATCAGCAAGGAAGACGTCCGCAAGATCGCTGAGCAGAAGATGCCCGACCTCAACGCCGCCAGCATCGAGGCGGCCATGAGCATGATCGCCGGCACCGCCCGTTCCATGGGCGTCGTGGTGGGCGACTAAGCGAGGGAGGAATCAGATATGTTTAGAGGAAAGAAATATCAGAACGGCGCCAAACTCATCGACAAGGCTGCCGCTTACGACGTTCGCGAGGCGATGGACCTGGTCTGCAAGGCTGCTCCCGCCAAATTCGATGAAACCGTGGAGCTCCACGTGAAGCTGGGCGTTGACTCCCGTCACGCCGACCAGCAGG
>CATMVA010000016.1:5713-57880 GCA_950075865.1 uncultured Oscillospiraceae bacterium | reverse complement strand
TGGCAGCGGGTGAAGGATTCGAACCCTCACATACAGAGTCAGAGTCTGCTGTGCTACCTTTACACAAACCCGCTATCTTGCGTCAGTTTTCGCAAATGCAAGTGATATTATACCAAATAACGGTGGAATGTCAAGTCCTTTTCACAAACAAATTTGCGGGGCAGAACATTTCCCAATATCTATTGCACAAAACGCCATTCCGGGGTATAATACCAATATCTTCCGGCCCTTCGCCGCAACTGAAAAGGAGAACACCATGAGTGATAAAAAAGTCCATAAGCTCCGCAAGCCCATGAGCAAGCGGGGCAAGATCCTGGTCAATCTTCTGGTCACCGCCCTGGTGGGGGCCGCGTATTTCTACCTGGCTATTCCCGCCCTCAACTTCCAGTCCGAGGAGCTGTACTCCTTCCTGTTCATCCTCTGCGCGACCTATGTCCTCTGCGCCCTGGTGACCTCCGGGGTAAACCTGGGTGGGAACACGGGTGAGGGCGGCAAGCACATCGGCAAGTTCAAGGAGTATTTCCAGTTTATACGGAAGCAGTGCCTGCCTGTGGGGATCCTGGCCGTTCTTCTCATTCTGGTGACCCTGTTGGGCAGTCTGATCTCGGCCCCCATCTTCCGGGCCCAGTCTTACCGTGACCTTCTGGTACCCCAGAGCGGGGATTTCGCCGCCGACATCACCCAGATCTCCTTTGACAAGATCCCCACCCTGGACCGGGACTCGGCTGAGTACCTCAGCGACCGGCAGATGGGCACCCTCAGCGACATGGTAAGCCAGTTCGAGTATTCCGACGACTCCACCCAGATCAACTATCAGGGACGTCCGGTACGGGTAGCCCCCATCGCCTATGCCGACCTTTTCAAGTGGTTCACCAACCGTGGAAACGGCCTGCCCGCCTACGTGATCGTGGACATGGTGACTCAGGAGGCCACAGTGGCCCGGCTTTCCGAGGGCATCAAGTACTCCTTCTCCGAGCCGCTGAACCGGAACATCATGCGCCACCTGCGGTTTAACTTCCCCACCTTCATGTTTGCCGAGCCTGAGTTTGAGATCAACGAGGAGGGCCATCCCTACTGGATCGCCCCCCGGATCATCAAGACCATCGGCCTCTTCGGCGGCACCGACATCCAGGGCGCTGTGCTGGTAGACGCCGTCACCGGCGAATGCACCTACTACGACACCGCCGACGTGCCCACCTGGGTGGACAATCTCTTTGACCCCGACCTGGTGATGCAGCAGTACGACTACCACGGCACCTTCATCAACGGCTTCCTCAACTCCATCTTCGGCCAGCGGGACGTGACCCTGACCACCGAGGGGTACAACTACATCGCCATGAACGACGATGTGTATATGTACACCGGTGTCACCTCGGCCAACGCCGACCAGTCCAACCTGGGTTTCCTTCTGTGCAACCTGCGGACCAAGGAAACCAAGTATTACAGCGCCCCCGGCGCCACCGAGTACGCCGCCATGGCCTCGGCCCAGGGCGTGGTCCAGGACCTGGGCTATGTGGCCACCTTCCCCATCCTGCTGAACATCGGGGGCGAGCCCACCTACTTCATCCCCATGAAGGACGCGGCCAACCTGGTCAAGACCTACGCCATGGTCAACGTGTCCCGGTACGACA
Source organism: uncultured Oscillospiraceae bacterium (assembly GCA_950075865.1). Classification (GTDB taxonomy): domain Bacteria; phylum Bacillota; class Clostridia; order Oscillospirales; family Oscillospiraceae; genus Vermiculatibacterium. Next base: position 56,249 of record CATMVA010000016.1, on the reverse strand, counting down.
TCGTGGGCATCGGCACCACGGTGTCCGAATGTGAGCGGGACTATGTCCGCAAGCTGTCCAACAAGGGAATCACCACCAACTCGGGCAACGCCGGCACCTCGTCTTCCGGCACGGTGGCCGAGATCCGCTCGGCAGTGCTGGATGGCAACACCTATTACTTCCTCCGGCTGGAGGGAGAGCAGATCTTCTACTCGCTCTCGGCAGCCCAGAATCCCATCGCCGTCATCCTCAACGTGGGGGACCGGGTGACCGTTACCTACTCCCCCGCTCAGGATTCCGAGATCCTGACCGGATACACGGTGGAGCGGAACTGACCGCCGCCGACCAAGGAGGAAACAACCATGAAATGGATGATCGCATCCGACCTGCACGGCTCGGCCTACTGGTGCCGGAAACTGCTGGAGGCCTTTGACCAGGAGGGGGCCCAGCGGCTCCTGCTGCTGGGGGACCTTCTCTACCACGGCCCCCGGAACGACCTGCCCCGGGAGTACGACCCCAAGGAGGTCTTTGCCTTGCTCAACGCCCGGAAAGATAGGCTCCTCTGTGTCCGGGGCAACTGCGACAGTGAGGTGGACCAGATGGTGCTGGAGTTCCCCATCCTTGCCGAGCACTGCCTTCTCCCCGTGGGGGAGCGGCTGGTCTACGCCACCCACGGCCACGTTTTCAACCGGGAGACCCCGCCCCCTCTGTGCCCCGGGGATATCCTCCTCCACGGCCACATCCATGTACCCACCTGGGAGGAGTTCGGCCAGGGCAATCTCTGCCTCAACCCCGGCTCGGTGTCCCTGCCCAAAAACGGCACCCCCCACGGCTATATGACCCTGGAGGGCAACACCTTCCAGTGGAAGGACCTGGAAACCGGAGAGGTCTACCACACCCTGACCGTTTGAAAAAGGAGGGCCCTTTTGGGCCCTCTTTTTTCCTCAGGCGGGGTTGACAAATGAGGTATAATAAGAGTACAAAGCTGCGAAAAATTTTCTGAAAAAGAGGACTTGTTACCATGACCAAAATCGACATTATCTCCGGCTTCCTGGGGGCTGGAAAGACCACCCTCATCAAAAAGCTCATCGCCGAGGCTTACCCCGGTGAGAAGCTGGTCCTCATCGAAAACGAATTCGGCGAGATCAGCATTGACGGCGGCTTCCTGAAGGACTCCGGAGTACAGGTCTCCGAGATGTCCTCGGGGTGCATCTGCTGCTCCCTGGTGGGGGACTTCAACCAAGCCCTCAAGGAAGTCCAGACCCAATTTCACCCTGACCGGATCCTTATCGAGCCCTCCGGGGTGGGCAAGCTCTCCGACGTGATCGTGGCGGTGGACAACGCTGTCAGGGATGTGCCCGACATGAAGCTGAACAGCTACGTCACCGTGGCCGATGCCGGTAAAGTAAAGGTCTATATGAAGAACTTCGGCGAGTTCTACAACAACCAGGTGGAGGCTGCCGGAACCATCATCCTCTCCCGGACCCAGAACCTCTCCCCCGAGAAGCTGGACACCGCTGTGGCTCTCCTTCGGGAGAAGAACCCAACCGCCGCTATCCTGACCACCCCTTGGGACCAGCTGGCCGGCAAGACCATCCTCACCGCCATCGAGAAGGTCTCCCTGGCCGATGAGGTCCTGGCCCAGATGCGCCGCGAGCACGAGATCGAGGAGGCCGAGCACGAGGCGGAGCATCATCACCACGACCACGAAGGCAAGGAGCACGGACATCGCCATCACCACGACGGTGAGGAGTGCGACGATCCCGACTGCGAATGCCACCATCATCATGACCACGATGAGAAGGGCCATGAGCATCACCATCATCACGACGGTGAGGAGTGCGACGACCCGGAGTGCGAGTGCCATCACCACGACCATGACCACGAGGGCCATGAGCACCACCATCACCACCACCACGCCGACGACGTGTTCGCCTCCTGGGGCAGGGAAACCCCCAAGCGCTTCTCCCGGAACGATCTGGAAAAGATCCTCACCGCCCTGGACAGCGGGGAGTACGGCCACATCCTCCGGTGCAAGGGCATCGTGGACAGCGGCAAGGGCTGGCTGGAATTTGACTACGTCCCCGAAGAGCACGAGATCCGCGCCGGAAGCCCGGACTACACCGGACGTTTCTGCGTCATTGGCGCCGAGCTGAAGGAGGACAAGCTGGCCAAACTCTTCGGCCTGTAAGGAGGGCTCCCCCATGGCAAAAGAGATCCCTGTCTATGTGATCGCCGGCATGCTGGACGCCGGCAAGACGGCCTTCATCAACGACACCCTGCGGGAGGGCTTCGCCCGGGAGGACCGCACCCTTCTCATCTCCTGCGAGGAGGGGGAACTGGAGTACGACCAGCAGGTGCTGAAAAATGTGAGTATGGAAAGCGTCGAGGAGCCGGAGGACCTGAATCCCCTGAAGCTCCAGCGCTGGGAGAAGGAACACCGCCCCAACCAGGTGCTCATCGAGTATAACGGCATGTGGCCCCTGGAGACCCTCTTCCAGGGCGCTCTGCCCCGGAACTGGATCCTCTACCAGATCATGGTCATCGTGGACGCCCGCAGCTTTGACAACTACGCCAAGAACATGGGCCAGATCATGATGGAGAAGATCATCAACGCCGACCTGCTCATCTTCAACCGATGTGACGACGCCCTCAAGGCCGACCTGCGAAAGCGGAACCTGCGGATGGTCAACCGCCGGGCCGAGATCTACCTGGAGGGGATCGACGGCTCCAGTGAGAACTACCTCACCGGCAACGAGGTCCCCTTTGATCTCAGCGACGAGGTCACCGAGATCCCGGACAACGACTTCGGTGTCTTCTATGTGGACGCCATGGACCACCCGGAGCACTATGAGGGCAAAGTGCTCCACATGCAACTTGTCATGTTCCGTTCCAAGAAGTGGAACACCCCCTGCCCCGGCCGGTTCGCCATGGTGTGCTGCGCCGAGGATATCCAGTTTTTGGGGATGGTGGCCAAGGGGGAGGCCTTGGATCCCTACCAGGACAGGCAATGGATCGAGGTCACGGTCCGCATGGAAGTGGGAGAGCACAAGGCTTACAAGGGAAAGGGCCCGGTCATGAACGTCCTCAAGGCTATCCCCGGCCTTGGCTGCGATCCCGAGGTGGTCAGCTTTTAATTGTATCGGGTTGTACGTTTTTTACCCCTGTTTTGACCCAAAAAAGCCACCCTTTGGGCGGCTTTTTTGATGTTTTCACTTATTTTGAATGTAGGGCGCGGCATCCCTGACACACCGTATGGTCGTTGTCCCAAAAAGGCAATCACGCCCCCTTCTTTCTTCACCCTTCCATTGTCCTCTCGCACCGGGGCACATACTCGAACGCCCGGTCCAGGGGGAAGATGGGGCGGGGGATCCTTTCGTAGGGCAGGGTGGCCAGATCCTCGTTGGTGGAGCCGCGGGTCAGGGCCAGGATGGCCCGCCGTGCCAGGGCGGCGTGGCCGGGGGTAAGGTAGCCCAGCTTGACACACACCAGCGCTGCCTCCCCGGCCTCCCGGCCCAGGACGGAGAATAGCTCCGGGGTAGTATAGCCGATGTGCTTCTCGGCCAGGACGATGTCCACATTGCCCGTCCGGAAGAGAGCCACAGCGCTCCCCTGCCAGTCCTCCCGGAAGGCCATAACCTTCCCGGTGGCCGTAATGGGGCTGGTGGTCTTTCGGTCAAATTTCGCCCCGAAGGTGAGGGCAAGCGTCTCCCCCACCCTTCCCCGGCAGGCCAGGGCGGCCGGCCGGTCGTAAATGCCGCCGTAGAGAACGGGGGTGGGAAGCTCTAATGTCCGCCCGTCCTCCAGAAGGCGACGGAGCAGCCCGGTGCAGTCCGAGGAGGAGCCCCCCGTGGGGTTGTCCCCCGAGTCGGACAGGTAGACCGGCCCCTCCCCCGCCAGGGCGGCGGCGAGGGCCACATTCACGGCCTCCCCCTCGGGGTAGGCCTCGGTCTGGAAAGCAAATTTCTCCCTGGCCGCCCACATGAGCCCGGCCAGACGGAGGGCCTCGGCATCGGCGGTCTCCTGATCCACGGCGGTGACGTAGACCCCCGCCCCGCAGTCCGGGCTGTCGCACCAGGGATAACCCATCAGGCAGGAGGCGGCCAAGACGCCGGGCTTGCGCTCGCTCTCCCGGAAGGCCTCAATGAGGCTCACCATAGGCTCCACATCGGTGGCCGACTGCTCCCCGGCCACCAGGAGGGGCACCTTCACCCAAGCCGAGGCGGGCTTGACCCCTTCCTCCAGCACGGCCACGGTCATGTTGGCCGCCTTCACCCCGGTCTCGTACTGATCGGTGTGGGGGGCCTGCTGAAAGGCCGCAAAGCCGTCGCAGTTTCGGTGCATCCTTTCGGTCATGGTGGCGTGCATGTCCAGGGCGCACAGGATGGGCACACCGGGCAGGATCTCCCGCAGCGCCTCCAAAAGGGGCCCCTCGGCTTCCCCGTAGCCCTTCACCGTCATGGAGCCGTGAAGCTCCAGGGTCACGGCATCGATAGGACCATCCTTCAGCGCCCGGCGGGCGGTGTCCAGGATCTCCTCCTTCACCGAGAGGTAAAACTCCCGGTCCACCAGGCCGTTGGGCACGGCGTGGGTAAAGAGGGCGGGGATCAGCTCATACCCCTTCTTCTCCAGCGTGTCCAGAATACCGGTGGTGGCGTCGTTCTCCACCCGGCGGCCCAGCATATCCTCCCCCCGGAAAATCGGGAAGTCGGCCGCCCCGGCCACGATGGGGTTGAAGGAGTCGGACTCGTGGGCCATTCCGGCCACCAAAACCCGTTTTTTCATGGTCATTCCTTCTTTCTCGTTGCGTTTTTGCTTTTCCTCTGCTATGATGTTCTTGAAATCCACACACAGATGGGGTGGGGTTATGTATCAGTTCGACCGCCGGAACTATGACCACCGGATGGCCTGGTTCCGGGAAGCCCGGTTCGGCATGTTCATCCACTGGGGGCTTTACGCCCTCCCCGGCCGGGGAGAGTGGGTCCGCAGCGAGGAGGAGATGCCCGAAGGGGACTATCTGCCCTATTTTGACGCCTTCTCCCCCGGCCGCTACGACCCGGAAAAATGGGTCAAAGCCGCCAAAGAGGCCGGGATGAAATATGTCATCCTCACCGCCAAGCACCACGACGGCTTCTGCCTTTTTGACAGCGCCCTCACCGATTTCAAATCCACCAACACCCCCTTGGGCCGGGACATCGTCCGGGACTTTCTGGAGGCCGCCCGGGCCGAGGGGCTCCGGGCAGGGCTTTACTACTCCCTGCTGGACTGGCACCACCCGGACTACCCCCACTACGGAGACAAAAACCACCCCATGCGCCGCGACCCCACCTGCGGAAACGAGGGCCGGGACTTCGGCCGCTACCTCCGCTACATGCACGCCCAGGTCCGGGAGCTGTGCGAGAATTACGGCAGGCTGGACCTTCTCTGGTTCGACTTCTCCTATGACAGCCTCCGGGGGGATGCCTGGCGGGGGACCGAGCTGGCCCACATGGTCCGCTCCCTCCAGCCCGGCATCATCCTCAACAACCGGCTGGAGGTCAGCGGCGAGGGGTATGGCTCGCTGGCCCAGTGCGCCCCCACCCCCTTCCACGGGGATTTCGTCACCCCCGAGCAGATGGTGCCCCCCGAAGGATTGAGGGACGCCGAGGGCCGGGCGCTATGCTGGGAGTCCTGCGCCACCATGAACGGCCACTGGGGCTACTGCGCCGCCGACCAGGACTGGAAGAGCGCCCCCACCCTGCTCAAGGCGTTGGTGGAATGCGTCTCCAAGGGCGGCAACCTGCTCCTCAACGTGGGCCCCGACAGCCACGGTGACATTCCGCCCCAGTCCCTTGCGGCCCTTGACTTCTTGGGCCGTTGGATGGCAAAGAACGGGGAGAGCGTCTACGGCTGCGGCAGGGCAAACCTCCCCAAGCCCGAGTACGGCCGCCTGACCCAAAGGGGGAACCGGCTCTACTACCATCTGTACGACCCGCCCATGGGTCCCCTCCCCCTGCCGGGGCTGAAAAAGGAGCAGGTGGCCTCCATCCGGCGGCTTGCCGACGGGAAGGAGCTGGCCCTGTCCACCAGTTGGGTCCACAGCGACTACCCCGACACGGTCTTTGTGGACTTGGGCGGCCCGGTCCAACCGGACGGGACCGACACGGTCATCGAGATAAGATTAAAGGAGAGGTCCTGAGGGCCTCTCCTTTTGTTTCTGCTTACTCTCCCTTGGAGAGGTCTCTGCCGAAGTACTTGACCGAGATCTCGCCCAGGGTGCCGTCGGCCCGGAGCTCTTCCAAGGCCTGGTCCACCGCGGCCCGGAGAGCCTCGGTCTCGGCCCCCTTGCGGAAGGGGAAGGCCACGTGGTTGGCCTCGGTGGTGTAGGCGGCCACCCGGATGTTGGCATCGGGATGCTGGGAGATATAGTCGGCGTAGGTGACCTCGGCGTTCAGGGTGGCGTCGATGCGGCCCTGGAGCAGCAGCTCGATGGTCTGGCTCAGGTCGTCCACCCCGGTGACGGTGGCGCCGTAGCTCTCGGCCAGGGTGGCGTAGGTGCTGCTGATGGTGTTGGCCGTGGTCTTGCCGGACAGGTCCTCAAAGCTCTGGATGGACTGGTCGTCCCCCCGGACCATGAGGGCGGTGCGGATATAGGCGTAGGGGACCGAGAAGTCGTACTTCTCCGACCGGTCGGGTGTGATGTCCACCCCGTTGGCCATGGTGTCGTAGAGCCCGGTCTCCAGGCCGGCCAGCAGGCCGTCCCACTCCCCCTCCACGAAGGTAGCCTTGACCCCCAGCTTCTCGCAGACCGCCTGGGCGATCTCGATGTCGAAGCCCACCAGGGTGTCGGTCTCGTCATGGTAGGTCCAGGGGGCCCATGTGCCCTCGGTGGCGATGACCATCTCCCCCTTGGCCTGGATGGCGGAAAGCAGGTCCTCCCCCTTGTCCTCCTCCTTGGGGCCGCATCCTGTCAGGGCGGAGAGCAGAAGGGCGGAAACGGCAACGATAGAAATAAACTTTTTCATACTCAAACTCCTTTTTGATTCATCTCCGGACCCATCACGCCCGGTCCAGGATACGCAGAAATTCTTTGGCCCGCCCGGTCTTTGGAGCGGCGAAGAACTCCCCCGCGGGAGCGCTTTCCACCACCTGGCCGTCCTCCATAAAGACCACCTTGTCGGCCACGCTCCGGGCAAAGCCCAGCTCGTGGGTCACCACCAGCATGGTCATCCCCTCCTCGGCCAGCCGGCGCATGACGGTCAGGACCTCCCCGGTCAGCTCGGGGTCCAGGGCCGAGGTGGGCTCGTCAAAATAGATGATCTCCGGGTCGGCGGCCATGGCCCGGGCGATGGCTACCCGCTGCTGCTGGCCCCCCGAAAGCTGGCTGGGGTAGGAATCCCTCTTGTCCAGCAACCCCACCTTCTCCAGCATCTCCTCGGCGATGGCCACTGCCGGCTCCTTCACCATCTTCCGGGCCACGATGAGGCCCTCGGTGATGTTCTGGAGGGCGGTCTTGTTGCGGAAGAGGTTGTAGCTCTGGAACACGAACCCGGTCTTCTGGCGGAGGGAGAGGATATCCTTCTTTTTCATGTTCCCCAGATCGTAGTCCGCTCCGTCGAAGGTCATGGCGCCGCTGTCGGCTTTCTCCAGAAAATTGATGCACCGCAAGAGGGTGGTCTTTCCGGCGCCGCTGGGGCCGATGACGGCCACCACGTCGCCCTTTTCCACGGTGAGGTCGATCCCCTTCAGGATCTCCTGATCCCGGAAGGATTTTTTCAGCTCTCTGACTTCCAGCATGACCTCACCCCCCTTACTTATACTCGTAGGTGTTCAGCTTCTTCTCCCCCCAGCGCTCCAGCAGGGTGAGGATGGTGGAGAAGAAGAGGTAGAAGACCGCCACCTCCAGGTAGAGGGCCATGGGCTCGTAGTACCGGCCCACCAGACGCTTGGAGGCCATGAACATCTCAGCCAGGGTGATGCTGGACACCAGAGAGGTGTCCTTGAGCATGGCGATGAGGGAGTTGCCCAGGGGCGGGAAGGCGGTCCGCATGGCCTGGGGCAGGATGATGCGGCGGATGGTCTGCCACCAGGTCATGCCCACGCACTCCCCTGCCTCCAGCTGGCCCACCGGGATGGATTCCAGGGCGGAGCGCACCGATTCGGCGCAGTAGGCCCCCTCGTTGATGCCCAGGGTCAGCACCCCGGCCACAAAGGGGGAAAGGCGGAGGCCCACCTGGCCCAGACCGTAGTAGATCACATAAAGCTGGACCAGCAGGGGGGTCCCCCGGAAGATCCAGATGTAGAGCCGGGAGACCTGCTTCAGCACCGGCACTTTCGCGAACTGGACCAGGGCCACCGCCACCGCGATGACGAAGGCCAGGGAAAAGCCCAGCACGGTGAGGGGGATGGTCACCGTAAGGCCGGGGACCAGCATCCGGGTGAAGCCCTCGGTCAGAATGTTCCAAAGTCGCTCAGACATGGTTCGGCTGTCTCTCCTTACTGTTCAAACTTGACCTCGGCCTCCTCCAGCAGCGCCCGGATGGGCAGGTGCTGGGGGCAGGCTCTCTCGCACTGGCCGCACTTGACGCAGTCCGAGGCCTTACCCTTCCCTTCGGTAGACGAGGCATACTCCCAGCCGCCCTGGCCGGGGTAGGTCCGGGCCGTGTTCACCGCCGAGAAGATCCGGGGGATGTCGATGGCGGCGGGGCAGCCGTCCACGCAGTAGCGGCATTTGGTGCAGGCGATAAGGGGCAGGTCACGAAGGCAGCCAGCCACCCTGTCCACCGCCCGGCGCTCGTCGGCGGACAGGGGCCGGAAGTCAGCCATAAAGCTCAGGTTGTCCGCCATCTGCTCGGTGTCGCTCATGCCCGAGAGGACCACGGCCACCCGCTCGAAGCCGGCGGCGAACCGGACGGCGTAGCTGGCGTGGGAGCCGCCGTCCAGGGCGTCCAGGATAGCCCCGGCCTGGGGATGGAGGCTGGCCAGGCGCCCCCCCTTCACTGGCTCCATGACCAGCACCGGCTTGCCATGCTTCTCACAGACTTCGTAGCACTTCCGGCTCTGGACCCGCTCATCCTCGTAGTCCATGTAGTTGAACTGGAGCTGGACCACCTCCACGCCGGGCTGCTCGGTGAGGATCCGGTCCAGCACCTCGGCGGTGTCGTGGAAGGAGATGCCCACGTGGCGGAGCTTGCCCTCGGCCTTGAGCTGGAAGGCGGTCTCGTAGGCCTTGCAGGCCTTGTACTTCTCGTAGTTGCCGGCGTGCTGGGAATGCATCAGGTAGAAGTCGAAGTAGTCCAGGCCGCAGCTCTCCAGCTGACGCTCCACCAGGGGGCGGATGTCCTCCTCCTTCTCAAAGAGGGGACCGCTGAGCTTGTTGGTGAAGACGAACCGGTCCCGGGGGTAGCGTTTGGTCAACGCTTCCCGCAATGCGGTCTCGCTCTTGCCGCCTATGTAAACGGTGGCCGTGTCGAAGTAGTTGAACCCGGCGGCCAGAAACTCGTCCACCATCCGGGTGAACTGGGGCAGGTCCACCTCCTCCCCATTCATGGGGAGACGCATACAGCCAAAGCCGAAATTGCCGTGGATCTCCGGAAAAAATGGATTTTCCTTCATGGCACAGGCCTCCATTTTGATAAGATGCCTATATTTTACCTGTTACTGGATCAAAATGCAATGTGAAGAATAGACAAAAACACGCCGCCCTGGACAGCACTCCAACTGTCAAGGGCGGCGCTTTATCTCTGTTTTTCAGCGCTGAGTTCCCCAGAAGACCAGGGCCAGCATCCCGGGTCCGGTGTGGGCGCCGATGATTGGGCCAATGGGAGCGGTATAGACCTCCGCTTCGGGGTATGTCTCCAGGACCAGCCTTTTCAGCTCCCCAGCCGCCTCGGGATCGTCCCCGTGGCCCACCACCACCGTCCTGCCCAGACGGGGATCCCAGGTGGACTCCATCCGCCCCAGCAGGGCGGCCATGGCCCGGCGGCGGCCCCGGGGCTTCTCTATCACCTGGAGCCGCCCCTCCTCATCCACCCGGAGCATGGGCTTGATCTGGAGGGCGGAGCCCACCACGGCCACGGCGGCCGAGACCCGGCCCCCATGCTTCAGGTGGTCAAAGACATCCACGGTGAACCAGTGGTCGATCTTCAGACGGTTCTCCTCCACCCAAGCGGCCAGCTCCTGAATGGTCAGGCCCTCGGCCTGCTTCCGGGCGATCTCCCGGACCATCAGTCCCTGGCCCACCGAGGCGCAGAAGGTATCCACGCAGAGGATGGTCCGCTCAGGGTACTCCTTCCGCAGGTCCTCCATGCACATCATAGCCGAGGTATAGGTCCCCGAAAGGCCTGAAGTCAGTGGGAAATAGATGAGGTCCTTCCCCGCCTTCAGCACCGGCTCGAACCAGGGCAGAAAGGCCGCGGGCGGGATCTGGGTGGTGGAGGCAAAATTTCCCCGGCGCTGGAGGTCGTAAAACTCCTCCGCGTTCAGGTTTCCGCCGGGACCGTAGACGTAGTTCTTCCCGGCGATCTCCACGTCCATGGGGATCACGGTCACCTGGGGCAGGCCCTCCATCATCTCGGGACACTGGTCGGCGGTGGCATCACAAAAAATCTGATACTCGGACATACATCATACCTCGCTTATTGTTCGGAGGCCCCCTTCTCCCAGACCTTCTCAGCGGCGGGGCTCCATTTCTCGGCATAGGGCCGGGTCTTCTCGCACAGATGCTCGGCGGTCTCCGGGCTCTGGTAGTCGGTGTTCACGGCCCCGGTCTCCTTCACCATTCCAGGCAGGATCTCGGGGTTTTCCAGCATGGGACAGGGCTTGAGCATGTTGTCATTGAAGGGCTGACCCCTGTGGTAAGCCATGAAGAGGGGGCTCTTGAGGGCCTCCAGCAGGGTCACGTCGTGAATGTTCACGTTGGAGTAGTGGATGAACACACAAGGCTCCACATCCCCCTTGGCGTTGATGTGAAGATACCGCCGGCCGCCGGCGATACAGCCGCCCACATACTCGGCGTCGTTCTGGAAGTCCATGGAGAAGATGGGCTTGGTGCTCCGGAAGCCCCGGATGGCCTCGTACATCTTCAAGCGCTGCTCGGGGGTGGGCAGCAGCTCCACCGCCGCATCGTTACCCACGGGCATGTAGTGGAAAAACCAGACAAAGAGGGCGCCGGCATCGATGAGCTGGTCGAAATAGGCCTCGCTGCTCACGTCATCCACATTACGGCTGGTGTAGCAGGTGGAGATGCCGAAGGGCAGCTTATGCTCCTTCATCAGGGCCATGGCGTCGTGGACCTTCCTGTAGACCCCGTCTCCCCGGCGGGAGTCGTTGGCCTCCTCAAAGCCCTCCAGCGAGATGGCAGGCACAAAGTTCTTCACCCGCAGCATCTCCCGGCAGAAGTCCTCGTCGATCAGGGTTCCGTTGGTGAAGGAGAGGAACTCGCAGTCGGGGTGCATCTCGCAGATCCGGATCAGGTCCTTCTTCCGGACCAGAGGCTCCCCGCCGGTGTAGATGTACATATAGGTCCCCAGCTTCTTGCCCTGGGTGATGATGGAGTCGATATCCTCCAGGCTCAGATTGAGCTGGTGCCCATACTCGGCGGCCCAGCAGCCGGTACAGTGCATATTGCAGGCCGAGGTGGGATCCAGCAGGATGGCCCAGGGGATGTTGCAGTCCTCCCTGGCGCTCAGCTCGTCCTGGGTCGCGCTGCCCTTCAGACTGGCATTGAACAGGAAGTTCTGGAAAAAGGCCTTGCGGACCCCCGGATCCAGGTCATAGACCTTCAGGATCAACTGATACCAGTTGTTTTTCGCGTCGATAGCCCCCCGGATGGCGTCCCTCTGGCCGGCATACCAGTCCTTGGGGGTGAACTTGTCCACCATGGACATCAGCTTGGGGATGTTCTCCTCGGGATTGCCCTCCACGTACTTCAGCGCCTGGTTCATGGCGAAGTTCTGCATGGTCTCCTTGATCGTGCTCATTCTATACATAGCCTCCCTTACATTTGTCAAAACCATGACGGTTTGAACAAATTATAGAGGCTGGGGGCACGCTCTGTCATGGGACACTTTTTCCCCGGAGACAAAATTTGGGACAGAGGTCGAAATCTGTCCTTTTTTGTCAGTGGGGCGCCTTCCCCTCCTGGATCTCCCGGCCCAGGACCTCCACTCCCCGTTGGAGTACCCGGTCGATCTTGGCCACCAGCTCCCCGGGCGGGATGCAGTTCTTGTCCTTGAGCCACCGCTCCAGGGCGCAGTAGCATGCGTCGATAAAGAAATCCAGTTCAAAGTCGTCCACATTCTCCCCCGAGACCAGATACTCCACCCGGGCCTTCATCACAGGCCGGATGGACTCCCGCACATGCTCGGAGAAGGAGTTTTGCCCCTGGATCCGCAGGGCCTTGCAGTAGAAGCTCCGGTTGGCGTAAAAATAGTCGCAGATCCGGGCCAGGAACTCGATTCGGGCGCTGTAGGCCTCCTGGCTTTTCAGCTGGAGCATCAGGTCCTGGGTCTCCATGTCAAAGATCCAGTTCACCAGATCGTACTTGTCCCTGAAGTGATAGTAGAAGCTCTTGCGGCTCATGCCGCACTGCGCGGCGATCCGGGCCACATTGATCTTCTCAAACGGCATGGTCTCCATCAACTCTCTGAGCGCCGTGGCCAGCGCTCGTTTTGTGATCGTGGAATCGGCCATGGGTTTCCCTCCTTTGGGTTGATTATAGCGAATTTCCCCAAAAATGACAAGAGTTCAAAAACGCTAAAAAATCTTGCTTTTCTCCCCGGAATACAGTATAGTTGAGAAAAATTCCCAAGGAGGCGCCCCCATGGCCCGGATCGTGGAACTCACCGACCTGTCCGATCCCCGGCTGGACGTATACGCCCGGCTCACGGAACACCAGTTGAAAAGCCGCCGCCACCCCGAAAAGGCCCTCTTTATCGCCGAGAGCGCCAAGGTCATCTCCCACGCCCTGGACGCCGGGTATGTCCCGGTCTCCCTGCTGATGGAGGAGCGGCAGCTCGTCCCCTCCGCTCCCCTGCTGGAGCGCTGCGGCGACGTGGAGGTCTACACCGCCCGCCGGGAGGTCCTTGCCTCCCTCACGGGCTACGAGCTGACCCGCGGGATCCTCTGCGCCATGCGCCGCCCCGCCCTGCCCACCGTGGAAGAGGTCTGCGGTCACGCCCGGCGGCTGGCCGTTCTTGAAGGGATCGTGGATCCCACCAACGTGGGGGCCATCTTCCGCTCGGCGGCCGCCCTGGGCATGGACGCCGTCCTCTGCACCCCCACCTGCTGTGATCCCCTCCACCGCCGTTCGGTACGGGTGAGCATGGGGACGGTCTTTCAAATCCCCTGGACCTTCCTGGGGGAGACCTCCGGCGACTGGCCCGGTCCCGGCCTGGAGCGGCTGCGCGCTCTGGGCTTCCGAACGGCCGCCATGGCCCTCACCGACCGGTCTGCCCCGGTGGACCACCCGGCCCTTGCCCAAAGCGACAGGCTGGCCATCGTACTGGGCACCGAGGGGGACGGCCTGTCCCCCGCCACCGTGGCCGGATGTGACCACACCGTTAAGATCCCCATGTCCCACGGGGTAGACTCCCTCAATGTGGGCGCCGCGGCCGCTGTGGCCTTCTGGGAGTTGCGGATACGCTGACAATTCAAAAAAGGAAAAGGAGCAGGCCCTGACGGACCTGCTCCTTTTTTGACAAAAACTCCCCCGTATGCTTTCCCCTTCCCGGGCAATGATAGTGTGGAAACGAGAGGGGGAAACAAAGTGGACCGGTTTTTCTGGCAGTTTTTTCTGTACGGCCTTTTGGGCTTTGTTCTGGAGTGCGCCTTTGCCCGGCTCACCCACAGCCCCAAACCCGACCGCAAGTGCCATCTGCTCCTGCCGGTCTGCCCGGTCTACGGCCTGGGGGCGCTGTGCATCCTGCTCCTCCCGCCCGGGGTAAAGGCCTCTCCCCTTCTTCTGTTCCTGGCCGGAGCGGGGGTGGCCACCGCCTGCGAGTGGGGGATGTCCCTTTTCTATGAAAAGCTCACCGGGGCGGTCTTTTGGGATTACCACGCCCTCCCCTTCAACCTGGGCGGCCGGGTCTGCCTTCTCTTCAGCCTGTTCTGGGGCCTTCTGGCCCTGCCCATGACCTACCTGATCCAACCCTGGCTGGAGAGCTGGGTGGGGGCCATCCCGGCGGCCGTGACCATCCCCTTCGCCCTCTTTTACCTGGGGGACGCGGCGGCCTCCCTCCAGATCCTCCGCCTCCGGGGGACCCAGGGGCTGCGCTGGTACCGACGCTTCACACCTTCTGAAGCTCGTTGAGGGTGTCCTGGATGGTCCTTTGGGGAATGTAAGCGCCGGCGACAGCGATCAGCTGCTCCAGGGTGACCGTCCGGGCCGCCCCCACCATGGGGTGCTTGAGCACCATGGGGAACCGCTTCTGGAATACCGCCTTGGCCGGGGCATAGTCCAGAAGCTCCCCCACCGTCACCTTATTGTTTTTCAGGTTCATTTTCTCACCTCCGTCCCCATCCTATGCACCCGTGTCCTCCAGCTTGCCTTGTGCCTTTGCCCACTGCCGGATCTCTGTCCCGTGTATAAGCCGCCCGGTGTGGGGCCATACTACCACTGTACCCAAAACGATATCAAGGGAGGAATTCCAATATGAAGACCAACGAGACCTGCAACCCCAGCATCAAATGCTCGGTCAGCTCCTGCGCCTATCACTCGGGCGCCGACGACCACTGCACCCTGAAAGCCATCCATGTGGGCTGCACCCAGCAGAATGTGAGCAGGTGCGACTGCACTGAATGCTCCTCCTTCCAGCTGGGCGATCAAGGAGGTGCCGCCAACGGCGGCACCGTGCGCGGCTCTTCCTGCGGCTGCAAGTAAGTTGTTTCACCGCGCGCAGTGAAACGGCTTACCGGCACGGCCGTTCGACGAAGCCGAATGACGTGCCCAAACGCTCCCAGCAGAGAAGAAAAGCTCCCCGGCAACGCCGGGGAGCTTTTTTGCGCTTATTCTGAATACCTCAGCTTTCCGGGCAGGTCAGTCTTCTCCTCCGCCAGCTTCAGCAGCTTGCTGGCCGCCCAGCCGCAGAAGAGCCCCACCAGCACCCCCACGATCACGTCGGAGGGGAAGTGGACTCCCACATAGAGCCGGCTGAGGGCCATCAGGGCCGCCAGGACCAGTACGGTCACCCTGGCCCACTTTTTCCTCAGGGTGGGCCACAATGCCGCGGCCGCGGCGAAAGAGGCGCTGGTGTGGCCCGAGGGGAAGGAATTGGGGTCGTGCTCGTGGACCAGGGCGGTGAGCCCCTCCACCACCAGCCAGGGCCGGGTGCGGGTAAAGAGGTTTTTCAGGATCACGTTGGTACACAATAGGCTCAAAACCAGGGCCATGGCCCCGCAGAGCCCGGCCCGCCGGGTCCTGGGGAAGATCAGCAGGGCCACGCACAGCACGATCCACATCAGCCCCGCGTCCCCCAGCTTGGTGTAGAAGGACACGATAGGGTCCAGCCAGAGCTGCCGGACAAACGCCTGGACCCACAGCAGAAAGCCGCCGTCCATATTCAAAAAGGTCTCGATCATTCCATTCTCTCCTCTCTGGCCATCAAAAAGGGCGGCGGGTCCTCCGCCGCCCTTTCTGGCTCTTTTCAGTCCAGTGGCTCTACCGAAATGATGGTGCCGTTCATGAAGCAGAAGCCCCGGGTCTTGACCGTATTGAGCAGTCCCACCCGGGTCTCCTGGGAGACCACCTTCATCACCACCCCATCCGTAATGGGACCCTGCATGGTGCAGTAGACCGTCAGGTAATAGGGGTCGGTGGCCAGGACCAGACTGCCGTCGGCCGCCGTGGTGGTGGTCTCGTAGGGCACGGCGTACATGTCCACCACGTTTCCGTTGATGAAGGAATCCCCGGCGATGAGCCGGGTCTCCCCCTGGTCGAACCACTTCTTCGCGTTCTCATAGACCGCGGGGTCCACCCGGGAGACCTTGACCACATACTCGATCCGGGCGATATTGGCAGGCTGGTACTCCTGCTTCTCGGGGATCATGCGGTAGACCGCGAAGAATCCGGCGGCCAGGATCAGCAGGACCACCAACAAATCGATGATGTTGAACTTACCAAAGAGTTTCTTGTCTTTCATAGCTGTCTCCTTTTCACGGGAAAACCCCGTCGATTTTCGGTTGTATATTTGAGGTTTTGTGGTACAATAGAAGAACATTGAGATTCTACCACATTTTTCTCTCCCCTACAAGTCTTTTTTCGGAGGCGGCCATGAAAGTCATTCATCTCATCAGCGGCGGCGACACGGGCGGCGCCAAGACCCACGTCCACATGCTGCTGCAAAACCTGAGCCGGAATATCCATGTGACCATGGTCTGCTTCACCGACGGCCCCTTCGCCCAGGAGGCCCGGGAATTGGGCATCGAGACCGTGATCTTTCCCGGCAACGACCTGCTCCGGATCTGCCGGGAGCTGAAGCGCTTCATCCTGGACGGAGACTACGACCTGATCCACTGCCACGGGGCCCGGGGCAACCTGATGGGGGCCCTCCTCCGCCGTACCACCCACCTGCCGGTGGTCTCCACCGTCCACTCCGACCCCAGGCTGGACTACCTGGGCCGACCCCTGGCCCGGATGACCTACGGGGTCATCAACGGCTGGGCCCTAAAGCGGCTGGACTACCGCATCGGGGTGTCCGACGCCATGACCGACCTGCTCATCTCCCGGGGCTTCGACCCCAACCATCTTTTTACCATTTACAACGGCCTGGACTTCACCCCCCGGACTCCCATTCTGGACCGGCAGGCCTACCTCAGCTCCCTGGGCGTTTCCTGGGGGAAAGACTGCGTTATCGCCGGCGTCGCCGCCCGCCTCAACCCGGTGAAGGACATCTCCACCCTGATCCGGGGCTTCGCCATGGCCCACGCCACCTGCCCCTATCTCCGTCTCCTCATTGCCGGCGACGGGGAGGAGGAATCCAAACTCCGCGCCCTGGCGGCCGAGCTGGGGGTCAGCGAGGAGGTCTGCTTCGCCGGCTGGGTCACCGACACCGACAGCTTTTATAATGCCTTGGACATCAACACCCTCACCTCCCTCAGCGAGACCTTCCCCTACGCCCTGACCGAGGGGGCCCGTGCCGGCCTGCCCACGGTGGCCAGCCGGGTGGGCGGGGTGCCCTACCTCATTGAACACGGCGTCAACGGCTTTCTCTTCCCCCCGGGGGACGCCCAGAGCCTTGCCAAGCACCTGGCCACCATGGCCCAGGATCCCCTTCTCCGAGAGCACATGGGCCAGCGGCTCCGGGAGAAAGGCCAGAACCAGTTCTCCCTGGAGTCCACCCTGGAGCGCCAACTGGACATCTACCGCTCCATCCTCCGCCGCCAGGCGCGTAAAGCCGGAAAGCGGGACGGGGTACTGATCTGCGGTGCCTACGGCCGTGGAAACGCCGGGGACGATGCCATCCTGGAGGCCATCGTCCAGGAGATGCGGGGCCTGGACCCTGACCTGCCCCTCTGGGTCCTCTCCCGGAAGCCCGCCGAGACCCGCAGCGTCTACCGCGTGGGCGCCATCTACACCTTCAACATTCCCCGGTTCCTCCGGCGGATGACCAAAACCAAGCTCTACATCAACGGCGGCGGCTCCCTGATGCAGGACGCCACCAGCCGCCGGCGGAGCCTGCTCTTCTATCTCTTCACCCTCTCGGCGGGCAAGCTGCTGGGCAACAAGGTCATCATGTACGGCTGCGGCATTGGCCCCCTTCGGTACCCCTCCAACCGCCGCTTGGCCGGGAAGATCATCCAGCGCCGAGTGGACGTGATCACCCTCCGGGACGTCCACTCCCAGAGCGAGCTGGCGGCCATGGGGGTCACCCGGCCCGAGATCATCCTGGCCGCCGACCCCACTGTGATCCTCCCCGCCGCCGAGCCCCACACGGTGGACGGCCTTCTGGAGGGCGCCGGGCTGGACCCGGCGGGAAAATACATCGCCTTCACCCTCCGGCCCTGGCCGGGTTTCGAGGCCAAGGTCCCCATTCTGGCCAAAGGGGCCGACTACGCCTACGCCAAATACGGCCTCACCCCCCTCTTTCTCCCCATCGAGCGGCGGCTGGACGTGGAGGCCTGCCAGCAGGTCATCCGCCTGACCCACGCCCCCGCCCGCCTGTTGGACGTGGCCGGCTCCTCGGCCCACACCATCGGCCTTTACGCACGGATGCAGATGGTGGTCTCCATGCGCCTCCACGCCCTGGTCTTCGCCGCCGGGCAGGGTGTTCCTCTGGTGGGCGTGGTCTATGACCCCAAGGTCAGCTCCTTCCTCAGCTACATCGGCCAGAACCTCTACACCGACCTCAGTGACCTGACCGAGGAATCCCTCAAGGCCCTCATCGACGGCGGCGCCGCCCGGATCGGGGACGCCTCCTTCCTTACCGAGGGGGTGGAGCGTCTCCGCTCCATCGAGGGCCGCAACCAGGCCGCCGCCGCCCGGCTTCTGGGCATCGAGAGGGGGGAGGACAAATGAGACAAGTGGTCTGTATCGCCGCCGAGCCCTGGACCGTCCTGCCCACCCGGACCCAGCAGCTCATGTCCCGGCTGGAAAACGCCCAGGTCCTCTACTTCGAGCCCCCCGCCCACCGGGGCTCCGACCTCTGGAAACGCCCGGGCCGGAAACTCCGGGACCAGGTCATCGTCTACACCCTCCCTCCCATGACCTCCCCCAAGACTCCCCTCAGCCTGGTCTCCCACTACGACGCCACCCGGGCCGTCCGGTTCCTCCAGTCCAAGCTGGAAAAGCATCATTTCATGGAGCCCGTCCTCTGGTGCTCCTCCCCCGCCGGAGCCCGGTTCCTGGACGCCATCGCTTACCGGGGCCTGGTCTACGACTGCTACCGGGACTGGCCCCGCTACCCCGAGAGCTGGGAGAGCGAGCTGGCCGCCGAGGCCGACGTGGCCTTCGCCGCCTCCCCCGACCTGATGCACCACCTGTCCTCCTGCAACGGCAATGTGACCCTTCTCCCCTTCGGGTGCAACTACCCCATGTTCGCCAAGGACGACCTGAAAAAGCCCCCCCTCCTCCGGGATATGGAGGGCCCTATCTTCGGCTACACCGGCACCTTCTGGCCCGACCTGGACCTGTCCCCCCTGATCCACCTGGCCGTCTCCCGGCCCGACTGCAACATCGTCCTCATCGGCCACGACGCCGGCTGTTACATGCTCCCCGAGCTTATTGACGAGCCCAATGTCCACGTCCTGGGGCCGGTGGAGCCGGTGGATCTGCCCGACTACCTGTGTACCTTCGACGTCAACCTCTTCCTCCTCCGCCGGGGCCACCTCTACGACGACGTGATCCCCCCCCGGATGTTCGAGTACCTGTCGGCGGGCCGCCCCATCGTCACCATGCTCCGCCCCGATCAGGTGGAACACTTCCCCGACGTGGTCTACGCCGCCCACTCCCCCGCCGAGTTCTCCCTCCTCTGCTCCCGGGCCCTGGAGGAGACCGGCATCTGGGCCCGGGACCGCCGCCGGGAGCACGGCAAGGCCGCCGCCTGGAGCCTCCGCGCCCAGGAGGTCAACCAGATCCTGGAATCCATCGGGCTCTTTACATAGGCAGCCCTCGCTCCCTCCTTGCCCTTGCCTTTCTGCCCTTCATGAGGTGGCTCCTTGCCCTTCGCCCCTGTGGGGTCCCCCTCCCCCGTCATACCCACCCCCATCCCACCATAAACTGGGACGGGGGTGTTTTCATGTCTCTCATACCTGTCCTTCTTCTCCTCTCCGCCGTCATCCTGGTCAACGGTTGGACCGACGCGCCCAATGCCATCGCCACCCCGGTCTGCGCCGGGGTGATCTCCTTCCGCAAGGCGGCCGCCCTGGCGGCGGTCTGCAACCTGTTGGGTGTGGTCTGCACCGCCGCCGTCAGCGACGCCGTGGCCCGCACCCTCTTCTCCATGGCCGACTTCGGCCCCCACGCCCTCACCGCCCTCACCGCCGCCCTGGCCGCCACCGCCCTCTGGGGGGCCCTGGCCTGGCGCTTCGGCATCCCCACCAGCGAGAGCCACGCCCTCATCGCCGGGCTCCTGGGCGCCGCCCTGGCTCTGGGAGCCGACAGGCTCAACCCCGCGGCCCTCCTCCGGGTGGTCTTCGGCATGGCCCTCTCCCTCCTCTTGGGCTGGGCCCTGGGCCGGCTCTTCCGCCGGGCCCTCCCCACGGGCCACCGGTCGGCCTACGGCCACGGCCAGCTTCTGGGCTCCGCCCTCACCGCCTTCCTCCATGGCGCCCAGGACGGCCAAAAATTCCTGGGCGTCCTGGCCCTCATCCTCACCCTGAAGCACGGGGGCTACGCCCTCCACCTCTGGGAGAGCCTGGCCTGCGCAGCCCTCATGGCCCTGGGCACCCTCCTGGGAGGCCGCCGCATCGTGGAGACCGTGGGGGAAAAGATGGTCACCCTGGACCCACGCTCCGGCTTCGCCGCCGACCTGGGCTGCGCCGTGACCCTGGCCCTCTGCACCCTGCTGGGCCTCCCCGTCTCCACCACCCACGCCAAGACCGCCGCCATTTTGGGCGCCGGCGCCTCCCCAAACATGGGGGTGGCCTCCTCCCTGACCACCGCCTGGCTCCTCACCTTCCCCGCCTGCGGCGCCATGGCCTTTATACTGGTCAAGCTTCTTCTCCGATAAAAAACATCCTGTACGGCTTTTACCGTACAGGATGTTTTTTACAGTCTCCCGGCCACACTCCAGCCGATCTGCTCCACCCGGGCCAAGGCTTCCTCCCGAATGGCCTTGGGCTGCGGACTGAAAAATTCCACCACAGGCGACCTGTTTTTCAGGTTCCATATCCCGGCCACCACACCGTCCACGGCAATGGTGGGCAGACAGATCCCCGACTTCAGTATAACCGCCTTTTTATACTCCTTAGGCAGTGCGGCCTCCCTGTCCACATAAGACACCAGGTAAGGGTCAAAGCCGGAAAGAAGGGTCAAATGGGGAATATCCCCCATGTCCTCTGCGGGAACACAGTAGAGCCGCTCCCGCCCCCGTTCTATCCACTCCAGCTCATTCAGGGCCTCCGACTCCTTCACCAGAGCCTTGTCCACCCCCAGGAACCAGGCCGCGTCCTCCGCGCTGGCGGGGCCGTAGACTTCAAAATACCGGGGCAATATCCGCTCCAGGGCCTCCTCTTGAGAGAGAACAGGCTCTCCGCTGATGAGGTCAAAGTCCCGGCTGGCCATGTTCCGAAAGGCCACCTTGCCATGACGGGCCAGGTAGACGAAGATGCCGCCCCAGGGAGAAAAGAGCCGGCTCACTGTTTCCGGATCATAGCTGTCGGCAAAAATCTGCCGCATCTCGGCCCGGGAGTAGACCCCGTCCTCCATGAGGCAGAGCACACGCTGGGCTACTGCCTCGGCTTCCTCCTCTGGAAGTCCGAACCAGCTCCAGGGGGCCTCGTCTGCATGGAGGGCCAGCAGGAGGGGCAGCTCCTCATAGGCGGTGCCGTGGAGGGTCCCACGGTAGAGCCAGGTCTTGGTGAGGGCGGTCTTCCAGCCCGTCAGCCCACATCCGCGAATGAGAGCTGAAAAGGCCACATTTCGATGGAACCAGCAGTGAAGCCCCAGCAGTTCCCGGGAC
The DNA here is from genome assembly GCA_950075865.1 of uncultured Oscillospiraceae bacterium. Lineage (GTDB taxonomy): Bacteria > Bacillota > Clostridia > Oscillospirales > Oscillospiraceae > Vermiculatibacterium. The sequence goes on along the minus strand of CATMVA010000016.1, from coordinate 34,674 downwards.
AGCTCCACAATATCCCAGCAGCTTCGGGACAGATAGAGCCCGTACATTCGCCGCCGCAGGATGTCCTCTGCCAGCTTATCCATCTTCCCTCCCCCTTTTTTTTCTTAGAATAGCATAAGCGTCCTTCCCCTGTCAAGGTCCCGCCGGACGGGCCTGGTCTTGTGAAATGTGTACTCATGTGGTACAATACGGAGAAGGCAAGGAGGAGGAAACCGTTATGCGCTACAACACTGTTATCTTTGACCTGGACGGTACCCTGCTGGACACCCTGGACGACTTGGCTGCCGCCGTCAACCACGCTCTGGGGGAGCTGGGCTTTCCCCTCCGCTCCCGGGACGAGGTCCGGCAATTCGTGGGCAACGGGGTGGCCAAGCTGATGGAGCGGGCCCTCCCCGCCGGGGCAAACCCCGCCGATGCCGCCCGGGCCCTGACTATCTTCAAAGACTATTACACCCTTCACAGCAAAGACCGCACCGCTCCTTACTCCGGTGTTCCGGAACTGCTGAAAACCCTCCGGGAACGTGGCTGCAAACTGGCGGTGGTGTCCAATAAATTCGACGGGGCGGTGGAACCGTTGATGGAGGACTACTTCCCCGGCCTGCTGGACCTCTCCGCCGGGGAGGACGAGGACCACGGTGTCCCCAAAAAGCCCCACCCCGCCATGGTCCTCCGGGTGATGGAGACCCTGGGGGCCGATCCCGGAACCACCGTCTATGTGGGGGATTCCGACGTAGACATTGAAACTGCCCAAAATGCGGCCCTTCCTTGTATTTCGGTGACCTGGGGCTTCCGCACCCGTGACTTCCTGACTCAACACGGCGCCGCCGCCTTGGCCTCCACCCCCGGGGAACTTTTGACGCTGATTGAATAAAACGGCAGGGCTAACGCCCTGCCGTTTCCTTTTTCAGCTCCCCCAATGCCTCCGGGGCCAGAACCGCAATGGCCAACAGGTTGGGCAGGGCCATCAGCCCGTTGGAAATGTCGGACAAGGCCCACACCTGCCCCACACCCCCCACACTTCCCGCCGCGGTGGTAAGCAGGAAAAGCACCCGGAACAGCCGCCTTCCCTGTCCCTCCCCCAGCAGGTGGGAAAGCCCCCGCTCCCCGTAGTACTCCCACCCCAGCAGGGATGTGAAAGCGAAGAGGAGCAGGCAGAGGGCCACAACGGCGCTCCCCCACTGCCCAAAGACCGTGGCGAAGGCCGCCCCTGCCAGGGGCGCCCCCGTCATCTCCCCCGTGACCGTCCCCGCCCGGATGGCCGCCAGGGCGGTCCCCGGCTCATAGACCCCCGAAGTCAGGATAGCGAGGGCGGTGACCATGCACACCACCATGGTGGCGAAAAAGGTCTCGAACATCCCCCAGAAGCCCTCTCCGGCGGGGGAATCCGTATTGGCGGCGGCGTGGGCCATGGCCGAGGACCCCACCCCCGCCTCGTTGGTGAACACCCCCCGGGCCACCCCGTAGCGGAGGGCCTGGGACAGGGTATACCCCAGCCCTCCCCCGGCTGCCGCCCTGGGATTCAGGGCGCAGGTACAGACGAGCCGGAGGGTAGACAGCAACTCCCCCCGGTGGGCAAAGATCACCGCGCCCCCCGCCCCTAAAAAGAGGACCGCCATGGCGGGCACCAGCTTTTCGCTCACCTTCCCCACCCGGCCGATGCCCCCGGCCACCACCGCCCCGGTGCACAGGGCGGTGACCACTCCCACCGCCAGCCGGTCCCAGCCAAAGGAGGCATGAAGGGCCGCCGAGATGGAGTTGGACTGGACCAAGGCCCCGCCCGACAGAGAGGCCAGCACACACCAGAGGGAGAACCATTTGGCCGCCCGTCTCCAGCCCAGCCGGCCCTCCAGGTACTCCATAGGCCCGCCCTCCCAGCCGCCTTTAGCGGCCCTATGCCGGTATTTCACCGCCAGTGTCTTTTCCACAAAGCTGGTCATCAGCCCCACCAGAGCCGACAGCCACATCCAGAACACCGCCCCCGGCCCCCCGAAAAAGATGGCGGTGGCCACCCCCGCGATGGACCCGGTGCCTATGGTGGAGGCCAACGCGGTGGCCAAAGCCTGGAACTGGGTCAATCCACCCCCAAAACCCCGCTTTTTGGCCTCAAACCCCACCTTTTTGCCCTCAAAGCTATTTTTATGCTTTTTCTTGCGAAAAAGGCTCCCAACCGAGCATTTTATCCATGTTTTGAACTCAAACAGCTGAAAAAATCCACTTCGCAGGGAACACCACAGCCCCACCAGCAAAAAAAGCCCCAGCAGCCACGGGTTCCACAAAATATCGGCAAACCGCTCCAGCACGGACAACACCCCCCGTCCACACTATGCGGACAAAAGGCCAAAAATACCCCGCCATTCAAACATAACCGCAAAAATAGTCCCCATTTTCCGTATCCTGCGCGAAAAATGGGGACTATTTGCATCAACTTCTCAGATCTCCGTGTCGCAGAAAATGCAGCGCCGCTTTCCTCCCACGGTCCGGTAAAGGGGCCTCAGGCCCTGCTCCGTGGCGGTAATACAGCGGGCGTTTGGGCACTCCGCACCCTCCTCAACCTCTTGGGGCACAGGCATTTTAGCTGGATCCCGCTCCGCCTCCTCCAACAGCTTGAGGATGAGGGCCATGCGGATATACTTGCCGTTTCTGGCCTGCCGGAAATAGGCCGCCCGCGGATCCTCATCCACTTCCACCGCAATCTCATTCACCCGTGGCAGGGGGTGGAGAATGATCATGTCATCCTTTGCAGCCGTAAGCTTTGCGGGATCCAGAACATAGCTGTCCTTCAGCCGCTCGTACTCCTCCGGACTGGCAAACCGCTCCCGCTGGATCCGGGTCATGTAAAGGATGTCCAGCCTGGGCATGGCCTCCTCCAGAGAGGTGGTCTCCTCCCAGGGGATCCCTTGTACCTCTATGTAGTCCGCCGTCACATACCCGGGCAGCCGCAGCTCCTCCGGGGAGATCAGGATAAATTTCACCCCGGCGTACCGGCTCATGGCCGCAATGAGGGAATGAACCGTCCGGCCGTACTTCAGATCCCCGCAAAGCCCTACGGTCAGGCCCTCAAAGCCTCCCTTCTCCCGGCTGATGGTCAGCAGGTCGGTGAGGGTCTGGGTGGGGTGGTGATGTCCCCCGTCCCCGGCGTTGATGACAGGTACGTCACTTTTGAGGGCAGCGGCCAGAGCGGCCCCGTCCCTGGGGTGGCGCATGGCGATGATGTCGGCGTAGCCACTGACGATCCGGGCGGTGTCCCCCACGCTCTCCCCCTTGGAGGCCGAACTGGAGGAGGCCTCCGAGAAGCCCAGCACGCTCCCCCCCAACTCCAGCATGGCCGCCTCAAAGGAGAGGCGGGTACGGGTGGAGGGCTCGAAAAACAGGGTGGCCAACTTCTTGTACCGACACTTCTCCCGATATTCCTCCGGGCGGGCAATGATATCCTTGGCAGTGGCGATGAGTCCGTCGATCTCGGCAGGCGTCAGCTCCATCACATCCAGCAGATGTCTCATGCTTTGCCGCCTCCGATCCAGCTCTCGTCGGAAGGATCGTTCCGGAAGGCCAGCAGCCGGGACACATCCCCTGCCTTGATGTAGCCCTCCTGAGCTGCCACCTCCACCAGGGTGTCAAAGTTGGAGAGGCTCACGTTCCGCACATCGGCAGCTGCCAGCCTGTCCAGTCCCTTCTTCATACCGTAGGTGAAGATGCTGACGATGCCCAGCACTTCCGCCCCGGCCTCCCGCAGGGCTTCCACCACCTCGATGACGCTGCCGCCGGTGGAGATCAGGTCCTCCACGACCACCACTTTCTGTCCCTTTTCCAACCTGCCTTCGATCTGATTCTGACGGCCGTGGTCTTTACTGCCAGAGCGGACGTAGCCCATGGGCAGGCCCATGATGTGGCCGGTAATGGCAGCGTGGGCAATCCCGGCGGTGGATGTGCCCATCAGGACCTCCACACCGGGATACTCCCGGCGGATGGTCTCGGCCAGGGCGTTTTCCACGTCGTTCCTCACCTGGGGAGCGGTGAGGGTCAGCCGGTTGTCGCAGTAAATGGGGCTCTTGATGCCGCTGGCCCAGGTGAAGGGCTCCTCGGGCCGGAGGAACACGGCCTTGATTTTCAACAGATCGCTGGCAATAAGAGTTTCCACACTTTTCATACAGCCTCGCCCTTTCCATCCACAAATTCCCGCACACAGCGGCGGTAGGCCGCCACCGGGTCGGGGGCCTGGGTGATGGGCCGGCCCACCACGATGTAGTCCGAGCCGATCTCCCTGGCCTGGGCCGGGGTCATGACCCGCTTCTGGTCTCCCGCCTCCCCGTCGGCAAACCGGACCCCGGGGGTGACGGTCAGGAAGCTCTTGCCGCAGGCGGCGTGGACGGTCCCGGCCTCCAGGGGGGAGCAGACCACCCCGTCCAGGCCGGAGCGCGCGGCGTTCTCGGCGTACTTCATCACCACAAAAGGCATGGCCTGCTCAATGAGCAGTTCATTGGTCAGGGCGGCCTGGTCGGTGGAGGTGAGCTGGGTCACGGCAATGAGCAGGGGCCGGGTACCGTCGGGCCGGGTGAGGCCTTCCACCGCCGCCTTCATCATGGCCGAAGTGCCCGCGGCGTGGAGGTTGGTCATGTCCACATCCAGCCCTGAGAGGACCGCCATGGCCTTCTTCACCGTGTTGGGGATGTCGTGGAGCTTCAGGTCCAGGAAGATCTTGTGGCCCCGGGCCTTGATCTCCCGGACGATGGCGGGGCCCTCAGCGTAGTAGAGCTCCATGCCGATCTTCACAAAGGGCTTCTCCTCCTCGAACTGATCCAGAAAGCCGAGGGTCTTCTCCTTGCTGTCGAAATCCAGTGCTACGATCACGTCTTTACCCATGGTGGGCACCTCCTATAATGTCCTTCAAATTCTCAATTCCGTATTTTTCCATGACGGTAGGCAGGTCGGCCACAATTTTCTGACAAGCGAAGGGATCCACCAGATTGGCCGCCCCCACCTGCACCGCGGCGGCGCCGCAGAGCATCATCTCGATCACGTCCTCGGCCCGGGAGACCCCTCCCATGCCGATGATGGGGATTCTCACCGCCTCGTAGACCTGCCAGACCATCCGCAGGGCCACCGGCAGGATAGCCGGGCCGGAAAATCCCCCCATCTTATTGGCCACCACCGGCCGCCGGGTCCGCAGGTCCACACGCATCCCCAGCAGGGTGTTGATCATGCTGATGCCATCGGCCCCCGCTTCCTCGCAGGCCTTTGCGATGGCCACAATGTCGGCGACATTGGGGGTGAGCTTGATATAGACCGGCTTCTTCGTCACTTCCTTCACCGCCGCCGTCACCCTGGCAGCCATGTCGGGCTGGGTGCCGAAGCTCATTCCCCCGTGGCTCACGTTGGGGCAGCTCACATTGATCTCCAGGATGGCCACCCCCTCCTCCTTGTCCAGAAGGGCGGCGGTATCGGCGTACTGCTCAATGGAAAAGCCGCTGATGTTGGCGATGATGGGCCCCCCGAAGCAGGCCTGGAGCTTGGGCAGCTCCTCAGCGATGACCTTCTCCACTCCGGGGTTCTGGAGCCCCACGCTGTTGATGAGCCCTGCGGTGCACTCGGCGATGCGGGGGGTGGGGTTGCCGAACCGGGGCTCCCAGGTGGTCCCCTTGAAGGAGAGGGCCCCCAGGCAGTTGATGTCGTAGAGCCTGGCAAACTCGTATCCGTAGCCGAAGGTACCGCTGGCCGGGATGACCGGGTTTTTCAGCTCCACCCCGCCTAGCGTTACCCTTGTGTCTGCCACAGGATCTCCTCCTTTCTCAGCACCGGGCCCTCCTTGCAGATCCGCTTGTAGCCCGTGACCGTCTTGCAGGAGCAGCCCATACAGGCCCCGAAGCCGCAGCCCATCCGCTCCTCAAAGCTGAACTGTCCCGAAGTGGCGGATGCCTTGTAGACCGCTTTCAGCATAGGCTCGGGCCCACAGCAGTAAAAGTAGGTGTAGTTGAGACCCTCCATGGCGTCGGTGACAAAGCCCTTCTGCCCATAGCTTCCGTCCGCCGTAGTCACGATGACCTTGGCGCCCAGGGCCTTGAACTCGTGTTCGTAGAAGATCTCCCCAACGGTGTTGAAGCCCAGGATGACGGTGAGTTCTCTGCCCTGGGCGATCAGGTCCTTGCACAGCCGGTAAAGGGGGGGCACTCCCACCCCGCCCCCCAGCAGAAGGGGCCGCTCCCCGGCGGAGGACAGGTCGTAGCCGTTTCCCAGCCCGGTGAGCAAATCCAGCCCGTCGCCGGGGACCCTTTTACTCAAGGCTTCGGTGCCGTTCCCCACCACCTTGTAGACCAGGGTGAGGCTGTCTGGGCCGCAGTCGCACACCGAAATGGGGCGGCGGAGGAAAAAGCCCTCCACTTTGATATTCACGAACTGCCCCGGGGCGGTGATGGCCGAGGTGTCCCCCCGGAGCGTCATCTCATAGACCTCCCGGGTCAGTGGGCGGTTGGAGCAAACGGTAAAAATTCCCTGTTTCATGCTCTCCCCCTCACGCGTCGATGGTGGAGATGGTGAGGGTGGTCTCCTCCAGCACGTCCAGCAGGGTCCCCACCGTGTCCAGCGAGGTAAAAAGGTTCACGTTGTACTCGGTGGCCAACAGCCGGATCTTCTGGCCGTCCCGCTCGGTGTGGGTCTGGCCTACGCCGCTGGTGTTGATAATGTAGGCCAGGTGCCCCTGGCGGATGGCAGCGGGGATCTCGTCGCTCCCCTCGCTGATCTTTTGGAGGATGTGGGTACGGATGCCGTTCTGCTTTAGAAATTCCCCGGTGCCCCGGGTGGCCTGGATATTAAAGCCCAGGTCGTAGAACCGGCGGATGAGGGGCAGGGCCTCCTCCTTGTCGCTGTCGGCGACGGTGGCAAAGACGGTGCCGTAGTTCTGGAGCTTCATGCCCGAAGCCTGCAAGGCCTTGTAGAGGGCCCGGTTCAGCCTGTCGTCGTAGCCGATGGCCTCGCCAGTGGACTTCATCTCAGGGGACAGGTAGGCGTCCAGGCCCCGGATCTTGTTGAAGGAGAAGACCGGCACCTTCACATACCGCCGCTTCTTCTCGGCGGGGTAGATGTCAAAGATACCCTGCTCCTTCAGGCTCTTGCCCAGGATGACCTCGGTAGCGATGTCGGCCAGGGAGTAGCCGGTGGACTTGGAGAGGAAGGGCACCGTCCGGGAGGAGCGGGGGTTCACCTCGATAATGTACACCTTGTCCTCCTTGTCCACGATGAACTGGATGTTGAAGAGGCCCACGATACCCAGGCCCAGCCCCAGCTTCCTGGCGTACTGGAGGATGATCCCCTTCACCTTGTCCGAAATACTGAAAGGGGGGTAGACGCTGATGGAGTCGCCGGAGTGGATGCCGGTGCGCTCCACCAGCTCCATGATGCCGGGGACGAACACGTCCCGGCCGTCGCAGATGGCGTCCACCTCCACCTCCTTGCCCACGATGTACTTATCCACCAGCACCGGCTTGTCCTCGTCGATCTCCACGGCGGTCTTCAGATACTGGCGGAGCTGCTCTTCATTGCCCACGATCTGCATGGCCCGGCCCCCCAACACAAAGGAGGGCCGCACCAGCACCGGGTAGCCGATCTCCCCCGCCGCCTTCACCCCGTCCTCGATCCGGGTCACCGCCCGGCCCTGAGGCTGGGGGATGTTCAGCTCCAGCAGGATCTTCTCAAAGGCGTCCCGGTTCTCGGCCCGCTCGATGGCGGCGCAGTCGGTGCCGATGATCTGGGCTCCCCGCTTCATCAGGGGCTCGGCCAGGTTGATGGCGGTCTGGCCCCCCAGGGAGGCGATGACCCCCAGGGGCTTCTCCAGGGCGATGATGTTCATGACGTCCTCGGGGGTCAGGGGCTCAAAGTAGAGCTTGTCCGCCGTGGTGTAGTCGGTGGAGACCGTCTCTGGATTGTTGTTGATGATGATGGCCTCATAGCCCGACTTCCTGATGGTCTGGACGGCGTGGACGGTGGAGTAGTCGAACTCCACCCCCTGGCCAATGCGGATGGGGCCGGCTCCCAACACCACGATCTTTTTCCGCTCCGACGCCGGGCTCTGGTTCTCCCCGGTGTAGGTGGAGTAAAAATAGGGGATGTAGGCGTTTGTGTGGCAGGTGTCCACCATGCGGTAGACGGGCAGGATGCCCTCGGCCACCCGGCGGTCATAGACCTCCCCCTCGGGGACCCCCCAGAGTTTTGCGATGTACTTGTCTCCAAAGCCCATGACCTTGGCCTTGCGGAGGGTCCCGCTGTCCCGGTTGGCGCTGACCACCGCTTCAAAGTCCACGATCTTCTGAATGGACTCCAGGAAGAAGGAGGTGACCATGGTGGCCTCGTGGAGCTTTTCCACGCTCTCCCCCAGCCGCAGGAGCTGGGCGATGGCGTAGATGTTGTCGTCCCGGAACTCCTTGATATAATCCAGCAGCTCGGCCCGGCTCATACCGTCAAACTTGGGCAGCCACAGGTGGCAGGCCCCGATCTCCAGGGAGCGCACCGACTTGAGCATACACTCCTCCAATGTGGCGCCGATGCCCATGACCTCGCCGGTGGCCTTCATCTGGGTGCCCAGGGTGTTGGAGGCGGCGGCAAACTTGTCGAAGGGGAACCGGGGGAACTTGGCCACCACATAGTCCAGGCTGGGCTCGAAGGCGGCGGTGGTGTTGGCGATGGGTATCTCACTGAGGGCCATGCCCACCGCCACCTTGGCGGTGACCCGGGCGATGGGGTAGCCGCTGGCCTTGCTTGCCAGGGCCGAGGACCGGGACACCCGGGGGTTGACCTCGATGAGGAAGTATTCCGAGGATTTGGGATTCAGAGCGAACTGGACGTTGCAGCCTCCCTCGATCTTCAGCTCCCGGATGATCCTGATGGCACTGTCGTTGAGCATCTTCAGATCGTGGTCATTAAGGGTCATGATAGGAGCTACCACGATGGAATCTCCCGTGTGGACCCCCACCGGGTCCACATTCTCCATACCGCAGATGGTGATGGCGTGGTCGGAAGAGTCCCGCATGACCTCGAACTCGATCTCCTTGTAGCCCTTCACGCTCTTCTCCACCAGCACCTGGTGGACCGGAGACAGGTTGAAGGCGTTGGTGCCCACCTCCACCAGCTCGGATTCGTTGTAAGCGAAGCCGCCGCCTGTGCCGCCCAGGGTGAAGGCGGGCCGGAGGACCACCGGATAGCCGATCCGCCCTGCCGCCTCCTTGGCCTCCTCCAGAGAATAGGTGATCTCGGAAGGGATGACCGGCTCACCGATAGACTGGCACAGCTCCTTGAAAAGCTCCCGGTCCTCGGCCCGCTCGATACTGCGGCTGTCGGTGCCCAGCAGCTCCACGCCACACTCCTCCAGGATCCCCTTCTTCTCCAGCTGCATAGCCAGGTTGAGCCCAGTCTGACCGCCGATGCCGGGAAGGATGGCGTCGGGCCGCTCGTGACGGAGGATCTTGGCCACATACTCCAGGGTCAAAGGCTCCATGTACACCTTGTCGGCAACGGCGGTGTCGGTCATAATGGTGGCCGGGTTGGAGTTCACCAGCACCACCTCGTAGCCCTCCTCCTTCAAGGCCAGGCAGGCCTGAGTGCCCGCGTAATCGAACTCAGCGGCCTGGCCGATGACAATGGGGCCTGAGCCGATGATCAGTATCTTTTTCAGGTCTGTTCTCTTCGCCATACTCGATTCCTCCGTTTATTGATGCAGATAAACTGTTTTTCCCTTGTGTACCGTCATGACGCACCGCCCCTTGACCGGATACCCGGCGAAGGGGGTAGCCCTTCCCATAGAAAGGAACTCCTCCGGATCGATCCGGTATTCCGCCTTCAGGTCCCAGACCGTGAAGTCCCCCTCCTCCAGGGGGATGCCGAACCGCTTCCGTGGGTTAATGCTCATAAGCCCGACAAGCCGTTCCAGGGTGATGACCCCCGGGAGCACCAGGTAGGTGTAGAGAATGGGGAAAGCGGTCTCCAGCCCCACCACCCCCATCAGGCTTTTTTCCAGCCCCCGGCTCTTCTCCTCGTCCGAGTGGGGGGCGTGGTCGGTGGCAACCATGTCGATGGTGCCGTCCACGATCCCCTCCAGCAGCGCCTCCCGGTCCTCCTTGTCCCGGAGAGGCGGATTCATCTTGAACCGACCGTCCTCCCGCAGCATACTGTCGTCCAGCAGCAGGTAGTGGGGGGCAGTCTCGCAGGTCACGTCCACCCCGGCGGCCTTGGCCTTGCGGATCAGCTCCACGCTCTCCCTGGTGGAGATGTGGCACACATGGTAGGCGCAGCCGGTCTCATGGGCCAACTCCAGGTCCCGGGCGATCTGGCCCCACTCGCTCTCTGAGCAGATGCCCCGGTGGCCGTGGGCCCTGGCGTATTCCCCATCGTGGATGTAGCCGCCCTTCAATAGGCTGTTATCCTCGCAGTGGGCGGCGATAGGCTTGCCCAGGGCCTTGGCCTTCACCATGGCCGCACGCATCATATCCGGGCTCTGGACCCCCCGGCCGTCGTCCGAGAAGCCGGCCACACAGGGGGCCATGGCCTCCATGTCGGCCAGGACCTCCCCCCGCTCCCCCGCCGTGATGGCCCCGTAAGGCAGCACGGTGATTCTGGCATCCCGGCGAATGATATCCAACTGCCGTTCCAGGGTCTCCGGGCTGTCTGGTACCGGGTCCAGATTGGGCATGGGGCACACGGCGGTATACCCCCCCCGGGCGGCCGCCGCCGTGCCTGTGGCAATGGTCTCTTTATAAGAAAATCCCGGCTCTCGAAGATGAACGTGCACATCGACGAAACCGGGAAAAATCGAATATTGAGTTGAGGAAAAAGAGGGGAAAACGGCTGTCCGGGCGTTCCCGCCGGGCTCTCCCGAGAAAAACGCCTTGTCCACGCTCTGCTGAAACTGTGCCAGCCCACGATACTCCATCTGCGTCCTCCTTACCGGGGGGATCCCCTCTTCAGTTATCTTTCATATTTTATCCCGCCGCCCTGCCCTTGTCAAGGCAATTTCCCCCGTGATTGTCCACAAAAAACCGGGCCCTTTCCATGCCCCGCTTCTCTCTTTCCGTTTTTTCCCTCCCGGCTTCGGGACAAAAAAGAGGAAGGGGGTCTCCCCTTCCTCTTTTTCCTTACTCCGCGGAATGGCCGGCTTCCTCCCGGTCCTCCTCCCGCTCCTCCTTCTCCTCCTGCTTCAGCTCGAAGGCCAGGATGCCCCGGAGGATCACCACGCCGCCCAGGATCAGCAGCTCCTTGGTGTCCCGGACGACGATGGTTTTCAGGATCTCGGCGGTCATCATAAACTCCAGTCCCAGCAGAAGGCCAATGGCCAAACGGCCCTTCACATGGATCTTTCTGCGGGTCACCAGACAGTACAGGTACCGGCCAAAGCACATCAGCGCAGCCTCGGCCACGATGAAAATGCCCATCAGCTCCAGTACCGGTACCACAAAGGCAATGACAAATTCAATCACGTTCTCCAGAAGTTCTCCCATTCTCTCTGTTTCCCTTCTCTATTCTCTCATTTTTCGGTCAGTTTCCGGATAGCCCCCTTGGCGGCCATCTGCTCGGCTTCCTTCTTGCTCCGGCCCGAGCCTTCGCCCACCACGGCGCCGTCCAGCTCCACCGCCACGGTGAACTCCTTGGCGTGGTCGGGACCGGACTCACCGGTAAGCCGGTAGTTCAGCATCCGGCCGCTCTCCCGCTGGACCAACTCCTGGAGGGCGGTCTTGTAATCCCGGTTGGCGCTGTGGGCAGTCTCCCTGTCCAGGATGAACCGGCGGATGATCCTGCGGCACTCCTCCAGCCCCCCGTCCAGATAGACGGCGGCCAGCACGGCCTCCACCGCGTCGGCCCGGCTGGAGGGCCGCGCGCCTACGGCGGCCTCCCCATGGCCCAGGCGCAGATAGCCCCCAAGGCCCAGAAGGTCGGCCACCTCTACCAGGCTGTCCTCGCAGACCAGAGCCGCCCGTGTCCGGGTCAGCTCCCCCTCGGACTCGCCGGGGTGGACGTGATAGAGCCAGTCGGCGGTGACCATGCCAAGAATGGAGTCCCCCAGGAACTCCAGACGTTCATTGCTCCCGCCGGGAGAATGCTTCTCGTTGGCGTAGGAAGAATGGGTCAGGGCGTTTTCCAGCAGGGTACGGTCCCGGAAGGTGTACCCCAGCTTGGCTTCTAAACCTTCCATTACTCCCCCAGCTTGCCCCGGAGGTAGTTCACCAGGTCACCCACATTGTGGATGGCGGAGATCTCCTCCTCGCTCATCTCGTCGATGCCGAACTCCTCCTCCAGGTTCATGGACAGCTCCACCAGATCCACCGAGTCAGCGCCCAGCTCCTCAAAGCCGGTGTCCTCGGTGATGTCCTCGGGCTCCAGACCAAACTGCTCGGCCAGCAAATTTGCGACACGTTCAAAAATCATAATACTCGCTCCAATCATTTTTGAGATTGCAACATGATAATAGGAAATATACGGCGCTCTGTCAAGGGGAAAATCAAATTTTTTCTTCCCCGGCCTCATTTCTTCCCGTGGGCAGGCGCATGTACTCCACATTGTCGGTAATGCTCTCGATGATGCCCGCCCCGGCGAATTTGGCCGCCTGGTCGATGGCGTTGCGGATGGCGTAGCCGTCCGAGGAGCCGTGGGCCTTGATGACCGGCTTGGAAATGCCGATGAGGGCGGTGCCCCCCACCTCCCGGGAGTCCAGCAGCTTCTTGAACTTTTTCAGCCCCCCAGACACCAGGACGGCCGACAGCTTGGTCAGGGGGTTCTGCTTGAACATCTTCTTCATCTCGCGGGACATAAAGAGGGCGGTGCCCTCCACCGTCTTCAGGAAGATGTTGCCCGAGTACCCGTCGGCCACGATCACGTCCACCGCCCCCAGGATGGCCTCCCTGGCCTCCACGTTGCCGGCAAAGTGGATACGCCCCTCGTCCTCCGCCTTTTTCAGCAGGGCGTATGCCTCCCGCTGGAGGTCGGTGCCCTTGCCCTCCTCGGCCCCGATGTTCAGAAGCCCAACTGCGGGCTGAGGCTTGCCCAGCACGGTCTCGGCATAGTAGGAGCCCATAAAGGCGAACTGGAGCAGATACTCGGGGGTACACTCGGCGGTGGCCCCGGCGTCGATGAGGATGGCGCCCCCCTTGGGGGTGGGCACCTTGGGGGCCATGGCGGCCCGGCGGATGCCCCGGATGCGCTTGGTGATAAGGGTGGCCGCCGACAGCAGGGCTCCGGTGGAGCCCGCCGACACAAAGGCGTCCCCCTTGCCGTCCCGCACCATGCCCAGGCCCACGGTGAGGGAGGAATCCTTTTTCTCCTTGAAGGCGGTGGCCGGGTTGTCCTCCATGGTGACCACCTCGGAGGTGTGGACGATCTCCAATCCCGGAGGCGGCTCGTTCATGCCCATGTCCCGGAGGATGGACAGGATCTCCTCCCCCCGGCCCACCAGGGCGACCTCCACCCCCAGCTCCCGGACGGCCTCCAGGGCCCCTTCCACATTACTGCGGGGGGCGTTGTCCCCGCCCATGGCATCTACGATGATCTTCATAGCGTTCTCCCTTCTTTTTTCCGTGGGACCTGGGACCTATCTCTCGTCGCTCAGTCCCAATAGATAGTCGGCGGAAACGTTGTAATGGCGGCAAATAATGGGCAATTTTTCCAGCGTTGTCATTCTGGTACCCTTCTCCATCTCGCTGATCTGGTTGATGCTGACATCAAGAATATCGGCCAGAATTCTCTGGGGTTCTTTCGTCTCCTTGCGGAGTTCCCGCATCCGCTGAGAAAAAATTTCTTTGGTAGTCATAGAAACCCCCTTGACAATTCACTAATAAGATGATATCCTGTATTCATCTTATTAGTGAGGTGATAACGATGTCCGACCAGGACCTTCTGGAACAGATCTACTATCTGATCGACGAAAGCCTTCCCTTCCGGAAATATCCCGACCCGGCCGAGCAGGCCCTTTACGCCTCCTTCACGCCGGAACAGGAAAAGCTCTTTGAAAACTATATCTCGGAAGTTACCGGCAAGGAAACCAGCGAGCGCATCCGCCTCTTCCGCCGCCTGATCCGCTTGGGCCTATACCTCCAGAGCCTCTAAGGCCGCCAGCGCCCTTTGGGCGATGAGGGCGTTCTTCTCCCGCTTTCCCTTCACCCGCTCGGGCCAAGGGGGCATGATGCCGAAGTTCACGTTCATGGGCTGGAAATCGGCCACGCTCTCGTCCGAAATGTAGAGGGCCAGGGCCCCGATGGCGGTCTCCCGGGGGAAGTCCGCCGGGGGCTTGCCCAGCAGCCGGTGGGCAAGCTCGATGGCGCACAGGCACCCCGAGGCCGCCGACTCCACATAGCCCTCCACCCCGGTGATCTGCCCGGCGAACATGACGTTAGGCCGCTCCTTCACCTGATAATAGCGGTCCAAAAAGCCGGGGGACTTTAAGTAGGTGTTCCGGTGCATGACCCCGTAGCGCAGAAATTCCGCGTTTTGGAGGGCGGGGATCATGGAGAACACCCGCTTCTGCTCCCCCCACTTCAGGTGGGTCTGGAAGCCCACCAGATTGTAGACGCTCCCTTGGGCATTGTCCTTCCGGAGCTGGACCACAGCGTAGGGGGTCATTCCGGTCTTGGGATCCCGGAGCCCCTTGGGCTTCAGCGGGCCGTACCGGAGGGTGTCCTCCCCCCGCCGGGCCATGACCTCCACGGGCATACAGCCCTCGAAGACCTGGCTGTCTTCAAAACCATGGACCTCGGCCTCCTCGGCCATACGGAGCTCCTGCCAGAAGGCCAGATACTCCTCCCTGGACAGGGCGCAGTTGATGTAGTCCGGTGTGCCCTTATCGTACCGGGAGGCGAACCAGGCCTTCTCCATGTCGACAGACTCGAAGGAGACCAGCGGGGCGGCGGCGTCAAAGAAGTTGAGGGTGCCGCTGCCCGGAAATTCCCTCTGGATGGCGGCCGTCAATCCCTCTGAGGCCAGCGGCCCGGCGGCAATGATGACCTGCCCCGCCGGGATCTCGGTCACCTCCCCCGCCTCCACGGTGATAAGGGGATGGCTTTTGACCGCCTCAGTGACCGCCCTGGAAAAACCCTCCCGGTCCACCGCCAGGGCGGCCCCCGCCTCCACCCGGTGGGTATCGGCGCACCGTAAGATCACGCTGTCCAGCCGCCGCAACTCCTCCTTGAGGAGCCCCACGGCGTTTTCCAGCTGGTCGGATCGTAGGGAGTTGGAGCACACCAGCTCGGCAAAGCCGGGGGAATGGTGGGCCGGAGTAGATCTTTGGGGCTTCATCTCCCGCAGAAGAACGGGGATGCCCCGCCGGGCCAGCTGCCAGGCCGCCTCACAACCGGCCAGCCCGGCGCCGATGACAGTGACTGTGTCCATGGACATTCCCCTCCTTTCAAATACGGGTCAGAAGCAGGACAGAGGGACGGTTCTTACTGTCCCGCCCTTTGGAACAGAAGGACCCCGTCCCTCTGTTCTGCGGGCTCACTTCTTTTTCGTGGCCGTCTTTTTCGCCGTGGTTTTCTTCTTGGCCGCGGGCTTCTTCTCCCCGTCGCCCTCGTCCTTCTTCTTGTAGTAGCCCCGCTGATCCTCGGGGAGGAAGTTGGGACACCCGGCATTGATGCAGAAGGGCTTCCGGGCCCCCCGGCCCGAGAGCTTGAACATGGTCTGTCCGCAGGAGGGACAGTTCTGCTCCACCGGCACATCGAAAGTCATGAAGTCGCACTTGGCGTGGGAGTTGCCCTCCCGGATGATGTTGTATTCGCAGCCGTAGTAAGTGTACTGCTTTCCGGTCCGCTTGCTCTTGCCCGTGCGCTTCATCAGCCGTCCGCCGCAGCGGGGACACTTGCCGGGCATCTGCTCCACGATGGGCTGGGTGTAGTTACACTCGGGGAAGCCGGGGCAGGCTAAGAACCGGCCGAACCGGCCCGACTTGAACACCAGGTTCCGCCCGCACACCGGGCAGACCTCCTCGCTGACCTCGTCGGGCACCTTCACCCGGCCGCTGTCGTCCCGCTCGGCGGCCTCCAGCTCCCTGGAGAAGTCCCCGTAAAAGTCCCGCATCAGGTCCTTCCAGTTTTCCTTGCCCTTCTCCACGTTGTCCAGCTTCTCCTCCATCTGGGCGGTGAAGTCATAGTCCACGATGTCGGGGAACTTGTCCTTCATCACCGTGTTGACGGTCTCCCCCAATGGGGTGGACCGGAGGTACTTCCCCTCCTTGACCACATACTCCCGGCTCTCAATGGTGGAGATGGTGGGGGCGTAGGTGGAGGGCCGCCCGATGCCCTTCTCCTCCAGAGCCTTGATAAGGCTGGCCTCGGTGTAACGGGCCGGAGGCTGGGTGAAATGCTGTTGGGGCTTCAGTCCATTCAGCTTCAGGCTCTCCCCCACCTTCAGATCAGGCAGCGGGGAGCGGTCCTCGTCCTCCTCCTCATCCTTCCCCTCCACATAGACAGCCATATAACCGGAGAATTTCAGGTCGGAGTGGGTGGCCCGGAACCGGTAGTCGGCAGCCGCCGCCTCGATGGTCACGCTGTCAAAAAGGGCGGAGGACATCTGGCAGGCCAGGAACCGGCTCCAGATCAGCTTGTAGAGCCGGTACTGCTCGGCCGTCAGGTCCTTTTTGATCTCGTCGGGCTCCAGCGTCACGTTGGAGGGCCGGATGGCCTCGTGGGCGTCCTGAGCCCCCTCCCGGGCCTTGTAGACCCGCGCCTTGCCCGGATAGTACTCCTTGCCGTAGCGGCCCAGGATAAAGCTCCTGGCAGCCGCTGTGGCCTCCTCGGAGAGCCGGAGGGAGTCGGTACGCATATAGGTGATCAGACCCACGGTGCCCTCTCCGGTGATGTCCACGCCCTCATAGAGCTGCTGGGCCACCGCCATGGTCCGCCGGGGGGACATGCCCAGCTTGCGGCTGGCCTCCTGCTGGAGGGTAGAGGTGGTGAAGGGAGGGGCAGGGTTCCGGGTCTTCTCCTGCCGCTTCACGTCGGAGACCGTGAATTCGGCCCCCTTCACCGTGTCCATGACGGCATTGACCTCGGCCTCCGAGTGAAGCTCCTGCTTCTTCTCTTTCCCGTAGAACTGGGCGGTAAACTTTCCCACATTGGGCTTGATCCGCTCCAGCAGAGCGTCCAGGGACCAATACTCCTGGGCCTCAAAGGAGCGGATCTCCTCCTCCCGCTCGCACACCAGCCGGGTGGCCACCGACTGGACCCGTCCGGCCGAGAGCCCCCGGCGGATCTTCTTCCACAGGTAGGGGGATATCTGGTAGCCCACCACCCGGTCCAGCACACGGCGGGCCTGCTGGGCGTCCACCAGATCCATATCGATCTGCCGGGGGGAGGCAATGGCCTCATTGACCACCTTCTTGGTGATCTCGTTAAAGGTGACCCGGTAGGTACTCTCGTCGGGCAGGCCCAGCAGCTCCTTCAGGTGCCAGGAGATGGCCTCCCCCTCCCGGTCAGGGTCGGTGGCCAGATAGACCCTGCCGCTCTTCTTGGCCGTCCGCTTCAGGTCGTTGATCACATCGCCCTTACCCTCGATGGGCTGGTAGTCCACGGCGAAGTCGTGGTCCACGTCCACGCTGATCTTGCTCTTGGGCAGGTCCCGGACGTGACCCATGGAGGCCTTGACCTCATAGCCCGGCCCCAGGTATTTGGTGATGGTCTTGGCCTTGGCGGGAGACTCCACGATGACCAAGTCGTTCTTCGTTGTCGTAGCCACAGCTTACCTCCAAAATGCGTATACTTGACGCCCCTTGCTCAGGGCTTCAGAATGACCTTCGCGTAAAAACGCTTGCCCGGCTTCTCCTCCACCAGATCCCGGAGCTGGAGCATGGTGAGGGCGGAGAGCACCCGCCGGGCGGGGATCTGGGCGGTCTCGGCGATGTCGTCGGCCGTCAGGCTTCGCTTTTCGATGCTCATCAGGATATCCCGCTCGTCGTCGGTAAAGGCGCCGGGATCGTCCGATACAGAAATATATGCCCGTTCGGGCTCCTTGTCAACCACTTTTTCCGCGGCCGCCTGCTGGGGCCGGGTATTTTTCAGCACCTCCAGCCGCTCCCGGGCGGCCTCCTCGTCCATGGGCGGGAGCCTCTTCATCCGCCCCGAATAGAGGGGGGCGAACTCGCTGAGAACGTCCTGAGCCGACAGGACCAGCTTGGCCTCGCCGCGCTGGATCAGCCGGTTGCAGCCCAGACTGGCGGCCGCGTTCGCTGGGCCGGAGTATGCAAAGACCTCCCGGTTCTGGTTCAGGGCCAGCCGGGCGGTGATCAGGGCGCCGCTGGGCTCCCCCGCCTCCACCACCACAACCCCCACGGAAAGGCCCGAGAGGATCCGGTTCCGTACGGGGAAATGGTGTCCGGCGTGCTCGGTCCCCGGCGGGTACTCGCTCATCAGGGTGCCGGCGGCCATCACGTCCTCATAAAGCCACCTGTTCTTTCTGGGGTAGACGATGTCCAGACCGCCCCCCAGCACGCTGATGACCGTGCCGTTTCCCTTCAACGCGCCCCGCAGGCCGAAGGAGTCGATGCCCTCGGCCATGCCGGAGACCAGGGTGACCCCGTTCCGGGCCAGCTCCAGGCCCAGCTTCCCCGCCTGGATCTCCCCGTATTCGCTGCACTTCCGTGTACCCACCACGGCAATGGTCAGACAGTCGTCCACCATGGGGGCTTTCCCCTTCCAGTAGAGCACGGCGGGCGGATCGTCGATCTGGGCCAGCCGCTCGGGGTAGTCGGCGTCCTGGATGGTCATGATGTGAATGCCGAGACGGTCACAGTCGGCCAGGATCCTCTCAGCCCCGGACAGGTCCTTGTCCAGCAGAGCCGCCCGTTTGTCCCCCATGATCCCCAGCAATCCATATTCTTCCTCGGGGGCAAAGTAGACCGCCTCGGGCGTCCCGAAATGGGAGAGCAGCGCGCTGGCCTCCCCCGCCTGAAAGCCCTTCCGGGTGGTGAGCCATAGAAAATATTTCAGGTTTGCCATGGAAGGACCTCCTCTCTATCTGTTCCGGTACCCCTCCCACAATACGATGGCCGCCGCCATGGCGGCGTTGAGGGATTCACATCTGGATTCCATAGGGATCTTCAGGGTCTTCTCGCACAGCCCCAGCAGCTCCTCCGAAATGCCCTGCCCCTCACTGCCGATGACCACGGCGGCCCGGGACAGGTCCTCCTCCCGCACATCCGCCGTATCCACCCGGAGGGCGGTGGCGTAGAGGGGGATGCCGCTTTTTTGCAGGAGCCCGGCCACCGCCTGCCGCTCCCCGTGCCAGACGGGAAGCCGGAAGCAGGCCCCCATGGAGGCCCGAACGGCCTTGGGGGCGAAGGGCTCCCCACAGGGCCCGGCCAGCAGCAGGCCAGAGGCCCCCAGCGCATCGGCCGTCCGCCAGATAGTCCCGATGTTCCCCGGATCCTGGACTCCATCCAGCACCAGGTACCGGCCCTTCTCCAGGGTGTTGGGCAGGGCGGTATCGGGCAGGGTACAGGTGAAAAGCACCTTCTGGGGGGTCACCGTGTCTGTGACCGAAGAGAGCACGTCATAGGGGGTCTCCACCACCCGGCAGCCAAGACCCGCGGGCAGGTCAAATTCCGGGATCTTCACCACCGTCTCGATGGACGCCCCCCATTTCACAGCCTCCTCCAGCAGCTTGGGGCCCTCGCAGACGAACAGCCCCTGCTGCCGCCGGAAGGAGTTGGAGGAATTCAGCTTCCGGATCCTCTGGAAAACCGGATTTTTCCGGCTGGTGATCATGTCCATCAGCTCACCTCATGGAGCCGGTTGATATCCTCGCTGCGGCCCAGGGCCACCACATTGTCTCCGGCCTCGATGGGCACATCGGCCCGGGGGGACACGTCCAGGGTCCCGTTCCGGCGCAGGGCGATGACCGTCACATGGAAGGCGTTTCGCACGTCCAGCTCCCGCAGAGTCTTCCCCCGCCAGGAGCTGGGCGCTTCCAGCTCCACGATGCCGTAGTCCTCGGAAAATTCAATAAAGTTCAGCACACTGGAGGAGGACAGCCCCTGGGCCACCTTCTGGCCCATTTCGTGCTCAGGGAAAATGACCCGGTCGGCCCCGATCTTCTCCAGCACCTTCCGGTGGACATGGCTCTGGGCCTTGCACACCACCTGGGGGATGCCCAACTCCTTCAGGTTCAGGGTAACAAGGGCCGAGTTGCCCACATCGCCCCCCATGGCCACCACGGCGCAGTCAAAATTCCGGAGCCCCAGAGCCTGGAGCACCTCCAGCTTCCGGGCATCGGCCGTGACCGCGTGGGTCACCTTGTCAGCCACCTGCCGGACCTTGTCCTCGTCCGTATCCACGGCCATGACCTCATGGCCCAGAGAGGAAAGCTCCAGGGCGATGGCGGCGCCAAACCGGCCCAGTCCGATGACAGCAAAAGTCTTCATGGTAAAACTCCTTTCAGCCGATCATAATAGGAAATTCCGGATACTTGATATCCAGACTGCCCTGCTTCTGATTTACAAAGGCGATGGACACCGACAGAATGCCCACCCGCCCCGTATACATCAGCACTGCCAGCAGTACCTGAGCAGGCCGGGCCAAATGTGGGGTGATGCCGGTGGTCAACCCCACCGTGCCCAGGGCCGAAGCCGTCTCGTAGGCAGCCTGGAGGAAGGTAGCCTCATGGGTCAAAGAGATGAGCATGGACCCGGCCAGAAACAGAAAACTCACCATCAGAAATAGTGTGATAGCGTTCATGGCCCGGCGGAGAGGCAGGGTCCGCCCCCGGTAGACGATGCTCTCCCGCCCCCGGAGGCTGTTCAGCACCACCATGAACAGGACCCACACGGTCACGGTCTTCATGCCTCCGGCGGTGGAGCCCGAGGAGCCGCCGATCAACATCAGAATACAGCTCATGACAATGGAGTTGTCGGTCATGGCCCCCTGGTCGATGACATTGAAGCCGGCGGTCCGGAGAGTCACAGACTGGAAAAAGGCGTTCAGCCCCTTCTCGCCCATACTCATGGGCCCCAAGGTGGCCGGATTGCTCCACTCGCTGCCCAGGAAAAATACCGTCCCCCCCACCAGCAGGAAGGCCGTGATGCCCAGCACCAGTTTGCTGTAACGGGTCAGCTTTTTCCAGCTGCGGTTTTTGCAGATGTCCTCCCACACAAAGAAGCCCACCCCGCCGATGATGACCAGAGCCGACGTGGTCAGCAGCACAATGGGGTCATCGGCAAAGCCCGACAGGCTGGAGAAGGGCCCCGTGTCCAGCCCCTGAAGGTCAAACCCCGCGTTGCAGAAGGCCGACACCGAATGGAACAGGGCGTGCCACAGCCCCCGGAAAAATCCGAACCGGGGGATCATACGGATACTCAGCAAAAGAGCCCCGGCAAGCTCAAAAATGGCGGTGCCCATCAGGGCGTGGCGCACCACCCGCACCACCCCGTCCAGATCGTTCAGGTTCAAGGTGGACATGATGATGAGCCGTTCGGACAGACCGATCCGCCGGTGGGCCGCCAGAGAGATGAGGGTGATGACCGTCATAAAGCCCAGCCCCCCCAGCTGGATCATCAGCAGGATCACCGCCTGCCCAAAGACCGACCAGGTGATGCAGGTGTCTACCGTCACCAGCCCGGTGACGCAGGTGGCCGAGGTGGCGGTGAAGAAGGCGTTGAAAAATCCCGCGCTCTCCCCCGACCGGGTGGCCACGGGCAGGCTCAGCAGCAGGGTCCCCACCAGAATAATGACGGCGAAGGAGCCGGCCACCAGCCTCGTGGCGTTGAGCCGCCGGTCCCGGATAAAATGGTCCTGAATAAAACGTGCCAAACGCTCCGCCACGGGCCTGTCCCCCTTTTCAGCGCATAAAAACCGATAATAGTAACTTAAATTATAACATCAAATTTCTCCCTGTCAAATCAGAAGTTGGGAAAGGGCAAAACAAAGGGCGAGTTAAATATGAATCTTTGGCCGAGGATCAAGTGCGCGGAATGGAGATCTGCCCCGAATACTTTGGAGAATCTCCTTATCCTTCAGAAACTCCCTGGGGGCAGCCGACCCAGTGGCTTAAGATAGCCAACGGACTTTTTTGGGGAAAGGTGGAAGGTACGGGCTGGGTCTTGGCGGTCGCATATCCGTTTTGTGATGACCTGTCTGCACACGCAAGAGACCTTGCCTTCCTGACCAAGTACGGCCAGGAACACGGAATAGACAACACCTTTGGATTTCGATTTTTTACCTACCGATCCAGCTGCGTTTCTCTTTTTGAATTATCACAGCTGGAAGAAGCCAGCTCCTGGAGAAATCAGCTCCATAAAGCCGCACTCAAAAATGCGATCCTCAAATTTGTGCCAAGTTACGTTCAGGATGATGACTACAATTTTCCGCCTGTATCATGCGAAGAACACATGATCGTTGAAACCCCCCATGCGGGAATTGACTTCTATCCATCTCTGCCCCGTTAGCGAACAGAAGGGGCCCTGAGCGGATCACATCCCCCCTGCAAGGTCAAAACACACCCAATGACCCCCCCCATAACAACAGGGCCGTTTCCCGTGGGAAACGGCCCTTCTCTATACCCGAACTCTTATCTTCTTCCCCCGAAAAGGGTGCCCATGATGCCCCTCTTCAGGATCTGGGTGCCCGTGCTGATGAGCTGCCGCTCGATCTGCTGCTGTCGGCTCGGCGGGCGGCCTGATAGCTCCCCTCGTCACAGGGGGCCATCAGACTCTGGGGACAGATGACGACGGTGTTCCGGACCATGCCGGGCACCCCCTTCTCGTCCAGCACCGACACCAAGGCGTGGCCCCCCCAGCTCCATCAGCACCTCCGCGTCCGAGAAGGACTCGGCCATCACCTTCATGGTGATGGTCTTGCCCGTGCCGCTGGCCCCGGCGATGAGGCCGTGGCGGTTGGCCATGGAGAGGGGCAGCTCGACCTTCCCCTCCTCCGAAAGGCCCAGATAAATTTTTCCGTCCTTGTTGTACATGGTTGTATCATCCTGACCGGGGGTAACAGCCCCTCATGTTTGACTATCTCAATTATGCCGTAAAACCCGTCAAAACGCAAGCAAAACCCGCCAAAAAGGGGTCAAAGAGGGAGCAAAATCAAAGGTCCGCCAAAGCCAGCATTTCGGCCAGTCTGATCTCCCTCCAGAGCTTGTCCTGCAAGGCGTTGAGGTTCTCTTGGTTGTGCTCCGTCTCCAGACAGAACAGCCGGAAGACCTCGGGGAACCCCTCCTCCAAAAGGGGCCCCAACAGAGCTGAAACCGCCACCCCCAGCACCCCAAACTCCGCCCAACTCAGCACATCCCCGTCCCAAACGCCCCGCAGCCAGTGTCGGTACAAGAAATAGATCTCAGCCCTTCTGCCCCAGTCGATACACGGATTTTCTGCCATCTCTCCCGACCGCAGAAACACCCTCCCCCTCTTTAGCAGCTCTTTCCACTGCGGCTCTAAGATCTCCAGCCCCTCCAGCGCCTCCAGACACCCTTCCAGCGCCTCACGCCGGTCCGGCAGGGCGGCGGGGTCCAAAAGGGGAAATTCCTCCTCATATATCCCGCAAAGCCTTGGGACATCAGCGCTCTGGCCATTATCCAAAAGGACCTGCACCTCATTGGCAAAAAGGAGCATAGCCTGGAGCCGTTGTCCCAGAGTGGCTTCCGGCGTTTCCAAAATATCCATGGCGGTCTCCCGGGCGGCAAGAAGCACCTCTAACAAAGATGGATCTTCCTCCCCAGCCCGGTCATCTTGCCCCTCCTCCAGGACCATATCCCCCTCCAGGATCAGCCGGGCCACCTCAGGGCAGGATCCGCAAAGGCCTGTCTCCCTAAGACTCCCGTAATCATAGAAAAACCGGGGATGGCTGCGGCAGATCTCCCCAATGCCCCTTTCCCCAAGCCTGATTTGCAGCTCACAGAGCTTTTCCCCGGTCAAAAAGGGGCAGGCATCCCCCCGCAGCAGAAAGGCGGTCTCCCCCTCCCCGTCCACGGCGAGGACCCCCCGGACCTGTTCTCCCATAGTCCCTTCCAGGGTTTTGTAATATTGGGCGGTTTCCCGGTCAATGGGCACCTCCCACCCCCGGCAGCACGTATGAGGGCACTCCCCCGCTAAACAGCGGAAACGGTTATAATAGCTTGGCGTATGGACAGTCATGGCCGCACCTCCCAAAAATCGACAAAACTATTGTACTCCCGTCCCCCCCCTCTTGGCAACGCCCTTTTCGGAAAGGAGGGACAACAAGCGCAAACAACCCCCTGACGCAAAACCGCGTCAGGGGGTGTCTGCTGTCCGTATGATCGGGATTCTTTACTCTTCCTCCAATACCAGGGCCTGCTTGGGGCAGAAATTGGAGCACTTGCCACAGCGAATGCAAACCTCGTGGTCCACCACCGGGGCCTGAAAGCCTGTCTGGCTCAGAGCGCCTACCGGGCACACCTTCACCGAGGGACAGGGATGGCTCTGGGGACAATTCTCCACAAGCACATTCAACCGCTTATTCATATGGTATCTCCTTCCATTCCTTCTTATTTATCCAACGGGCGCATCGTGGGGAACGCAATGACATCCCGGATGGAGTCGGCCCCGGTAAGGAGCATGACGCACCGGTCGATGCCGATGCCCAGGCCGCCCGTGGGGGGCATGCCGTACTCCAGGGCGGTGAGAAAATCCTCGTCCATCATACCGGCCTCGTCGTCTCCCTTGGCCCGGGCCTCCACTTCCTTCTGGAAGCGGGCGCGCTGGTCGATGGGGTCGTTGAGCTCGGAGAAGGCGTTGCCCATCTCGGAGTGGCAGATAAAAAGCTCGAAGCGTTCGGTGAGCCGGGGATCTTTGGGGGACCGCTTGGCCAGGGGGGAAACGTCCACCGGGTGCATGGTGATAAAGGTGGGCTGGATCAGCTTCTCCTCCACCCGCTGGTCGAAGCACTCGTAGAGGGCGTTTCCCCAGGTGGGTTCCTTGGTCCTCGGCAACTCCACGCCGATCTTCTTGGCTGCGGCCACAGCCTCCTCGTCAGAGTCGATGGCCATGAAGTCAATGCCGCAGTATTCCTTCACCGCCTCGTGCATGGGCAATCTCCGCCAGCCGGGGGTCAGGTCCACTTTCTCCCCCAGCCACTCCAGCTCATAGGTGCCCAAAATCTTCTGGGCCGCCGAGGAAAGAAGCTCCTCAAAGAGGTCCATCATGTCGTTGAAGTCGGCGTAGGCCTGGTAGAGCTCCACCGTGGTGAATTCCGGGTTGTGCTTAGGGTCCATGCCCTCGTTCCGGAAAATGCGGCCCAGGTCGTAGACCCGGTCCATGCCGCCCACGATGAGCCGTTTCAGAGGAAGCTCGGTGGCGATGCGCAGGTACATGTCGATATCCAGGGTGTTGTGGTGGGTCACAAAGGGGCGGGCGGTGGCGCCGCCCTGAATGGTGTTCAGGACAGGAGTCTCCACCTCCAGGAATCCACGATTATCCAGAAAGTCCCGAACATGCTTGACAAACTGGCTGCGGATAATGAAGTTCCGCTTCACCTCAGGGTTCACAATAAGGTCCACATACCGCTGAC
The DNA here is from genome assembly GCA_950075865.1 of uncultured Oscillospiraceae bacterium. Classification (GTDB taxonomy): domain Bacteria; phylum Bacillota; class Clostridia; order Oscillospirales; family Oscillospiraceae; genus Vermiculatibacterium. Next base: position 9,196 of record CATMVA010000016.1, on the reverse strand, counting down.
GGTAGCGCAGCTCCTTGTCCTGAAGGCCGTGGAATTTCTCCGGGAGCGGCAGCAAAGACTTGGAAAGCAGGGTGATATTCTTCGCCCGGACACTCATCTCCCCCCGCTGGGTGCGGAAGACCTCGCCATCCACGCCCACGATGTCGCCGATGTCGAACTTCTTGAACTTCTTGTAGACTTCCTCGTCCATCTCGTCCTGGCGGGCGTAAAGCTGGATGCGGCCGTCCCGGTCCTGAAGATCGCAGAAGGAGACCTTGCCCATGCCCCGCTTGGACATGAGCCGGCCGGCCACCTTGACGGGTTTGCCCTCCATGGCGTCAAAGTTGTCCTTGATCTGCTGGCTGGTGGCGTCCCACTCAAATTTGGTCTCCCGGAAGGGGTCCTGGCCTGCCTCCTGGAGCTCAAAGAGCTTCTCCCGGCGGATCTTCAGCAGCTCGGAAAGCTCAGGCTGCTGAGGGGCGTTCTTCTGTTCCTCTGCCATATCGTCTCTCTCCTATCGTAAATGCCCCGCGGGGCGGTATCTGCTTACCTCTTGTGGATCTCCAGCAGTTTATAGTGGAGAACCCCCATAGGGGCGTCCACCTCCACTTCCTCCCCCACCTCTTTTCCGATGAGGGCCTTGCCGAAGGGGGAATCCTCCGAGATACGGCCGTTCATAGGATCAGCCTCCTGGGAGCCCACAATACGGTACTCCTCCTTGTCTCCGGTCTCCACGTCCTGAACAGTGACCTGACTGCCCAGGTTCACAGCGGTATCCGAGGTGGGCTTCTCCTCAATGACCACGTAATTGTTCAGCACCGCCTCGATCTCAGCGATGCGGGAGTACAGTTTGCCCTGCTCGTTCTTGGCCTCGTCGTACTCGCTGTTCTCGGAAAGATCTCCGAAGGAGCGGGCCTCCTTGATCTGCTCGGCCACCTCTTTCTCGCGGACGGTCTTCAGGTAGGTCAACTCATCCTGCAGATCCTGGAGACGTTTGGGGGTCAATTTGAACTGCTTTGCCATGTCGCCAATTCACCTTTCCTATTTTGTTCTGTCTGATCAAAAAACGGCTCTTTCCCGCCGGTTTTGTCGGAGCCGGGACGCCGTTTGTTACAGGTACTGTGTATTATAGGGATTTTCGGCCGTTCTGTCAAGGGCGAAGGTCACCGGAATTTCGTGGGCGGTCATCCGCCCCGCCTCCCACAGAAGGGTGAGGAGAGGCAGTTCCTCCAGATCGGGCGGGACCGGCCCCGGCGGGCAGAGCCGCAGCCCGGCCAGACCGGGCTCCCCCCAGAGCTTGAGGGTCCTCCCCGCCGAAGTCGGTCCGGGGGAGAACTCCAGGGTAAGCTGGAGAACCTCCTGCCCCAGCGGCTGGGGGGCCGCGCCGTAACGGCCGCGCAGGCTGTCGGCCAGCTCCTCCTCCCCCCGGTCAAAGTCCAGAAAAAGGGCTGCCGTCTCCGGGCAGAGCGCGTGGGCCAGCTCCCAGGCCGGCCCGGCGGCCCGGTCCCCCCGGATGGCCACCCGGCGCTCCCGGAGGGGGATATCCTTCAGCAGAAAAAGGGCCATATCCCGGCCCTTGGCCACACAGAGGGGCAGCGGGTCCACAGGGGTCAGGCCCAGGGCCTCCAGCTCCTCCCGCCCGGCCAGGCCGGGGGCGGTCACCACCCGGCGGATACCCCGGCGGGTGAGGGCCCCGGCCCCCTGCTTCAGGCGGCGGGACAGGTTCCCCGGCGGCAGTGAGACCTCCACCAGCGGATAGCCCAGCACCTGGACCGGAGTGACCGTCGGGCGAAGATGCCTCTCCCCTGTCAGCCGCAGCCAGCCTACCATCTCCCCTCCCCCTTTCGGGGGAGGATATGCGGAACGGGGACAGGTTATGCGTCCCCCCGGAGTCCCCTTACTTCCCTGCCAGCCACTCCAGGGCCTTCTGCAGCTGCTCATCGTCCTCGTAGGCCAGGGTTCCAGCCCGCAGGGCGGTCAGGTCCTCCTGATCCAGGGAGAGTGCAGCGTCCAGGTCCACCCCCGTTCCCACCAGGGAGACCCCTCCGCCGGTGCAGTACCGTCCGGTGGAGATGTTCAGGGCGCCGCCGTTCATCAGCTCGAAGGTCTGCTGGAAGTTTCCCTTGCCCGAGGTCTCCTCCCCGATGATCCCGGCCCCTACGCTCTCCTTGAGCTGGGCGGCAAAGATCTCGGCGGCCGAGTAAGTGTTGGAGTTCACCAGAATGGCCATAGGCAGGTCCACGCAGGCCGCATCCGACTCGGTGACCTCCTCGGTCCCGTCCTTATACTGCATCCGGAAAACAGGCCCCTCGGGCAGCAGGTGATCCAGCATGGCGGTGAGCTCATGGACATAGCCACCCCCGTTCTCCCGCATATCAAAGAGCAGGGCCCTGGCCCCCTGGGCCACCAGGTCGTCCACGGCGGCGTTCAGCTGACTGGCGCTGTTGCTGTAAAAGTTGGCCAGCCGGATATATCCCACGTCGCCGGGGAGCAGCTCGGAAACCGAGACCGACTCGCTCTGGATGACCCTCCGGGTCAACTCCAGTTCCCGCTCGATCCCCTGGGGGGCCAGAAGGGTGAGCCTCACAGTGGTGCCCTCCTCCCCCTGGATGAGCTCCACCCCCTGGCTCTGGCCCTCCCCGGCCAGGGAGACGCCGTCCACTGCGGTGATGATCTCTCCGGGCAGGATCCCCGCCTCGGCGGCGCTCCCGCCCTCCTGGACCGAGAGGATCAGAAGGCCCCTTTGGTCGGTGTAGTTCACCGTGATCCCCACTCCCACGTAGGAGTTGTTCCGGCGTGTGGTCTGGGCAGTGTATTCCTCGGCGTTGAGGTAGTAGCTCCACCGGTTGCCCAGGCCGTTCACCATACCCTCCAGGGCGCTGTCGATGGCCTTGTCCGGGTCATACTCCTCCGCGAACTGAAGCTGGATCATCCCCCAGGCCTCCAGCAGGGTCAGGCACTGGGGGCCCAGCATCAGGTTCAGGAGCAGTGCCACGGTCAGGAGAGTACACGCTACCGCTCCCAAGGCTGTCAAAATCAGATGGCGGAGATAGAATTTGGGCTGTTTCATAGCAAAAAGTCCTTTCTGAAAAGGCGGGCGGACGGAGAAACTCCGTCCGCCCGGAAGGTCTGTTTCAACCGGGAGCTCAGTCCCGATAATCGAACTTGATATTGGGGAAAAGGTCGGTTGCCGCATGTCGTACGCCATTGATCTGAAGCTCCAGATGGAGATGGTTGCCCGTAGAGGAGCCAGTGGTGCCCACCAGGCCGATGACCTGGCCGGCCTCGACCACGTCCCCCACCTTCACCTTCCGGGAGCCCAGAGTCATGTGGGCGTAGAGGGTGCTGATCCCATTGCCGTGGTTGATGACCACATATTCGCCGTAGGAATACTGGGCATAGGCCGAAACCGTGACCACACCGCCCTGGCACGCCTTGATGGGAGTGCCGCCGGGGGCAGGCAGGTCGGTACCGCTGTGGTTATGGTATTTTCCCGTAATGGGG
>CATMVA010000016.1:0-5703 GCA_950075865.1 uncultured Oscillospiraceae bacterium | reverse complement strand
GGTCCGGGGGCCAAACCGGGAGCTGATGATGGTCCAGTTGGAAGGCAGGGGGTAAACGTAGTCCGAGCCAGTGTTGAAACTGGCCTTGGCAATCAGCTCCTCCAGTTCCTTCTCGGCGGCGGCGATCTGCTTCTGGATCTTCTTCTCCTCGGCCAGTTGGGCCTCCAGCAGCGCCTCCGCATACTGCTCCTTGGCCTTCAGGTCGGCCATGACGGCCTCGGCTTCCTTCACCTTGGCCTCCTGCTCGCCCTTCTGAATATCCAGCTCGGCCAGCTGGATGTCCAGCTCGCCCTTGGTCTCGTTCAGGTCGGCCAGCGCGGCCGCCTCCTGGTTCCGGGCGGCCACCAGATTGTCCACCACCTTGTTGTCATAGGACATGATCTCGTCCACCAGGGCCAGCCGGTCCAGCAGATCGGAGAAATCACTGGCCGAAAAGAGCACCGACCAGTAAGAAATGGTCCCCGACTCCTCCATGGAGCGGGCCCGCTGGCAGAACCGCTCATACGCGGCCTTCTCCCGGTCCTGAGCCTCGCTGAGGGCGATCTCCTGCTCGGCGATCAGAGCGTTGTAGGTGTCGATCTGCCGCTGGGTGTTGGCCATCTGCTCCTTCAGTGCATCCAGTTGCTTGCTCAGGATCTGGTGCCGCTCCAGGGCCTTGGCCTGATCGTTTTCCAGAGCCTTGAGCTGGGCCTCCAGCTCCTTCTTGTTGGCGGCGGTGCTGGCCGCGTCGCTCTTCAGGCTGGAGATCTGGTTTTTCAGCTCATCCTGGGTCACGGCGTGGGCCGAGGAAAAGAGTCCGGCCACCAGGGGCAGGATCAGAGCCAAGGCCATCACCAGGGCCAGAGCCCCCACCATGATCCGACGCCAGTCGGTCCTTTTCCGCTGTTTCGTTTTTGGATGCGTCTGTTTTGCCATAGTGTTCTCCTTATGCGGCCACAGGGGCTGAATCACGAAAAATCAAACTTGCAGGAACCGGCGAATGGCCATGACCGAGCCGCCAATGCCCACCACCAATCCGGTGCCGGCGAAAACGCCCAGAACCCTAGGCCAGATACTGACGTAGGGAATCACCGTGATGAGCTGGATGGTGGCGCCCGTATCAATGGCCCGGGCAATCATGGTGTAGATCCCCCACTGGGCAAAGAAGGCCACCACCGCGCCAAAGAGACCCAGGATCATGCCCTCCACAATAAAGGGTGCCCGGACAAAGCCGTTGGTGGCGCCGCACATCTTCATGATGGCGATCTCGTCCTTCCGGGTGAAGGTGCCCAGCTTAATGGTGTTGTAGATGATGAACACCGAGATCAGCAGGAGCAGCACTACCAGAACAAGGGCCACCCCCGAGGCCACGTCCCGGACCATCACAAACCCCTCGGCCACCTCGGGGGCTGCCTGGTGCCCCTCGATCCCGTCCACAGCCTCCACCGCGTCGATGGTCTCCTGCAAACGGCTGATGTCGGTCACATGGACGGCATAGCGGTCCCGGAAGATCTCGTCGGGAAGCTCGGCATAAAGCTGGGCGTTCTGATCCCCGGCATACATGGCGGCATAGTTCTCCTTGGCGTCCTCCCGTGTGGTGAACTCCACCCAGGACACGTTGGTGACCCCCTCCAGCCTGCTCTGCAAGGCCAAAGCCTGGTCACGGGTATAGCTCTCGTCCACAAAGGCCAGGAACTGATTGTCCCGCTCCAGCTCACCCAGCTTGTTCTCCAGGTTCAGGGCCACCAGGGAAAACGAGCCCATGATGAGCAGACACGCCACGATCATAAAGACCGCGGCAAAGGACATCAGCCCATGGGTAAAGATGGAATGAAACCCCTCAGCTATGTAGTAGCCGATATTATACGCTCTCTTGTTTTTCTTCATGTTTATAGTACCCGCCTGTCTCGTCACTGATGATACGGCCGTTCTCAATGGCAATGACCCGCTTGGAGAAGCGGTTCACCAGGTCCTTCTCATGGGTGACCACCAGCATAGTGGTGCCCAGCTCATTGATCTTTTCCAGCAGAGTCATGATCTCCAGGGAGCGAGCCGGGTCCAGGTTGCCCGTAGGCTCGTCGGCGATGATCATCTCAGGGTTGTTCACCAGGGCCCGGGCGATGGCCACCCGCTGCTGCTCGCCGCCCGAAAGCTGGGCGGGGTAGCGGTCCTCCTTGTAGCTCAGCCCCACCAGATCCAGCACGTAGGGAATGCGCTTGCGGATCTCCCGGGGGGTAGCCCCGGCCGCGCGCATGACAAAGGCCAGGTTCTCCCACACCGTCTTCTTGTCGATCAGGCGGAAGTCCTGGAAAATGACCCCCAGGGTCCGGCGCATATAGGGCACCTGCCGGGGCCGGATGCTGTTGAGATTGTATCCGTTGACCATGATCCGGCCCTCGGAGCTCTGCACCTCACCGGTAATGAGCTTGATGATGGTGGATTTGCCCGACCCGGAAGGGCCCACCAGAAAGACGAACTCTCCGTCGTCGATCCGCATGGAGACCCCCTTCAGGGCCTTGGTCCCGTTGTCATAGGTCTTTCGGATATCTAAAAGACGAATCATGGCCTGCTCCTCAGAAAAGGTGATTTTCCATGGTCAGATTACTCCTCAAAGCCCTGGGAGACCAAGTACTTCTTCACCATCAGGGCCACCTTGAAGGTGATGGCGTCGTCAAACTCCCGCAGGTCCAGGCCGGTGAGCTTCTTGATCTTCTCCAGCCGGTACACCAGAGTATTCCGGTGGACAAAGAGCTTCCGGGCGGTCTCGGACACGTTCAGGTTGTTCTCGAAGAACTTGTTGATGGTGAACAGGGTCTCCTGGTCCAGCGCGTCGATGGGATTCTTCTTGAAGACCTCCTGCAGATACATCTCGCACAGGGTGGTAGGCAGCTGGTAAATAAGCCGGCCGATACCCAGATTCTCGTAGTTGACGATGGTCTGCTCGGTCTCAAAGACCTTGCCCACCTCGATGGCCAGCTGGGCCTCCTTGTAGGAGCGGGCCAGCTCCCGGATACCGGCCACCACGGTACCGATGCCCACCACCACCGCCAGGCCAAGCTCCTTCTCCAGGGCCTCCTGGATCTGCCGGGCGGTCTTGTCCAGCTGTCTGCTCTCAGTCCCCTCGGGGACCTGCTTGATGATGGCCACGTCGGTGTCGTTTACCGACAGGACAAAATCGATCTCCTTGTCGGGGAACATGGTCTGGATGAGCTCCACCATGCCGGACGTGGCAGGCAGCCCCTGGCGCACCAAGAAGACCCCCCTGGGCACCTCGCAGGCAAAGTGAAGGTCCTTGGCCCTGGCGTAGATATCCCCCAGCAGGATGTTGCCCGAGATGATATTCTTCAGGAAGGTGCCCTGGTCGTGCTTTTCCTCGTAGTTCTGCTTGGCTCCGGTCAGGGCCACCGCCACTGCGGCGCCCAGGGACTTGGCCTCGGGGTCTTCGCCCTCCACAAAGCTGGCGTACTCGAACTTGCCGCCCCAGTTGCTGAGGACCCGGAAGGTCTTTCCGTCCCAGACCGACAGGCCGTTTTCACCTGCATTGACCACGTCCACCGCCTGGGACCACACAGAGCCCAAAATTGAGGTGTCACTGCAGGCCACCACGGTGCCATCCACATCGATGACACCCACCATGCGATTCACGTCCTCTTTCATTTGCAGCACAACGCCCTGGAAGATTCGGTTTGACATTGGGGATCCCTCCTTGTCTTTCTCCTGCACCAGCTATTGGTTACAATCTGATATTATTATAAAGGTTCCGCTTTCTTTTTTCAATAGGAATTCTAAAAATATTTGTGGAAAATGACGAAAAGAATTGTGGAGCGGCGATCTGTCGGCTGAATAAGGGCCGGAGCGGAGGCAAAAGGTTTAGGGGCACGTCATTCGCCCAGAGGGCGAACGACGTGCCGGCAGTCCAAGGACTGCCTCTCCTCCCCGGTCAGCTCCCGCCACTCCCCCGGCGCCAGGTTCTCGTCCAGCATCAGGGGTCCGAAGGTGAGCCGCTTCAAAAAGACCACCGGCTTGCCCCGGGCGGCACACATCCGCTTGATCTGGTGGTACTTACCCTCATGGAGAGTGACCAGGGCCTCCCCCTCCCCCTGCAACTCAAGAGCGGCGGGGAGACACCGATAGCCGTCAGCCAGGGTCATGCCCTCCTGGAAGGCCCGGACATCGGCGGCATCCAGGTCTCTCTCGGTCCGGACCAGATAGGTCTTGTCCACGTGCTTTTTGGGAGAGAGCAGGTCGTGGGCTAGAGCGCCGTCATTGGTGAGCAGAAGCAGCCCCACCGTATCCTTGTCCAGCCGTCCCGCGGGAAAAAGCCCGATTTTTTGCAGATGTTCGGGCAACAGGGAAAGCACCGTAGGCTCCCTGGGATCCTCGGTGGCCGACACCAGCCCGGCCGGCTTGTGGAGCATGATGTAGGTATACCGGTCGACCGGGATCCGCTCCCCGTCCACCCGGATGTCCGAGCCGTTCCGGTTCGCCTTGTCCTCCGGGCTTCCTGCGGGAACGCCATCCACCGTCACCCGGCCCATACGGATCAGCTCTTTGACCTCCTTCCGGGACCACCGCCCGGTGGAAGATAGGATCTTATCCAACCGTTCCATAGTCTCCCCCCAGTTCCTTTTTCCTTCGTTAGCCCCGCGTCTGCGCCATGGGCAGCCTGATAAAAGCGTCCATGTCATCCACCATTTTTGCTTATTGTATCATAGTCCAAGCCCTTTTTCCATATCAATAGAGCAAAGGCAAAAAAGGGGCGATAGCTGTGTTTATATTCACTGCGAAAATCAACAAAAGAAAGATCATTGCCGTGCTTGTGGGGGCCTTCCTCCTCTGCGCCGTGGCGTGGGGCGTCACCCTGTGGGGTTCCAGTCCGGCCTCGGCCGCGGCCACGGCAAACCCCAAGGGGGTCAAGACCAGCGAGGACCGGGCGGCCTATCTCCAGGCCTGGGGCTGGAATGTCTCCCCCGAAGCCACGCTGGTGGAGGAGCTCCAGATGCCCGACGAGTTCGGCCCCGAGTATGAGCAGTACCTGGACCTCCAGGACGCCCAGGGCTTCCGGCTCGACAAGTACGCCGGAAAACGGATCAAGCGCTACACCTACGACGTCCTGAACTACCCGGGCGGTGAGACCGGCGTGATCGCCCACCTGCTGATGTACAAAAATACCGTCATCGGCGGAGAGATCATGGGCAACGGCTTCATCCACGGCCTGGAGATGCCGGAAGGCAGTTGAAAAGCAAGCAGGACCGCCGGAGATTCGGCGGTCCTGCTTTTTATTGTACCATATGCACATTCAGATGATCGTAGGTCATCTCCACCCCCGCCTTGTCGAAGGCGGCCTTGACCTGCTCCAGAAGGTCAAAATAGACCGTCCAGTAGTCGTCGGTGGCGCACCAGCAGCGCAGGATGTACTCCACCGAACTGCTGCCGTAGCCGCTGACCCGGAACAGAGGCTCCGGGGTAGGCAGGGTCAGGGGATGCGTCCCCACCACCCGGACCATACAGTCCTTCACGGTCTGTTGGGGTGCGTCATAGGAGACCGTGAACTTCAGCTCCACCCGCCGCTGGTCGTTGGCCGAGTAGTTGACAATGGTCTTGGCGGAAATGTCCCCGTTGGGGATGCTGATGACCTTGTTGTCCGGGGTGGTCAGCTTGGTGTATACAAGCCCCACCTCCTTCACTGTGCCGCTCACCTCACCCAGAGCCACATAGTCCCCC
>CATMVA010000015.1 GCA_950075865.1 uncultured Oscillospiraceae bacterium | reverse complement strand
GCTTCGCTGGGCTTCGATTTGGTTTTGGGCGCAATCTCGAAAGAAAATCGATTTTAACCACTTATTGCAACGTAGGCGGCAAATTTCAAACGGACTGGGTGGTGGAAGACGGCATACTGACTGCCGGTGAGTTGACCTGCCGGATCGCGGAGGGCGGCGTTCTCTGCAAGGTAGATAACGCCCTCTCAGTCAGTACGCTCCATGGAGATGCCGCCATGATCTCTGCCCGGGAGGCATACGACCGCCTCCGCGCGGGCCGGTTCTTCTGGCGGGATGTGCCTATGTTCGATCACCTGAAGCCCGATCAGGTGCGGGTCATTGCCTGTGATCTGGAATACACGGCCGACAGCAAGGGATTCCGTCAGCCGGTCTATGTCTTTACCCTCTCGGATGACCGGGACGAAGAACTGCGCGGCGGAAACATGTTTCCACAACGGGCATTTGCTTTCTATCCGAACCAAACAAAGAGAGACAGGCTGAAAGCCTGTCTCTCTTTATTCAGCGCTTCTTTTTTCTCCCGAAGACCGCAAGGCCTCCCACCGCCAGGGCCGCGACGGCCCCAACCGCCAGGATGGGCAGGGCGCCGATCCGGGCGGGCGCCGGCTCCTCCGCGGGGGACGGGGTGGGCGCCGGGGTCTCGGAGACCGGAGGGGTGGGAGGCAGCTTTTCCAGCTCCCGGGCTTCCACCGCGCCGCAGCGGTCGCATTTGCCCTCCTCCACGCCGGTCTCGGTCTCGGTGGGGGCCTTCACCGTGACCCACTTTGTGATCTTGTGCTGAAAGAGGGTATAACTGTCGGTATAGGTATAGCCGCACGTTTTGCACTGGAATGTAGTATAACCGAAGGTGTCGCACCCCGGCTCGGTCACGGTCCGGGTGAGGTCAGGCGTGTCACACATATGGGGGCGCAGGTCGACCGAGTAGTCAAAGACCTCGTTGCGGGTGAAGGTGTTTCGGTTTCTGCCGTTGATGAAGGTCCAATTCATGATCTCCCCAATGAAGCCATCGCAGTAGGCCCGGCGGTTGGTGTTGTCCTCGAAGAAGGTGATCTGCCCGGTGACCGTGTTGTCGGTGATGGTCCCCTCGTAGTCCAGCCCCCGGGGATAGAGGATGTACATGCCCACCAGACCGCCGTTGTGAACATAGCCGTGGTCGGAGTCGTAACCGTCGATGTCCACAGTGCAGCCCGTCAGGTCCAAATGGCCCGCGGCGTAGGCGCCCCCCATGAACTGTTCGTCCCTGGTCTCAGCGTCGGTGTCGGTACAGATCAGGGTGACCTGGGCCTCGGTGTCCGAGATGGAGCCGCTGCCGTAGCCCACGATGCCCCCCACGCCGAACATCCGGTCGTGAGCGGAGAGCTCCAGGATCCCCGTGACCCGGCAGCCCTCGATAAGGCTGTGCTCGGAGTACCCAGCGATGGAGCCGATGAAGCAGGGAGTATCGGCCTCCACTTTCACCTTCACGTTGCACAGCTCCAGGTTGAAGACCCTGGCGTCGGTCAGAGTGCCGAAAAGCCCGGCGAAATGGGTGTCATAGGTCTTGTAGTTGCCGTCATAGGTGGTGGCCGTCCCAGCCCCCAGGGTCTCCACCTCCAGATTCAGCAGGGCGCAACCGTTACCGTCCAGCTCTCCGGAAAAATCCACCGGGGTCCATGCCCTCCCCGCCATGTCAATGTTGTCCATGAGCCGGTAACGCCCCGACGGGGCCTCCGCCAGGGCCAGCAGATCCTCGTAAGTATAGATCCCGGTAACAGGCTCCTCCCCCGCCGCCCGGGCGCCGCTGACGGAAACCGCCAGGATCAGCGCGGCCAACAGGGCCAACACCCGTTTTCCATATCCGTTCATTTCACTTGTCCCCTTTCCACACGCTCTTTGCCGGAACGGCCTTCCGCCGCATACGGGGAAGGCCGTGGATCGCTATGTTCCGGTATGGCACAGCAGGTAATCCCGCCACATGAGGTAGCCCTCTTTTTTGAAGTGCACCCCGTCGGAGGACAGGTCGGCGGGGACCTCCCCGGTCTCGTCGGCCAGGGCCTCCACCGTGTTGACCAGGTACACGTCCTTCTCTAAGGCCATCTTCACCAACGCCTCGTTATACTGCTTCACAAGGTCGTTGTTCACATAGGACTTCTGGTCATACTCCCGGCATTTTTCGCTGTTCACCGGGATCACGGTCATCACATAGACCGCAGCGTTGGGCTGGAGCTCCCGGACCCGGTCCACCACCTTGCCGAAGGTCTCTCCAAATCCCTCTGGATTATAGTAGCCCAGCTCGTTGACCCCCATGGAGAGGTAAACCTTGGCGTACTGCCCCTCCTCCAGAGCCGCAAACACTGAGATCTTCTCCTCCCCACGGCGGATGACTTCCTCCTCCTGGGCCACCTGATAGATGGAAAGGCCGGTGCAGGTGATATAGCTGGCCTCCTTTACATCGCTGTACAGCTGGAAGCCGTTCATCCGGGAATCCCCGATGAGGACGGCATCGGAAAACCAGCTGGTGTCATAGGCTGTACCCCCCGGGACGGCCACCTCGGCAATCGAGGACAGAACACCGTCCGTGGCTTCAGGGGTCGGTTCGGGCGAGGGAGACGGCGAAGGGTCGGGCGACATCTCCGGAGGCTCGGACGCCGCGGGAGGCCCGGGCAGGCGCTTCTCCAGTCGGGGCGGCGGGGAGGGGCGGAGGGACAGCTCGGGGGCTTGGCGCAGGCCGGCGGCCTGACTTTGCCCCCCCTCGCTCCGGGCCGAAAGGGCGATCCCGGTGAGGATCAGGCAGATCCCCAGGGCGCACATCAGCCAGGGGGGCGGGAAGGAGCGGGGCTCCTTCTCCGGCTTATTTTCCAGTTCGGTGAGCGTTTCGCTTTCCAGCTCCGAAAATGCTCCCGGGGTAGGCACGGTGGTAAATCGGTTCTCTGGCTCCGGGGGCGTTTGGGGCTCCTTCTCCGGCTCGTCCATGGGTTCATCTCCTCTCCCTCCCGCGAAGGGTTTTATCTGCTTCTGGACAAATCATTATTCTGCCCGGAAGCACAAAAAAATGGACGTCGCTCATGGCCCTTTTTCTGTCAGCCTGATGCGTCGCTCGCAACAGCTATTTTACCAGCAAAGCAGGGGGAATGCAAGCCCATTTCCCCTGCCGGGTCCTGGAAATTTGCTGAAAAAAAGACCCTCCGGTTTAAGCCGGAGGGTCTTGAGGGGAAAAGCCGCTTTATTTTCCCGCGATGGACAGCTCGCTGACCAGCACGGCGGGGGAGGCGAAGGCGGTCATTCCGGTGGCCTTGACCTCCAGCTCGCTTGCCACGTCGGTGATCTTCTTCAAAAGGTCATAGAAGTTGCCCGCCACGGTGAAGGACTTCACCGGAATGGTCTTCTTGCCGCCCTCAATGAGGAAGCCGGCAGACTGGAGGGAGAAGTCTCCGCTCACGGCGTTGGCCCCGGCGTGGAGGCCGCCCAGGGAGTTGATATACACGCCCTTGCCCGCCTTCTTCAGCAGTTCCTCCTCGGTGAGGGAGCCGGGGGCCAGATAGAAGGTGAAGGGCCGGATGCCCACGGCCGAGGCGTAGCCCGACTTGGAGCCGTTGCCCGTGGTCTCCTTCCCCGCCACAGCGGCGGTCTTCAGGTTGTAAAGGAGGGTGTTGAGCTTGCCGTTCTCGATGACCTTCTTGGTGTGGGTGGGGCAGCCCTCGCCGTCAAAATTGATGGGGACGGGGCTCTGGGGATGGAAGGGATCGTCCACCAGGGTGACGGCGGGGGATGCGATGACCTGCCCCTCCTTGTCCCCCAGACGGCTCAGGCCCTTCTGGGCGGCCTCGGAGGAGAAGACGGAGCTGAAGGCGGCCAGCAGGCTCTTCATAGCCTCGGGGGCAAAGACCACGGGGCAGACGGCGGTGGGGGCCACGTCGCCCCCCAGCTTGCCGACGGCCTTCTCTGCGGCCTTTTTGACTACCGCATCCACATCGATGGTGTCCAGCTTGCCCAGTTCGATCTGATAGTCGTTGGTCATCTCCTTGCCGTCGGACACCACGGCCGCCGACACCAGGCCGGAGAGGGCATTTTCATAGTTGAGGTCCAGGCCCTTGGAGTTGCAGATGGCCACCCGGAAGGTCTGACGCAGCACCTCGCTCTCGCAGCCGTCCACCACCTTGGGATCGGCGGCGTACAGTTTCTCCTGGGCGGAGAGGGCGGTGGAGATCATCTCCTCGGTAGTGGGGAGGGCATAGGGAGTGATGTCCAGCTTCTCATAGGTCTTGCCTCCGGCGCAGAGGAACACGGCCTCCTCAGCCTCCAAAACGGCGGCATTGTTCATGGCCCGCTCCACCAGAGCGGCGGCCTTGGCCGGGTCCATGTCCTCGGTGGAGGCGTAACCCATCTTTCCGTTCACCACACAGCGGAAGCACACGCCGCCGGAGACCGAGCTGGAAAACTGATTGATCTCATGCTGGAAGACGCCGACGCTGGTGTCCTCACTGCCCTCGTAGTAAAGCTCGTACTCTGCCAGTCCCGCAGCCTTGGCCGCGGCGATAACGGCTTCCTTAAATGTATTATAGTCCATTGTCCATTCCTCCTTATCTTCCGCCGACCGTGATGGAGGACACCCGGATGAGGGGCTGCCCCACATTGGTGGGGATGCTGCCGCTGGAGGAGCCGCACATACATTGGCCCATGTCCATGTCGGTACCCACCATGTCGATGTCCTGAATGATCTGGCTGCCCTTGCCCACCAGGGAGGCCCCCCGGACAGGCTCGCAGATCTTGCCCTTGCGGATGATGTAGCCCTCGTTAACGGCGAAGTTGAACTCGCCGGTCACCGGGTTCACCGAGCCGCCGCCCATGTCGGCGGCGTAGAGGCCGTACTCGATGGAGGCGATGATGTCCTCGTTCTTGTCAGTCCCGGCGGCGATGTAGGTGTTGGTCATCCGGGAGGTGGGGGTGTAGGCGTAGCTCTGGCGGCGAGAGGAGGCGGTGGAGGCCATGCCCATTCTCCGGCCGTTGAACTTGTCGATCATGTAGGTCTTGAGAACGCCCTTCTCGATGAGGATCCGCTTCTGGGAGGGGGTGCCCTCATCGTCGATGTTGATGGAGCCCCAGGCGCCGGGGATGGTGCCGTCGTCGATGGCGGTGACCTTCTCGTTGGCGATCTTTTCTCCCAGCTTGCCACAGAACTGGCTCTGGCCGTATGCCACGCTGGAGGCCTCCAGGGAGTGGCCGCAGGCCTCGTGGAAGATGACGCCGCCGAAGCCGTTGTCGATGGCCACGGGCATGACCCCGGCAGGGCAGTAGCCGGCGCCGGCCATGGTGACGGCCTGCTTGGCGGCCTTGAGTCCGGTGGCCTTGGGGTCAATGAACTCAAACATCTCCATGCCCATCCGCCGTCCGGGACGGCAGCCGCCGGTCTGGGTCTCCCCGTTGACCTCGGCCACGGCCGAAACGGAAAGCCGGGTGCGGATCTGCCGGTCCTGGGCGTAGACCCCGTCGGTGGAGGCAATGAGGATATTGTGGTCCACATCCAGGAAGGTGCCCTCCACCTGAACGATGGCGTCGCTGTAGCCCTTGGCGGCAAAGTATGCGTCCTTCAGAATGGCGATCTTGTCCTTGTTCTTCACATTGGCGGGGACGATCCTGATGGGGTGGATGTCCTCAAATTTGGAGTCCTTCAGGACGATGTCGATCCCAGCGGTTCCCTGGCCCAGGGCCTCGGCGGCCTGCTGGGCGCAACGGAGAAGGCCCGCCTCGCTGGTGTCCACGGTGGAGGCCATCACGCTGCGCAGGCCCTTGTAGACCCGGACGGCGGCCCCCGCCACCACGGTGTCCCCGATGGTGTCCACCTTGTCGGAAATCATGTTGATGGTATGGTTGAGCGTGTTTTCGGCAAAAAGCTCGGCGTAATCGGCGCCGGTGGAGACCGCTTTGGCCAAAACCCGCTCGCATACTGCTTTGGAGATCATGGCGTACACTTCCTTTGCTTTGAAGTTTTGGAACGATTGAATCATTATATCACTTCCCGCCTCTATTTGCAAGAAAAACGTTGGATTCCTTCATAACGGCGATCCGAAAAAATCAAGCATTGGCGCATGCGAAAATTTTTCCAGGAGTGCCCTTTTCTTTTCAGGGCAGGCTACCAAAACAAAATGAAACGAAAGGCGTGAAGCCCATGCCCTCCCTCTGGTCCGAGACCGTGACCCTTCCCTCCTTCCCACCCCTGCAAAAGGACCTGAATACCGACGTGCTCATCATTGGCGGCGGGCTGGCCGGGCTGCTGTGCTGCCACCGCCTGCGCGGGGCCGGGGTGGACTGCGCTCTGGTGGAGGCCCGGACCATCTGCTCGGGCGCTACCGGGAATACCACCGCCAAGCTGACCGCCCAGCACGGGCTCATCTATCAGAAGCTGGAAAAGGAGTTTGGCGCCGGGACCGCCCGGCTCTACTACGAGGCTAACGAGGCCGCCCTGAACGAGTACCGGATCCTCTGCGCCGGGATGGACTGCGACTTTGAGGAGCAGGACAGCTATCTCTACTCCCGGGAGGACCGGGTCCCGCTGGACAAGGAACTGAAGGCCCTGGAGCGGGCCCGCATCCCGGCCTCCTTCGTGGAGGGCTCCGTCCTCCCTCTCCCCTTTCCCACCGTGGGGGCGGTGAAATTTTCCCGGCAGGCCCGGTTTCACCCTCTGAAATTCGTCTCGGCCATAGCCCCCGGCCTTCCCATCTACGAGAACACCCCCATCCGGGAATTTGCCCCTGGCTGCCTCCGCACCGGCCGCCATGTGATCCGGGCCCGGCAGGTGGTGGTCTGCACCCACTTCCCCATCCTCAACAAGCACGGCAGCTATTTCCTGAAGCTCTACCAGGACCGCTCCTACGCCCTGGCTCTGGAGGGGGCAGAGCCCATTGACGGCATGTTCCTGGACCAGCAGAAGGGCGGGTTGTCCCTCCGGAGCTGGGGGAACAACTTGATCCTGGGGGCCGGGGGACACCGGCCAGGCAAGCCCGGAACCGGCTGGACCGAGCTATCCTCTCTGGCCAACCGCTTCTACCCCGGCAAAAAGGAGCTTTGCCGCTGGGCTGCCCAGGACTGCATGACCCTGGACGGGATCCCCTATATCGGCCGGTACTCCCCCCGGACTCACGACCTCTATGTGGCCACAGGCTTCAACAAATGGGGCATGACCTCGGCCATGGTAGCCGCCATGATCCTCACTGACCTGATCCTGGAACGGGAAACCCCCTATGCCTCCCTCTTCACCCCCCAGAGGACCGTCCTGCGTCCCCAGTTGGCCGCCAACAGCCTGGAGGCCATAGCCGGATGGCTCACCTTCCAGCGGCCCCGGTGTCCCCATATGGGCTGCGCCCTGCGGTGGAACAGCCGGGAACGAAGCTGGGACTGCCCGTGCCACGGCTCCCGGTTCAGCGAGAACGGAAAACTGCTTGACAATCCGGCTACAGGGGATTTATCATAGAGGAAGCATGGGCCACCCCCGGGGTGGCCCCTTACTTACGGAGGGATCGTCATGCACGACAAGCTGACCAAAAAGGACCTGGAGCTGATGAAGCAGGAGCTGGACCACCGGCGGATCGTTCTGCGGCCCAAGCTGTTGGAGGATGTGAAGGTGGCCCGGGCCTTCGGAGACCTGTCCGAGAATTTCGAGTACAAGGCGGCCAAGCAGGAGAAAAATAAAAACGAGAGCCGCATCCGCTACCTGGAGAACATGATCCGCACCGCCCACGTCATTGACGAGGGGGGTAAAAATGGGGGCGTGGCCCTCTACGACAAGGTGACGGTCTACCTCCCCGAGGACGGGGAGACCGAGGAGCTCCAGATCGTCACCACCATGCGGAAGGATCCCCTCCGCGGCCTCATCAGCCTGGAGTCTCCCGTGGGCAAGGCCCTGCTGGGAAAGAAGATCGGGGACATCGTCCACATCCAGGTGGACGAGAGCTACGGCTATGACATGGTCATCCGGGCCATTGAGAAGGGCGCCGACGACGGGAGCGTGCCGCTGAATACATATTGATCCGGGGAGGAACCCCCATGCTGGAAGAACATCTGCTCCGTGCCCGTCAGGAGGAAGAACGGCTCACCAAAGAGACCTACGAGGGCGAAACCCTGACCGGCCTTGATCTTTCCGGTCTTGAATTCCATACGGTCACCTTTCACAAATGCCGGTTCATCGGCTGTGATTTCTCCAACTGTTCCTTTTGGGAGTCCCGCTGGGAGGGCTGCGACTTTTCCAACTGCAGCCTTTCCGGCGTCTACTGGAAGGACTGCCGCCTTTCTGAGTGTAAGGGCGAGGGGGCCGACCTCCGGGACAGCCGCTGGAAATCCTCCTGCCTCTCCGCCTGCCGCCTGGCCATGGTCAACGCCAGCCAATCCCACTGGGATTCCTGCCGGTGGGAGGGCTGCGATTTCCGCTTGGCTATCTTTCAGAGCTGTTCCCTGAAAAAGTTGACCGCCCTGGACTGCGGCCTCTCCCAGGTCACCTTCTTCCGCACCCGCCTGGATGGGCTGGACCTCTCCACCTGTACCCTGGAGGGCCTTACCCTCTCCCAGTCGCTCGGCGAGCTGAAGGGGCTCACCATCGCCCCCCATCAGGCGGAAAACCTCATCAAGCTGCTGGGCGTGAAGATCAGGTCCTGAACGATTTCTTCCATGAAAAGCGGGTGGACCGGGACCCATTCTGAAATTCCCCCTCCCCTTTTGGCCGCTTTTGTGCTACAATGGGGAAAACCCATCCCGAGAGGAGCCTTTCCATGGCCGAACTGTTCTTGCCCGTCCTGTCCCACTTTCAGAATGAAAACCCCTGGACCTCCAGCATCGGCCGGATGCGCTTCCGGGTGATCCCCACCCTGTCCGGGGAGGAGGGAGACATCCTCACCGCCGAGGTCTGGGAGGGTCCCTGGGCCTATGAGTTCTCCACTGTGGAGACCACCGCGTCCTTCCCCCTCTCCCCCGATGGGCTTTCGGCCCTGAGTGAGTGGCTCATCCAATGGGGAGAGACCGTCAATGCCCGGCCCGAACGGACCCTGGCGGAAAACATCACCCGCCGGGTGGAGCCTCAGGCCCCGGCAGACTCCTGAACCCAGCAAAAGACCCGCCCACCTTCTCAGGTGGGCGGGTCTTTTTAGCCTGTCGAAAAAGTTCTTATCGTGCGTCGTTATAGAAATTCCAGGTATCAATAATAATGATATCTCTGTCGGCATCCCAAGACACGTCAAACCCGATGATCCGGCCGATGTCCCGCAGTTTATAGTAATTTCTGTCGCCGCCGTTGGCATCCGTCAGGGTGAGGCCATCCATGATCACGGGAAGGCCATAGCACATCACCGGAGTCGTGCTTACCCGATACTTCTGATCTCCCTCAAAATATGGTTTCAGCTCACTGCCATCAGACTCATACTCGACCCCATCCAGCAAAGTAATAGAGTTGGCAGCGCCGTCCCAACTCACATCAAATTGATGTATAGATCCGCTGACAGCCTTGGCCACATCCCGCAGCATCACATAGTTGATCCCGCCGTTGTTCAACGCATAGCAGTAGAAGGTGATCTCCTTCTCCTCACAGACATCCTTCTCCAAAGCCTCATCGTAGTACCAATAGAGAACGGTGATCACCTGGGTGTTGGCCTGGGCCACACCAGCCTGAGGGAGCGCCGAGGTGCTGGGCTGGTCGGCCACAAAGGAGTAGCCCATCCCATTGGCCAGACGCTCGGCGGCGGTGCCGGGGGCGCCGTGGATGGTGATGCCAGTGAGAGGAATACGCACCGACCGGCCGTTTTCATATTTGGTGTCCTCCACAAAGACCCGGCAGCCCACGGTGGTGACGCTGGCCGGGATGGTGACCTCTTTCAGGGAAGTGCAGCCCCAGAAGGTGTCCGACTCCAGCGTGGTCAGCCCCTCGGGCAGGACCACCTTCTCCAGAGATTTACAGCCCCAGAAGGCGCTCCCCCCCAACTTTTTCAGAGTGGAGGGCAGGGTGATGCTCTTCAGGGAGCCACAGTCGGAGAAGACCGAGTTCCCGATCTCGGTGACCCCCTCGGGAATGGTGATGGAGGTAATGTTGCTCCGCTTAGCGAAATTCTCCTCAAAGGAGCAGGCGATCTTGGTCACGCCACTGGGCACCACCACGTTCCCGCCCTTTCCGTTGTAGGCATAAAGGATACCGTTCAGGGTGGGGAACTCACCCTGGGTCTTGATCCAGGGGGTATTGTCAAAGACATTGCGCTCCATCAGGTCCACACTCTGGGGCAGGGTCACGTTGGTCAGGCCGGTACAGTCCGCAAAGCAGTAGGAGCCCAGAAAATCCAGGTGCCGGGGCAGACGGACGGTCTCCAGCTTGGGGCAATCCTGGAAGGCATAGTACTCCAGGTAGGTCACGCTGTCTGGAATGGTGACCTCGGTGAGCTCATAATGCCCCTGAAATGCGCCCTGGCGGATGGTGGTCACCGAAGAGGGGATGGTGACCCCAGTGATGGTTCTGTTCTGGTACCCGCCAAAGCCCATGATCTCGGTGACCCCATAGGGAATGGTCACGTGCCCGCCAGGACCGTTGTAGGCCATCAGCACACCGTTCCGGATGTCAAATTCCGGCTCATTGGCCAGGGCAGGGACGCTCAACCCCAGGCAGATGACCAGAGCCAGGCAGAGAGACAGTGTTTTTTTCTTCATACTTGATATACTCCTTTCGGTATATAGGCTGTACCTTGGTAAAGGATACCACATCGCCGGCAGAAAGGCAAGCGCCTCCTCCCTTTCCGGCCCGCCCCCCGCCGGAAGGGCATTTCCCGAAAATTTATCAAATCCCCTGCCTATTTTTTGCCAAAGCTTCCATTCTCCCCTTGACCTTCGGGCCAATAGGTTGTATAATTTACACAAATACAGATGGTTTTTTTCGGGGCTTTGAGGCACTTTTTCTGTATCTCTGGGGAACGGCCTCGCATTTTGTCACATATTTCCATCCTGACGAGGAGGTCATACTATGCCAAAGAAAAAGGAAAACCCGGTGCTGGAGCGGTTCCGTGCCGGCACCGAGACCCATATCCAGAACTACCTGGGCTCCCATCCCGACACCCGAGAGGGCCTGACAGGCTATGTGTTCCGGGTCTGGGCCCCCAACGCCAAGGCGGTCAGCCTCATGGGGGAGTTCAACGGCTGGAACGGGGAGTCCCACCCCATGGCCCCCATAGGCGACGGCATCTGGGAGCTCTTTGTCCCCGGGCTGGAGCGCTACGCCGCCTATAAGTACATGATCAGGGGCCGCAGCGGCGAGGACCGGGCCAAGGCAGACCCATTCGCCTTCCACACCGAGACCAGGCCGGGCAACGGCTCTAAGGTTTACGACATCGCCGGCTACGAGTGGGGGGATTCCAAATGGCTGGAGTGGCGGAAGAGCCACCAGGTCTACTCCTCCCCCTGCAATATCTACGAGGTCCATCTGGGCTCCTGGCGGCGCACCGGGGACGACCAGTTCCTCTCCTACCGGGATATGGCCCAGTATCTGGTGCCCTATGTGAAAGAGATGGGCTTCACCCATGTGGAGCTCATGCCGGTCACCGAGCATCCCCTGGACGCCTCCTGGGGCTACCAGTGCACCGGCTACTTCGCCGCCACCAGCCGGTTCGGCACCCCCCACGACTTTATGTACTTAGTGGATCAGCTCCACCAGGCCGGCATTGGGGTCATTCTGGACTGGGTGCCTTCCCACTTCCCCAAGGATGGCTTCGGCCTCTACCACTTTGACGGGGAGCCCTGCTACGAGTATCAGGACTGGCGCAAAGGCGAGCACAAGGAGTGGGGCACCATGGTCTTTGACTACGGCAAGCCCCAGGTCCGCTCCTTCCTCACCTCCTCGGCCCTGTTCTGGCTGGAAGAATACCACATCGACGGCCTGCGGGTGGACGCGGTGGCCTCCATGCTCTATCTGGACTACAACCGCAAGGACGGGGAGTGGATCCCCAACGTCTTCGGCGGCCATGAGAACCTGGAGGCGGTGGACTTCCTCCAGCAGCTCAACACCACCGTTTTCTCCTCCCACCCCGACGTTCTGATGATCGCCGAGGAATCCACTGCCTGGCCCAGCGTGACCAAGCCGGTGGGCGAGGGCGGGCTGAAGGGCGGCCTGGGCTTCAATCTGAAGTGGAACATGGGCTGGATGAACGACATCACCCACTACATCAAGCTGGACCCCTACTTCCGGCAGTACAACCACCGGGACATCACCTTCTCCTTCATGTACGCCTTCTCAGAAAACTTCGTCCTGCCCCTGAGCCACGATGAGGTGGTCCACATGAAGGGCTCTTTCCTCAACAAGATCCCCGGGGAATACAAGGACAAGTTCGCCGGGGTCCGGGCCTTCTACACCTACATGCTCTCCCATCCGGGCAAGAAGCTCCTGATGATGGGCAGCGAGTTCGGCCAGTGGAACGAGTGGCACTTTGAGCACTCCCTGGACTGGCACCTACTGGAGGAGAACCAGGAAAACCGGGACATCCAGGCCTTCTTCCAGGCGGCCAACGAGCTCTACTTGTCCCGGCCCGAGCTGTGGGAGATCGACTTCAGCTGGGAGGGCTTCCAGTGGCTGGAGGCAGATGACGCCAATGCCAACACGGTGTCCTTCCTCCGGAAGGACAAAAAAGGCGAGGCCCTGGTCATCCTGTGTAATTTCTCCCCGATCCACCGGGAGGGCTACCGGGTGGGGGTCCCTGTGGCCGGACGGTATGAGGTGCTTCTGAACTCGGACGAGGAACGCTTCGGCGGCAGCGGCAAGGGCGACAAGGCCCCTCTCCGCTCGGAGAAGATCCCCTGCCACGGCCAGGAGCAGTCCATCGCCATCGACCTGCCCCCCATGAGCGGCGTGATCTACCGGTGTACGCACAAGGATCCGGTCCGGAAAGCCAAAGAGACCAAGGCTGCCAAACCGGCCGCGCCCAAAAAAGGTTCCAAAGCGAAAAAGGCTTGAAATATATTATGAGGTGATCTGATGAAAAAGGAATGTGTAGCCATGCTTCTGGCCGGCGGCCAGGGCAGCCGGCTGAAGGCTCTCACCAGCAAGGTGGCCAAACCGGCAGTTCCCTTCGGGGGCAAATACCGCATCATCGACTTCCCCCTCTCCAACTGTATCAACTCCGGCATTGATACCGTAGGTGTTCTGACCCAGTACAAGCCCATGGAGCTCAACGCCTATCTGGGCAACGGCGCTCCCTGGGATCTGGACCGCTCGGACGGCGGCGTCCACGTCCTGCCCCCCTACCTGGGCGAGGGGGAAAAGGGCTCCTGGTACAAGGGAACGGCCAACGCCATCTACCAGAATCTGGACTTCATCGAGCAGTATGACCCCGAATATGTGGTCATTCTCTCGGGCGACCATATCTACAAGATGGATTACGCCGCCATGCTGGACCACCACAAGGCTATGGAGGCCGCCTGCACCATCTCGGTGATGGAGGTGCCCTGGGAGGAGGCCCCCCGGTTCGGCATCC
Organism: uncultured Oscillospiraceae bacterium; assembly: GCA_950075865.1. GTDB lineage: Bacteria > Bacillota > Clostridia > Oscillospirales > Oscillospiraceae > Vermiculatibacterium. Next base: position 56,907 of record CATMVA010000015.1, on the reverse strand, counting down.
TCAACGTCAAGGAGGGTGACGTCATCTACGAGTTCGAGGAGAAGCCCAAAAACCCCAAGAGCAACCTGGCCTCCATGGGTATTTACATCTTCACCTGGTCCAAGCTGCGGCAGTACCTCATCGAAGACGAGGCGGACGAAAAAAGCTCCAACGACTTCGGCAAAAACATCATCCCCGCCATGTTGGGCAACGGCGAGACCATGGTAGCCTACCGCTTCCAGGGCTACTGGAAGGACGTGGGCACCATCGACTCCCTGTGGGACGCCAACATGGACCTGCTGGATCCCAAGTCCGGCTTCGACGTTTACGACCCCGAGTGGACCATCTACACCCGCTCGGCGGTACGCCCCCCCCATTACACCGGCCCCAAAGCCCAAGTAAATCACTCCATCACCACCAGCGGCTGTGAGATCTACGGCGCGGTGGAGGAGTCGGTCCTCTTCCACTCGGTGAAAATCGAGGAGGGGGCCACCGTCCGCTACTCTGTCCTCATGCCGGGGGCTGTGGTGAAGAAGGGCGCCGTGGTGGAGTACGCCATCATCGCCGAGAACACCGTCATTGGTGAGAAGGCCCACGTAGGCGAATCTCCCAAGAAGGGCAGCTCCGGCAAGGGCATTGCCGTGGTGGCCCAGGACCTGACCGTGGGTGCCGGCGCCGTGATCCCCGCTGAGGCCATGATCACTAAAAACGTTAAGGGGGTGAAGGCATGAACGACCTTCACGGTATTTTGTTTGCCTACGGGCCTTCTCCTGCCATGCGGGAGCTGACCCAGATCCGCAACATCTGCTCCATGCCTTACGGCGGCCGTTACCGCCTGGTGGATTTCTCTCTCTCTAACCTGGTCAACGCCGGGGTCACCGATGTGGGCGTAATCGTCCATTCCTCCTACCAGTCCCTCCTGGACCACATGGGCTCAGGCAAAGACTGGGACCTGAGCCGCAAGCGGGGCGGTCTTCGGATCCTGCCCCCCTTCGGGTACTCTGACCGACGTATCCGCCAGGAGTACCGGGGACGGATGGACGCCCTGGCCGGGGTCTACTCCTACCTGAAGGACATCAAGCAGGATTACGTCCTGCTGGCCGACGCCGACTTGGCCGCCAACCTGCCCATCAGCGAGATCTTTGAGCAGCATCTCCGCAGCGAGGCCGACATTACCGCCGTCTGCTCGACCAAGATCGATGTGGATCCTCAGGACTCCAACTTCTTCACTGCCGACAAACACGGCTGGGTCACCGGAGTGGCCTCCTACCCATTCTCCGCCAACGGGCAGACCAGTCTGGAGGTCTATATTATGTCCAAGGACCTGCTCATGTCCATGGTGGATTATGCCGCCACCCACAACACCCCCTCTCTGGGTGAGGTCCTGCTGGATATGCGTAGTCGGGTACGGATCGCCACATACCTCCACAAGGGCTACGCTGCCCGGATCCGTTCAGTGGACAGCTATTTCAAGCACTCCATGGATCTGCTGGATCCTGCCGTCCGGGCCGATCTGTTTCTGCCCGAGCGGCCCATCCGCACCAAGGATCAATCAAACGCCTCCACCCGCTACGGCTCTCAGGTTGTCTCCACCAACTCCCTCATTGCCGACGGCTGCACCATCGAGGGCACGGTGGTCAACTCCATCCTGGCCCGCGGCGTCCGGGTGGCCAAGGGCGCCAAGGTGGAAAACTGTATTCTCCTTCAGCGCACCGACGTGCAGGAGGGCGCCGTCCTCCGCTGCGCCATCACCGACAAGAACGTGGTGGTCTCTGCCGGGCAGATGCTCATGGGCAGCTCCTCCTATCCCCTGGTCATCGCCAAGGACGAAATTGTATAACAAAAGGAGTATTCTATGAACATTCTTTTTGCCTCCTCTGAGGTGGCCCCTTTTATCAAGACCGGCGGCCTGGCCGACGTGGCCGGCTCCCTGCCCCAGGCCCTGGCCAGGCAGGGCCACGATGTGCGGGTCATCCTCCCCCTCTACGAGCGCATCGGTCAGGACTGGCGGGACCAGATGACCTACCTCCAGAACTTCAACGTCCATCTGGGCTGGCGCACCCCCTACTGCGGCATTTTCGAGCTGAAGCGGGACGGGGTCACCTACTACTTTGTGGACAACGAATACTACTTCAAGCGTTACGACATCTACGGCCACTTTGACGACGCTGAGCGGTTCGCTTTCTTCTCCCGCGCCGTCATCGAGACCCCAGGCCACCTGGATTTCTGGCCCGACGTGATCCACTGCAACGATTGGCAGACCGCATTGGTCCCCATCTACCTCCTGCGGGAACGCAACCTGGTGCCCGAGCTGAAGGGCGCCAAGAGCGTCTACACCATCCACAACATCGAGTACCAGGGCCGCTACGGCAAGGACGTGCTGGAGAATGTCTTCGGCTTGGACAAGAGCTACTGCCACGAGGGGATGCTGGCCTACTACGACGACATCAACCTGATGAAGGGCGCCATTATCGCCGCCGACTATGTGACCACGGTCTCCCCCTCCTACGCCGAGGAGCTGCGCTACGACTTCTACGCCCATGGCCTGGCCGGGGTAGTCAGCGCCAATGCCCACAAGATCCGGGGCATCCTCAACGGCATCGACGTGGACCGCTACGATCCCCGCCATGACCAGCGGCTGCCCAAAACCTTCAGCGAAAAGCAGCTCGCGGGCAAGAAGCAGTGCAAGGCCGCCCTCCAGGAGATGTCCGGTCTGGAGGTCAACCCCAACGTGCCCGTCATCGGCTGCGTCTCCCGCCTGGTGAGCCACAAGGGCTTTGACCTGGTGGTGGACGCCGTGGGCGACATCATGGCCACAGGCGCCCAGATGGTGGTGCTGGGCACCGGCGACTGGAAGTACGAGGAGGCTTTCCGCAGCTTTGCCTGGCAGTACCCGGGCCAGTTCTCGGCTCAGATCATGTACTCGGACGCCTTTTCCACCGCCATCTACGGCGGGGCCGACCTGTTCCTGATGCCCTCTGTGGCCGAGCCCTGCGGCCTCTCCCAAATGATCGCCATGCGCTACGGCACCCTGCCCGTAGTGCGGGAGACCGGCGGCCTCCGGGATTCGGTCCAGCCCTACAACCAGTATACCGGGGAGGGCACCGGCTTCACCTTCGCCAACGTGGATAAGGGGGATATGGTCTGGGTCCTCCGGCAGGCCGTGGATCTTTTCTACAACGATCCCAAAGCCTGGAAGCAGCTCCAGAAGAACGCCATGACCGCCGATTTCTCCTGGGCCCGCTCGGCCGGGGACTACCTGGAAGTCTACGGCTGGGTCACCGGGGGCTGAGGCCTGCCTGTCACACCTCAAAGGGAGGCGTTTCCATCGGAAACGCCTCCCTTTTTGTCATCCGGGGCCTTTTTCCTCTACAGGCCTCACAAAATACTATATTTTTAATATATTTGTATTCTCACAATGGGGCAAAACTGTGATATGCCATAAGTGCTAAAGTGGGTGACCATACACATTATTTTGAGTATGAGTATGAATGTACGCAGTGCGGATATACCAAGACACAGTATGATCCCTTTTCCTGTCCCGGTCCGCAGGGCGGAGAATGAAAAACCGGCTGCATAATTGCATCTTCCAGGTTTGACAGGGGTAGAATTGTATGGTATAATTTCTCTGTTCGTTTTCAAAGTCCGGGGGCTTTTTCCCTTTCCCGGCCGTTCCAACATATAAAAATCCAATTCTTTGAAACGGAGTGACTTTCCTTGCCTAACGGTAAGAAATATACCAAAAAGGAGCTCACGGAGCTCATCACCGGCAAGTTGCAGCGCAACTTCGGCCGGGGTGTGGACGAGGCCACCTCCGAGCAAATGTTCCAAGCCTGCGCGCTGGTCCTGCGGGACATGATGACCGAGCGTCACCTCAAGACGGTGGAAAAGATCCAAGACCAGCATCAGCGGCGGGTCCACTACCTGTCCATGGAGTTTCTCATGGGCCGGTCCCTGCGGAAAAACGCCTACAATCTGGGGCTGGAGAATGTTTTGACCGAGGCCATCGAGGCCATGGGCTTCTCGGCGGCCGACCTTTTTGAGGAAGAGCCCGACGCCGGTCTGGGTAACGGTGGACTGGGCCGTCTGGCCGCCTGCTACCTGGATGCCGCCACCACCCTGGAGATCCCCATCACGGGCTACTCCATCTGCTACGAGCTGGGCATTTTCAAGCAGAAGATCATCGACGGCAAGCAGGAGGAGCTGCCCGACAACTGGCTGGGCCTGGGCGGCGCCTGGCTCATGACCCAGATGGATAAGTCCGAGGAAGTCCGCTTTGGCGGCAAGCTGGAGAACAAGTGGAATGACGACGGCACCATGTCGGTGGAGCACACGGGCTACACCAGCGTGCTGGCCGTACCTCGTGACATGCAGATCGCCGGCTACAGCACCGAGATGGGCAATGTGCTCCGTCTCTGGGAAGCCCAGAGCCCCGAGCCGGTGGACCTGACCTACTTCAACCGGGGCGAGTATCTCAAGGCCATGGAAAAGAAGGCCAACGCCGAGGTCATCTCCAAGCAGCTCTACCCCGCCGACAACCACCGGGAGGGCAAGTCCCTCCGGCTCAAGCAGCAGTATTTTCTGGTGTCGGCTACCGTCCAGTCCATCTGCCGCAAGCACAAGGCCGAGTACGGCACTCTGCGGAACTTTCATGAGAAGCACGTCTTCCAGATCAACGACACCCACCCCACCCTGGTGATCCCCGAGTTGATGCGGATCCTGCTGGACCAGGAGGGCTACTCCTGGGACGACGCCTGGTTCATCGTCAGCCGCAGCGTGTGCTACACCAACCACACCGTCCTGGCTGAGGCACTGGAGCGCTGGCCCCAGGACCTGGTGGAGGAGCTGGCCCCCCGTGTGTGGCAGATCATCCTGGAGATCTCCCGGCGGTATCAGGATCAGCTCACAGCGTTCTTCCACGGGGACATGGCCAAGGTGGAAAACATGGCCATCGTCTGGGGGGGCGAGGTCCGCATGGCCAACCTGTGCGTGTGCGCCTGCTCGGCCATCAACGGCGTATCCGCCCTTCACACTGAGATCCTGAAGAGCGATGTGTTCCACAATGCCTACCGGATGTTCCCCCAGAAGTTCCAAAACGTGACCAACGGCGTGGACCACCGCCGCTGGCTCTCCGAGGTCAACCCCAAGCTGGACGCCCTCATCAGGGAGACCTGCGGCGGGGACAAGTACCTTCTCCAGCCCTCCGCCCTCTCGGGCCTGGAGAAGTACGCCGACGACAAGGCCGTGCTGGAGCGCCTGGCCAGGATCAAGAAGGAGAACAAGGAGCGCTTCGCCGCCTGGGCCAAGCGGGAGAACGGCATCACCCTCAACACCTCCGCCATGTTCGATGTCCAAGTCAAGCGGCTCCACGAGTACAAGCGCCAGCTCCTTAATTTGCTCCACATCATCTACCTGTGGCAGCGGCTCCACGAAGATCCCCACTTCGAGATGACCCCCCGGACTTACCTCTTCGGGGCCAAGGCCGCTCCCAGCTACACCGTGGCCAAAGACATCATCCATCTCATCAACTCCCTGTCCGCTACCATCAATAACGACCCGGTGTGCAAGGATAAGCTCCAGGTCTTCTTCCTGGAGAATTACCGGGTCTCCATGGCCGAAATGCTCATGCCCGCCTCTGAGCTCTCCGAGCAGATCTCCACCGCCGGCAAGGAGGCCTCGGGCACCGGCAACATGAAGTTCATGATGAACGGCGCCGTCACCATTGGCACCCTGGACGGGGCCAATGTGGAGATGCACCAGGTCCTGGGGGACGAGAACATCTTCCTCTTCGGCCTGAAAGCCGACGAGGTGGAGGAGATGCGCCGCCGGGGCTACAGCTCCTACGACTACTACAACCAGAACCCCGCCCTCAAGGCGGTGCTGGACCAGCTCAGCGTAGGCTTTGACGACCATGTGAGCTACGGCGAGCTGGCCAAGAGCCTCCTGATGCCTCAGGGCGGTGCCCCCGCCGACCAGTACTTCCTGCTGGCCGACTTCGAGAGCTACCGGGCGGCCCAGGCCCAGGCCAGCCAGGTCTACGCCGGCGACCCCACCCGCTGGAACCGGATGTCCCTGCTGAACATCGCCCGTTCCGGCATCTTCGCCGCCGACCGCTCCATCGCCGAGTACGCCGACAACATCTGGAAGGTCAAGCATAAGTAACCGCAGCGTAGGCCCTGGGCAACTTATTTGCCCAGGGCCTCACTTTTTGAGCGGAATGGACAGTAGGGACGGTTCTTCTGTCATCTCGACAGTAAGAACCGTCCCTCTGTCCTCTTTTTTGCAAAAAATGTAAAACACCCTTGACATTCAATGGAATGCCTGCTATACTGAGAACGTAAAGTGAGCTTTACATTTTCTCTTGGCAAAGGAGGTCATCGTTTGATAAATCGAATTGCCGAGCTGCGGAGGGCCCAAAAGCTCTCCCAGGCCGAGCTGGCCGATGCCCTGGAGGTCACCCGGCAGACCATTATCTCCCTGGAGAGCGGCCGGTACAACGCCTCGCTGCTGCTGGCCCACAAGATCGCCCAATACTTTGATTTGACCATCGAGGACGTATTTCTGTTTGAGGAGGAACCCAAATGAAGTCTGACTTTCCCCTGCCTCTGGCCGCCGGGCTGCTGCTGAACCTGGTGCGGCAGCTGATCATCCATACCGACACGGAAATATGGCTCCGGGAGCATCTCCACCTCCCTCACTGGTTCTGGCACTTTGTGGGGGGTGCGGCGGCCGCTCTGATGCTGTGGGGGCTTATCGTCGGGTTCCTGGGCCCGGAGAAGCTGGAAAAGCTCCAAAATTTCAAAAATACTCTTTTCGGGAGGTAACGCCCTATGCTGGCAAAATTCCTTTTCAGCTCGGACGACTTTGAAAAGTCCCTCCGCCGCCGTCGGCTCTTCGCCTTCGGCATGCTGGCGGTGGGGATCACCGGGCTTGTCTGTTTCCTTCTTCTGGTCAATGGCAATGAAACCATCCCCGAGTTCATCCAGGGCTTCTACATGGGGGCGGCCACCGGCATCACCCTGGGGGCCGTGATCCTGCTGGTCCGCGCCACCTATCTCCTGGGCCACCCGGAAGCCCTGAAAAAGGCCCGCATCAAGGAGACCGACGAACGGGAAAAGCAGATCGTCAACGAATCCTTCCGCCTGGCCGGGGTGGTCACCTTCTTCACCGTGGCTGCCGCCCTCTTTGTGGTCCTCCCCTTCAGCTTTGCCGCCTTCTACGCCCTGCTGGGGGTCATGGTCCTCTACTCGGTGGCCTTCCTTTTGGCAGACGTCATTCTCTCCAGAAGGCTGTAAGATCCTTTCACCCCTTCTTCCTCCCTCTCATATATTGGGCTATCCATATGTGAGAGGGAGGTCTTTTTATGAAAAAGCTTCTGTCCAGCCTGCCGGCCAGGCTGGCGGTGGCCATTGCCGCCGGGGTCCTGCTGGGGCTGGTTTTGCCCGAGAGCGCCATGGGCGTGGTGGTGACGGCCAAGTATATCCTGGGGCAGGTCATCACCTTCTGTGTGCCCCTCATCGTCATCGGCTTTATCGCTCCCTCCATCACCCGGCTGGGGAACTCGGCCACCCGGATGCTGGGGGTGGCTGTCCTGCTGGCCTACGTGTCCTCCATCGGAGCCGCCTTCTTCTCGGCCGGGGTGGGCTACGGGCTCATCCCCCGGCTGTCCATCATCTCCGACCCGGAGGGTCTGCGGGAGCTGCCCGGCCTGGTGTTCCAGCTTGACATTCCCCAGATCATGCCCGTGATGTCGGCCCTGGTGTTCTCCATCCTTCTGGGTCTTGCGGCCGTATGGACCCGGTCCTCGGCCACCACCACCCTGCTGGAGGAATTCCAGGCCATCGTCCTCTCCGTCGTCAAGCGGGTGGTCATCCCCATCCTGCCCTTCTTCATCGCCGCCACCTTCTGCGGCCTTGCCTGGGAGGGCTCCATCACCCGGCAGGCGCCGGTCTTCCTGCTGGTCATCCTGCTGGTCATGGCAGGGCATTTCCTGTGGATGGCTCTGCTCTACAGCCTGGCGGGGACCTACGCGGGGAAGAATCCCCTTGAAGTCGTCAAATATTACGGCCCGGCCTACCTGACGGCGGTGGGCACCATGTCCTCGGCGGCCACGTTGGCCGTGGCTCTGGACTGCGCCCGGAGGAGCCCGGTGCTGCGGCGGGACATGGTGGATTTCGGGGTCCCCCTCTTCGCCAACATCCACCTGTGCGGCTCGGTCCTCACCGAGACCTTCTTTGTCATGATCGTCTCCAAGGTGCTCTACGGCACCCTGCCCCCGGTGGGGACCATGGTGCTGTTCTGCCTGCTGCTGGGGGTCTTCGCCATCGGGGCGCCGGGGGTACCCGGGGGCACGGTGGTGGCCTCCTTGGGCCTCATTTCAGGGGTGCTGGGCTTTGACGCCGCCGGGCAGGCCTTGGTTTTGGCCGTTTTCGCCCTCCAGGACAGCTTCGGCACCGCCTGCAACGTCACCGGAGACGGGGCGCTGACCTTGATCCTCACGGGGTACGCCGAGAAGCACGGGCTGGGGGCGGAATAAGGACAAAAAAGAAGGCCGGGAGAATTCTCCCGGCCTTTTGCTGTTTAAAAATAGGTGCCCACGGCGGTGAGCTTTTGGGCCAGGTCCTCCCGGTAGTCGGGGTGGGTGGGGTCCAGGGAGTTTAGGGTGACCCCGTCGGCTCCGGCCTTGCCGGTGGAGTGGATGTACATTCCCTTCCCCAGATAAAGGGCCACATGGCCGGGGAACAGGAGGAGGTCGGCGGGCTTCATCTGCTCCCGGGGGATCTCCCGGATGGGGAAGCCCTCCATGATCTTGGCGTCCCGGTAGATAATGATGCCGTTTAAGAGATAGCTCATGGACACCAGCCCCGAGCAGTCGATGCCTGCGGGGGACTTGCCGCCCCAGCGGTAATGGGTCCCGGCGTAGAGCTTCGCTGTATCGCAGAGCCGTTGGCGGCGTTCATCCTCGGTCAAACCGGAGGTGAATTCTTCCACCGCCACCCAACTGGAGCGGGTGTAGCCCGTCCGCCCGTCGGCCAGGGTGACCGTGGTCCAGCCATCCTCATGCCCACCGCAGGAGATCAGGGCGCCCCGGGGCAGGGTGATGAGGGGCCAGGAGCGGTACTTGGGTTCTGCCATCACGTCGATGAAATTTTTGCTCCAGGGGGTGTGGCAGGGCGCCAACCCCTCCCAGGCGCGGACCCGGGCGGGGTCGGTGAGCAGGTTTTTCACCGGAGCGTAGCCCTCGTAGCGGTAGTGGGTGCGGACCTTCCAGAAATCCGGGGTGGTCTCCTCCAGCACCTCCACCACCATGCCGTAAAGGGCCTCGTCGGCCTTCTCGCAGTCGGGACGGGGCCGGGACATGAGGGGGCAGATGGGGGCGTTGACGATGGCTTTCATCAGCAACATACCTCCAGGGTTTTGGTATCGGCATCCATGACCGCCGTGGCCCCCAGGGGGAGGGACATGGTGGGCATGGAATGGCCGCAGGGCAGGCCGGAAAGGATGGGCTTACCGGTGGGGACCAGAAGCTCCCGGATGATGTCAGGGAGCCAGAGGGTCTTTTCGGGGTACTCCGGGTCGCAGTCGGTCCAGTAGCCCAGGAGGATACCGGCGCAGTCCTCGAATTTCCCGGCGTTGCGGAGCTGGGTGAGCATGGCGTCCACCCGGTAGGTCTTCTCCCCCACGTCCTCCAGGAACAAAATTTTCCCCCGGGTGTCGATCTCCCAGGGGGTGCCCAGGCTGTCGCAGACAAGGGACAGATTGCCGCCGCAGAGGGGGCCCTTGGCCCGACCGCCCTGGAGGGTCTCGGTCTTATCCCCCAGGGGCATGGGGCCGGTGAGAGCCCCGAAGAGGGCACGGCGGAGGTAGGTCAGGGTGAACTCGTCCAGGCCCTTGTACCACTCGGTGGAGGGCATGGGGGTGTGGAAGGTGACCATGCGGCAGCACTGGTTCAGGGCGATGTGGAGGGCGGTAACGTCTGAGTAGCCGCAGAATACCTTGGGGTGCCGGGCGATCTCCCGCAGGTCCAGAAGACCCATGAGCCGGTGAGCGCCGTAGCCCCCCCGGATAGAGAGGATGCCCTGGATGGAGGGGGCGGCAAAGGCATCCTGGAGATCCTTGGCCCGCTGGGCATCGTCGGCGGCAAAGTAGCCGTGACGGTTCTCATAATAGCAAGAGGGATACAGGACCGGCTCCAGGCCCAAGGCCCGGACAGCGGCCAAGGCAGTCTCCAGGCGGTCCTCCGGCACCGCCGAGGAGATGCAGAGGAGGGCCACACGGGCGCCGGGATAAAGGGAAGGTTGTGCCATAATCAATCGCCTCACATGGTAAATGTTTAGGGGCCGATGTCTCCATCGGCCCCTGCGGGGGGGGCTGTACCGGGCGGCTGAGGACACCCCCCTGCGAAGAATAAAGGATGCGGCGCATCTGGGACGCCGCGCCCTACGAGGGGCAAGGACGAAGAGCAGTGAGGGAAATTACTTCTCCAGCAGTTTGCGGTATCCGTCCAACTCCCGCCGGCTGCCCCGGACGAAGTGGCCCGGTTCCAATTCTGCCCACTGGGGGGGATCTGATTCACTGTATTGGTGCATGGCGGGGTCGTAGACCACTAATTTTTTGTTCCGCTCCAGCTCGGGGTTGGGCATGGGGATGGCCGACAGGAGAGCCTGGGTATAGGGGTGGAGGGGGTGGGCGAAGAGCTGCTCTGACCCAGCCAGCTCCATGAGCTTGCCCCGGTAGATGACCCCGACCCGGTCCGAGATGTAACGGACCACACTGAGGTCGTGGGCGATGAAGAGGTAGGTCAGGCCCCGTTCCTTCTGGATCTGGGCCATCAGGTTCAGCACCTGGGCCCGGATGGACACGTCCAGGGCCGAGATGGGCTCGTCGGCGATGATGAACTGGGGCTCCATGACCAGGGCCCGGGCGATGCCGATGCGCTGGCGCTGGCCGCCGGAGAACTCATGGGGAAACCGGGAGGCGAACTCAGGGAGCAGGCCCACGGCTGTGAGGGCGCGGGCCACCTTCTCCTCCCGCTCGGCCTTGGGGATGTGTTTGTCGATGGCGTAGAGCCCCTCGGAAACGATATAGTCCACCTTGGCCCGCTCGTTGAGGGAGTCCATGGGGTCCTGGAAGATCATCTGGATATTGCGGATGACCATGCGGTCGGTCTCCCGGCTCACACGGCCTGAGATGGTCTCCCCCTTATACTTCACCGTGCCGCCTGACACCGGGTTGACCCGAATGATGGCCCGGCCGATGGTGGTCTTGCCCGAGCCCGACTCCCCAACCAGGCCGAAGGTCTCCCCCTTGTAAATGTCAAAGGAGACGCCGTCCACAGCGGTAAAGGGGCGGCGGCGGGAGCCGAAGGTGACCCGCAGGTCGGAGACCTCCAGCAGCTTCTCTCTCTCAGCCATTGGCGTAGCCTCCTATCTCCCGCAGGTGGCGGATGTGTTCGGGAGGCTCCACCCTGGGGGCCCGGGGGTCCAGAAGCCAGGTCCGGGCCTTATGGGTGGGGCTTACCTCGAAGAAGGGGGGACGCTGGACAAAGTCGATGTTCAGGGCCTTGGGGTTGCGGAAGGCGAAGGCGTCCCCCTTGATTTCATGGAACAGGTTGGGGGGGGTACCCTGGATGGAGTAGAGCTCCTCCCCCTTCACCCCCAACTGGGGCAGGGAGGACAGGAGGGCCCAGGTATAGGGGTGGCGGGGGTCGAAGAAGACCTCATCACAAGAACCCACCTCCACGATGTCCCCAGCGTACATGACGGCGATGCGGTCGGCCACGTTGGCCACCACCCCCAGGTCGTGGGTGATGTAGATGGTGGTGAGCTCCAGCTTCTTCTGGAGGCGCTTGATCAGGTCCAGGATCTGGGCCTGGATGGTCACGTCCAGGGCGGTGGTGGGCTCGTCACAAATGAGGATCTTGGGCCGGCAGGCCACGGCGATGGCGATGACCACCCGCTGGCGCATGCCGCCGGAAAACTCATGGGGGTACTGCCGGTACCGCCGCTCGGGGTCGTCGATACCCACGGCCTCCAAGGCCTTGACGGCGGCAGCTTTGGCCTCAACACCCTTCAGGCCCTGGTGGAGGACCACCGCCTCGGTGATCTGGTCGCCGATACGCTTGAGGGGATTGAGGGAGGTCATGGGGTCCTGCATGACCATGGCGATCTCCCGGCCCCGGATGGTGAGCCATTCCTTCTCGGTCTTATACTGGGCCAGGTCGTGGCCGGCATACCAGATGTGGCCGGCGGTGATGGAGCCGTTGGCGTCCAGCAGACCCATGCAGGACTTGGTGAAGACGCTCTTGCCCGAGCCGGACTCGCCGACGATGGCCAGGGACTCCCCCCGGTGAACGTCCAGAGAGACCCCCCGGATGGCTTTCAGGGTCTGCCCCCGGAGGGTGAATTGGATCTCCAGGTCCTCAAAGGAGAGGATGGTTTCTTTATTTGTCATGGGGAACCCTCCTTTGGGTGGCATTGTCACGTTCCGCAAGGGGATGGTCGCTCGGCCGCTTTTCCTCCGACTCGGACTGGTCTGCGGGCCGCCTTGCGGCCCTGCGCTCGTCCTCGCTCCAGTCCAAGCTTCCTCGCATCCCCCTTGCTCCGCGCTTCTAATTGATATGGTTTTTCGGATCGGCGGCGTCAGCAAAAGCGCTGCCGATGATGTAGAAGGAGATGGTGATGACTGCCAGGATGGCCACCGGGAAAATGAGCTGGTACCGGAGGACGGGCATGGTCATCAGGGCCCGTCCGGTGTTGATCAGGTTGCCCAGAGAGGGGATGTCCACCGGGATGCCGATACCAATGTAGGTCACAAAGACCTCGCTGCCGATGGCGCCGGGGATAGCCAGGGCCATACGCATAGTGATGACGCTGACCAGGTAGGGCAGCAGGTTTTTGGTGATGATCCGCCCTGTGGAAGAGCCCAGGCACCGGGAGGCCAGGTTGTAGTTCCGGTCCCGGATAATGATGATCTGGTTGCGGATAAACCGGGCCATGCCCAGCCAGCCCGTGAGGGATAGGGCGAAAATGATGGTGGCGACGCCCGGCTTCAAAATCAGGGAAAGCAGGATAAGAAGCAGGGTCTGGGGGATGTTGTCCAGGATGTTATAGAGCTCAGTGAGAACAAGGTCCAGCTTGCGGACATAGCCCCACAACACCCCCACCACGATGCCCACCACGGCCTCCACCAGGGTGACGGCGATGCCGATAAGCAGGCTGGTACGGGTGCCTGACCACAGCCGGGCCCACAGATCCTGGCCGATAGAGTTGGTGCCCAGCCAGAACTCCTCCCCCGGAGGCACATTGTTCAGGGGGATGCCGTACTCGTTGTTGTGGATCAGAAGGGGGTCCTTCTGTCCCGGCAGGTAGGGCTGGATGAAGGTGAAGAGCAGGGTCACAACCATGAGGCAGAGGAAAAAGACCGCCGCCTTGTTGTGGAAGAAGGCCCGGAGGGTGGAGCGCCAGTAGGAGTAGTCCGAAGCGCCCGAACGCTCGGCCTCCTCGGCGTCGAATTCGGCGAAGGAGAAAAGCTCGGCCTCGCTCATGGCCTCCCGGCGCTTCTGGAGGTCCAGGTCACGCTTCAGCTTTTCGTTGAGCTTGTCGCCCAGTGCATCGTCGGCCTGACGGCGAAAGGGTCTCATCAGCGGGCGTCCTCCTTTCCGGTCAGACTGATCCGGGGGTCCACCAGGGCCATGAGCAGGTCGCCCAGGAGCAGGCCCGCGATGGAAAGGATGGCGTAGATGACCACCAGGGCCTGGATCAGGGTATTGTCCTTGATTTGGATGGCGTTGACCAAAAGCCCGCCCATGCCGGGCACCGAATAGAGGCTCTCCACATAAAGGGAACCCATCAGGGTGGACAGAATGGAGCCGGGGATGTACTGGACCAGTGGGATCATGGCGTTGCGGAAAACGTGCTTCCGGGAGATCTGTCCCCCGGGAACGCCCTTGGCCCGGGCCAGCTTTACGTAGTCCTTGTTGTGTTCGTCCACCATATACCGCCGCAGCCACATGGCGTAGTAGGCGGTGGAGCCGATGGAGAGGGAGATGACGGGCAGGACATAGCTCAGGGGAGTGCTGGCGTCAAAGAGCATGGGCAGCTTGAGAGACCAGTCGACGCCCAGCCATTTCAGGTTGATAACCCCCTGAGAGCCCGCAAACTGGAGGACGATGTGGTAGACCGCTGCCGGCACCGCCTGGACAATGACGATGAAAACGGTGCCCAGCTTGTCGCCGATCTTAAAGCGGGTCCGGGTACTCCGGGCCATGAGGATACCCAGAAAGAGCCCGGCCGCCAGGGAAATGCAGAAGGACATGAGGCCCAGCCGGAGGGACACGGGGATCTTGTCGGCCAGGATGGTGTTGATGGAGACCCCCTGGCGGTAGCGGTTGGAGGTGCCCAGGTCCCCGTGGAGGAGCTGGCCGAAGAAGCGGGTCAGCTGCTTGGGCAGTGGGTCGGTGAGACCCAGGGTCTGGAGCTTGACCTGGACCTCCACCTCGGTGGCCTTGTCGAAGTTCTCAAAGTAGCCCTCGATGGGCATGAGCCGCAGAAGGGAAAAGAGAATGGAGATGATAATGAACAGGGTCACAAAGGCACGCAGGACCCGTTTGCAGATATATTTTACCACAGTCTCGCTCCCTTCTGTAAAGGTTCAATGATATGCCGGGGAGGGAGCCCACGAAGGGTCTCCCTCCCGCGACGCTGATCGGATATTTTCAGATGAAACTCAGTTCTGACTCTTCCACTGCTCGTAGGCGACATTGAACTCGTCGATGCCCATGCTCTTGTCCAGCAGGTGCTGGTCCTTGTAGCGCTGAGAGGCGCCGCCGAAGGGGGCGTACTGGCCCTCAAAGGTGTTGAGCTTACTCATGGAGTAGCCGCTGGCATTGGTGGAGTACGGAATGGCGAAGCCATGGTCCAGCAGGAAAGTCTCGGCCTTGGCAAAGGCCTCGTACCGGGCGTCGGTGTCGGTGGTGATGGCCTTGGCGGCGTTCACCAGGTCGAGGTACTCCTGATAGAGGGCCTGGGTGGCGGGGTCGGTGCTCTCGAAGATGAAGCTGTAGGTGCTCCCCTCGGTGAAGGGGTCGGTCCAGGTCTCGGGGTCGGCGTAGTCGGCGCCCCAGTTACACTTCATGAGGGCGTACTTGCCGCTGCGGCGGACATCCCGGAGGAAGTTCTCGCTGGAGACGGCCACCACCTTGATGTCAATGTAGTCGGCACCCAGCAGGCCCTCCATCTGCTGCTCCAGCACCTGGCACTCGTTGGCCCAGCTGGTGGAGCTGGAGTTGTAGGGCATGTATACGATGATGGGGAAGGTTGCCCCGGCGGCGGCCAGCTCGGTCTTGGCCTTCTCCTTGTACTCCAGGGCCTTGGCCGAATCAAAGGTGTCCCCGCTGATGTATGCGGGCAGGCCGCCGTACTCGGTGTAGTCCTTGCCGTTTTCAGAGTTGACCGCGAAGGTGGCGGGGGTCACAGTGTTGTTGATGTTGCCCGTGGGATTGTAGGGGTCGCTGGTGGAGAGGGCGGGCACCCGGTTGAGGGCGTGGACCAGGGAGAGACGGAAGTTCTCATTGTTGACCGCCTTGGTCCAGTTCTCGGGCTGGTACTCGGCGTCAAAGTTGGCGTCGAAGTTGAAGAGGAACCAGTAGGAGTAGGAGGTGTTGGGGCGGCTGGGGTGGATCTCGGCGGCCAGAGCCGAGTCGCCCATCATTGCGTTCAACAGGTCAGCGGGAATATCGGCCTGGTCGATCTGGCCGTTCTGGTACATGGAGACCGAAATGGAATTGGCCTCGGCATTGTAAGTCTGGCGGATTTCGTCAATGAAGACCTGCTCAGGCTCCCAGTAGGAGGGATTCTTGGTCAGCACCCTCTCCTGCTGATGCTTGAAGGAGGAGAGGATGAAGGGGCCACAGTAGAGCAGGGTCTCGTTGTCGGTGCCGAACTTATCCCCCTTCTCGGTGAGGAAAGGCTCGTAAGTGGGCATATAGGAGCCAAAGGATACCATGGAGACAAAGTAGGGGGTGGGGCCGGTGAGGGTGTACTCCAGGGTGTAGGCATCCAGGGCCTTCACCCCGATGTCCTCCACCTTGACCTCTGCCACAGACTCCAACAGTTCACGGCTGCCGTCCTCCTTCACGGTGAACTTGGCAGGGTTGCCGTTCTCGTCGGTACCGTCCACGGCGGTCTCCAGGGCCAGGAGGTAGGCGGTGTAGTTGTAGTACTCCCGGGCGCCGGCCACGGTGCCCCGGTAAGTGCTGATGTTGTTTGAAGCGTTCCGGGCGTCGCAGACGTACCGGGCCGAGGTGACAAAGTCAGCGGCGGTGACCTCTGCCACCTCCTTGCCCTCCTTGTCCACCCACTTCACCCCCTGGCGGAGGCGGAAGGTCCAAACGGTGGCGTCGGCGTTGGGCTCCCAGGAGAGGGCCAGGGCGGGCTCCACCGCACCGTAGGCGTCGTACTCCACCAGGCAGTCCACCAGGTTGTAGGTGATGGCGGTATTCTTGGAGGTGCTGGTGATCAGGTAGTTGAGGGTGTCCACCTCAGCGTCGTACAGGGTGCGGTAGACCGTCTTCTCGGTCACGGGGGCATCCGAGTTGTCGAGGCGGGGAGACTCTTTGGGGTCCCCGCCGCAGGCTACCAGAGACAGGGTCATGGCGGCACAGAGGGCAAGGGCAAACATACGGTTTCTTCTTTTCATAGTCGGTTCCTTCCTTTCAAGGTATTGGAATAAAGGGTTTTGTGCCCCATTGCACACGGTTTTACCCAAAGATCTCGCCAGGCAGTTCGATACCGATGCCGGGGGTGTCGTTCAGGCGGATGGTGGGTCCGTCGAAGACCGGACCGCCGGGGAAGGGCTCGCTGGCGCAGAGGGAGGGGCCGTCCAGGTCGGCCATGGTGATGGCCCCCTGGCCGCCGCAGAGGTGGGCGGCGGCCGACACGGCCACCTGGCTTTCCAGCATACAGCCGATCATGCACTC
This sequence comes from uncultured Oscillospiraceae bacterium, assembly GCA_950075865.1. Classification (GTDB taxonomy): domain Bacteria; phylum Bacillota; class Clostridia; order Oscillospirales; family Oscillospiraceae; genus Vermiculatibacterium. Next base: position 39,950 of record CATMVA010000015.1, on the reverse strand, counting down.
CATGCCGTGCTGTTTGGCCAGCTCGCAGATCTTCAGGGCGTTCCAGATGCCGCCGGTCTTCATCAGCTTGATGTTGATGTAGTCGCAGGCCCGGATGGCGATGAGGTTGGCAGCGTCGGTGGGGGAAAAGACCGCCTCGTCAGCCAGGATGGGGGTGTCCACCTGACCTGAGACGTACTTGAGCCCGGCGATGTCGTCGGCGGGTACGGGCTGCTCCACCAGCTGGATATTCAGGCCACGGGCCTCCATGGTCTTGATGATGGCCACCGACTGAGCGGCCGTCCAGCCCTGGTTGGCGTCCACCCGGAGCTGGATGTCATTGCCCACCGCCTTGCGGATGGAAGTGACCCGGTCGATGTCGGCCAGGCCCTCCTTGCCCACCTTGATCTTCAGGGTGGTGAAGCCCCGCCGCACGGCCTCCAGTGCGTCCTTCACCATCTCGTCCACCTGGTTCACCGAGATGGTCAGGTCGGTCTCGAAGGAGCTTCTGGCGTTTCCCAGAAGCTGGTAGAGGGGCTTGCCCTGGCTCTTGGCCCACAGATCATAGAGGGCCATATCCACGGCGGCCTTGGGGGAGGTGTTGTGAACGAGACAGGCGTTAAGCTTTTCCATGACGGCAGAAAGGTCGTCAAGCTCCATGCCCACGATGGCAGGGCGTATGTAATCCTCGATGGCGCAGAGAATGGAACCGGTGGTGTCCCCCGTGATGACGGCGGTGGGAGGCGCCTCTCCGTAGCCCACGCCGCCATCCTCCCCCACCACCATCACCGCCACATCCTCGATCCGCTCCACAGTACGCAGGGCGGTCTTGAAGGGGTGGGCCAGGGGAAGGGAGAGCCTCCCGATCCGGAGATCTGTGATACGCAAGAAAATTTCCCCTTTCCACGAAAAAACGGATACTTTTCTTTGGGAAAAGCATCCGTGGTATACTATGAGCCATATCTCAGTTCGATAAGCCCGGATAGCACTCCACAGACCTCTGTGACAGTCCGGCGGGTATTTCCCGACGGCCCGAAGGACAGACGGACAGGCCCCGTCATCCTCCTCGGCGGTGCTCCCTTTCTCCCTTGGCGGCTGCCTGGCCTCTTTGCCCGGGATACTCATGAGAACCGCGCCTCTATCTGGTTTCACACAGTCATATCATATCATGCCCCTGCAAGTGTGTCAATGGTGAACTTGCATAAGATACCAACATTCAGGCTTGCCGAATGGTAAAAAATATGATATAGTCCAATTTATGGGACAGCGCTCCTGTTATTCTGGGAGACGAAAGGGGGAAGCGGTATGTCAAAAAAAGGCGGGCAGAAGACCAAGCTGCTGACGCTCTGGCAGCTTTTGCTGAAAAAGGGGGACGAGGAGCACCCCATCACCACTCCCCAGCTCATCGAGGCTCTGGAGCGGGAGGGCATCACCGCCGAGCGCAAGAGCATCTACGCCGACATGGAGGCCCTTCAGGACTTCGGCCTGGACGTTCAGTTCCGCAAGGGGAAGGATCCGGGCTGGTTCGTGGGGGTGCGGGAGTTCCAGCTCCCCGAGCTCAAGCTGCTGGTGGACGCGGTCCAGTCCTCCCGGTTCATCTCCAGAAAGAAGAGCGCCGAGCTCATCCGCAAGCTGGAGGGCCTCTCCAGCGAGCACCAGGCCCGGCAGCTCCGGCGGCAGGTCTATGTGGACGACCGGGTGAAAACCGACAACGAGAGCGTCTACTACGCCATCGACAAGCTCCACACCGCCATCAACGCCAACCGGGTGGTGTCCTTCCTCTACTTCGACTACAACGTGAAGAAGGAGAAGGTCTTCCGCCGGGGGGGAAAGCGGTACACCGTCTCCCCCTACGGCCTCATCTGGAGCGACGAGAACTACTACCTGGCTGGCTGGGACCACCAGCGGGAGACCCTCCGCCGCTACCGGGTGGACAAGATGGCCTCCCTCACGGTCACCGGTCTTCCCAGGGAGGGGGACGAGAGCTGTAAAAACTTCGACCTGGCCGAGTTCGGCCAGAAGCACTTTCATATGTTCTCGGGCAAGGAGGCCAAAGTCCGGCTCCGGTGTGAGAACTGGCTGGTGAACATCATGCTGGACCGGTTCGGTCAGGACATCATGCTCATCCCCGACGGGGAGGACCATTTTGTTTTTACCGCCGACGCGGTGGTCTCCCCCCAGTTCTACGGCTGGCTGCTGGGGCTGGAGGCCGGGGCAGTGCTCACGGCCCCCCAGTGGGCAGTGGAGGAGTACCGGACATTACTGCGGAAAACATTGGAAGGGAGCGGTCAACATGTCCATTGAAAAAGTGAAGTCCTATTTTGCCTACAGGGGGATGGCGGAGCGGGTACGGGAGTTTCCCGTATCCAGCGCCACGGTGGCCCTGGCGGCCGAGGCATTGGCCTGTGAGCCCTGCCGCATCGCCAAGACCCTGTCCTTCCTGGTGGAGGACAAGCCCGTTCTCATTGTGGCGGCGGGGGACGCCAAGATTGATAACCCCAAGTATAAGACCCGGTTCAGGACCAAGGCCAAAATGCTCTCCCCCGAGCAGACGGTAGAGCTCATCGGCCACGCCGTGGGCGGGGTGTGCCCCTTCGCCGTGAACGATGGAGTGACGGTCTACCTGGACGAGAGCCTGAAGCGGTTTGAGACCGTCTTCCCCGCCTGCGGCAGCAGCAACAGCGCCATCGAGCTCACCATCCCCGAGTTGGAGGAGCACTCAGCCTATACCTCCTGGGTAGATGTGTGTAAGCTGCCTGAGTAAAAACGGGAACACAAAAAAGGAAGGGCCATGGCCCTTCCTTTTTTGTCGCTTTATTCGGCCCACAGCCGCTCCTCGGGCACGTCGGCGATGAGGGAAAGCAGCTCGCAGATTTCTCCCTTCAGGGTGCCCCCCTTGACAGCCCACTCGAAAAAGCTGGCGGTAGGCCACTGGGATATCATGACAATCCAGGCATACCAGGTCAGTGCCTGCAGCTCTTGTCTGGTGGCATGGTACACTTGGAGCATGGAACGGATACGGCCTTGATAGCCTTGAAGAGCCATCTCCAATCGGGTCCGGGCATCCATCGGTTTTTCCTCGTCGCCATACTCAAAACCGGCCAGATTGGCCAGCTGATTGACGATAACCTCGGTCCCCGCCAGGTTGAAGTCAATGAACCCGGCGAAATTTCCCTTTCCGTCCACAAGCACGTTGGAGGTGTTCTCGTCCCCCTGGAAAACACAGCGGGGCAGGTCCCGGTAGACCGCCTTGAGTTTACTGCGAATGTCCTCGTGCCGGCTCTCCAAACACCGGGCCAGAACCTCCTCCCCTTCCCCACGCAAGACCTCCATCAAGCTTTCAAAGTTGTCCTGCTTCTCGTCCTTACCCGTCAGGGCATCATATGGATTCAGCTCGAAAAGACTGTACATTCCCACGGTATCGGACAGGTCCACATTCCGATACCGCTCGGCAAACCGGGCCACCTCCACCATCACCTGGTCCATCACCCGGTCCATCAGCCGGTCATCATCGCAGGAATCCTGGTCCCGCTCCCGGGCCAGGGGCAGGTCAATGTACTCGGACAGGTAACACAGAAGCCCGTTCCAGGGGTGCAGGTACTTGCCGCCGCTGTCATGCAGGAAAGCCGGGCATTGGTAGCCCATGGCCCGGTACCGCTCCACCAGGCGGTCCAGCTCCCCCATGCGTTTCTCGGTCATGTCGGGCGCGTTACAAAAACGGAGCACCCATTTTTTGTCGATGATGTAGTTGAGGCGGATGTCGGCTGCCTCCCGGGTAGAGTCCATCAGTCGGATGGTATCCCCGCCCGCAACGCCGAATTTGGCAAGTTCGGCCAGGATGTCCCCGGCTTCGGGGGCCTTCACTTCCTTGGGGAAGTTTTCATTGGTCTCCAAGGTATATTCTTTTTCTGTCATCACTCGATTCTCCTTGTTCAGATTATGACCACATCGGTAAGGCCGTAGCTTTGGGCCAGGTGAGCCAGGCAGGTCAGGAACTCCGGGGTGGGGATCTCCAAGGACTTGTACTCCTGCCGGACCCCCATGGGGCGGTAGGAGATGATCTTGTAGCGGGTGTCCAGGCAGCCCAACTCCCGCAGGAGTATGCTGGTTTCCCGGACAGTCTGCTCGCAGTCAAAAAGGCCGGGCACCACCACGGTGCGGACCTCGGGCAGCTTGCCTTGACCGGCCAGCCAGCGCAGGTTCCGGAGCACCATGGCGTTGTCCGCCCCGGTCACCCGCCGGTGGTCCTCCCCTGTCCAAGCCTTCACGTCCAGCATGATCCCGTCGGTAACTGCCATCAGCGGCCGGTCGGTGGAGAAATCATAGGTGCCGTTGGAATCCAGAAGGGTGTGGAGGCCCTCCCCTTTTGCCAGGGTAAGCAGCTCCACCAAGAAGTCCCGCCAGAGGGTACACTCGCCCCCGGATACCGTGACTCCGCGGATGAAGGGCATATTTTTCCGCACCTCGGCCATCACCTCCCCGGCCGTCATTTGCCGGGTCCGGGGGGAGGCGCCGTAGGGACAGTGGTGGAAGCATTCGTCGCAGAGGACGCACTTGGTAATATTGTAGGTCACCTTGCCCTCCGCCATGGTAAGAGCCCCCGGCTGGCAGTAGGGTACGCAGACACCGCAGTGGATACAGGTGTGGATGGTCTCTGGATTGTGGCAGAACTTGCAGTCGAAATTGCACCCCTGGAGGAAGACGGCGGTCCGGTTCCCCGGCCCGTCCACCGCGCTGAAGGGAATGATCTTGTTGACGGCGGCCCTGGTCATCACCGGATCCGCCTGTCCAAAATCTTGCAGTTTTTGGAGGCCCCCAGGCCCAGACCAGTGGTATTCTGCCGCACGGCGGCGCCCGCGTCCAGCTTTTCCATCTCGCTGCGCTTGACCAGGTAGCCGGTGACCCGGATCACGTCGGAATCGCTGCTGTAGAAGGACAGATACCGGATGTCCATGCCCAGACTGCCCCGGATGATGTCCAGCACATACTGGGGATTTTTGTGGACAGTGATATCCACCGGGAAAATATCTCCGGTGCCTGAGGGGAAGTACTTGTGGAATAGGTCAATGACCTTCAGGTGGTCCACCAGCTCATCGGGCTCCTCTCCGATGGGGATGCGGGTGCCGGGGGATACGTCGTGGTCGTCAGCCAAGCCCACTTGGGCGTGGAGGAGGAAATGGCCCCCCGCCGCCTCGCAGTACTTGTTGTAGTGGTTGTTGTTAAAGCCGTTGATCTGGTCCATGATCTCCACGCCCAGCTCATTGGCCTTCTCGCTGTGGCCGAAGCGGCCGGGGACACCCTCCTTCTCCAGCAGCAGGTTGACGCACTCGGCCAGGCCGACAAGGCCGAACATAGCGGTAAAGTTCTCCCGCCGGATGAAGCCCTCGGTAACCAGGAAATTGTGGGTGAAAAAGCCGCTCTCCTCCACCAGGAAGCGGATGCGCTCGTCCATATACCGGGCCATGATGTCCATGACGTAGGGCAGCTGGTTCTGCTTGAAGTCCTCGATACCCGTTGCCCGCTTGGCGATGTTGTGCAGCACCAGACGGCACAGGGTGTAGGAGCCGCCGGCCTTATATAGGCCGTTGTAGCAGCTTGCGATACAGTAGTTGTCTCCCAGCTCGCTCCGGAACATTTTATCGTTGGCGAAACTGGGCTTGGCCGACTTGAGGGCGCATTGAACGCCGGCCAGGATAAAGTCATTGGGGGTGTCGTCAGCCACCCGCATGGTCAGGTTGGGCACCGCGTTTTCCAGCTCTCCCTCTACCTCCATGAGGAGGCGGCCCATCCGGGTGGCCTTGGGGCCGATATCGGCGTGGCAGAAGGAGTCCAGAATGGTGCGGTCGATGGTATTCAGCCAGTGGCGGAGGGCCCGCTTGACCTCCCCGTCGGACAGGTCCCCGATATAGGGCTCCAGCAGGGTGTCCAGGTCCCCCACGTACACAGGGAAGTTGGTGATGCTGGGGATGTTGTGGTACAGGATCATCAGGTTGGTCAGCGCCTCGTAAAAGTCCCGGGCGGGGCCCACCTGGAGGAAATCGCTTCCCGTTTGCAGGAACTTCTCAAAGTCCACGCAGATGTACCGGGGCCGGTAGGGGGCCTCCCCCTCGAAAAGGGTGCAGATACACCGGGTATCAATGTCACACCGCAGCAGCTCGTCCAGCCCATCAGGCTCGTCCAGGACAGCGAGCATGTTCTCGGCCGCTCGGGAGAGATTGGTCACCCGCTGCTCGTGGCTCAGGGTGGGGTCCACCAGGGTGGCGTAGATCTCCTGCCGCTTTTCCTCCAGCAGCTCTGGGGTCATATTCCGTTTCATGACACTGCCTCCTGTATCAAAGTTCCGGGCCAAGGCCCGTGGGAAATGTCAGAGTATAAACACCAGGTCATCCCCGTCCATCTCCTCCGACTTGACAAATCCAATGGACTCATAGAGCTGCTGGGCCTTGGCGTTGTGCGGCTCGGTGGCAAGCTTGACGGGCATCTGGGGGTCTGCCGCCTTCAGGATGTCCACGGCCAGGCGGGCAGCCTCTTTTCCGTATCCTATGCCCTGAAAACGCCGGTCCAGGTAATATCCCCAGGTGAAGCCTCTGCCCTCTCCCAGCCAGATATGAAACACGATATACCCGATCTTCTCTCCATTCTTTTTGCAGATCACGCAGGGAACATGGTCCTCGGGGTAGAGATAGGCTCTCCCGATGGAGAAACCCGCGGGATTTACATACTCCTCCTGCCCCGGAGCCAGGGTGCACTCCACTACGGCATACCAAAGGTCGTCATCGCTTTCAATGGGCCGGACGGCAATCCGCTCGGAGCGCCAAATATCTTTGGGCAGGCTTTTGATTTTCTCTGCAAACGACGGTTCCATACGATTCTCCTCCCTCAGGGTTCAGGCACTCACCAGAGGCAGCTGACTCGGTCAAGTCACATCTTTTTCCTCAATCTGTCCATCTCCCGGCGGACCTTGTCCACCGTCTCCCCGGTGGCGGTATCCCACTCATCGGCCAGGAGCTTGATCTCCTCCTCCAAAGCAGCGATGGCGCCGGGGATGTCCCCCGTGAGCTCTTTGGCCAGGGCGATGGACTCCAGACCGTCCACATACCGGGGGGCCTTCTGGAGCTCCATGGACCTTCGGAAGTCGGCAACGGCCTCATCAAACCGCCCGGTCCGGGCGCGAACATCCCCCATGGAGAGCCAGACCGCCCACTCGTCGGGGAAGTCCCGGCACATTTGATCCCAGATGGTTTGGGCCGTTTCCCGGTCCCCCGGGCCCAGGCAATGTGGCCCCGGTAGAGGGGAAGGCGGTAGCTTTGGTCGATACGCTCCAGGGCGTCGCAGACTGCCTGGGCCTCGTCTACCCGGCAGTCGGTGAGAAGCAGGTCCATAAGCCAGAGGTAGCCGCCCCGGTAATCCGGGTTCTGGGCCACAAAGCCCTTATACCAGTCGATACCCGCATTGTGGGTGCCGGCATACCAGTCCTCAGTGGTCCAGCCGCCCCCAAAGGCGTGAAAGAGCTCGCTGTGGGCATCCTTACGCTGGGGCTCCCGGCGGAGGGCTTCTTTGGCGTAGTCGGCGGCCAATACCCGGTGCTGGTCGGCCAGGTGGTTCTCCATGTCGGCCAGCAGTTCGTGGGGCCGGCCATTCTCCGGCTCCCGGCGGGCCTTTTCTAATAAAAAGGCTTTTTCCCGCTCCACAAGAACGGGGTCCAGCACCCGCTCATCCCAGAGCATGTTCTGGATGCGGTCCAGCCGGTCCTCGTCCGGGATGGCAAAAATCTGGTCGATGGTGACCCCGAAGAGCACCGAGAGCTGGGGCAGCAGCCCGATGTCAGGGAGGGCGGCGTTCCGCTCCCACTTGCTCACCGCCTGGGCGGTGACCCCCAGCTGCTCGGCCAGGGCCTCCTGGGTCAGGCCCTTGGAGAGCCGCAGGCTTTTGATCTGATTTCCCAATTCCATGATGATGGTCTCCTTTAAAAATAGTTTGCCGGCGTGAGACCATCATAGCAGAGGATTTTGAGGGGTGCCAGCGACCGTCAGGCCAGGAGAACTCAACTTGTGGTTGAGTCACTCCCAGGTTCTCCACACCTCGGGCTGGTAGCCCACGGTGGCCTGCTTACCGTTGCGGACCACGGGGGTCTTGATGAGGCGGGGATCCTCGAAAAGCTTGTCCAGCTTGGCCTCGTCGCAGGCCAAATACTTGAGCAGGGCAGCGTCGGGATTCTTCCAGTCAACGAGCGCCTCCAGGCCCACGGCCCGGATCACGCTCTGGAGCTCACCCCGGCTCATGCCGTACTTGAGGATGTCCACCGCCTGGAACTTGACCCGCCGCTCCTTGAAGTACCGTTCGGCTTTCTTGGTGTCAAAACACTTGGATTTTCCGAAGATCTGAATGTTCATGGCTCACTCTCCTATGTAGGTGAACCGGGGGCCGGAATAGCCGTCCCGATCCACGTGCTCGCTCCACATGCCTGCCGGGCGGACCCAGACGCCCATCTCCCCATAAAGGGCCTGGTAAACCACCATGGGCTCCAGGGTCTCGGAGTGGCGGGCCACGTACAAAAGCCGATACTCGTTTCCTTTGAAATGACGATACCGGCCAGGATGCAGATCTTCCATCTTGTTCCCTCCTTTTCCGTAAGGGTAGTTTATCACACTTTCCCAACAGGCGCAATATGGGTATTTTTCGTCCATCCGGCCATACTACCACCATCTATTCATCAGGTGGTGTTCCCCATGAAAGCTGTGATCTTAGCCGGGGGCGAGGGCAGCCGGCTCCGGCCTCTGACCATCGGCCGGCCCAAGCCCATGACCCCCCTCTTTGGCAAACCGGTGCTGGGCCATATCCTGGACCTGCTCCGCCGCCACGGCGTCACTGACGTGGCCGTCACCCTGCGCTGTCTCCCCAATGCCGTTATGGACGTGATGGGAAAAGGGGAGGACTACGGAGTGCGTCTCACCTACTTTGTGGAGGAGGCCCCCCTGGGCACGGCAGGGAGCGTGAAAAAATGCGCCCCCTTCCTGGGGGAGGAGGACTTCCTGGTCATCAGCGGGGACGCGGTGTGCGACCTGGATCTTCAGCAGCTCATGGCTTTCCACGCCGCCCACCGCTCGGCGGCCTCCCTGGCCCTGTGCCGTCGTCGGGAGCCCTTAGAGTACGGCCTTGTCCGCACCGACGAGTCGGGCCGGATCCTGGGTTTTGTGGAGAAGCCAGGCTGGGGGGAGGTGGATACCGAGCTGGTGAACACCGGCATCTATGTCCTCTCCCACCGGTGTATGGAGCTGGTGCCTGACGGCGTTCCCTACGACTTCGGCCGGGAACTCTTCCCTGCCCTGCTGGCAAAGAAGGAAGCCCTGTACGGCTGGGAGATCCCGGGCTACTGGCAGGACATGGGGGACTGCGGCGCCTATCTGGAATGTGTCCAGGACGTGCTCTCGGGCAAGGCCCGGATGGACCTGACCACCGGGCGGACCGCTCCCCCGGCGGGGGTGGAGGTGCGGGAGCCCTGTTGGATCGGCCGGCGGGTCTCCCTGGCACCCGGCTGCGCCATCGGTCCTTTTACCGTGCTGGGGGAGGGCTCCACCGTGGAGACCGGGGCGGTGGTGGAACGTTCGGTCCTTCTGGGCGCCGGCGTGGGTGAGGGGGCCGAGGTCACCGGGGCCATCCTCTGCAAGGGTGCCGCCGTCCACCGGCGGGCCATGGTGAACGCCGGGGCCGTACTGGGGGAGAACAGCGTGGTGGGAGCCGAGGCCATCGTGGCCCCAGGGGTCAAGCTCTGGCCCAGGCGGGCCGTCCCCGAGGGTGGGCGTGCCACCGCCTCCCAGGTGTCCTCGGCCGCCCCCTCCCCACTGAAGTTCTCTGAGGGCGGGGCCCTCATGGGCACCCTTGGAGAGGAGCTGACCCCCGAGACCCTGCTGGCATTGGGCGCCCTGCTGGGCGAGTGGGGCCAGGTAGGCCTGGGCTGGGCCGGAGGCAATGGGGCCGGCATGCTGGCCCGTGCCGCCCTCAGCGGCATCTGCGCCGCCGGAGGCAGCGTCCTGGCCGGGGACGCCCCATGCCCCTCGGCCCACAGCTGGCTCACCCGCTACTACCAACTGCCCGTCAGCCTCTTCGTCCAGCAGGACGGGGACGCCGTCCGTCTCCGTCTCTTCGGCCCGGACGGCCTTCCCTTGGACCGGAGCGCCCAGCGGAAGCTGGAGGGGGCCCTGATCCGGGGAGAGGGTTCCAGGGTGCCCGCCGTGCGGGTAGGGGCCCTGGAGACCGTGGCCGGAGTCCGCTCGGGCTACGCCCGGGAGGCCGAGAGGCTCTCCCGGCTGTCCACCCTTCCCCTCCGCCCCACCGCAGTCCGGGTAGAACGGGGACCGGTCAACGACATTCTGGCCGCCGCCCTCTCCGCCCTGGGCTGCGAGGTGAGCCGGGAGGCCATCCGGGGCCGGCCCGCCTTCTCGTCCGAGGCCGAGGGCTTCGGCCTTTCGGCCTGGGATGAGGAGGGGGAGGCCATCTCCTCTGACCGGCTGCTGGTCCTCCTCACCCGGATCGACATGGAGCATGGGGCCAAACAGGTGGCCCTTCCCCCTTGGGCTCCGGCGGCCGCCGACACGGTGGCCCGGCACTTCGGAGGAGAGATCCTTCGGCTGGGCCGGGACGACGGGGCCATGGAGCTCTGGCGCAAGAGCCCCTGGCTCTGGGACGCCCTCTTTGCCGCCTGCCGGCTCTGCTCCCGGCTGGGCGTCACGGGGGAGAGCCTGCGCCAACTGGACCGGTCGGTGCCCCGGTTCTCCACCGTCCGGGGGGAGATCCCCCTCCGTTCGGGCCGGGGGAAGGTGATGGAGGAATGCCTCCACGACCACCCGGCCGCCCGGCGGGAAGGTGAGGGCACCCGGATCCCGGTGGGAGCCGGGTGGGTCTACCTGGTGCCCATGTCCCGCCGCAGTGCCCTCCGGGTCATTGCCGAGGCCACCGACACCGAAGCCGCCCGGGAGCTGTGCCAGCTCTATGAGGAAAAGATCCGGGAGTGGGACGAAAAAGCTCCCTCTTGACCTTTTCCAAAAATTTTGGTATACTTTACCATCCTGATGTGCTATACTATGATAGCTGACATTCGGCTTTACACGCCCACGGGGCGTTTTTGATAAGGCAAAATACGGACCAGGCGCGTCCCCGGCGAGGGGACCGGGCAGAGCTTCCGGCGGTACAGGGCCGGAGCCCTCTGTCCGGTCCTCTGGCCCAGTTTTGGCACGCGCTCCTCGTCCTACATATCAACCCAACGGAAACAGGAAAAGGAGTAATTTCAGCACATGACAGAAAAGTTAAGAATCATCTCTCTGGGCGGACTCAACGAAATCGGCAAAAACATGACGGTCTACGAGTACGGCGGAGACATCATCGTGGTGGACGCGGGCATGGGCTTTCCCGACGACGACATGTACGGCATCGACGTGGTCATCCCCGACTTCACCTACCTCATCAAGAACCGGGATCGGATCCGGGGCATCTTCATCACCCACGGGCACGAAGACCACATCGGCTCCCTCCCCTACCTGCTGCGGGAGATCAACGTGCCGGTCTACGCCACCCGCATGTCGGCCGGGCTCATCAAGCTCAAGCTGGAGGAGCACCACCTGGTAAACAAGACTAAGCTCATCACCTGCGAACCTGGCGAGACCGTCCGCACGGGGCCCTTCACGGTGGAGTTCATCCATGTGAACCACTCCATTGCCGACGCGGTAGCCTTCGCCATCAAATGCCCCGCCGGCGTGTGCATCCACACCGGAGACTTCAAGATCGACTCCACTCCGGTCTCAGGCGGCATGATCGACCTGGCCCGGTTGGGCCAGCTTGGCCGTGAGGGGGTCCTGGCCCTTCTGTGCGACTCCACCAACGTGGAGCGCCCCGGCTACACTAAATCGGAGAAAAGCGTAGGAGCCTCCTTTGACGCCCTCTTCCGGGGCTGCGAGGAGCGGATCATCGTGGCCACCTTCGCCTCCAACGTGGACCGGATCCAGCAGATCATCACAGTGGCCGCCCGGTACGGCCGGAAGGTGGCCATCACCGGCCGTAGCATGGAGAACGCCATCAAGGTCTCCAGCGAGCTGGGCTACATGAACATCCCCGCGGGCACCGTGGTGGACATCAACCAGATCAAGTCCCTGCCCAAGAACAAGGTGTGTGTCATCACCACCGGCAGCCAGGGGGAAACCATGTCAGCCATGACAAGGATGGCTTTCAACACACACCGGCAGTTCGACATCCAGGCCGGGGACCGGGTCATTTTCTCGGCCAGCGCCATCCCGGGTAACGAGCATGCCATCGGCAACGTCATCAACGAGCTCTACCGCAAGGGGGCCGAGGTGGTGGACGAACGGGCCGGCGAGCTCCACGTGTCGGGCCACGCCTGCCAGGACGAGCTGAAAATCATCCACGCCCTGCTCAAGCCCAAATACTTCATCCCGGTCCACGGAGAGCAGCGGATGCTCCAGGTCCACGCCAAGCTGGCCCGGGAGATGGGTATGGACCCCCGGAACATCGTCATCTCAGACATCGGTAAGGTCATCGAGCTCTCCAACGCCGGCGCCCGTATCACGGGTACCGTCCCCGCCGGCCGGGTCTTTGTGGACGGCTACGGGGTGGGAGATGTGGGGGCGGTGGTCCTCCGGGACCGGAAGCACCTGGCTGAGGACGGCATGATCGTGGTGGTGGCCTCGGTGTCCGCCGAGGACGGCGGCCTTCTCTCGGGCCCCGACATCATCACCCGGGGCTTCATCTACGTCAAGGAATCCGAAGCTCTCATGGACGAGCTGAGGGACCTGGCCGCCCAATCCCTGGAAAAGAGCACCCGGAGCAATTACCGGGACTGGGCCGCCGTCAAGTCCGACGTCCGCGACGAGCTCTCCGCCTACCTCTTCAAAAAGACCCACCGCAACCCCATGATCCTCCCCGTGATCATGGAAGTGTAAGGCACAAAAAAGCCGGAGGCGTTCCCGCCTTCGGCTTTTTCTTTGCTCTCGGTTAGTAGGATCGTAAGGCTTGCCGCTCTCGATGCAGACCCGGTCCCAGCCCACGTTGAAGCCCAAAGCCTCCCCCAGGTCCCGGAGCTTATAGTAGGTGTACCCGCCATTCTGATACTCAAACCGGATGGCCTCCAGGTTTTTGGCCGCCCCGTTCACATAGGTAGGCTCGTCCAGCATCATGCATTCCATCTCGCTGTGGAAGGGTGCGGCAGCCACCGTCATGGTGCTGTTGTAATGGATGGTGGCGGAGATAAGAGCGTCGTTCGCTTCTTTGCTGATATTAATGGCCTTCCACTGGTCCTCCGCGCCACCGTAGTAAACATCGGTCAGGCCGGTACAGCCGGAGAAGGTCATCGTACCGATCTCGGTCACGCTGGCGGGGCGCTCCAGCGTCTCGGGCAGCGCGGCCAGAATGGAACGATATTGCAAGCGCCTTTTCACCCGGTCAGTTGAAAATATCCCCGTCCTCGGCGAAAAGCCGCTGGACCCGCTCCATCAGCACCCGGTTCTCCGGGGTCTTCAGGCCGGGGTCGGCCGCCAGCAAAGCCTCGGCAGCCTCCTGAGCCTCCTTGAGGACACGGGTGTCCCCCGCCAGGTCGGCCGCCTTCATAGCAGGCAGGCCGTGCTGCCTCGCCCCGAAAAAGTCGCCGGGGCCCCGCAGCTCCAGGTCCTTCTCGGCAATCTTGAATCCGTCGGTGGTGGCGCAGAAATATTTGAGCCTCTCCCGGGTCTCGGGCGAGCGGTTGGAACTTAAAAGCACGCAGGTGGACTGCCACTCCCCCCGGCCCACCCGGCCCCGGAGCTGGTGGAGCTGGGAGAGGCCGAACCGGTCGGCGTTCTCGATGATCATCAGGTTGGCGTTGGGCACGTCCACCCCCACCTCCACCACGGTGGTGGAGACCAGCACGTCGACCTCCCCCCGGTGGAAGGCGTCCATGACAGCCTCCTTATCCCTGCTCTTCAGCTTCCCGTGGACAAAGGCCACCCGCAGGTCTGGAAACACCCGCTGGTCAAGTTCTTTTGCATAGGCGGTCACCGCCTTCAGGTCGGCCCCCTCCCCCTCCTCCACGGCGGGACAGATGACATAGACCTGCCGGCCCTCAGAGACCTGCTTGCGGACAAAGTTGTACATCCGAGCCCGCTTATCCTCCCCCACCAGGAAAGTATCCACCGCCTTGCGCCCGGCGGGGAGCTCGTCGATGATGGTCACCTCCAGGTCCCCGTAAATGAGAAGGGCCAGGGTCCGGGGGATGGGGGTGGCCGACATGACCAGCACATGGGGGGTGGTCTTGGCCTTGGAGGAGAGGGCGGAGCGATGCCCCACCCCGAAGCGGTGCTGCTCATCGGTGATGACCAGCCCCAGGTCGGCGTATTCCACCCCCTCGGAGAGCAGGGCGTGGGTGCCTACCACCAGGTCCAGTTCCCCGGCGGCCAGAGCTTTCCGGACCGCTTTCTTCCCAGCGGCGGGGAGACTTCCGGTGAGGAGCCCCACCCGGATGCCCGCCGGAGCAAGGAGACGGGTCAGGGTCTCGTAGTGCTGGTGGGCCAGGATCTCGGTGGGGGCCATCATGGCTGCCTGGCACCCGGCGGTGTGGGCAAGCCACACCCCCCAAGCCGCCACCGCTGTTTTGCCCGAACCCACGTCCCCCTGGACCAGGCGGTTCATGGGCTTTCCCGCGCTGAGGTCGGCGGATATCTCGGCCATGGCCCGCTTCTGGGCCCCTGTGGGGGCAAAGGGCAGCAGGGCCTCAAAGTCCGCCATCTCTCCCGCCGGGAACACCCGCCCCCTGGTCCCCGTCCGCCGGCGGCGGAGAAGAGCCATGCCGCAGGACAGGGTGAAAAGCTCCTCAAAGACCAGCCGCCGCCGGGCTACGGCCAGGGCCTCCCCGTTCTCGGGGAAGTGGGCGTTCCGGCAGGCGTACTCCATGGTGCACAGGTTATGGTCCAGCCGCACCCCCGCGGGCATTTGGTCCGGCAGCTCCCCGGCGCAGTTCTCCACCACCTGGAGGGACAGCCCGGCCAGCAAGTTGTTGGAGACCCCGGCGGTGAGGGGGTAGACCGGCATGATCCGCCCGGTGAACCGGGAGCGGTCCTCCCGCTCGAAGACCGGGTTGGTGAGCTGGCGGTGGCGGCCCGCCGTCTCCATCTTGCCGTAAAAGATGTAGCTCTCCCCCGCCGTCAGGGCCTGGCGGACATACTCCTGGTTGAAGAAGGTCACATTGGCCGCCCCCGAGCCGTCCACGATGCGGCACTTGGTCAGGGAGAGCCCCTTCCGGATCCGGGAGGTGGTGGGGGTGTCGGCCACCATGGCCGATACGCAGCAGGGCTCCTCCGGGGCCCCGGCAATGGTATATATCCGGCTCCGGTCCTCATAGTCCCGGGGCCAGTATGTCAAAAGGTCCCCTACGGTCTCCAGCCCCAGTTTTTTCAGCGCCTTGGCCCTTGCGGGGCCGATACCGGAAAAGGTTTCCAGTCCGGTATTCAGATCCATGCCGCCACCCCCTTTCATTTTTCTCATGGTACCACATTTTCCCCGTTTCTTCAAGAGAACCTTGGCGGGATCGCCCCCTCTGTGGTACAATGGAAAAAAAGAAGGAGGCCCGCCCATGGACTACCTCTCCCACTGCTCCTCCCCCCTGGGGCCCATCACCCTGGCCTCCGACGGGGAAGCCCTCACCGGGCTCTGGTTCGACGGCCAGAAGCATTTTGGCGCCACCCTGTCCCCCCAGCGGATGGAGCTGGACCTCCCCGTCCTTCAGGAGGCCCGCCGCTGGCTGGACCTCTATTTCGGGGGCCGGGACCCCGGCCCCGTTCCGCCCCTGGCCCCTCTGGGCAGCCCGTACCGCCAAAAGGTGTGGAAGTCCCTGCTGGAGATCCCCTATGGCTGCACCGTCACCTACGCCCGGCTTGCCGGGCTCATCCCCACCTCCCCCCGGGCGGTGGCCGGTGCCGTGGCCCACAACCCCATCTCCCTCATGATCCCCTGCCACCGGGTGGTGGGCTCGGGCGGCGCCCTCACAGGCTACGCCGGCGGACTGGAGAAAAAACGGTATCTCCTCCGCCTGGAGGGAGCCCTCTGAAAGGTGCTTATCCATAAAATTGATCGGAGGATAGTCATGAAAATACGGTGTGTATGGGAACATAACGGCAATGACAGCATTTTGTACGCCAGCAATTATGTGGGCGCGTATGCGCGTGGTGAGACGAAAGAGATCGCCCTTCAAAAGATGCCGGGAGAGATCGTGTCCTATCTGAAATGGAAGGGCGGGGCGGTCCCGGACTCTCTGGAGCCGGTGATCGTACAGGAGAAGGCTTCCTCTCTTACCATTTCGGACGCGGATTCGGATGTTCTTTTTGATGAAGAAAAAGAGCCTCTGACCCCAGAGGAATACGAGGCATTGAAAGCCCTTGCGCTGAGATCGGCGCAAGATTTCCTGTCCTTGTATCAGTCGATCCCCGACAGGGACAAAAGCTGTCTGCCGCTCCGGAAAACCTTTTATGGGCAAGTCCCCCGCACGGCAGCCGAAATGTATGAGCATACAAAAAACGTCAATGACTATTACTTTGGGGAGATCGGCGTTGAGACCGACCATGAGGGGACCATCGCAGAATGCCGGCAGCGTGGTTTCGCGCTGCTGGAGGGTCAGAGCGATTTTTTGAAGAACAGGGTCTTCCTGGGAAGCTATGACGAGGAATGGTCCCTTCGGAAAGTGCTGCGGCGCTTTATCTGGCATGACCGTATCCACGCGAAGGCCATGTACCGGATGGCGGTCAGAACCTTTGGCGATGATATCCCCGATCCGTTTCACTTTGCATAGGGAGAACAAAAAGAGCGGCGGGACCCGTAGGTCCCGCCGCTCCTTTTTCCCTCATCCTATTTCACCAGCTTCTCCAGCTCGCCCCAGGTGTAACCTCCCGCCTCGATATCCCCCCAGGTGGGGAACCTCTCCTCCAGCTCCCCCCATGTGATGTACCAGTAGACATAGTCCACCCGCAGATGGCAGGGCAGGATCTCCTCAATGATCTGCTTGAGCTGCTGGAATCCGTCCGGGATGCCGGGCACATCGGGGAACCGGACCTCCACCACACCCTTCTCCCCGGTCTCGCTGACCACGGCGTTGAGGCCGCAGCCCTTCAGGTTGTCGTTGAGGGCGGCCACCGTAAAGCTATCCCCGCCGATGCGGAGCAGAGCCGACAGGGCCGCCCGCCGGGCCCCCGCCGTCCCGGCCACCGGCCTGTGTGACAGCAGGTCCTCGATCTCCTCCAGTCCCCGGCCCTCGGCGGTGTCCAGCATGGCCTCCCGCTCCAGCTCCTCGAGGGCGGAGAGCACCCCGTCCAAGGCCTCCCCCTCCCCCTTCAGCTCCCCGGCGGTGTAGACCCCTTGGCGGCGGTAAGGCCCCAAGGGCAGCAGCAGTTCCCAGAGCCGGTCGGTGTGGGTCATTCCGCCACCTCCGCCGTCAGGGTCCCCAGCGTGGGCAGAGTCCCGGCCACGGCTGGCACATCGGCCGCCGGGGCGGTCACCGTACAGTTGGCCACCCCGGGGGTGGTAAAAATGAGCTGGTTGAGCTGTGCCACCAAAATGGGCCCGCTCAGCCGCTCCCCCGAGAAAAATTCCTGCACGGCTTTCCTGACCGCCGCCGTCACCACCATCCCGTCCCAGCCTCCGGCCACCTCAATGGAGGCCGCCACGTTCACCGGGTCGGCCTCTGGCGCTTTGACCAGCACATCCACGGCGATCTCCCGCCGCTGGTCAAAGTAGTCCTGGATCTCCTCCAGCAGTTCCTCCCCCGGCATCCCCTCATGGGTAGAGACGATCACGTCCACCGTCCCCACTCCCCGCTTCTTGGGCTGGACGGTGCAGGCCGCCACCTGGTCAAAGGACAACGCCCCCTGCTCGTAGAAGGCCACATTGGCCCCGTTGGGCATACGTTTGTAGGTCTCCAGCACCCGAGCCCGGAGGCTCTCGTCCTCCTCGGCGTCGGTCCCGCCGGCAAAGGCCGCCGGGTTATAGCACCCGCCGATGCCCACCGGAGGTGCCGTCATCACTAAGATGCTTCCCCCAGGCACGTTGCCCCCCATCCCCGGCTCCACCGCCCGGGCCGGGACCTCCACATAAGCGTTCCCCGCCGTGAGAGTGGCGTCCTCAAGGGTCTCGAACCGGGTAAGCCCCGCCGTGGCGCACACCGTCCCGGCGGGGACGGTCAGGTCGGTCCCCCCCACGGCGGCCGCCGAAAATCGGATGACCCCCTGGGCCTTCACCGCCCCCCTCCGCTCCAGCCCTCGCAGGGCGGCGTGGCGCTCCAGCCAATCCCCCTGGGCGGTCTGGGGAAAGCACTGCCGGGAGAGCCACTCAGCCTGGGCATAGAGCCCGTAGACCTGAGCCGCCACCGCATAGAGCTTCACGCTGAGATCGCTTACCGCCGAGGCCTCGGCCCCGGTCTCCTGCCGGAAGACCGACAGCATCTCCTCATAGATCTCCTCCACCGTTTTCATACCAAACCTCCCACTTCCACCGCGGCCGCCAAGGTCTCCCCCTGCCACTCCATCCGTACGCTCACCACCGCCCGGTCCCCCTTCTGCCGGAGGGCGACCTCCTGCACGTCCACGTCCTCATCGACCAGGGCCTCCCGGACATACTGTCCGGCAAGGGCCTCCCGCTCCCCCGGCTTGGTCAGCCCCAGGGTGTGGAGCCGTGACCCCAGCCCGGGCAGGAAGGGAAAGCTCCCCCGCCTCACAGTGAGCTTCCACAGCACCCGCTCCAGCACCTCAGCGGCCCCCTCGGCCCGCTGAAAGCCCCCAAGCCCGTCGGGAACGTAATCCCCGTTCCGCAGCACCAGCGCCATCACACCGCCACCCCCTGCAAAGCCACGGGGGTGCCGTTCACCGTCAGCCGGCCGGTCACGTCCACCGTACCGTCCGGCTTCAGCCGAATGGCGGCCGCCCCGGCGGTGATGAGCACCTCCCCGGGCTGGAGGCCCCCGCTTTGGGCAGGCACTCCCAGAGCACAGGGCAACTCTCCCCGCTCCCCAGTCTTGAGCACCAGCACCTCGTCCCCCAGTCCGGGGGCCCAGTGGTACCCGCCGGGAGCGTAGACCGCCAGGGCTCGCCGTTCCCCCTCGATCCAGGCCCCCGCCGGGTCCCCCGGCAGGGTCACCGGCCCGGTGAGGGCCGTTCCGCCCCCAAGGGGCCGCCCCTCTCTCTTTGCCAGAAACATCCCGTCTCCTCCTTATCTCCCCAGGGTCAGTTTGACCCGGCTTCCCTTGCCGTCCAGCACCGCCCGGGTCTCCAGCACTTTCCACGACCCCGTGACCCTGGGCTTTTCCAGGTTGATGGAAAGCTGGTCCCCCGGCTCGCAGAACCAGCTTCCCGGCAGGGTGACCTCCAGCCGGAACCGTTCCTCATAGGACCGGTCCAGCTGATACTGCCCCGAGTACCGCATGGCCTCGTAGGCACTCTTCCCCGGCATGGTGTACACCTTCCGCCGCCGTCCCCCCTGGGCGGTGAATTTCTCGTTGGTCACCCGCTGGGGCTCCAGGCTCCACCGGTCCTGGACCAGGATCTCAGAGCACACCCCGTACCGCCTGTCCTGCCAGGTCACGGCGATGGGCCCCGCCCTGCAGTCCAGCTCCAGCCGCCGCCCGGTCTCCCCGCCACCGACCCACAGCTTGCCGTACACGTCGAACCGGGGTTCCACGCCCCCGTGATACCGGACGAAGCTGTATAACACCTGCCACTGGCTGGAGCCGGTAGCCACCGAAAAACCAGGCACCGCCGGCAGGTTCCCCTTGCCTGCCGCCTGGATCCCGTAGGGGGTCACGTGCTCCCGGAGGATGTCCTCCAGGGTAGCCACCTGGTAGTCCCGCCCCTGCGCCTCGTTGTCCAGCAGCAGGGCTGCCATTCCCCGGCCCGAGACCAGCAGAATTCCGCCCCGCCCATCCCAGGTGAGCCGGCACTCGTCCAGCACCCCGGTGAACCGCCGCGCCCCGTCCTCCTCCAGAATAAGCCGGCACCCCTCCTCCAGCCGGGGATCCAGCCCCCCGTCCCAGGGGCACTCCCCCTCGAAGCTGTCACAGGGGACCGTCCCGGTCCGCTTCAGATCCCAACTTATGAAGGGGGGCAGGTCCAGCCTGCCCCCTTTCACGTCCAGCAGATACCCCGTCATCATTTCACCCGCACCCGCTCTCCGGGGAGGATCAGGTTGGGGTTCTTGATGTCCGGGTTCAGCGCCACTACCTGGCCCAGCTCCACCCCATAGTTCCGGGCGATCTTCCACAGGCTCTCCCCCTTGACCACCGTGTGCCACACCTGACCTGCGGCCAGGGCCTTCCCGGAGGCACTCCCGCTCCCGCCCGTCCTGGCCGCGGCCTCATACCCGTCAAAGCCCTCCCAGAAGGTAAAAGTGTATCGCACATAGTCCTTCCGGGGCTCCTGGGCCAGAGAGAGTTCCACAAAGTAGGCATTGGAGGTCTGCCAGGCCGGGTGGATCAGGATACCGGGGCCGTTGTCATAAAAGACGGTGGCCAGCCGCCCGAACTCCTTGTAGGCCCCCTCCCCCACAAACTCCCCCTCCCCCTTCATCACCCGCCGGGTGAGCCCCAGGTCCTGGAGGTGGTACTGCCCGAATGGCACCTTGTGGTTCCCCATGACCCGCTGATAGGCGATGGAGTAGGTCCTGGGGTTGTGGGGCCAGACGTAATCCTTAAACCGCATGGGTGACAATTCCATTTCTGTTCCCCCCTTAATAAAACGTGGAAGGCCCGTCATACCGCCGGGCGTCCCGCTCCACCGCCCGGTCCAGGTCAGCCAGGGTCAGCCCCTCCCCCGCCGGGGCTGTCTCCACCTCCGGGAGTCTCACCATACGGTGCTCCTCCCGAAAAAGACTGTCCTCCTCCCGGCCGGCCCGGGCCTGGGGCGTCTCCCCTACCCCGCTCCCGCCGTCATCGGCCCGGGACGGCGGCAGGGTGTCGGAAATCTCCAACGCCCGTCCGCCCACAGGCAGCTCCATCACGGGCCACTGCCAGGAGGGCCAGGCCCCCTTGGTCCGGTCCGTCTCCTCCTGCCCGGCAGCCCGGGCGGGGTCCTCCCCGCCCAGAGCCAAAAACCGGGCCATGTCAAAGTGCGCGTTCTCGCTCCCCTCGGGGTTAGTCCACTCCTCCCGCCGCCGGGGACCGGAGAAGTCGTCCTGCTCCCACCAACGGCGGGTCAGGACCTGGATCTGCCCCGCCGTCAGGTGCTCCAGCACGGCCGAACCGTCCTCAAAGGGGGCCTCCCCTTCCTTCAGCAGCACTTGAGAGAGAATCTGGGCGTTGGCCCAGAGGGCCTTGTCCCGCTCCTCCTTTGCCATAGCCTCCCCCTTCCCCCGGCACGCCAGCATTTGGGCGGCGGTGAGGGGCCGCATACTCCAGCCCTCCCCCAGCTCCACCGGGGTGGGCAGCTCAAACCATGTGACGCTCACAAGGGGCTCTCCACCCGCCTGGCAGCCACGACGGTCACCTTCTCCAGCACCATCTCGCCCAGCTTGGCGCTCTCGCTCAGGTTCTCCCACTGGCAGCCCGAGTAAATGATCCTCCGGTCGGGCTTGCAGATGACCAGATTGAAGTCCTCCAGCTCATGGAAGTTCATCCCGCTCTTGGCCGCCTCGTCGGTGGCGTAGAGCCGGGTGAGCACAATGGTGTGCTTCTTCGTGCCGGGGATGGTGGCCACGGGCTGGTCCTCCCCGAAAGCCTCCACCACCGAGCTCTGCTTGGTGGTCTGGGCCGAATAGCTCTGCACCACCGCCAGCTTCTTCCCGTTGAGTTCCAGGTAAATGTCAGCGCTGGTGGGAAATTGCGATGCGATCATATTTCACCCCTCCTTAAACCGTGATATGGGCACTCAACCAAATTTGATTGAGCCCGTGGGTCACGGTGAACTTGAACTCCACCATGCAAACGGTGGAGTTGTCCTCCACCGCCGAGACCGTCACATCCTCATACCCGGCGATGATCTCCTGCCGGACCTTGCCCTCCAAAACCACGATGACCTGGCTCCGGATGGCCCCCCGGCCTTGCTCGGTATTCTTGGCCCGGCTGAATTTGGAGCGCAGGGCGCTGCGCAGGGAGGGGATCACGTCGTCCACGATCCGGATGGTGGACAGCTCCCGCCAGGTGGGATCAAGGGTCTGGCCGGTCTTGGTCCGGGTGGTGATCCCCCGGACCACGCTGACGATCCCACCCACCTGCTCCAGAGGAGTGACGCCCCCCAGCACCAGGGTGTCGATCTCACTGTCGCTCCAGCTCACGGTCAGGTCGGGGACCTCCTTCAGCTCGGCCCCGCCCAGGGGCTGGGCCGGGTCGCTTCCCCCGGCGATGACCCCTGCCACGGCGGCGGCGTGGACCGCCCCGCCTGGGGCGATGAGCACCACCCGCTCGCAGTTCAGACCCCCGGCCCGCTCACTGAGGGCAGCCGCCGTCTCATCGTTGTCGCCGCAGACCACCGCCAGCCGCTCCCGCCGGGCCTCCGAGGCCGCCTTCACGCTGTCCCGCAGGGCCTGCTGCACGCTGAGGTCGGTGCTGTCACAGATCACCGCGGCCACATCCTCCACCCCTTCAATAGCCCCAAAGGCGGCCTTATAGCCCGCCAGTCCGTTACTCCCCGCGGTGGGGGCGGTCACGGGCACGGCGTAGATCTTTGCCGCCCCGTTGGCGAACAGTGCCTTGACCAGCTCCGTCATGGCCTCCGTAGCGGTGAACGCGGTCACCGCCTGCTCATATCCGGTCAGGGGGTACACCTTTCCGGCCTCCCCCTTGGAACACACGGCCGCCACGGCGGCCGCCCTGCCTCCCGTCCGGCCCCACAGGGCCGAGGAGGCGTCGTAGACCGAGTACACCCCCGGCCTCTGATGCTCTGTCACATTCATTCTTTGGCCTCTCCCTTCACCTCAAAGTCCAGGAAGGTGCCGTCCTCCCTGACTGCCGCCACCGCCCAAGCACTAAACTTGGCTTGGGCAGGGCACATGTACCGCCTCTGGGCCGCCTCATAGACGGCCTCTCCGGCAGAAAGCTCCAGGGCGGTCATCCCGGCCGGCCCCTCCTTGTCCAGAGCCTCCCGGAGGGTATCCAGCCCCGTCTGGACCTCCCCGGCCGTGGCGGCGTACAGGTCCAGCCCAAAGGTGAGCTCCACCCGCTTCCCGTACCGCTCCTCCCACTGGCCCGAGTCCTCGTCGTACCGCTCCCCCAGATAATTCTGGAACCCGGCTCCGCCGCTCTCCAGTCCCCGGAGGGAGACGGCGGCCAACGCCTTTCCCGGCCCCGGCCGCCGCTCCCTGTTCCAGGCCTCCACCGCCTCCAGCCCGTTTTCCCGCAGGAACCCAGCTAATGCCCGGCGCAGCTCCTCCACGCCCTTCATGCCCTCACCTCGTCATCCAGCTCATAAAAGATCCCCCAGCGGTAGCAAAACCCCTCCCCCATCGGGATCCCCCGGTGCCGGAGGAGCCCAAAGGCCCGGCCCTCCCAGGTCAGCACCTCCACCCCCTCCAGATCCTCCTCCACGGGGCCCAGATAGAGCCACTTCCCCGCCGGAGCCACCCCCAGCGGGGTGGGGACCATGCCGGGGGCCTTCTCCTCCACCGGCTGGAAGAAGGCCCGGAGTTCCTTCTCCTCCCCGTCCCGCAGGAGCTTCACCCTCTGTCCATACCGGGCCAGAATGTCCTTCCAAGCCCTCTCGTCCATCAGCCCTTCACCCCCCGGAACAAAAAACCGTCGTCTTCGATGTAGGGCTTCATCACCTGAAGGGCCTGGAGCCGCATAGCCTTCTGCCGCAGAGAGCCGTTCTTCCTCCGGATGCTCACCGCCCCGGCGGTGAAGCTCTCCACTCCGTCCTCCGAGACTTCCAGCCCCGCCAGGGCCAGCCATGCCGCCCCCAGCACGAAGGCCTCCCCGCAGTCCTCTGGGGTGATACCCGGCTTCAGGCATCCCTTCAGCTCCTCCACGGCGGCGGCACAGAGGAGGGAGAGCTCCTGACTCTCCCCCCGCTTGCCCAGCACCATGGCCAGCTCCATCACCCGCTCGATCATACCGTAAGAACCTTGCTTGCCTCGGGGAATATCTTGGCAAAGCCGGCGATAGAAGTCACGGCGGCCCGCTCCATCTGCCGGTCGATGAGCTTGTCGTACTCCACCAGCACGTCGGAGCCCTTCACCATCTCCAGGGCGAACCGCTTGTCCAGCCCGATCATCTTGCCGCTGCCCAGGGCCGACGTCCGCAGCAGGTTGGCTCCCAAGGGGCTCCGGAGTTTGCCGGTGCCCTGGAAATTCAGCCCGGTCAGGGGGTTCTGGAGCTCATCCATCTTCAGCATCTGCCGCATCACGTCCCCGGACACCAACAGAGTGTTCATCTCATAGGGGTCAAACTGGGCCCAGAAGTCCACCAGCTCGTCATAGGTCAGCTTGCCCGCCGTACCGCCGATGGGAGAGGTGCCCACCTTCAGCACCTGGGCGGCGTTGCCGTTGCCGTCCCCGTTTTCCAGCACGTCGATGGCATCCTCCAGCAATGTCCGGCTGATGTGGGCGCCAATCTGCCGCAGGGCCACCGAAAAGAGGTCCAGCTTCTGGTACCGGATAGCCTCATAGGAGGCGCATAGCATCCGTCCCCGCTTGTGGAGCTTCACCAGATTCTCCTGGGTCCTGATGGTGGTTTGGGGGATGGAAGCCCCCTCCTCCACCCGCTTGAGCTCCTTTTTGTTCTTGTCGGGAACGGAAGTGATGGAGCGGTAGTCCATGCTGTTGATGTTGGTGACCGCCGCCGTAATGGAGGGGATCAGGTCGGTCTCCTCCATGCCCTGCTTCACGCTCCGCGCGATGTACTCGGGAAAAAGCACGGCGGTCTGGGCGGTCTGGAAGAACTTTTCCACCGGGTCGCTCCCCGCTCCCTTGACCTTGATGTCAAACCGCTTGAGCTGCCGCTGATAGGCGTCCAGCCCCTCCAGGGCGGTGCCCTTGTACCGCTCCGATGGGTCCTCCCCCTCCAGCACGGCGGTAAAGCTCTTGCCCGCCACGCCGTACATCCCCTTCTCCAGCTTCAGATCGTTGAAATGATAGCTCATACTCAAAGCCCTCCTCACATTTTGATGGTGATGATCCCGGCGCCGTCGTCGGCCATCACCAGATACTCGTCACCGGCGTCATTGGTGCCGGCCTTCTTCACCCCGCCGGTACCGTCGGCGGTGAGCTTCACATAGCCCACTGTCACGGTATCGTCGGCGCACTTGACCTGGGCGCAGCCCTGAATCTGCACGGCGGCAAAGCCGTCCTTGGCGTCTCCCAGCGCCACGCCGCAGAACCGCTCCCCGGAGGCGCAGGCCTCCACCTTGGAATCCCCGCCGATTTTGACCACATGGCCCCCCTTCACCGTACCCTCGGTGAAAAAGGTGGCCGCCACTTCCCCGATCCCCTCAAAGGAAACCTTCCTGCTCATACGCTACTTCCTCCTTTTTTAGTTTACATAACTTCGTTTTTCCCCTTGCTCTTGTGGGGCGGGGCGCTCTCGCCCCGCCGTCCGGTTATGGGCCTGGCTCCTCACACCAAAAACACCCCATCCTCCGGCGCCTTCTCCCTCTCCCGTCCGGGATAGCTCAGCTGGACCTTCCCCGTCCAGCCCTCCCGCTCCCCGCCCGAGAAAACCTCCTCCAAGGCCTTCAGCTCCTCCCCGTCCAGCTTTCCCACGATGGACCGCACCGTCCCCATGTCCATGCCGCTCCACTGGAGCCCGGCCAGCCGGACCACCTTGCCCCGGAGCTCCTCCAGATACCGCCGGCCCACCCCGGCCGCCTTCTCCAGCTCTTCCAGCTCCTCTTTCAGCGCGGGACTCCCCCCACACAGCTCCTTCAGGGAAAATCCCTTCATGACTCCCGCCTTCCGCTGGGCGGGCACGGCCACGAAAGACCACTCGTAGGCGTCCTTCGCCCCCACGAGCTCCCCCCAGCAGAGCTTACCGTTGTAGGTCCGCCCCTTCACGTGCCGGCACTGTCCCAGCTCCCCGCCACATACCGAGCAAACCGCTTTCTCCACCGAGCAGCCCACGCTGACCTCCTTCTTGATGCCCCCTTGGATCTGGGCAATGAGCTCCGCGTTCCCCTCGGTCCGGAGCATATAGGCCCACCCCTTCAGGTAGCAGACCCTTTCTCCCGCAGCGGTGAGCCCTTCCTCTTCCACCACCTCGGTCTTGTAGATCCGGGCCGCCTGCCCGGCGGCCGACCAGTTGTGGTCAAAGATGCCGCTCTTGCCCACAAAGAGCCCCGCCAGTTCCTCCAGAGTCGCCCGGGGAAACCGCTCCCACTCCCGGTCCACCTCGTTGTCGCACAGCCGCACCGAGAAGGTGCACACCTCCTCGGGCTTCAATTCCTTCTGTGCCAATGCGTTGATAAGTGCCAGGTCCTCCCGGCTCACCTCATTCTCCTCCAGCGCCCTGGCTTCCTTCGTGATCTCCATGGCCATTCTCCTTTCTTAATACCCTCGCCTGCTCGTGATACAGCTCCGCCTTGGCCTCCTCGTCCTCGTCGTCGCAAAGTCCGCTTTGCTCCGTTTCCGCCTCCGGCGAAAACTCCACCCGCTCCCTTGCTCCTCCTCTCCCCACAAAGCCGCTTCGCACCTTTGTGGGGGCCCCTTTTTAGGACATGGTCTCGTCGGCTCAGCTCTCCTCTTCCATCTTTCTTCTCCTCCGCAGCTCCTCGGCCTGCTCCCGGTACAGCTCCGCCTTGGCCTCCTCGACCATGTCCTGCAAATTGATATCCTCCCACTCCACCTGCACCTGATCGTCGTACCCGTGGAGCCGCAGCCACGTCCGGCACACCCGCTCCACCATGGGGGTCAGGCCCCGCCGCATGGCCGTGATCTCGCTGGTCAGCATGTCGGCCTGCTGAGCGCTCATCCGCTCGGTGGAGGACCAGCTCAGCCCCAGCAGAAAGGGCGGGATCCCGGTCTTGGCCACCAACTGCTCTAAGATCTGCCGAACGGGAGCCTGAGCCTCCAACACCTGCCCGTCCGCCCCGATGACGCGGATCTCCACATCCCCCACGGCCACAAAGTCCTGCACCGTGCCGCTCTTCCCGGCCTGCATGGCCCCCTGCCAGGCCCGGGCGATCTCCTCTCCCCGCTCCCTGGCCCACTGCCCCTCGCCCTCTCCGGGCTTGTAGACCACGGCGTAGCGGGCGTTGCCCATCCGCTCCCAGTTCACCCCGGTGGCCTCGTAGATCTTCAGCAATATCCCTGCTAAAAAGGGCATACTCCGCAGCAGGGACACCCCGTAGGGGCTGTCCGCCTCAGGAGAATTGGGGGTAAAGAGGATCAGCTCCTGCCTCGGCAGCTCCTCCACCTCTCCCCCCGGCTTCCGGGCGCAGACCGCAAAGTCCAGGGGGCTCTCCCCCTCCCGGAAGATCACACCCGCCGGATCGGCGCACAGCAGCGCCGCGATCTTCTTCCCCTCCCGGTCCAGCACCATCTCCCCCACGCCCCGGCCGCACACGAGCATGGAGTCCAGATACACGTCCAGAAAGGACTGGAACCCCCTCTGTCCCCGCCCGGTCTCCACCGACCGGAGGAATTCCTCCAGCCCCTCCTGTCCCTCCCGGGCCACCACGCTCACCCCGCCGCACAGCCGCACCAGCTTCTTCACCGCCGCGTCCACCAGCGGCACCGCCTCCCGGATGGCCCGGTAGAGCGCCAGCTCTCCCCCGCTCAGGGGCACATAGTCCTCCACCGCCCCGAAGGGGTGCCTGGCCCCGTCCCGGATCTGCACCGCCGGAAGCTCCCGCTTTTTCTTCTCAAACCACTTCAAATCATTTGCTCCTTTCTCCCCCGGAGGATAGAGGGGCTCACTTCATCCCCGACGCTCCACGCCCCATCCCCCGATATATCTCCCGCCTTTCAGGCTCATGGCAAAATACCGGATCTCGTCCATGGCGTGGTCGAACCGCTTCACCACCCTGTCCCGCCCGGCCTTTTCGTCCCAGCGGTAGAGGGAAAACTCCCTGATAGCGTCCCGGCAGGGCCCACAGATCACCAGCCTCCCCCGCCGCAGCAGGTCGGCCGTCACCCGGATGCCCCGGAGCACATCGTTGTCCCCAGCCCGTACTGGCCACCCCTCCTCCCGGAGGCAGGCCAAAAAGCTGGCCGCCGACGGGTCCACGACCACCCGGGCGATGGCCCTCCCCCCGGCCAGAGCCGCCAGGTCTTCGGCATACTCCCGGTCGGTCTTCTGCCGCCCTTCCTTTTGGGCGTCGTAATAAAACTCCTCCACCCGGTACCACACGCCCTTTTGCTTCCCCCACAGCCCCATGGACATGGGGTTGGCCGTCCCGTAGTCGCAGGAGATCCGCCACTCCTCCATCTCCCCCTCCGGGACCGGCTTCACATAGCTTTCATCGAAAAAGTCATAGATCCGCCCCTCGGCCCCGGCCCACTCCCCCAGCACGAACCGCCGGTAGAAGCTCCCCCGGAACCGCCTTTTGTACCGCTCCAGCACCGCCCGGCTCAGGGAGGGGTTGTCCTCCATCCGGAACCGGACCCGCAGCACCCGTTTTTCTTCCGCCCGGCAGATCCACTCCTTGTAAAACCAGTGCTCCGGCCCCTCCGGGTTGCAGGAGAACCACACCTTGGCCCCCTCCACCGAGCACCGGGCCACCGTCTGCTCCACAAAGGACCGGGGCATCAACGCCGCCTCGTCCAGCAGCGCCCCCGCCAGGGTCAGCCCCTGAATGAGCCCCGCGCTCCCCTCGTCCTTCCCCCCGAAGAGGTAAAAGGTGTTCTCATGTCCGTTGAACCGCACCGCCAGCTCGTTCCGGCTCAGCCGCTTCTCCAGGGAAAACCCCAGTTCCCGCAGCAGGGGCTCCAGCGGGGAGAGGAGATTCCGCCGCGCCGCCCCCACCGTCCGGGCGCACAGGACGAACCGCTCCCCGTCGAACCTCCCCATGGCCCAGCAGAAGAAACTCAGCCCCAGACAGAAGGTCTTTCCGCTCCGCACCGCACCGTCGCAGATGATCCCGTCCAGATCCTTCTCAGGTGATCCGTCGCACCACCATGTCATCACCTTTTTCTGCTTCCCCGAAAACTCCATCCTCTCCCCCCTCGCCCTTGCCCTTGTGGGGCGGGCCCACCTCGCCCCGCCGCCCTTTCCTCTCTCACGAATCCTCCGTCCCCTTCTCCAGCGCCCTGTACAGCCGTGCCGCCCTGGGGTCGTCGCACCGCTCGGCCAGCCACTCCAGCGCCGCCATCCGGTCCACGAACTTCATCTCCACCGTCCCGTTCTTGTTCCGCTTGAACTCGGTCAGCGCCGACAGATCCAGCCCCTCCAGCTCCTCCAGCTCCTCCTCCCCCAGAAAAG
The DNA here is from genome assembly GCA_950075865.1 of uncultured Oscillospiraceae bacterium. Lineage (GTDB taxonomy): Bacteria > Bacillota > Clostridia > Oscillospirales > Oscillospiraceae > Vermiculatibacterium. The sequence goes on along the minus strand of CATMVA010000015.1, from coordinate 10,612 downwards.
CCAGCCGCACCGCGTCATTGGCCCTGCTCTCTGCCAGCCGCTGGATCTCCTTCAATATCTGGGCCTTTTTCGTGTTCACCCTTCCCACCCCATTCCACCCAGACTTCGCACCCACCAAAAGTTGCCCTTTTTCCGCAACCAGAAGATTTTCCCGAAATATTTTCCCTTCCGGAGGAAAACTTCCAGACATTACACCTGTACACCGCCTTCCACCCGTTTTATAATGGGGGAAAACACCCCCATCAGGAGGACCTTTTCATGACCATCCAACCCATCGGTGCCGGCGGCGCCGCCCTTTTCTGCACCCCGGAGGACCTTGCCGCCCATGGCTTTGCGCCCTCCGCCCTCACTCTGGAGCAGGCCATGCTCCTCCTCCGTGAGGCCTGCCGCCCCTCCGGCCTCTCCCTCCACTCCATCACCGAGCTGGAGATCTTCCCGGACGCCCGCGGGGTGCTCATCTTCGCCCACCTGAACCCCCGGCCCCAGGCCCGGCCAACCCCCCGCTGGCCCCTGCGCCATAGCCGGGTGCGCCGTCATCCTACATAATTTCGAGTTTACATTGGGAATTTTTGTGTTATAATGGTAGCACCCCAGACTGGAAGGAGGTGCTCCATGGACCAGAAAGGGATCAAGTCCATCGCGAAAAATTCCAAAGCCTTCCACGACTACTTTGTGGAGGAGCGGTACGAGGCCGGCGTGGTCCTGTCGGGCACCGAGGTCAAGTCCATCCGCCAGGGGGGCGCCAACCTGAAGGACAGCTTCTGCCAGGTAAAGGGCGGGGAGCTGTGGCTATACGGGGTACATATCAGCCCCTACGAGAAGGGCAACATCTTCAACAAGGACCCCCGCCGGGACCGCAAGCTGCTGATGCACCGCCGGGAGATCCTGCGGCTCCAGATGGCGGTCCAGCGGGACGGCCTGACCATGGTGCCCCTGGCCCTCTACTTCAAGGGCCCCAAGGTGAAGGTGGAGGTTGGCCTGTGTAAGGGCAAGAAGCTCTACGACAAGCGCGCCAGCGCTGCCGAGCGTGACGCCAAGCGTGACATGGACCGGGCCATGAAGTCCCGGGAGCGGTATTAAAATCAAAAGAAAAGGATGTGTTCGATATGGCGCAGAATCCCATTGTGACCATCGAAATGGAGAACGGCGGCGTGATGAAGGCCGAGCTCTACCCCGAGGTGGCCCCCAACACGGTAAACAACTTTGTCTCCCTGGTGAAGAGGGGCTTCTATGACGGCACCATCTTCCACCGGGTGATCCCCGGCTTCATGATCCAGGGGGGTGATCCCCAGGGCAGCGGCACCGGCGGCCCGGGCTACGAGATCCCCGGCGAGTTTGCCTCCAACGGCTTCCAGAATGACCTGAAGCACACCCCCGGCGTCCTGTCCATGGCCCGGACCATGGATCCCAACAGCGCCGGCAGCCAGTTCTTCGTCATGGTGGCCCCCGCCCCCCATCTGGACGGGGAGTACGCCGCCTTCGGCAAGCTCATCGAGGGCCAGGAGGTGGCCGACGCCATTGTCTCCACCCCCCGGAGCGCTTGGAACGACAAGCCCAAGACGCCCCAGCGGATGGCAAAGGTCACCGTGGAGACCTTCGGCGTGGAGTATCCTGAGCCGAAGAAGTCCTAATTCAGTTCAAATCCCTGGTCTCGGTACAGAGACCGCTCAGCGCCCTTTGGGCGCTTCGCGGGGGCGTACTGGTTTCGACGGGGACGTAGAGGCGGGAATAGCGGGCGGATGCGCCTAACATCCTTAAAATGGGCAAAAACAATTAAACGCCAACGATAACGTTGAGCTCGTCGCGGCTTAAGCCGTGACCGTTCCACCCGAGAGGGCCGCGGCTTGGGATGGGGCGTCGTTTAGCGGCGAACGTGAGTAGGCAAAGCTTTGAGCTTACCATGCACAATGAAGCTACCGATCTCTTGAGTGTGTCAGCCCACGCCTGAGTGAGGGAATGTAAATGACTGTCTGCGCCCGGAGAAGTTCCCGAGGAAGCGTTTTCGGACGGGGGTTCGACTCCCCCCGCCTCCACCACGTCGGAGCAAGCTGCATATCGCTTGCTCCGACTTTTTTCAAAAGTCAGAGCGCGCTCATTGCGCTGCTCCTCCTTTCCAAATCGAACCCGCTTCGCTGGGCTTCGATTTGGTTTTGGGCGCAATCTCGAAAGAAAATCGATCTTACCACTTATTGCAAAACACAAAGCGTCGAACCCTAACGGGGTTCGACGCTTTGTGTTTTATGGGGCCAGGGCTGGCTTTTTGCTGCTGCTGTCTTTAGTTGTTAGGATCATAAGGCCGATCTGTCTCGATATAGATATTTTCATTTACACGGTTCCATCCCACATTGAAACCCAGAACCTCGCCCAGATCCCGCAATTTATAGTCGGTGTATCCGCCTCCATTATACTCAAAGCGAATCGCATCCATATCCTTGCGGAAATACTTTACCTCAAAGTACTTTGGGGGGATCACTTCCACAGCGGTCATATCGGCGGCCAACGCTGCCCCGGGGAGTAACGCCCAAAGCATGGTCGAAAATCTTATGTCGGGTAAAACGAAGAATCCGAAGTTAAAGACACTCCATAAGCTGGCGTCAGGGCTTGATATGCCCGTTTCCGAGCTACTGGACTTTCCGGAAATGAACGAAACAGTGTTTGATGACGAATAAACGCGACCTCCCACTTGGGAGGTCGCGTTTATTCTCACTCAAACTGACTTGCATACAGCTTATAGTACGTCCCCTTCCGCGCCATCAGCTCCCCGTGGGTGCCCTGCTCCATCACGTCGCCGTGCTCCATGACCAAGATCTTGTCGGCGTGCTGGATGGTGGAGAGCCGGTGGGCGATGACGAAGGAGGTTTTCCCGCGCATCAGCTCGGCCATGGCCTTCTGGACCTGCCGCTCGGTGTTGGTGTCCACGTTGGAGGTAGCCTCGTCCAAAATCAGCATCTGGGTATCGTAAAGCATAGCCCGGGCGATGGTGAGGAGCTGCTTCTGCCCCTTGGAGATGTTGCCTCCGTCCTCGCTGATCACCGTATTGTACCCCTCGGGCAGCTTCATGATGTAGTTGTGGATCCGGGCGGCCTTGGCCACGGCCACCACCTCGTCCATGGTAGCCCCCTTGCCGTAGGCGATGTTCTCGAAGATGGTCCCCCGGAAGACCCAGGTATCCTGGAGCACCATGGCGTAGGAGCGCCGCAGGGAGTCCCTTGTCACGTCCAGAAGCCCCTTGCCGTCCACCAGGATCTCCCCACTGTCCACGTCATAGAACCGCATAAGGAGGTTGATGATGGTGGTCTTGCCCGCACCGGTGTGGCCCACGATGGCGATGGTCTGACCCGGCTCGGCCTTCAGGTTCAGGTCGTGGAGGATGGTCTTCTCTGGCACATAGCCGAAGCTGACGTGCCGGACCTCCACATCTCCCTCCACCCGGGCGAGGACCTGGGCCTGGGGCAGGTCGGCGGTCTCCTCGTCCTGATCCAGCAGGGCGAAGACCCGCTCGGCAGCAGCCAGGGCGGAGTAGATCTCGTTGACGATGTTGGCGATCTCGTTGATGGGCCCCGAGAACTTCCGGGAGTATAGCACAAAGGAGGAGATCTGCTTCATACCTACGATCCGGTTCATGTAGAGCACCGCCCCCATCAGGCCGATCATGGCCATCCCCAGGTTGTTGATCAGGCCGATGGTGGGGCCCATGGTCATTCCAAGGGAGTCGGCGTCCCGGTAGGCGTCGGCCGCGGCGTGGTTGATGGCGGAAAAGTCCTCGCACACATCGTCCTCATAGGCATAGGCCAGAATGGTCTTCTGCCCCGAGAACATCTCCTCCACATAGCCGTTCATCCTGCCGTAGGAGGCACTCCGCTTGGCATAGAGGGGCCTGGTCTTTTTGCCCATGGCCCGGGTGTAAAGGATGGCGGTGGGCAGGGTAATGACCATACAGGATACCAGAGGCAGGGAGATGGCACACATCATGGCAAAGGACCCGATGACCGTCACCAGGCTGGTGAGGATCTGCACCACGTCGGTGGCCAGACAGGTGCTCACCACATCGATGTCGTAGCTTACCCGGCTGATGATATCCCCGGCCTGGTGGCGGTCAAAGTAGCTCACCGGCAGGGCCATCAGCTTGTTGAACACGTCCTTCCGCATCTTCTGGGCCACCCGGCGGCTCACCCGCATCATGCCCTGGTTCACCACAAAGGACAGTAGGTTGCTGGTGAGGTAGGCCGCCAGCATCAGCCCGGCGTAGCGGTAGACCGTGCCGAAATCCACCTGCCCCGGCCCGGTGTCGGCGGCGCCGATGGCCTCCCCGGCGAAGAGGGGCCCCAGCAGATTGCCGATGTTACTGGCAAAGGCGCAGGCCAGCATGGCCAGGATCACCCAGCGAAAGCTCATCAGATATTGGATCATGCGGCGCAAAGTGCCCCTTGTGTCCTTGGGCTTCTCCTTTTTGCCGCCCCGGTCTCCTTTTCCAGGCATATCCTCTCCTCCTTTCTCAGGCCATAGCGCCCATCTGTGTCTGGTAGATCTCCCGGTATTCCGGGCAGGTGTTCAAAAGCTCCTCATGGCTTCCGTAGCCGATACACCGGCCGTTGTCCATCACTAAGATGTGGGTCATGTTCTGGATGGAGCTTACCCGCTGTGCCACCATAACGGTGGTGGAGTTCCTGTGGTGCTCGAAAATGGCCCTCCGCAGCATGGCGTCTGTCTTGTAGTCCAGGGCCGAGGATGAGTCGTCCAAAATCAGGATCTCCGGATCCCCCACCAGCGCCCGGGCGATGAGAAGCCGCTGCTTCTGACCGCCCGACAGGTTGGCCCCCTTGATGTCGGCCTGGTAGTCAAGCCCCCTCTCCAGGCTGTCCACATACTCGGCGGCCGCCGCGTCCTCCACCGCCCGGCGCAGCTCCTCCTCGCTCAGGTCCCGGCCAAAGCGGATATTCTCCCGCAGGGTGTTGAAAAATACGATGTCGTTCTGAAACACCACGCCGAACTTCCGGTGGAGCTCGTCCTTCTCATAGGTCCGCACATCCCGGCCGTCCACAAAGACCCCGCCGTCCTCCACATCATAAAACCGCATCAGCAGGTTGACGACGGTGGTCTTGCCGCAGCCGGTGGGCCCGATGATACCCAGGCTCTCCCCACGCTTCAGAACGAAGCTGATGTCGTAAAGACACTGCTCCCGGCCCTCCCCGGCAAAGGCGGCGTCGTCGGCCACCTCTCCACCGGCGTTGTAGCTGAAGTTCACGTGCTCGAACCGGATAAACTCGTCCCCGGCGGGCTGCCTGGCCTCCTCCGGAGAGAGGACGCGCTGGTCCACCTCGGCCGAGAGCACCTTTCCGATCCGGTCAGCCGAAGCCGACGCCTTGGAGATCATCATAAAGATCCTGTTGATGCCCATGACCCCCTGCATGACCATGTTGAAGTAGGTCAGGAAGGCCAGGATGACCCCCGGCTTCATCACCCCGTCGTTGACCCGTCCGGCCCCGATGATCACCACCAGGGTCAGCCCAGTGTTCAGGCAGGTCTGCATGAAGGGTCCGGGGATGGCCATGACGGTGCTGGCCCTGATGTCGCTTTTGGTCATGGCGTCGTTGGCCGTCCCGAAGTGCCGCTTCTCGTAATCGGCCTTGGACAGGGCCTTCACCACCCGAATGCCCGTGATGTTCTCCCGCATGATACGCACCACGTCGTCCAGCCGCTCCTGCACCTTGTTGTAGAGGGGGATGCCGTACCGGGACACCCCGATGATGATGACGGTCAGGATGGGCACCATCACGCACAGGATGGAAGAGAGCACCGGGTCCATGGTCATGGTGACGATGATGCCCCCCACCAGCATGATGGGGGCCCGGATGCACATGGTCTGGAGGGACCGGACCGCGTTCTGCACGTTGTAGCTGTCACTGGTCATCCGGGAGATGAGGCTGGGCAGCCCGAAGGCGTCGAACTGGCTCCCCGACAGGTTGGCCGTCTTGGTGAACAGGTCCTGCCGCACATCATAGGACACGTTGTGGGCGTTCTCCACCCCCCGCCGGTTGGCCCAGACATTGAGCTGCCGGGTGACAATGGCGGTCACGATCATCAGAAAGCCCCACACCAGCACCTGTTCCAGCTGCCCCAGGGGGACCACCTCGTCAATGAGGTGCTCCAGAATGTAGGGGATCATCAGCTCGGACAGGGTGGCCAGCAGCTTGAGAAACATCCCGAAAAAGATGCTGGCCTTGTATTTTCCCATATAAGATAAGATCAGTTTCATCTCGTTTCCTACCGGTCCGGTTCTCCGCCGGTCCCTTCCTGGGCCCGCCGGGTCACGGTGGGAAAGTGCTCCCGCCGCTCGCTCTGGCATTTCTCCTCCAGGATCCCCAGCAGCCGGGCCAGCTCTTCCTGCTCGCCCTGGCTCAGATCCTCCACCAGCCATTCGTAGAAAAGCCCTTCCAAATGGCTCTTGGAGTTCCTCAGCTCCTCCGACCGCTCGGTGGCGAAGAGCAGCTGCCGCCGTCCGTCCTTCGGGTCGTCCTCCCGCCGGAGATACCCTTTCTCCTCCAGCCGGGTCGACAGCCGGGCCGCCGCCCCCTTGTCCAGATCCAGCTTCTGGCACAGCTCAGCCTGGGTGATCCCCGGGTGATGGCGCACCGTGATGATAAAATCAAACTCCGCCGAGCCGATCCCCTCCCGCCGCATCATCCGGGTGCTGAACCGCCGGGCCCCCCGCGCGATCTTGGATATTTTCCGGTCCGTGATGTCCATAGGAATGTCCTCCCGTCCCTTCCCAAGCAAAAAAGATGATATATCAACTAAAATAGATGATACTACAACTATTTTTCTATGTCAAGCTGAAATGCCGTCCAAACGCAAAAAGATTCCCCCGCAGGGCACAAAAGCCCCCGGGGGGAATCTTTTTGCGGAAAAACACCGCTTTCCGGCGTTGAATTACCCTATGTAGGGGCTCGCTTTGTGCCCCCGCCATATTCATGGAAACCCAATTTGAAAAACAGAAAGGAGAACCTATATTATGTCAACCAGCAAAACTCAAAACTATGACCTGCACGCCTGGGAGCCCTCGGACGACTTCCTGTTGTCCGAGATCAACCAGAACTTCGCCGCCATCGACGCCGTCCTGGGCGGCAAAACATCCGTTGTTATCGGCCATTACACCGGCAACAACACCGCCGCCCGGACCATCACCGTGGGCCGGCCCATTCTGGCTCTGCTCATTGAAAACGATCTGGGCTCGCGGTTCAACTCGCCGTATAAGTCAGGCGGTCTCGTTGTTGCCGGGGTACCTACCCGGCTCCTGTGCAGCATCAACGGTGATTCCTTTCAGGTACGGGAAACCGATGGAGAAGGCGGGATGAACTCAAAGCACATGACCTATACTTACATTGTCTGGGTAGAGTAAGCGAAAAGGAACCCCCTGCATAGCAGGGGGTTCCTTTATAAAGCTTGGAGCGTTTCGGGAAATTAGCCAGCAGTGTGATCCTTCAGGGTCAGGGTAATATCAGCGCTGATGGTCACATTGATGCTCTGCTCAGCATCGCCCTGGTTCGCGGTGCCGCTGGCGGACTTGTCGGCCAGAGAGCCCAGAACATTGGGAGTGGTAGCAGTGTCGACAACGTCAACGCCCAGCTTCTGAACCTTGCCAGCCTCGGTGCCCTTCACGACCACGGTGACGGTGGAGCCCTTCTTCACCTTCAGGCCGTTGGAGAACTCGCTGGAAGCGATCTCGGTGCCGTTGTAGATGACCTTGGTGGCGGTGAAGTTGGTGGTAGCGGTCAGGGTCAGGGTCACGTTCGCACGGTCATCAGCGAGATCCTCCTCACCGATGTCGTTGTTCACGTCCACAATGAGCAGCTCAACATGGCTCTCATCCAGAACATACTTCACATTCTGGGTATAGGTGCCGGGGTTCTCCTCATCCTCGTCAGCCAGCTCAATGGTGCCGGTGGCCTGACCAGCCTGGGCCTTGGTGTCCAGGTAAAGGATGGTGGTCTTGTCGTCGATCACCTTGTCGCCAGCCACGCCGGCGAAGCTGATGACCTCGTCAGCGTCGTTGTAGCCGATGACGGCGCCGGAAGTCATGCTCTCCAGCATGTCACGGCTGGTCTGATCCACAGCAGCGTCGCCATTCTCTTCATAGATGGTGGTGTCGATGATGCCGTCACCCTTGTCGGTGTACTCCACCAGGGCGCCCTTGGCCAGCAGCTCAGTGCAGACGTCGTTCACCTCGATGACATCCTCGCCGTCCCAGATCTCGTAGTGGGCGTACTTGGTGCCGCTCACGGTGGTCACATAACCGTCGGAGACAACGTAACCCAGGTTGCCGGTCACACCGGTGGTGCCAGGCATAGCCTCAGTGTCGGTGATGAAGGCCATCTTCACATAGTTGATGCCGTTCACGGCGCTGTAGAAGGCAGCGCCCTTCGCGTCGGTGCCGTAAGCAGTGCTCCAGGCGCGGACAGTCTTGGCGTCCACGACCTCGATCTTCTCCTTGCCGGCCTCACCGTACATGACGTAGATCTTGGCGTCGTCAGCGATCAGCATGCCGTTGATCTTAGCGGGAGTCTTGCCGGCAGCGGCGCTCACGGTCGCCTCGGTGTCGGCCTTCTGGGTCCCAGCGTCATTGGCGGTGGGAGTGACCAGAGTGGTGATGCCGTTCTTCTCGGTGTAAGCGTAGAGGGTGTTGGTGGGGTAGGCGGTGGCGATATCCTTTTGGTCCACAGCCTTCAGCTTGATGACGCCGGTGGAGCCATCCTTCAGGAAATAAGCCCGGGCCTCAATGTAGGAATCCAAGCCGGCGGTGGGAGCGCTGGCCACCTTGGTCAGGATCAGCATGTCCTTGGAGGCGGTGGAGCCGGCCTCGGCCAGAGCCACGTCCACGACGTAACCGTTGACCATCACCAGGTCATAGGTGGCGTCCTTAGTCATGGCGCTCAGGGTAGCGAAATCAGTGTCGTCCAGCACGGTGAGCCACTGGCCGTCCACGCGGACCTCGTTGCCGTCACGGTAAGCGTTGGCGGCCACGTCGGCCATGACCTCAGCCTTGACGATCTCGGCCTTGCCGGAGACAGCGGTGGCGGGCTCGGTGATCACGACCCAGTCGTTCTTGGCAGCGCCGGCGTACAGGTTGGCCTGCTCCTTGCCCTTCTCGATGGAGAGGCTGCGGGTGGTGGACTCGCCCACAGTGATGTCAGCGCGGACGTTGACAGCCTTGGAGGTGATGTTGGAGATGGAGGTCACCACCACGGGAGTGTAGACGATGCTGTTCAGCTTGCCGTCGCCGTTGGTGTCGATGCCCTTCATGGCGAACTGGGCATTGGCGGTAATGTTCTTCAGAGAGCCGCCATTGCCGCCATTGAAGCCGGTCAGGTTCACATCTTCGGTCTTGGTGGTCAGCTTGTACTCCTTGCCGTTGACCCGGATGGAGGTCTTGACGCCAGTGGCGTCGGCAGTCAAATCGCCCACGGTGCCCTCAAAGAGGACGCCGCCCTTGTTGGCGGTGATGCCGTAGACCTTGCCGCTCTTGGCGTTGGTCAGGACCTTCACATCCTGGCCCATCAGGGCGCTGAAGTCTTCCTCGGCCTTGAAGGTGCCAACACCGGAAATGACGGTGTCGTACTTCTTGGTTTCGGCATTGTACTTCACGGAAGCCATCACGCCGGTGGCATCGTCATCCAGGCTCAGGTACTTGCCGCCCAGAGTCTCGGTGGTGTTGGCAGTCCGCTTCACGATCTTGTAGCCATCGGTCTCAGCAGCAGCAGACAGACCATTGGACTTAGCCACGGCGTCGGCATCAGCGGCGGACTCAAACCGCATGGTAGACAAATCGTTCTTCAGCTCGGTGTCATCAGAAGTAACTTCCAGCACAAAGTAAGTGGTGCTGGTGACCTCAGCGTTGGCCATGTTGCCGTTCAGAGCGTTGAAAGCCATCTGGGCCATCTGGTCACGGGTGATCTGAGCGTTGGTGGGATCGGCGATCTCCTCGTCGATGCCGGCGTACAGGTCAACGCCCTCATCCCGGGCCTGGACCTCGGTCAGCAGAGCCCAGTTGCTGGGATCCTCAATGCCATAGCCCATGGCGTTCAGGATCATACGGGCGGCCTGAGTGGAGGTCAGCTTGCCCTCGGGATCGAACTTCCCGCCGCCGATGCCGCCCACGATGCCGAAGCTGTTGCAGTACTCGATGTAGCTCTCGGCCCAGTGGTTGTCGATATCGGTGTAAGTGGGGGTGGGCTTGGTGCCGAACTTGGGGGCCACGCCCTTATTGCGGATCACCGCGATGATGGTGGCCATCTCGGCCCGGGTCAGAGTGCCCTTGGGGTCGAAATTGTTGTTCTCCTTGCCCGAGATAATGCCCAGGGCAACGAGAGTCTCGACAGCCTCAACGTGGTCGATGTCGGCCTTGTCGTTGAAGTCCGCCGCGCTGGCGCCGACGGCCATCATGCCCATAACCATGACGGAAGCCAGAGCCAAGCTGAGAACGCGCTTGAGATTCTTCATGTGCTTTTTCCTCCTTTTTAATTTGGTAAGAGATGAATATTCGCCCTTTCAAAGGATATCCGGAACTTCTTGGCTGCCTTAAGTCCCTTCCATCCGATTCGGAGATGAATATGAC
>CATMVA010000014.1:61272-75279 GCA_950075865.1 uncultured Oscillospiraceae bacterium | reverse complement strand
GACCTCCCGCACGTCAAGCGGATGCTCATACCAGCTGAGCTAATCGTCCGAAAAGGCAAGAGTTATTGTATCAAACCGTTCCGGCTTTGTCAACTCCTTTTTTTCGTTTGTGGGCAAAAATTTTTTGACCGGCATAGAATGGCCAAAAGGAGGGAGTTTTTTATGAATGAAGCCATGATCCCTGATATGGACCAGGAGGCCTTTCGCCGGGTCTGGCGTAAGGTGATGCCCCAGGAGGACCGGGCCGACTGCCCCTTCACCTTGGATGCCCCCGCGGCCCCGCCCGTCCAGACGGTCCAGCCCCCCGTGCCCGCACCCCTTCCGGCCCAGCCGGCCGCGGCCCCCGCACCGGAGACGGCCCGATCGCCCGTATGCCTGGGGGACGAGAGCGCGGGGGAGGTCCCTGCCCTGCTCCGGTTCCTGGCCCTGACCCTGTCCCTGGAGAAGGCCTACCGGACATTGGCGCGGAGCGGCCGCCGGCCGCTCCCGGCCCGGCTGGCCAGGGAGAAGGCCGGGCAGGCCCGGCGCCTGGCCACCGCCTGTTTCCTCATCACCGGGCGGCAGCCGGAAAAGCCCGAGACCATCGAGCCGGAGCGGCTTCCCTTCCGGCTGGCCCTGCGGGCCTGTTACCGGGCCGAGCAGCGGACGGCGGCCGAGTTCATCGGGACCGTCCGGGAGAGCCGGGACCCCTGTCTGGCTGAGCTCTACCGGGAGCTGGGCGGTCAGAACCAGACCTTCGCCGGGCAGATCCGGGAGTTTTTGGAACGGGTATAAGGTGAAAAACACGGTTTTCCGTTGGGAAAGCCGTGTTTTCACATACTTGGCCCCAAAACCGGAAAAGGGCGGCTTTTGTGAGAAAATTATTTTACCAGAAAAGGGTCTTTGTCGGTTGCGTTCCCGGAAAAAACGTGCTACAATGCCCATAGTAAATTTTAAAATGGGAATATTTAGCGAAAGGGGTGCGTGGGAGCTTGGACGTCCGCAAGCTGGTGTTAAAGGAAACCGGGATGATGGCGGTGGGACAGGCCCTCTGCGTGGCCCTGATGCTGGGGATTTTCGCCCTGCTGGGCTATCTGGATGACGCTGCCCTGCTGGGCGGTGTGCTGGGCTGGTTCCTGGCCGTGCTCAACCACTTCTTCCTGGCCATGGGGGTCATGATGGCGGCCGACAAGGCTCAGGGGGAGAACGTCAAGGGAGGCAAAAACCTGGTCCAGGCCTCCTTTTTTCTCCGGACGGCGGTCCTGTTCCTGGTGATGTTCGCCCTGCTGAAAAGCGGGCGGTGCAACGTGTTTTCCCTGGTGCTCCCCCTGCTTTTCACCCGGCTGATTTTGATGGTCGAGCAATTTTTCCGAAAGGATGGTGAAGGGAAATGACCCTGAACGTAACAGGCCCCTTTATCTATTTTACCATCCCCATTCTGGGCGGTATCCCCATTACCCAGACGACCGTTTCTTTCCTCATTGTGACCGTTCTGCTGTGTACCCTTTTCGTGGCCTTGGGCAAGGGCCTGAGCACCGACCACCCCAGCGCGCGGCAGACCCTGGTGGAGAAGGGCGTCATGATGATGCACGATTTGGTGGTGAGCTCCATGGGGTCCCACAATGCCCACTGGACCCCCTTCATGATCACCATTTTCCTCTGCTCCATCTGCGGCTCGCTGATCGGCATGACCGGCTTCTTCCGCTCGGCCACGGCCGATCTGAGCTGCACCATGGTGTGGGCGCTGATGGTCTCTTTCATCATCTGGCACAACAACATCAAAAATAACGGGGTCTTGGGTTGGTTCAAGGGCTTTACCGAGCCGGTGGCCGTTATGACCCCCATGAACATCGTTTCCGAGATCGCCCAGCCGGTGTCCATGGCCTTCCGTCACTTCGGCAACGTGGCTGGCGGCGGAGTCATCACCAGCGTGCTTTATATGGGCCTTTCCATGGCGTCCACAGCGGTGCTTAATCTGATTTCGGCCAGCGGCTGGCTTGTCTCGGCGGTGCTGATGGCTGCGGGGGCGGGGCTGCTCCTGCTGCGGCGGCGGAAGAAAAAGCTCTCCCTGCTGATTTTCGGGTGCCTGAGCCTGGGCCTGGGCATCTTCGGTCTGCTCCAGACTCTGGGGGTGCTTTCGGGGGTGCCCGTACTGGCCCTGGGTATTCCCGCCGTCCTCAGCTGCTACTTCGACATTTTCTCGGGCGCCGTTCAGGCCCTGGTTTTCAGCCTTCTGAGCATGGTCTATATCGCGGGGTCCTGCCCGGATCCCAACGAGGACTGAGCGGGAGCACATCTACCTTTTTGCTTGTTCAAACCATGAACATATAAAAATTTTAATGGAGGTCAGATCTATGGAACACGCGATTTTGAAGGCAGGCTGCGCCATCGGCGCCGGTATCTGCATGGGCATCGGAGCCATCGGCCCCGGCATCGGCGAGGGTATCGCCGTGAGCAAGGCCCTGGAGGGTATGGCCCGTCAGCCCGAGACCACCGGCACCCTGCGGACCAACATGATCATGGGCTGCGCCATCGCCGAGACCACCGGCCTGTACTCGCTGCTCATTTCCTTCCTGATCCTGTTCGCCGTGAACTGAGCGCTCCTTTCCGAGGAAAAGAAAGGGGTTGACGAAAAATGGGACAATTTGAAGCACTGGTGGGCGTCAACTTTTGGACGGCGCTTTTTGTGCTGCTGAACACCCTGCTCGTTTTCTTCGTCGCCAAGAAGTATCTGACAGGACCCATCATGAAGATCATCGCCCAGCGGCAGCAGGAGATCGCGGACACCTACGGCGAGGCCGAGGCGGCCAAGACCGACGCGGAGGCCATGCAGGCGGAGTACCGTCAGCGGCTCTCGGCGGCCAAAAGTGAGGCCACCGAGATCGTGAAGGCGGCCAACGCCACCGCCGCCCAGCAGGCCGGGCAGCTCATGGACGAGGCGCAGAGGGAAGCCGCGGCGCTGAAGCGCCGGGCTGAGCAGGACATCGAGGCCGAGCGGAGAAAGGCCGCCATGGAGCTCAAGGGCGACATTTCCGAGCTGGCCCTGACCCTGGCGGGCAAGGTGGTGGAGAAGGAGCTGGATCCCTCCACCCAGCAGAGCCTGATCGACGGCTTCCTGGACGACCTGGGTGACCTGTCATGACGGCGTGGGAGAAGGAATACGGCGAGGCGCTCTACGAGCTTTGCAATGAGGAAAACTGCGCCCAGGAGACGGGAGAGCAGTTGGATATGGTGTGCGCCCTTTTCCGGGGCGAGCCCAAGTACGCCGGGATCCTCCAGAACCCCGCCCTGCCCAGGCAGGAGCGGCTGGGGATGCTGGACGAGGCCTTCCGGGACAGCGTGCACCCCTATTTGCTGAACTTCTTGAAGCTCCTGTGCGAACGCTCCGCCCTGGAGGCCCTGCCCGGTTGTACCGAGCGGTTCCACGCCCTCTATAACGAGGACAGGGGCCTTCTTCCCGTGACGGCCACCAGCGCCGTGGCCCTCACCGAGGCGCAGAAGCAGGCCTTGGCGGAAAAGCTGTCCAGGCTGACGGGCAAGACCGTCCTTCTGGAAAACCGGGTGGACAAAAGTCTTATGGGCGGCGTGAAGGTGAACTACGACGGCAAGGAGCTGGACGGCTCGGTTGCCGGACGGCTGGAGGCGCTGCGCCGGGTCCTTGTGGACGGCAAAGCCTGAGGCCTTGATTTCAGAGGAAAGTAGGTGAGACGATGCAGTTGAAACCGGAGGAGATCAGCAAGATCATCAAGAGCCAGATCAAAAATTATGGCGCCAGGCTGGAGAGCGCCGAGACCGGCACCGTCATCATGGTGGGCGACGGCATTGCCCGGGCCTACGGCCTGGACAAGTGCATGTCCAACGAGCTGGTGGAGTTCCAGAACGGCGAGTACGGCATGGCCCTTAACCTGGAGGAGAACAGCGTGGCCATCGTCATCCTGGGCTCCGACGAGGGCATCAAGGAGGGTGACACGGTCAAGCGCACCGGCAAAGTGGTCAGCGTGCCCGTGGGCGAAGGGGTCATCGGCCGTGTGGTCAACGCCCTGGGCGCACCCATCGATGGCAAGGGCCCCATCGAGAGCGAGGAGCTGCGGCCCATCGAGCGGAAGGCCGCCGGCATTATCCAGCGCAAGAGCGTCTCGGTGCCCCTCCAGACGGGCATCAAGGCTATCGACTCCATGATCCCCATTGGCCGGGGCCAGCGGGAGCTCATCATCGGCGACCGCCAGACCGGTAAGACGGCCATCGCAGCCGACACCATTATCAATCAGAAGGGCCAGGGGGTCATCTGTATCTACGTGGCCATCGGCCAGAAGTACTCCACCATCGCCCAGCTGGTGGAGACCCTCACCGCCGCGGGAGCCATGGACTACACTACGGTGGTGTCCGCCTCGGCCTCCGAGCTGGCCCCCATGCAGTATATCGCCCCCTACTCGGGCTGCGCCATGGCCGAGTATTTCATGGACAAGGGGGAGGACGTGCTCATCATCTATGATGACCTGAGTAAGCACGCCGTGGCCTACCGGGCCCTCTCCCTGCTCATCCGCCGCCCCCCGGGACGGGAGGCTTTCCCCGGCGATGTGTTCTACCTCCACTCCCGTCTGCTGGAGCGGGCGGCCCGCATCGCCCCCGAGTACGGCGGCGGTTCCATCACCGCCCTGCCCATCATCGAGACACAGGCCGGCGACGTGTCGGCCTATATCCCCACCAACGTCATCTCCATCACCGACGGCCAGATTTTCCTGGAGAGCGAGCTCTTCCACGCCGGCGTCATGCCCGCCGTGAACCCGGGCATCTCGGTGTCCCGTGTGGGCGGCAACGCCCAGATCAAGGCCATGAAGCAGGTCTCGGGCACCCTGAAGCTGGCCTATTCCCAGTACCGGGAGCTCCAGTCCTTCGCCCAGTTCGGCTCCGACTTGGACGCCGACACCAAGCGCCGGCTGGCCCAGGGTGAGCGGATCGTGGAGGTCCTGAAGCAGGACCGGAACGCCCCTGTGCCCGTAGAGCTCCAGGTGTGCATCCTCTATGCCGTCACCCACGACAAGCTCACCGGCGTAGCGGTGGAGAACATCCAAGCGTATGAGAAGGAGCTTTACGAGGACATGAAGAACCTCCACGACGCCGATGTCCTCACTCCCATCCGGGAGACCGGAAAGCTGGAAAAGGATACCGAGCAGGCCCTGAATGAAGCGCTGGACGATTTCACCGCCCGCTTTATCCAGCTTCACCAGTAAAGGAGGCGCATCAACATGGCGGCCTCCTCCATGAAGGACATCAAGCTGCGGATCAAAAGTGTGGAAAGCACCATGCAGATCACCAAGGCCATGGAGCTGGTGGCCTCCTCCAAGGTGCGCAAGGCCAAGCAGCACGCCGAGCGGACCAGGCCCTACTTCACCACACTCTACGCCACCCTTTCGGACATTGCCGAAAACAACCGGGAGTTCTCCTCGGTCTACGTCCAGGACCGGCCGGTACACAAGACCTGCTATGTGATCATCGCCGGTGACCGGGGCCTGGCCGGCGGCTACAACGCCAACCTGTTCCGGGCCATGGAGGAGCACCGGTCCGGCCGTGATTGTGTGGCCCTGCCCATCGGCAAAAAGGCGGTGGAGTACTGCCTTCGGAACAACATCCCCATGCTGACCCAGGCTTACAGCCTGGTGGAAAAGGTGAGCCTGGGCGACTGCGCCGCTATAGCCGGGCTTCTCTGCAAAGCCTTCCGGGAGGGGGAGTTCGACGAGCTGAACATGGCCTACACCAACTTTGTCTCCATGCTCAGCCAGCAGCCCGCGGTCATGAAGCTGCTCCCCCTCCACTATGAGCAGCAGGCCGGAGGCGAGCGGACGCCCGAGGCTGTCACCCTGTTCGAGCCCTCCAGCGGCGAGGTCTTCAACGCCATTGTTCCCGGCTATGTGACCGGGCTCCTCTACGGTGCCCTGGCCGAGAGTGAGGCCAGCGAGCAGAGCGCCCGCCGGGCCGCCATGGACGCGGCCAGTAAGAACGCCGGCGAGATGATCGAAAGCCTGTCCCTCCACTATAACCGGGCGCGCCAGGCCGCCATCACCCAGGAGATCACCGAGATCGTGGCGGGCGCGGAGAACTGACGCTTTTACTAAAGCCCCGGGAAAAGGGGCAAAAATCCCGTTTTCCTTGGGGAAAGGAGTAATGTTATGGAGCAAAAGAACATTGGCACAGTGATCCAGGTCATCGGTCCTGTGCTGGACATCAAGTTCCCCGACGGCCAGCTGCCCGAGCTGCTCAACGCCATCACGGTACAGAAGGGGGAGGAGACCATCACCCTGGAGGTGGCCCAGCACATCGGTGACAACGTGGCCCGCTGCATTGCCATGGCCGGTACCGACGGCCTCACCCGCGGCATGCCTGCCGAGGATACCGGCGGCCCCATCACCGTCCCTGTGGGTGAGGGAACCCTGGGCCGGGTCTTCAACCTGCTGGGCGAGCCCGTGGACGACCGGCCCGCCCCCGAGACACAGGAGCGCTGGCCCATCCACCGCCCCGCCCCTTCCTACGACGAGCAGCAGTCGACCACCGAGATCCTGGAGACCGGCATCAAGGTGGTGGACCTGATCTGCCCCTACGCCAAGGGCGGCAAGATCGGCCTCTTCGGCGGCGCCGGCGTGGGAAAGACCGTGCTCATTCAGGAGCTCATCCACAATGTAGCCATCGAGCACGGCGGCTACTCGGTCTTCACTGGCGTGGGCGAGCGTACCCGCGAGGGCAACGACCTCTACAATGAGATGAAGGAATCGGGCGTTCTCTCCAAGACCGCCCTGGTCTACGGCCAGATGAATGAGCCCCCCGGAGCCCGTATGCGGGTGGGTCTTTCCGGCCTGACCATGGCCGAGTACTTCCGGGACCGTCAGAATCAGGACGTGCTCCTTTTCATTGACAACATCTTCCGGTTCACCCAGGCCGGCTCCGAGGTGTCCGCCCTTCTGGGCCGGATGCCCTCGGCCGTGGGCTACCAGCCCACCCTGGCCACCGAGATGGGTGCCCTCCAGGAGCGTATCACCTCCACCAAGAAGGGCTCCATCACCTCGGTCCAGGCGGTCTACGTCCCCGCCGACGACCTGACCGACCCGGCCCCCGCCACCACCTTCGCCCACCTGGACGCCACCACGGTCCTGGACCGTGCCATCGCCAGCCAGGGCATCTATCCCGCCGTGGATCCCCTGGGCTCCACCTCCCGGATCCTGACCCCCGACGTGGTGGGCAAGGAGCACTACGAGGTGGCCCGCGAGGTCCAGCGCATCCTCCAGCGGTACAAGGAGCTCCAGGACATCATTGCCATCATGGGCATGGACGAGCTCTCCGAGGAGGATAAGCTGTCCGTGGCTCGTGCCCGTAAAATCCAGCGGTTCTTGTCCCAGCCATTCAGCGTGGCCGAGCAGTTCACCGGCTATACCGGCAAGTACGTCCCCCTCAAGGAGACCATCCGGGGCTTCAAGGAGATCGTGGAGGGCAAGCACGACGACCTGCCCGAGTCCGCCTTCCTCTTCGCTGGCACCATCGACGACGTGGTGGAGAAGGCCAAGAGCCTGTAAAAGACCCAACCGGAAAGGAGGAGGGCTATGTCCAGCTTTCATCTGCAGATCGTGACCCCCGACGGAGAATTCTTTGACGGTCCCGCCGAGCGGGTCAAGGTGCGTACCATCAACGGCGACGTGGCCATCCTGGCCGGCCATATCCCCTACGTGACCGCCCTGGGAACCGGGGAGGCCTCGGTCACCGTGGACGGGGAGGTCCGCAAGGCGGCCGCCAGCGGCGGCATGCTCTCGGTCACCCCCGAGGTGGTCCGGGTGGTGGCCACCACCTTCGAGTGGGCCGAGGACATCGACTTGGACCGGGCCAAACGGGCCAAGGAGAAGGCCGAGGAGCGCATCAAAAAGGCCCGGGACGCCAAAGAGTTGGAGTTGGCTAAGGTCAAGCTCTCCCGCGCCCTGGTCCGGATAAATGTGGGAAAGTGATCGGACCGATCAAACAGCAGAGGGAGTCGCTTCTCCGGAGGCGGCCCCCTCTTTTTTGGGAGCTTTTCCCAAGAACCAGGGGGGTTTCTCTTGACATTTCCCCGGAAATCGTTTATTCTTACTATAATAGACCGAACTATGCAGAAGAATTGAGGGATCGCTATGTCTGATTACGCAAGCCGCCGCATCTCCGAGGCCGAACTCTCTGTGATGGAGACTCTCTGGGAGGTAGGCGCTCCCATGGCCGCCAAGGATTTGCAGACCATGCTCAAGGAACGGCGGGGCTGGGAGCGCACCACGGTCCGTTCCCTGCTGACCCGGCTCCAGGAGAAGGGGTCGGTGAACGTGACCAAGGACTCCGATGTGGCCCTTTACGCCCCCGCCTTTACCAAGGCCGAGTACGGCTGGGACTTGGCCGAGGTGCTGGTCCAGCGGCTCTACGACGGCGACGCCCGCAAGTTGGTCTCCGCCCTGAAGGATCACGGCGTGCTGACCTGAGAAGGCTGAAACCGCAGCGGAACGTATTTTCTCCAAAGGAGAGTACGTTCCGTTGTTCTTTTTGTGCAGAAAACCGTTGATTTTCCACAGCTCAACGTGTATAATACCAACTTGTGTGAGATTTTCCAAAATTCCTGTGGGGCAGGCCGCCTTCGGCCCGCCATTTCCTGAAGGAGAGTACAGATCATGCAGAACGAGAAACTTCGTAACGTAGCCATTATCGCCCACGTGGACCACGGCAAGACCACCCTGGTGGACGAGATGCTCAAGCAGGGCGGCATCTACCGGGAGAACCAGGCCACCGTGGACCGGGTCATGGACTCGGGGGACCTGGAGCGGGAGCGGGGCATCACCATCCTGGCCAAGAACACCGCTGTCCACTATAAGGATACCAAGATCAACATTGTGGACACCCCGGGCCACGCCGATTTCGGCGGCGAGGTGGAGCGGATCCTGAAGATGGTCAACGGCGTCATCCTCTTGGTGGACGCCGCCGAAGGCCCCATGCCACAGACCCGTTTTGTCCTTTCCCGTGCCCTGGAGCTGGGTCACCGGGTCATCGTGGTGGTCAACAAGATCGACCGCCCCGACCAGCGGATCCACGAGGTCTGCGACGAGGTGTTGGAGCTCCTGATGGACCTGAACGCCACCGAGGAGCAGTTTGACTCTCCCACCCTCTTCTGCTCGGGCCGGAACGGCACGGCCAGCTACTCCCCCGACGTGGCGGGCACCGACCTGACTCCCCTGTTCGACACCATCCTGGACTATATTCCCGCCCCCGAGGCGGATACCCAGGCCCCTTTCCAGATGCTGGTCAGCTCTATCGACTACAACGAGTTTGTGGGCCGCATCGCCGTGGGCCGCATTGAGCGGGGGGCAATCAAACAGAACGACGAGATCGCCGTGTGCAACTTCCACACCCCGGACCAGGCCCCCAAGAAGGCTAAGGCCACCGCCCTCTACACCTTTGATGGTCTGAATAAGGTGCCTGCGGCCGAGGCTCAGGCCGGCGAGATCATTGCCATGAGCGGCATCGGCGACATTACCATTGGTGACACCATCTGCGCCCCCTCTGCCATCGAACCCATGGAGTTTGTGAAGATCTCGGCCCCCACCATGGAGATGACCTTCTCGGTGAACGACTCCCCCTTTGCCGGCAAGGAGGGCAAGTTCGTCACCTCCCGCCAGCTCCGGGAGCGGCTTTTCCGGGAGACCATGAAGGACGTGTCCCTCCGGGTCACAGAGGTGGAGAACTCCACCGACTCCTTCAACGTGGCCGGCCGGGGAGAGATGAGCCTTTCCATCCTCATGGAGACCATGCGCCGGGAAGGCTACGAGTTCCAGGTCTCCCCGCCCCGTGTGCTTTTCCAGACCATCGACGGGGTCAAGTGCGAGCCCATCGAGCGCCTGGTGGTGGACGTACCCGCCGACTGTGTGGGCAGCGTCATTGAGGCCATCGGCAAGCGCAAGGGCGACATGCTGGACATGACCCCTGTGGGCGACCGGATGAAGGTCCAGTTCCTGGTGCCCTCCCGGGGCCTTTTCGGCTACCGCAACGAGTTCCTGACCGCCACCAAGGGTGAGGGCATCATGGCTTCCGTCTTTGAGGAGTACGCCCCCATGAAAGGGGAGATCGCCCGGCGGAACACCGGGAGCCTTGTGGCCTTCGAGACCGGCGAGGCCGTGACCTACGGCCTCTTCAACGCCCAGGAGCGGGGCGTGCTGTTCATTGGCGCCGGCACTCCGGTCTATGCCGGCATGATCGTGGGTGAGTGCCCCAAGCAGGAGGATATCAGCGTCAACGTCTGCAAAAAGAAGCAGCTCACCAACATGCGGGCATCCGGCTCGGACGAGGCGCTGCGCCTCACGCCTCCCCGGCAGATGAGTTTGGAGCAGGATCTGGAGTTCCTGGCCGACGACGAGCTGTTGGAGTGTACCCCCGAAAATCTCCGCCTCCGCAAGCGCATTCTGGACCACGGTATGCGGATGCGGGAGGCCAGCAAGAAGAAATAAGGCCTTTGGGGCGAGAAAAAAGGGCTCGCCGGAGGCCGGAGATTTCAGAGGAAAAATTCAAGAGAATAAAAGCATCCCGTTTCCGAATGGAAACGGGATGTTTTTTTGATATAGGGAACTTTTTTCAATCATATATTTTAAGGGCCGGCAGCAAGCGGGGCCAAAAGAAAGTTGTACGAAAAATGGAAATGGAATTTGGGGCAGTTTTGGGGGCGGTTTGAGCCCGTTTTGGAGGGTTTTGACGCCGAAAAACGGGGTTCTGGGGGCAGTTTGAATTTGGGGGAATGTGCAACAACGTGCAATTAGGGGGTTTTCGGCGAAATGGAGGCTATTTTCGGGAGATAGTTGCACAAAAATTGGAAATTCAGCGCTTGTGAAAAATTTGACCGCTTTGGAGCCGATGGGAGGGGTGCGAGTAAGGGTAAGGATACGCGAAGCCGGAACAGCGGATACGGTTTTCCAAATGCTCCCGCACTGTTGTTATTTATGCATAAAATTTTGAAATAAATCTCAAGAATTTGTTGCATTTTGACCATATATGTTATATAATAAACAAGGAGACAGGAATTGTTTCCCGGAAGTCACATATGATTTAAGGAGGTATTGGTATGAAAAGAACGGACGTTTGCTCGCGATCCTCTTGGCCTGTCTGCTTTTATGCGGCATGGTCCCAGCCAATTCTCAGGCATCCTCCACTTTAGCAGACAAAGACTCCGCAGTATCCACGGTCATCGCCGATGAGGGAAACAACTACGTCATGACAGGGCCCAGCGGAACAAAATTGCTGGTCAAATCCATCAGCAGCGCCGAGTACAAGGAAATGATGTCTCTGATGTATCCCAACGGAATCGTAGACGAGCAGGGGCAGGAGATCGGCGCTGTGGAAAACGCCCAAGAGGTACGCGCCAACTTCATTGCCCAGCACATGAAGGCATATTGGGTGCAGGGAACAGAGAAGATCCAAGTCTCTATTATCCCTGTTACTATTCCCCTTTCCAACCCGGAACGCGGAGTGCTATTTTATAAGGCCAGCATCGGGCAGGACACTTTCGTTTTTCCCTCCGAGTGGGGGAGGCAGGGGTTCGGGTTTGACCACCGGAGCGAGCAGGGACTCTTTCTTGCGTACACGAGCGAGGGCATCTGGCGCATCGATCCCACCACCATGGCCGCCGAAAAGATCACTGCTGACACATACCAAGGTAAGAGCATGGCCGAGGTGCGGGAAGATTTGAAGAACCGGTTGGGAGAGCATCTGGCTTGGATCGGTAGTGTAGATATCAGTCCCGATGGAGCGACCGTGATCTACCGGACCAACCGGGATACTGACATACTGAATGACACTTCCATTTGGAAAATCGATTTGGATACAATGGAGGAAGAACAGCTTTTGGCACCGACCAGACACAACAATATGGTAGGATTCCTTTCTGATAACTGTGCTGTGGTGGGCTCTACCGAGAATACCAGAATGGTGGATGTGGACTCTGGAAAGGTAATCGCTTTGGAGTTCCCTGTGGTACCCAATTTTCATATTGATGATGTGGGGGGTGGAAAAGTGGCTTTTTCAAGCTATGCCTCTGACAAACCGGGTACCACTGTATATGTTAGTCAAGTAGACAAAGTAACAGGTTCCGTTATCGAGCTTGCTCGAGTGACTGGGCACATTGGAAAGCTTATTTTTTCGCCTTCCGAGGACAAAGTCGCTATCGAATATGGAACTGATCATGAAAAGAAGACCGATGATATAGTAATTGTAGATACAACAAAGAATATCCAAGTCTTACTTTCAAATATTTCTGCCAAACGGGCAGCCAGTACGGCACAAAATCAAAAAGAAGGTAAAATTGATATCACGAATTTCTGCTGGTTGAATAATGACACCTTATTACTTGAACAAGAAACATATAGTACTGATAATGATAATACCACATTTCTAAAGGTAATGTCAGCTTCTGAAGAGAAGCCGTATGATATTATATTCGGGAGCATTCCCCCATCCATCGAAAAATTTAATTCCCCTCTTGCGCCGGACGAAAAATCGGGCTTTGTGTCGGTGAACAGCAAGTGGAATCAACCCCGTAATGTCAAAGGAACAAATCCTCATAACGGAGTGGATCTGTATGCTCGTGAAGGCACACCGGTGTATGCTCCATATGCTGGTTGGACAGAGGGGATCTGGGCAACTGGTGACTATGACATCCAACTGCTAGTGGATGCCAACAATAATAAGATTAAGGATGATGGCGACAACTATGTCCGTTTTTATCATATGAGTTCCCGGGAAAAAATTGGGTATAAGGCCCAAGGGGAACTGATTGGACGCTCCGGAAATGCGGGGGGAGTTCCAGACCACCTTCACTTCGGAATATGTTCTCTGTCTGGTGGATTGAAGTGGCTTCGGAACGAAGTGAACTACAGGTATCTGGCAAATGAGAATAATGAGTGGAATGCTGGCAAGGATCTGGATATCTACGCATACGTCAGCTGGGATTACGGGACGGCAAGTCTTGACGCATACATTTTGGATGATTGCGTCAAGAAGGATCTCGCTGAAGTGAGAATGTTTTATCGGTTGACAACTTCCGGAGAATGGATCGATGGAGGCATTATGCAGAAGTCGGGGGACACCTACAGCTATAATTTCAGAGAGATCCTGCCGAGAGGCACCACCGTCTATTGGATGGTTCGGCTGACCCGAAGCGGCATCAGTCAACGGGCATTTTGTCCGGCACTGTATCGTCGTCCCGCCGCGGACCCAAATGAACCAATTGAACCGTATGCCTACTTTACAAATGTAGTGTAATGATGTCAGGAGGCGCAGTGCATGAAGCGTGTCGGTTCCCTTTGCTTGATCTGTGGATTACTAGTGGCCTTGGGCGGGTGTGGGGTGCGGGAAGCAGAAATAACCCTGATTCCTACGCTATCGCCCAGTCAGGCAGTGGTCACACCTGCAACTGAACCTACCCCGCCTACTACCCCGGAACCCATCTTAGAGCCTACACTGAAACCACCCACTCTTGCTGAGATGGAGTTTTCCATTGTGGTTGGAGCCCAGACCCTAACTCTTGGAGAACAGGCCGGTGCCTTCCCTTGGGGAACCGAACTGGAAGCAGACAGTGAAAGATACTGGTCTTCGGACGGCTTTCCAAGTTTTGAACTTACGTGCGGTGAGGGTCTCCTGTTGGGCGGTTTTCGCCCAGAAAAGAGTATTGAAACAACGGAAAATGCCATTTTGCGTACCATAGAAAATCGAAGCCCAAACTACAAAACTTATCGGGGTGCCTATGTTGGCATGTCCATGGAGGACTTTCAGGCTCTGTATCCGGATGCGGAAGAAATCTCAAGCGGACATCGTTACGACTATACCGACCCGCCAAACTGCTTTTTAAAACAGATTGTTTTTTACTTTGAAGAGAACCAACTGGTGGAGTTCAGGATTGTCATTGGAGTGGACGATTGGGCATACTGACGCCTTTATGAATCAGCCAAGCAGCCTCCCATCTCCCATCCGGGAGGCTGCTTGGCTTGGCTG
>CATMVA010000014.1:0-61262 GCA_950075865.1 uncultured Oscillospiraceae bacterium | reverse complement strand
GCGTTTTTGTAAATCACGACCCGGTGGAGCGGTAATGCCGCACTCCCAGCCGCCAGAGAAGGCCGCAGGGGATGAGGAACAGGAGGGCGGCCAGGGGGAGCAGGCCATACCAGGCGGGGCCCCGGTCAAAGAGGAACTGAAGGGGCCAGTGCTGGACCAGGGCCAGGGGCACCAAAAAGGTCAGGATGAGCAGCACCGGCTTGCCGTAGACGCCGAAGGGGTACTTGCCGTACTCCCGGGGCCCGTCCATGAAGATGTTCAGGGCCTCGATGTGCTCCAGGGTGAAGAAGGTGACGCAGGCGTTGATGAGGAACACCCCGAAAAAGACCCCGGCGCCGCAGAGGATCATAAGGGCCAGGGTGAGGGCCTTGGCGGGGGTCCACCGTACCGCCCCCGCCCCCAGGGCCCAAATGAGCATGACGGCGGCCTGGAGGACCCGGGCGAACATGGTGGGCTTCATGTCCTGGCAGAGGACCTGGAACAGAAGGGGCCGGGGGCGGAGCATGATGCGGTCGAACTGGGCCTGGGAGAGGATCCTCCCGAAGGCGTCCAGCCCCCGGGCAAAGCACTCGGCCAGGCTTGTCCCGGCCAATATCACCGCGTAGCACAGGCTGAGCTGGGGCAGGGTGTAGCCCCCGATGGACTGGAACCGGTCCATGAGGAACACCACGCTGAGAAACACGTTGGTGGTGATGAGCACCTGGCCCAGACAGCTGAGGAAAAAGCTGGAGCGGTAGGTCATGGCGCTCCGGAGATGGATGGAGAGAAATTTCAGATAGAGTTTCATGGCTCAGCCCCCCAATATCACGGCCCGGCGAAGACCCTTTTTGGTGAGCAGGTATCCGGCCGAGAGCAGGGTTATGATCCAAAAGACTTGGAGGCCCATGACAGACGGAGCCTGGGCCAGGGAGATGCTCCCGCTGAAAATGCGCAGGGGTACGTTCTGCATGGAGCCGAAGGGGGTGAGCTGGGCAAATTGCCGCAGGCCGTCGGGCAGAAAGGGCAGGGGCACGATGGCGCCTCCCAGCAGGTCGGCCGCCGCCACCGACAGCACCATCAGGCCGTTGGGGTCGGTGAGGTAGAAAGTGAGAGCGTAGACCAGCAGGTGGTAAGAACACACCACCAGCACCATCAGGACCGAGGCCAGAAGGAAGAGCGCGAAGGCCGCCGGGGAGGCGGGGAGCCGCAGCCCGTAGGGGGCGGGGATGAAGGAGGCTACCACCAGCACCGGGACCATCCGCAGAGAGGCACGGGCCAGCCGGTTAGCCACAGAACGGGCCATCCACATGCTGTAGATATCGGTGGGCCGCAGCAGCTCGTAGGCCACCGTGCCCTCCTTGACCGAGCGCAGAATGTCGTGCTCCCAGTTCCACATGGCGAAGAGGGTCAAAAAAGCCTGCTGGAGCCAGATGTAGGAGGAGAGGGCCTCCATGCCCATGGGGAACTGTCCGGGGTGCTCTGCCCAGAAGGCCCGGTACAGGAGGATCTCCATGGCCCCCCAGACGAACTGGGTGGACATGCCGGCCATGGCGGCGGCACGGTACTGCAAGCCCGCCATGAGCCGCATTTTGAAGAAGGACCAGTATTTTTTCATGCGCACCGCCCCCTCAGATGCCGAAGCAGCGGTAGAGGTCGGCCACGGCCTCCTCGGTGGACAGGTCCTCCCCGGCCATAGCCCTGATTTGGGCGGTGTCTCCATCCAGCAGGAGCCGGCCCTTGCCGATGAGGAGCACACGGGAGCAGAGGGCGTCGATGTCCTGCATGTCGTGGGTGGTCAGGAGCACCGTGGTGCCGCAGAGCCGGTTCTGCTCCAGAATGAACTCCCGGACCTTCAGCTTGCTCACTGCGTCCAGGCCAATGGTGGGCTCGTCCAGGAAGAGCACCTTGGGGCCATGAAGGAGGGCGGCGGCGATCTCGCAGCGCATCCGCTGGCCCAGGGAGAGCATCCGGGCCGGGGTTTTCAGCAGGTCCCCCAGGTCCAGCAGGGCCGTGAGCCGGTTCAGGTTCTCCCGGTAGACCGGCGCAGGGACACGGTAGATGTCCCGCAGCAGGTCGAAGGACTCCATGACGGGCACATCCCACCAGAGCTGGCTGCGCTGGCCGAAGACCACTCCCAGCCGGGCCACGTGGGCCTTCCGGTTTTCCCAGGGCACCAGACCGTCCACCGTGCACGCTCCGCTGTCGGGCCGGAGGATGCCGCTGAGGATCTTGATTGTGGTGGATTTTCCCGCCCCGTTGGGGCCGATGTAGCCCAAAATCTGGCCGTCGGGAACCGTGAAAGTCATGTCCCGGAGGGCGGGTATCTCGGTGTACTCCCGGGAGAGGAGGCTTTTGAAGGCGTTTCCCAGCCCGGCTTCCCGCCGCCGGACTCGGTAGGTCTTGCAGATCCCTTGCATTTCGATCATAGATCATTCCCCTTTTCTGAAAGATGATCCCGCGGGATTCAGACCAGAGGATGAAGATCGGGTCTCCGTCATGGCCTTAAGCACCAACGGGAGACAGCGCTGCCCGCAAGACGTCCGGGAGGTCACGAGCCTTCCCCGGACGCGGCAGAACTGCCCTCTTTCCGGCTCCGAAGAGCAAAAAGGAAGCTTATTGTATAATAAAAGGGAGAGCTTGTCAATCGGGGCCGGGTGTGAAAAAACATTTTCTTTTTTCTTTCCCTTGTGATATAATAAATCCGTAAGGCGGGCCTGACAGGAAAAGGCCCAGCGGCTTTATGAACAGAAAAGGAGTGTGATCGGCATGGCAGAGCTTTACATCACCATCGGACGGCAATTCGGCAGCGGCGGCCGGGAGATCGGCCATAAGGTGGCCGAGGCGCTTGGGATCGCCTATTACGACAAGGAGCTTCTGGCCGTGGCGGCCAAGGAGAGCGGGCTGAGCCACCAGTTCTTGGAGAGCTATGACGAAAAGCCTACCAACAGCTTCCTGTATTCCCTGGTCATGGGCCAGCAGAGCCTGCTGATGGGCGGGCAGGAGGACTCGGTGGAGCAGATGGCCGCCAAGGCCCAGCGGGAGGCCGTTCTGGCCGTGGCCGAAAAGGGAAGCTGTGTCATTGTGGGCCGCTGTGCCGACTATATCCTCCGGGATAAGCCGGGCCTTGTGCGGGTGTTTATCTGCGCCGGGCAGGAGAGCCGGATCGACCGGGTGGTCCACCGGGACGGGGTCACCCCC
This sequence comes from uncultured Oscillospiraceae bacterium, assembly GCA_950075865.1. Taxonomy (GTDB): domain Bacteria; phylum Bacillota; class Clostridia; order Oscillospirales; family Oscillospiraceae; genus Vermiculatibacterium. The sequence goes on along the minus strand of CATMVA010000014.1, from coordinate 58,085 downwards.
AAGGAGGCCGCCGATAAGATCCGAAGGATGGATAAGACCCGTGGGGCTTACTACTCCTTCCACACCGACCGGAAGTGGAGCGAGGCGGCCAACTACGACCTGTGCATCAACACCGACTGCAAGGGTCTGGACGCCGCGGTGGAGACCATCGTCCATTTTGTGAAGGGCCAATGCAAATAATTTTCCAAAATTGGCGGAACTTTTTGCGGCCAGCTTCGTCTAAAGAAATGCTGTGCCCGGAAGGGCGGTCATACCAACAGATAAAGGAGAATAGATCATATGCACATGAAACAATTTTCTGCCGCCGCGCTGGCACTGGCCCTGACCGCCAGCCTGACGGCCCCGGCCTTTGCCAGCGAGCGTCCTGACGGATGGACCCCCGCCGACGGCGCCCGGGGAGCCCTCCTCATCTCCGCCAACCCCAACGCTGTGACGGAGAAGTACAGGGGCGTGGTCACCCTTAACGGCACCGAGATCGAGTCGGTGACCTACTCCAAGCCCATCGAAGGCTCTTGGAAGACCAACGACGTGGTGTATGCCATCAACGAGCTGCCCGGCACCCCCGCGGGCTATGTGCCCATGCGCCTGCTGTGTCAGGCTACTGAAAAGGGTTCGGCCAGTTGGTACAAGGAAGAGAATCGGTCCATGTTCTATCTCAATGGGACCATGATCTACACCAACTTTGACGACAATTCCATCTACATCCGGGACGAGGACCGGAACGAGGTCCTTCAGGAGGGCTATTCCTGCTACCTGCGCGGGGGTATCACCTACCTGCCCGCCGAGTTCCTGTCCACCCTGGACGGCATCACGGTGAACAGCTACGCTGAGGACGGCAAGGAGTACTTTGATGTAACCATCGAGATCCCCGGGACCCCGCTCCAGAAGCTGGTCGGCTCGATCCATGATGCACTGGAGATGTCCTCCGGCAGTGAACCCGCCGAGTGGTTTGGATTTATGGATATCGACATCTCGGCTTTTGAGGAGCTTTCCGGCCAGATCCCCATGATGAACATTCGTTCTGATTCCGTCATCATCGGAAAGTACGCCGAGGGGGCCGACAAGGAGGCCGGCAAGGCTGCGCTGAAGGCTTACCAGGACGCCCAGATCCAGAGTTTTGAGCAGTATCTGGCCGGCCCTCTTGAGATAGCCAAGAACGGCCAGATCGTGGAGAGCGCTGACGGGAAATATGTCATGCTCATTATGTCCGCTGACAACGACCGGGCCATCCAGCTCTTCCAGGAGGGGATCGCCCAGGTGGAGGCCGGACAGAGCGGCGCCCGCCCCCGCTGAGGAAAACAGATATCGTAACACAAAAAACTCCCCGGACAAAAATTGTCTGGGGAGTTTTTCTTTTTCAGGGAACTTTTGGGCGAAAATGCCGTCTAAAATACAGCGGCAAAAAAGCCGTTTGACTACAAAAAAGGGGAGAACACAAACATGAACCGCAAACGTATTCCCGCATTGGCCCTGGCATTGGCCCTGGCCGCCGCCCCCACCGCCTTGGCTATAGAGAAAGCCGTGCCCACCAGTGGTCTGCTCATCGCTCCCAACCCCAACGCCGGGTACGGCGCCGCCATCACCATCAACGGTACGGCGCTGGAGTCTTTTGAGGGCCCGGTGACCGACCCTGAGACCGGGGCGGAGGAAACCGTCACGGTGTACCTGTCCGACCTGCCCGCCGTGCCGGCGGGCTACGTGCCCCTGCGGGCGGTGACCCAAGCCGACGGAGGCTGGGTCTACTGGTATGAGGAGGAAAATTACAGCTGGTTCAAGCTGTGGGACTTTACCATCTGTACCTATTTTGACGATATGACGGTGACAGTGGACGATGTGAAGCTGGAGGGGGTGGAGCCCCTGCTGGTGCGGGGAGTCACCTATCTTCCCGTGTCCGTGATCAATGAGCTGGAGGGCTTCACGGTCACCCAGACCTCGGCTGGCGGGGCGGAGAGCTATGAGATAGCTACCCCCAACGGCACCCGCCTGATGAAGCTGGCCAACCAGCTTTTGGAGACGGCCGGTATGTGGGGGATGCGGCAGGGACCCGAGGAGCTGGAGACCTACTGGGGCGATAATCACGGCTTCAAGGCTGATCTGGTCACCGAGGCCGTGGTCTACACCGGCATGATGACCACCCCCGACACCTTAGGCGTGGGTAGGGTAGCTCCGGGCCAGGAGGAGGCGTTGGAGGCAGTCTTTGAGTCTTACCGCCAGCAGCAGGAGAGCACCTTCTCCTGGTATCTGAGCCAGAATCTGCCCAAGGTGCAGAACGCCAAGTTCGTCACCGAAGGGGAATGGTTCCTCTTCGTGATCTCCGAGAATGCCGAGGAGATGGTGGAGGACTTCCGGACCGCCGTGGCAGCCATGGAGAAGTAAGCCGGATCAACGGATCGGGAGCCGGTCAGCTTTCGCTGACCGGCTCCTCTTTTATGGCCTTCCAATGTTTGCAGGTCTGTTCGGAGGCTCGGGTTTTGATCCGGGGGAAGATACAGTGGCCGCAGGCCAGAATGTAATACTTCTTTTTGTCCCGCCCATAATGTTGAATGTAATAACGGCAGGTGAAGCATACCTTTTCCCCGGCGTAAACCTTTTGATACTCTGTTATTCAACTTACCTCTAACCCCATATTAAACCTTATCAAATTTAAAATTAATACATCTGATTGGATTTATGATATGGTTTTTCTGAGGTGAGTTTTATGTATTGTTATCCCAGACTGCGGGATCTGCGGGAGGACCGGGACCTGACCCAGGCGGCCATCGGCGAACTGCTGGGGACTACACAGCAGCAGTATTACAAGTATGAGAAAGGGATCCAGGAGATCCCCGTACATCATCTTCTGACTTTGGCCGATTTTTACAAGGTCTCGGTGGACTATCTTCTGGGCCGGAAGCAGAAATAGAAGCCGACCGGGGCTTTTTTGATATGAAACAGACTTCCATTTTGGATAGGGCCGTGGTAAAATGCAAAAGCTGAAAAACAAAACGAAGGAGAGACATTCCATGCACTGTGTCCGCAAAGTCACCGATGACCTGTGGTGGGTGGGGGCCGACGACCGGCGCACCGCCCTGTTTGAAAATATCCACCCCATTCCGGAGGGAGTGAGCTATAACTCCTACCTGCTGCTGGATGAGAAGACCGTCCTTTTCGACTGCGTGGACTGGTCGGCCGCCCCCCGGCTGGTGGAGAATGTGGAGTATCTTCTGAATGGCCGGGGGCTGGACTACATTGTTCTCCACCATCTGGAACCCGACCACGGGGCCGGGCTGTGGGCCGTTCTGCAGAAGTGGCCGGAGGCCAAGCTGGTATCCAGTCTGGCCGCCCAGCGCTTTCTGGACCAGTTCGGGTTTGCGCCGGTCAAGGGGGAGTGCATCGTGGCCAAGGAGGGAGAGCGGCTGTCCTTCGGCAGACACGCCGTCACATTCTATGCCGCCCCCATGGTCCACTGGCCCGATGTGATGGTGTCCTACGAGGAGACTGACAAGGTGCTCTTCACCGCCGACGCCTTTGGCACCTTTGGGGCCCTGAACGGCAGGCTGTTTAACGACGAGACGGACTTTGAGCACACACGGCTCGCCGGGGCCCGGCGGTACTACACCAACATCGTGGGCAAGTATGGTCCTCAGGTCCAGGCCCTGCTGGCCAAGGCCAGGGGGCTGGATATCCGGATGCTCTGCCCCCTCCACGGGCCGGTCTGGCGGAGCGATTTGGACTGGTTTATGGGCAAGTACGACCTCTGGAGCCGTTACGAGCCTGAGGAGAAGGGCGCGCTGGTGGTCTACGGATCTATGTACGGCGGCACCGAGCTGGCTGCCGAGGCCCTCTGCGCCGCTCTTACGGAGCGGGGGGTGGAGACCGCTCTTTACGACGTGTCCTCCACCCATGTGTCCCGGCTCATCGCCGAGAGCTTCCGCTATTCCCACATCGTTCTGGCCAGCGTCACCTACAATATGGACTTTTACCCGCCTGTGCGGGATTATCTGGAGGACATGAAGGCCTTGGGGCTCCGAGGGAGGATCTTCGCCCTGCTGGAGAACGGCACCTGGGCCCCCAACTCGGGCAAGCTGATGGGGGAGTTCGTCACCGGGGAGCTGGGGGGCACGCTGCTGGAAGCGAAAGTAACGATGAAGTCTACACTCAAGGCCGATCAGGCCGGGGAGCTGGAGGCTCTGGCCGACGCCGTGGCCGTGTCGGTGAAGGGGACATGAAGAAAAGATACCTTTGGCGGGGTGGGCTCTATGTGCTGGGACTGCTCATTCTGGCCCTGGGGCTGACCCTCCACAACAAATGCGCCCTGGGCACCTCCGCTATGTCCACTACCCCCTATTTTGCCGCCCTCGTTTGGGGGGTAGAGTTCGGGGACGGCATGTTTGTTTTTTACGCCCTGTGCGCGGCGGCGCAGCTCTTTTTGAAGCCCCGGAGGGAGTGGCTGCCTGTTCTGGGGCAGGTGGCAGTGAGCCTTGCCCTCAGCCGGGTGCTGAACTGGATGGATGCTGTCATCATGGAGCCAAAATTGCTGTGGGGCAAGGGCAAGGTGCTGCTGCTTCTTGGGGCGGTCCTTTTCACCGGCATCGGGGCGGCGCTGTGCCTCAGCGCAAGGCTTATCCCCGGGGCGGGGGACGGCATTGTGGAGGCCATATCCCGGCGGTTTGGGGTGGAACTGGGGCTGACCAAAAACCTGTTTGATCTCTTCTGCATGGCGGTGACCTTCGTGCTGGGCCTCGTCACAGGCCATTTCATGTGTGCCTTGGGTATCGGTACTCTGGTGGGCGTCGTGGGCGTGGGCCGGGTGATGGAGGTCTTTGACAGGCTGTTCCAAAAACGGCTGGAGCCCCTTATGGGGCTGGAGGAATAAACTGCATAGAACATATCAAAGCCCCGCCGCCGGGTTATACCCGGCGGCGGGGCTGTTTTCACGTTTCTTCGTCCAATTTCAGCACGGCGATGAAGGTGTTAGGCGCACCAATGCTAATACAATTCAATTTATTCAACATTCAGAGCAGGGATATAGACCCTTTGCAGCGGAATGATTTTACGATATTTTTCATCCAAGTTATCATAATACTTTAGGACTAATTCCACGAGTTCACTTCCACTAATACCGCGAATGACAGGAGTGTTGTCCAATGCTCCTAAAAATTCCTCGGGGTAGTTTTTAACAGTAAACAAGGTCAACGCAGAACCGACTTCATAAAGGGCTCCTTGAGGGAAAATGTTCCGTGGAAGATGTTTTAGCCATTTTACCTTACGTTGGTTTTTATAATGATGTGCGTTATCCTTATAATAATACGGGCTTTCAATAACACCAATGTTGATTTTTCGGTCAATTTTGGACGGAAAAACCACATAGTCACCAGTCTGCATCTCATATGCAAACCGAAGCAGCATACCTGCGCAGGTTGAAACAGATCCTTTCTTTGCATCAGGATATACAGCTATATATTTGGATTTAAAGGCTTCACGGTCATTGGGAATAGAAGAAAGGTTGCCCATTTCCTCCCAACCAATGGCAATTACACTGTTATGCAGAAATAAGTTGTCATCCATGGTGTGAATGCCCCATACGCGCATTTCTCCACTCATAATTAACCCTCCTCATCCAATTTCAAAACTGCCATAAAAGCTTCGGTGGGGATCTGGACGGTGCCAAGGGAGCGCATCTTTTTCTTGCCTTCCTTCTGCTTTTCCAGCAGCTTCTTCTTCCGAGTGATGTCACCGCCGTAGCACTTGGCCAGCACGTCCTTCCGCATGGCCTTCAGGGTCTCGCGGGCGATGACCTTGCCGCCGATGGCAGCCTGGATGGGCACCTCGAAGAGCTGGCGGGGGATGTTCTCCTTCAGCTTCTCGCACAGCCGCCGGGCGCGGGGGTAGGCTTTGTCCCGGTGGGCGATGAGGCTCAGGGCATCCACCTGGTCCCCGTTGAGGAGCAGGTCCACCTTCACAAGGTCGCTGGGGCGGTACTCGGAGAGCTCATAGTCCAGGCTGGCGTAGCCCTTGGTCCGGGCCTTTAGGGTGTCGAAGAAGTCGTAGATGATCTCTCCCAAGGGCATCTGGTAGTGGATCTCTACCAGATTGGTGTCCAGGTATTGCATGTCCTTGAACTCCCCCCGCCGGTCCTGACAGAGGGGCATGATGTTGCCCACATAGTCGGGAGGCGCGATGATGGACACCTTGGCGTAGGGCTCCTCGGCAAGCTGGATGGAGCCCACGTCGGGGTAGTTGTGGGGATTGTCCACCATGACTACCGTGCCGTCGGTCTTGGTGATGCGGTAGATGACACTGGGCAGGGTGGTGATCAGGTCCAGGTCGAACTCCCGCTCCAGCCGCTCCTGGATGATCTCCATGTGGAGCATGCCCAGGAAGCCGCACCGGAAGCCGAAGCCCAGGGCGGCAGAGGATTCCGGCTCGAAGGACAGGGAGGCGTCGTTGAGCTGGAGCTTTTCCAAGGCATCCCGCAGGTCGGGGAACTTGGAGCCGTCCTCGGTATAGATGCCGCAGTAGACCATGGCCTGGGCGGGCCGGTAGCCGGGCAGGGCCTCGGCCGCGGGGCGTCCGGCCTCAGTCACCGTATCGCCCACCCGGGTGTCCTTCACGTTCTTGATGGAGGCGGTGAGGTAGCCCACCTCGCCGGCGATCAGCTCCTGGCAGGGCTCCAGCCCCAGGGGAAGCAGGTGGCCGCACTCCAGAATGTCATATTCGGCGCCCGAGGCCATCATACGGACCTTCATGCCCTTACGGACTGTGCCGTCCATGACCCGGAAAAGGACAATGACTCCCCGGTAGGCATCATACTGGCTGTCAAAGATCAGGGCCTTCAGGGGGGCCTTGGGGTCGCCGGTGGGGGCGGGGATATTTTGGACCACATCCTCCAGCACCGATTGGATGTTGATGCCTATTTTGGCCGAGATCTCGGGGGCGTTCTCGGCCTCCAGACCGATGACGTCCTCGATCTCCTTCTTGACCCGCTGGGGGTCGGCGGCAGGCAGGTCGATCTTGTTCACCACGGGACGGATCTCCAGGTCGTGCTCCAGTGCCAGGTAGGTGTTGGCCAGGGTCTGGGCCTCGATGCCCTGGGCGGCATCCACCACCAGAACGGCCCCCTCGCAGGCGGCCAGGGAGCGGGAGACCTCGTAGTTGAAGTCCACATGGCCCGGCGTGTCGATGAGGTTGAGTTGGTAGGTCTCCCCGTCCAGGGCCTTGTAGGAGAGCCGGACGGCCCGGGCCTTGATGGTGATGCCCCGTTCCCGCTCCAGGTCCATGTTGTCTAGGAGCTGGGACTCCATCTCCCGCTGCTCCACCGCGCCGCACAGCTCGATGAGCCGGTCGGAGAGGGTGGATTTGCCGTGGTCAATGTGGGCAATAATAGAGAAGTTGCGAATTTTGGATTGGTCAGTCATAGGGAAATACCTCTTATTTCTTCCGGTTCTCCACCGTCCGGTTGACCCGTTCGCCGGTGGTATGGACGATCTGGAGAAGGGACTGGCAGGCGCCGGGATAGTTCTGGGCCAGAGCGTCGTTCTGCATGGAAGGGAAGGACTCCTTGCCCTTCTCCTTCACCTGTTCGCTGAGGGCGTCCAGGTAGTCGGCCTCGGCAAAGATCATGTCGGCGTCAGTGCAGCCGGCCAGAAAGTGGTTGGCGGGGATGGAGAAGAAGTTCTCGTTCTGGGTGCCGGGGGCCCGGTAAAGATGGCGGAAGATCTTGTAAATGGCATCCCCCAGGTAGGCCGAGGCGGCGGTGATGGCTTCCTTGCTGCCCACCTTGCCCAGAAGGTCGAAGAGCATATCCATGGAATTGACCAGGAGTTTTTTGTTCAGCATGGCGGCCACGCTGCCCCGGAGGACATTGCTTTTCTGCGCTGAAGCGTCGTAGAGCTCTTCCGGCGCAATGATCGTGGTGCCGTCACGCTGCATGGAGCGGCCGAGGAGAAAGTCGGCGGAGACATTATAGTAATCGCAGGCCTTGCGGACGAAGGCAAGGCCGGGCTCACGGGCGCCGTTTTCGTAGTGGCTCAGAAGGGCCTGACTGACACCGAGGGCTTGGGCGGCAGTGCGTTGGCTGACCTTCTTCTCCCGGCGCAGCAGGGCCAGAGTACGGGAAAAATCGTGGTTGATCTCCATGGTGTGTTCCTCGCTTCCTTCTCTCTATTAAAAAACAACAGGTATATTATATTGAAAACATTACCATTTGTAAAGAGATTTTTCTTTGATTTTGAAGGAAAAAAACGGCATTTTGATTGCGGAAAACGGGGTTTTGAGGTATAATTGAAAGACACGGCCCCCACGGGGGAAATTTGATGTATGTTGGAGGAATGACATATGGCATTTTCTTTTGAACCTATGAAGGCAAAACTGAAGACGGAGCCCAGGACCATCGTCTTTACCGAGGGCACCGACGCACGGATCCAGGAGGCGGCCTCCCGGCTGCTGAAGGAGGGCCTGCTGAAGGTCATCCTGGTGGGTTCACCGGACGAGGTGCAGGCCGCCGCCGGGAAGAACGGCTTTGACCTGACGGGCGCCACGGTCATCGACCCGGCCCACTATGAGGGCATGGAGGAGATGGTGGCCAAGATGGTGGAGCTCCGGAAGGGCAAGATGAGCGAGGAGGAGTGCCGCGCCGCCCTCTCCAAGAGCAACTATTTTGGAACCATGCTGGTGAAGATGGGCAAGGCCGACTGCCTGCTGGGGGGTGCCACCTACTCCACCGCCGATACGGTCCGGCCCGCCCTCCAGCTCATCAAGACCAAGCCGGGGGCCCATCTGGTGTCCTCCAGCTTTATCCTCACTCGGGACACCGGGGACGAGGCCCTGCGGACCATCTGCATGGGGGACTGTGCCATCAACCTCTCCTATGAGGACAGCGTGGACAAGGAGGGTAACGTGACCCTCAGCGGCGCCCAGAAGCTGGCCGAGGCGGCGGTGGAGACCGCCAAGACCGCCCAGATCTTCGGCATGGATCCCAAGGTGGCCCTGCTGAGCTTCTCCACCAAGGGAAGCGGCAAGGGAGGCACCGTGGCCCTCTCGGCCGAGGCCACCAAGCTGGCCCAGGAGATGGCTCCCGAGCTGGCCATCGACGGCGAGATGCAGTTCGACGCCGCCGTCTCCCCCACCGTGGGACAGCTCAAGTTCCCCGGCAGCAAGGTGGCCGGCTACGCCAACACCTTTATCTTCCCCCTCATCGAGGCGGGCAACATCGGCTACAAGATCGCCCAGCGGTTGGGCGGCTATGAGGCCTACGGCCCCATTCTTCAGGGGCTGAACGCCCCCATCAACGACCTGTCCCGGGGCTGCAACGCCGAGGAGGTCTACAAGATGAGCATTATTACGGCGGCGCTGATCTGAGAAGAAGTTATAAAGGCCCCTCGTTCCTGCGGGAACGGGGGCCTTTTTTCTGCCCGAGGGCAAGGCTGTTTTTGTGGGGGACTTCTTTGGGGCCAAAGTGCTCTCAATTAGGGAGGCCCCGGGCAATAAGCTGCCCGGGGCCTACGCTAAAAACCTGCCCCCGGCAGGTTTTCTTAACGCTGTAGTTTTGATTCTCTCCCTCTCTGGACTCCCCCTCTTTATTATATATTTGGTGACAATTGGAGTGAAATATATACTTTTTTGAAGTTTATGAATGTGAGGAAGACAGTGCTGTTTCAGAATAGAAATACCGCCCTGCCGTTTTCGGCAAGGCGGCTTTCTGTTTTTTAAGAGAACAGCGGCGGGCTGATGGTTCAGGTTTCTTTTGCCGGGGAAGTGCAGCCAGGATAGTTCACGAAGCGGACGGTTATGTTGGGGTCGTCGGGGATCTCAAGGGGCGGGATCTTGCCGCTTTCGATGTCGGCGATGATCTGCCGCCACTCCTCCTCGGTGTACTGGGGCGCCTGGGCCACGTCCCAGTCGTCCAGAGCGGCGTCGGTCTTATCCAGGACGAAGGTGAGACCGTCGAAGCTGTCGCTGACATAGGTGGCGGCCCGGACCTGGCGGGGGTTGATGGGGGATAGCTTGCCGTCCTCCGCGGTGAAGATCCCCAGGCTGCCGCCCGAGATCAGCAGGCTGTCGGGATCGCCGTCCACCGATTTGGAGTACAGCTTGCCCTCTTTGATCTCCTGAAGGATCTTCTCGTACATAGCGATGGTCTCGTCAATGACCTCCTGGGTCCAGGTGAATTCGCCGCGTGTGCCGGTCCAGCCCTTCTCGCCCAGCATGGACTGGAGCTCCACCTTCTCGTTCTCCAGCCAGGCGGCGTATTCCTCGTAGGTCCACCACTCCACATGGGGCTGGGGGAAGCGCTGGGCGAATTCCTCGTCGGTCAGGGGCTCGAAGGTCTTGCCGCCGTCCCAGCTGTAATAGGTTTTTCCGTCGTTGGGGTTGACGTAGGACATGAGGGCGCTGTCCCCGGTGAGGCTGCCCGCGAGGGGGGCGGGCTGGTCGGCCTGGGGGGAGACCGCGAAGGCGGTGGTGGCGCCCAGCACCAGGGCGGCGGCCAGAATTGCCGCCGGAAGGGACGCTTTTTTGTATTTCATAATGGCTTTGATCCTTTCTTCTATCGCAAGTTTGCTGAAATGGTTATGGGGGGAGAAGCCCCGGATCCGGGCCTCCTCCATGTCGAGCAGGGTCAGGGCGTAGGCCGCCCGGTCCTCGTCCCCCAGGGCGTCCAGCACTTGTTCGTCGCAGGAGAGCTCCAGGTCCCGGTTGGCCAGGGCGTACATGGCCCAGACCAGGGGATTGAACCAGTGGACGCACAGCACGGCGGCGAAAAGGAGCTTGGCTACGGCGTCGAAGCGCAGGATGTGGATGAGCTCATGGGTGAGGACACGCCGCAGGGCGTTGTCGTCCGTCCGGTCCATCTCCTCCGGGAGGAGGATGACCGGGCGCAGGACGCCGTAGGTCAGGGGGGAGGCCACCAGGGGGGACCGCCGGACCTCTATGGTGCGGAACAGGGTCTGGTCGGCCAGCCACCGGCGGACGGCGGGGGTATCGTCCGGCAGAGAGAGGGAAAACCGCCGCCGGGCGCGGGCATAGGAGACCGCGAAGGAGGCCGCCAGCAAGACCGCCGCCGTCAGCCAGACCATGGGCAGGAGGGAGATGGACGGGGCCACCGGGGCGGCGGGCACCTCCGCCGACAAGGTCCCTGGGGAGAGGGGCCCGCCCGCCGTCAGATAGTCGTCCACCGCCGGCAGACGCTCCGGGGGCGCGAACAAACGGACGGGCAGGGGGATGGAAAAGGGCAGAAGGAGCCGCAGGGCGGCCAGCTCCCAGAGGGCCAGAAAGGTCCCCTTGGGCAGGCGGTGGAGGGCCAGGGCCCGGACTGCCGTGATCAGCAGGATGAAGGCTCCGCCCGAGAGGGTCATTTGAAGGAGGCTCATGGGTCCTCCTCCTGAGCCTGCAGCCCGGAGACCATGCGGCGCAGGTTGTCGATCTGGGCTTTTGACAGCTTCTGATGGCCCAGCAGGGAGGCAAAGAGTAGGTCGGGGGAGCTGTCAAAGAATTTGTGGAGCAGCTCCTCGGTCTCGGCGGCCTGAACGGCCTCCCGGGCGATCAGGGCATGGCAGAGAAAGTTTGGCTCCCGGCGTTCGATGGCCCCCTTGGCGATACATTTCTTGATGACCGTATAGGTGGTGTTCATGTTCCAGCCCACGGTTTCTTTCAGCTTGTCCGAAAGCTGTTTTGCCGGCATATCCCCTTCTTTCCACAGTACGTCCATGACTTTCAGCTCGGAATCAAAGAGCTTAACGGTCATTTCTATCACTTCCTTTCAAACTATTGCAATAGTTTACGATACATACACTACCACAATAGTGTGAGGCTGTCAACACACTACTGGAGTAGTTTATAAAAAGTTCAAATTTGGCAGGACAGCAAAAAAACCGGGAAACGCCGCGGCGTTTCCCGGTTTTTGGTTTTCACTTGGCTCAGAAGGCCACCTTCTCAGCCAGCCAGGCGCGCAGCTGGCTGATGGGCATACGGATCTGCTCCATGGTGTCCCGGTCACGGACGGTGACGCAGTTGTCGGCCGGCTCACCCTTCTCTTCGTCGCCCACGGTCTGGAAGTCCACCGTGATGCAGTAGGGAGTGCCGATCTCGTCCTCCCGGCGGTAGCGCTTGCCGATGGAGCCGGCGTCGTCGAAGTCCACCATAAAGTCGCGGGAAAGCTCCTGCTGGATCTCCCGGGCCTTGTCCCCCAGCTTCTTGGACAGGGGAAGCACGGCGCACTTGAAGGGGGCCAGGAAGGGGTGGAGGCGGAGGACGGTACGGACGTCGTTCTTCTCGGCGTCCACCACCTCCTCGTCGTAGGCGTCGCACAGGAAGGCCAGAGCCACCCGGTCGCAGCCCAGGGAGGGCTCGATGACGTAGGGGACATAGTGCTCGTTCTTCTCCTGGTCGAAGTAGGAGAGGTCCTTGCCGGAAGCCTCCTGATGGCGGCTCAGGTCGTAGTCGGTCCGGTCGGCGATGCCCCACAGCTCGCCCCAGTCGGTGAAGGGGAAGGCGTACTCAATGTCGGTGGTGGCCCGGGAGTAGAAGGCCAGCTCGGCGGGCTCGTGGTCCCGGAGCCGCAGGTGGTCCTCTTTGATGCCCAGAGAGAGCAGCCAGTTCTTGCAGTAGTCCTTCCAATAGGCGAACCACTCCAGGTCGGTGCCCGGCTGGCAGAAGAACTCACACTCCATCTGCTCGAACTCCCGGGTGCGGAAGGTGAAGTTACCCGGGGTGATCTCGTTCCGGAAGGCCTTGCCCACCTGGCACACGCCGAAGGGCAGCTTCCGCCGGGTGGTGCGCTGGATGGCGGGGAAGTTGAGAAAGATGCCCTGGGCGGTCTCGGGCCGGAGGTAGACGGTGGAGCTGCTGTCCTCGGTGACGCCGATCTGGGTCTTGAACATCAGGTTGAACTTGCGGATGGGGGTGAAGTCGTGCTTGCCGCACACCGGGCAGATGACCTCGGCGTGCTCGGCGATGAAGGCGTCCATCTCGTCGAAGTTCATGGCGTCCACGTTCACCTCGGGGTGGACATCCCCGATGAGCTTGTCGGCGCGGTGCCGGGCCTTACAGGCCTTGCAGTCCAGCAGGGGATCCGAGAAGCCGGCCACATGGCCGGTGGTGATCCAGGTCTGGGGGTTCATGATGATGGCGGCGTCCAGACCCACGTTGTAGGGGGACTCTTGGACGAACTTCTTGAGCCAAGCCTTCTTTACATTGTTCTTGAACTCCACCCCCAGAGGGCCGTAGTCCCAAGAGTTGGCCAGGCCGCCGTAGATCTCGCTGCCGGGGAAGATGAAGCCCCGGCCCTTACAGAGGTTGATGATCTGGTCCATGGTTTTGTCGCGGTGATTCATAGTGATGCACTCCTTTTCTTGATTTTCGGCTCACAACGAAAAACGCCCTGAGCCAATATTGGCTCAGGGCGAACAAGGCTGTCATGCTGCGAAGCGGCCAGAACGCTCGTTTCACTTCCCTCCGACTCGGGCTGGTCTGCAGGCCGCCTTGCGGCCCTCCGCTCGCCCTCGCTTCGGTCCAGTGTCGCTCGCTGTCCGCTTCTCCGCACTTCCTTTAGTCCGCGGTTCCACCTGATTTCGGGAAAATCCCGCACTCTGTGTCCGTAACGGGGACTTCCGGCCCTCCATTTCCAGAGGGCGGCTCACGGGGGCCTTCCGGTCCGCCCAGGGAGCCTCGCACCGCCCGGCTCCTCTCTTTTACTGGGGAAAGACCGTACTCTTCCCGGTCATCGCCTTTGTGAGGGTCATTCTATCACGGTTTTCCCGGTCTGTCAAGGGCATGGGGGCGGTTGCGGGAGGCCTTTTTTTGTGGTAAAATGAGAGAAAGAAAAATTTTTGGTTTCCGCCGCGATAAAATACTCTCCTGGTGCATTTCTTTACTGACAGGAGTTAAGGAGACATGGCCATGTCCGAGATATCCGTCACAACTGAACAGACAGGGAAGATAGACCGCCGGGAGCTGGACCGGCTTTTGCTGGCGGTAGGCACCGGGGACCGGGAGGCTCTGGGGCAGGTCTACGGGTGCACCCGGGGGGCGGTCTATGCCGCCGCCCTAGGTGTGCTGGGCAACCACCACGCCGCCCAAGACGTGACACAGGACGCCTTTGTGCGCTTATGGGAGGCCGCCCCAAGCTACCGGAGCCAAGGATCCCCCATGGCGTGGATCCTCACCGTCACCCGGAATCTGGCCCTGACCGCCCTCCGACAGGAGGGGAGGACTGAGGGCCTCTCCCCCGAGGCATGGGAGGCCATCCCGGGCGGAGAAGGCCCAGAGGAGGCCGAGGACCGGCTGGTCCTGAAGGCGGCCATGGGAGCTCTGGACGAGACCGAACGGCAGGTCATTCTGCTCCACGCGGTGTCCGGGCTGAAGCACCGGGAGATCGCCGCCTTGATGGATAGGCCCCTCTCCACGGTCCTGTCAAAATACAACAGAGGGTTAAAAAAGATGAAAAAACAACTGGAAGGAGAGGAAGAAGCATGACCGATCAGGAGCTGGAAGCCCGCTTGGCTCGCACGGTGGACCGTGCTGCCCCCAAGGATCTGGAGGGGATCCTCTCCCACTGCGGAGAACAGAACGGAAAGGTGGTTCCCATGACAAAGACAAAAACTGCCCCGAAGGGCCTCCGGCGGGCGCTGATCGCCGCCTGCTTGGCGCTGGCGCTGGCAGGCGGAGGGGCGGGGGTGTTCTATCAGAACGCCAACGCCGTGGCAAGCGTGGTCTCTATCGACGTGAATCCCAGCATCGAGCTGCGGGTCAACAGGGACGAGAAGGTGATTTCCTGCACCCCCATCAACGAGGATGCCAAAGAGGTCCTGACCGAGATGAACGGGGGCAAGGATCTGGAGGGAGCCAAGCTCACCGTGGCGGTGAACGCCATTGTGGGGGCCTTGGTGCGCCACGGGTATCTGGACGGCCTTTCCAACGCCATCCTGGTTTCGGTGGAGGACAAGGACCAGACCCGGGCTGCCCAGCTGGAGGAAGAGCTTCGCTCCTCCATTGGAAGTATTCTGGAGGCCCAGGCTCCCAATACCACCGTTCTCAGCCAGACTTTGCCCCAGGGCACCGTGTATGACACATACGGCCATCATGACGAGAGCCATCACAGCATTTCCAGCGGCAAGGCGGCCCTGGTGAGCCAGATCCTGGCCCTCAGCGGTTCCACCGACGCGACTGATTTTGACAAGCTCTCTGTTCTCACGGTGGAGGAGCTCAGCGACCTGCTGGAGACCGGGGAGACCCGGATTCCCATTGGAAAGACGGCCGCCTGCTGGGCGGCTGAGGAGTACGCCGGGACTCTGGTCCTCAGCTCCAATGTGGTGGGGGATGTGGACCCGGAGCTGGACAAGCGGCCCGCCTGCTACGAGGTGGAGCTGATGGTGAACGGGCAGAAGTACGAGTACAGGGTGGACGCCTTTACGGGGGAGGTGCTCTCCGGACAGGCCGACGTGCTGAAGATCTCCCAGCCCGCTCCACGCCCGGACACCACACCGGCCCCAGACACGACTCCGGCGCCTACGGCGACCCCCGCCCTCATTGGGGAGGATGCCGCTTGGGCCGCCGCCTGCAAATATGCCGGATGTGCTTTCGGGGATACCCAGTTTACCAAGTGCGAACTGGATTATGAGGACGGAGTGCCCGAAAAGTACGAGCTGGAGTTCTGCTGGAATGGCAACCAGTATGAGTGCGAGGTGGACTGCTACACCGGCAATATGCTGAAGCATGAGTGGGAGGTTTGTGACGAGGAGCGCCATGGCCACCATACCGCCGCTGCCCCCGTGACCGGGCCCCTTATCGGGGAGAACGCCGCTTGGAGCGCCGTCTGCGGCCACGCGGGATGCGGTCTGGGGGACATCAGCTACTCCAAGTGCGAGCTGGACTATGAGGACGATGCGCCCCATTGCTATGAGCTGGAGTTCTGCTGGAACGGCAACCGGTATGAGTACGAGGTGGACTGCTATACCGGCGCGGTGCTCCAGCATGAGTGGGAGTCCTGCCACAACGGCCTCCACAACTGTGGAGGCGGCGGACACCACGGCAGGGGTCATCATTAAGGAGACAAAAGCCGGAAGGGCGGGGGATCTTTCCCCGCCCTTCCTTTATTTCTTGCCCCTTTTCCGGCCTTTGAAAAAGAGCTGAGAAAAGGGGATTGTGTCTTTTTTCCCTTTTTGGTATAATATAAGTTAAATTGTGTTGATTCAGAGAGCGGGAGAGGTATGAGATACAGACAATGGAATGAGCCGTGTTCCTGCCGTGAGGGGGAGGCGGCGCTGGTTGCCGGGGGGATCCCGGCCCTCTGCGCCAAGGTGCTGGCTGCCCGGGGGATGACCGATCCCGACGAGGCCCGGAGGTTTTTGTACGAGGAGATCCCCCTCCGGGACCCCATGGACATGGCGGACATGGACAAGGCAGTAGAGCGGCTGAAAAAGGCTATGGAGGCGGGGGAGACCATCGCGGTCTACGGGGACTACGATGTGGACGGCATCACGGCTACCTGCCTGATGACCGACTTTCTCCGGGGGGAGGGGGTCACGGTCATCCCCTATATTCCCAACCGGCTGGAAGAGGGTTACGGCCTGAATCGGGGGGCGGTGGAGAAGCTGAAGGAGCAGGAGGCTGCGGTCATCGTCACGGTGGACTGCGGCATCACTGCTGTGGAGGAGACCGATCACGCCAAGGCTCTGGGGCTGGACGTGATCATCACCGACCACCATGAGTGCAAGGAGACCCTGCCCCGGGCTGCGGCGGTGGTGGATCCCCACCGGGAAGACGACGCCTATGACTTCAAGAACCTGGCCGGGGTGGGGGTTGCCCTCAAGACCTGCATGGCCTTGGCCGGGCCGGAACGGACCGAAGAGCTGCTGGAAAAATACGCCGACCTGACCGCTCTGGGCACGGTGGCCGACGTGATGGCGTTGGTGGACGAGAACCGGACCATCGTGCGCCGGGGGCTTGACCTGCTGCCCCGCACCGCCCGTCCGGGGTTGAGGGCCCTGCTGCGGGAGTCGGGAGCCGAGGGGAAGGCCATGTCCTCGGTATTGCTGGGATACACTCTGGCCCCCCGGCTCAACGCCGCGGGGCGGATGGGCTGCTCCCAGGTGGCTTTGGAGCTGCTGCTGACCCAAGATCCGGTCCGGGCCGAGGAGCTGGCCCGGGAGCTATGCGCCCTCAACCGCCAGCGGCAGGAGCTGGAGGCCCAGATCTTTGCCCAGTGTGACCTGCTGGTGGACGGTCTGCCCGCCGACCGGCGGGAGGCCCTGGTGCTTTCCGGAGAGACCTGGCATCAGGGAGTGGTGGGTATCGTGGCCTCCCGCCTTACCGAGCGGTACGGCGCCCCCACCTTCATGATCTGTTTGCAGGATGGGCGGGGGAAGGGCTCCTGCCGGTCCTACGGCGGGGTCAACCTGTTCGCCCTGCTGGAGGGGTGCGCCGGGCTGCTGGAATCCTACGGGGGCCACGAGCTGGCCGCCGGGTTCACCATCCGGGAGGAGAACATCCCCGCCTTTCAGGACAGGGTCAATGCGCTGGCCAGGGAGGTCCGGGAGAAGAATCCCCCCGACCTGTCCCTCACCGCCGACTGTGTGCTGCCAGACGCCTCCCTGCTCTGTCAGGAGGAGGTGGAGGCTCTGGCCCTGCTGGAGCCCTACGGGCCGGGGAATCCCAAGCCGGTGTTCCGTCTGGACCGGTGCGCCCTGGCCGGGATGACCCAGGTGGGGAGCGGAAAGCATATGAAGCTGCGCCTGAACGTGGGGGGACGGAATCTGGACGCCATCTACTTCTCCCACACCGCCGAGGAGGCAGGCATTTCTCAGGCCGAGCGGGTGGATGTGTGTTTCTATCCCCAGATCAACGAGTACAAGGGCTGGCGGACCATCCAGCTCCAGGTCTGCGACCTGCGGCCGGCCCGGACCAGGGCCCAGGCCGAGGAGGAGCTCTTCCGCCGGCTGATGGCGGGGGAGGAGCTGACCCGTGACGAGGCCCAGGCTCTGCTGCCCACCCGGGAGAAGGAATTCAAGCAGCTTTGGAAATATCTCTCTTCACGCCGGGGGGAGGGGTATATCGAGGAGACTGCCCAGCGGCTGGCCCGAAACGTAGCCAGGCTCAACGGCTGCCGGGAGGAATTTATGAAGACCCAGGTGTGTCTGTCGGTCTTCCGTGACCTGGGGCTGATCCAGGTGGAGGAGACTGCCGACCACCTGCGGCTCCGGGTGCTGGAGACCCAGGGCAAGGTGGACCTGGAGCAGGCCGAGCTGATGCGGCGGCTCCGGGTTCTGGCGGGTATGTAGGCCGCGGCGGGAGGCATGACCCGCGGAAGGGGGAGAAAGTATGGCACCCATTGAAGAACAATACGAGGCGCTGGAAAAGAAAAGTCTGGCCTATAACCCCAATCTGGATGTGGGGAGGCTCCGGGCTGCCTTCGATTTCGCCAACCAGCACCATGAGGGGCAGACGCGCAAGAGTGGGGAGCCCTATATCATCCACCCCATCGCCGTGGCCGAGATCGTGGCCGAGCTGGGGCTGGACCTGGATTCTATCGTGGCCGCCATCCTCCATGACACCCTGGAGGACACCCCGGCCACCCACGAGGAGATCGCCCGGCAGTTCGGGGAGAGCGTGGCCCTGCTGGTGGAGGGGGTCACCAAGCTGACCCGGATGCAGTACGTCACCAAGGAAGAGGAGCAGATGGAGAACCTGCGGAAGATGCTCATGGCCATGAGCCGTGACATCCGGGTGATCCTCATCAAGATCTGCGACCGGCTCCACAACATGCGGACCATGGAGTACCAGTCCCCTCAGAAGCAGCGGGAGAAATCCCGGGAGACCATGGAGATCTACGCCCCCATCGCCCACCGCCTGGGCATGCAGCGCATCAAGTGGGAGTTGGAGGACACCTCCCTGCGGTACCTGGACCCTGTGGGCTACAAGGAGATCGACGATGAGCTGAACCGCCGCTCGGCCACCCACGAGGCCTTTATGGAGAACATCCAGAAGATGGTCACCGAGCGGCTTTCCGAGGAGAAGGTGGAGTGCACCGTCTACGGCCGGGTGAAGCATGTCTACTCCATCTACCGCAAGATGTATCTCCAGAACAAGACACTGGACGAGATCTTTGACCTCTATGCCTTCCGGGTCATCGTATCCGACATTCCCACCTGCTACAACGTGCTGGGGTGCATCCACGACATGTTCAACCCGGTGTTGGGCCGGTTCAAGGACTATATCTCCACCCCCAAGCCCAACGGCTACCAGTCCCTCCACACCACGGTCATTGGTCGGGACGGTATCCCCTTCGAGGTTCAGATCCGCACCGCCGAGATGCACAACACCGCCGAGTACGGCATCGCCGCCCACTGGAAGTACAAGCAGGGCCTGGGCAACGAGCGACTGGGCAGCGAGGAGACCTTCGAGTGGGTCCGCAAGCTGCTGGAAAGTCAGCAGGACGCTGACCCCGACGAGTTCCTCTCCACCATGAAGGTGGACCTCTTCGCCGACCAGATCTTTGTTTTCACCCCCCAGGGGGATGTGAAGAGCCTCCCCGCCGGGGCCACCCCGGTGGACTTTGCCTACTCCATCCACTCGGCGGTGGGCAACCGGATGACGGGGGCCAAGGTCAACGGCCGCATCGTCCCCTTTGAGACCGAGCTCCAGAACGGCGACATCGTGGAGATCATTACCTCCAAGGCGGCCAAGGGCCCCAGCCGTGACTGGCTGAGCCTGTGCAAATCCAACGAGGCCCGGAACAAGATCCGCCAGTGGTTCAAGAAGGAGCGCCGCAACGAGAACATCGCCACCGGCCGCTCCTCCTTCGAGGCCGAGCTCAAGCACCAGGGCCTGACCCTGGCCGACATCACGGGGGAGGAGATCCTTCCCAACCTGCTGAAAAAGGTGCGCTTCGGCTCCCTGGACGAGCTTTATAACGCCATCGGCTACGGAGGGACCTCCTCGGTCAAGTCGGTGGCCCGCATGAAGGAGGAGCTCATCCGCATGGACAGGGCGGTGGCCGAGAAGGCCGCCCTGGAGCGCCTGGCCTCCACTGAGACCGAGCTCATCATGCCATCCTCGGCGGGGAACACGGTCTCCCGCAAGCCAAGAAAATCCCAGTCGGGCATTATTGTGGAGGGGCTGGACAACTGCCTGGTCAAGTTCGCCAAGTGCTGCACCCCCGTGCCCGGGGACCCGGTGGTGGGCTTTATCACGCGGGGCTTTGGGGTGTCGGTCCACCGTGCCGACTGCCCCAACGCCGTGGCCGCCCAGCAGAAGCCCGAGGAGGCCGGCCGCTGGATCAAGGTGGACTGGGTGGAAGGGGAGCTTTCGGGCTACTCCACCGCTCTGGAGCTGTCGGCCAAGGACCGGGACGGTCTGACCCTGGACGTGGCCATGGCCCTCTCGGCGGCCCAGGTGAAGGTGACCTCCCTGTCGGCCAGGGCTATGCCCGACGGCTTCGCCGTGGTCACCATCATGGTGGAAGTCAGGGACCGGGGCGAGCTGACCAATGTGGTCAACAAGCTCAGCCAGATCCCCAGCGTGACCCAGGTCAAGCGGGCCGCGGGGTGACACCATTGCGAAACCATGTTTTGAGGGACGGTATTATTTGGACCGGGAAGGGACCTTGATGACAGATGGCCATCCTGTTCTGTTTTGTCCTGCTACTTTTCTTGTCAATCTGTTCCGGAAACTTTATAACGTAGCGTGACCGGTCCTGCGATAAAAAAGAGCCTTCCGTAGGAAGGCTCTTTTTTATCGCAAAACCCACTTCAGCATAAGTAACAGCCCGAAGCCCGGGGCCCCCAGGACTCCCAGGACCAGGGCGTTGAAGAGGTTGACCCCCAGGGCGCTGCCCAGAAACTGGCCGATGGGGGAGAAGACGGCCAGAAAGGCCAGACCGGTACCCGTCCGGGCCATGAGCCGGAGCAGTCCACGAAGGGGCCGCCGGAACAGGACCAGGAGGAGGGCCACCCCCAGGGTGCCCGCCAACAACGGCAGCGTGCTCGTCCAGGCCCCGCCCATCATGCCACCGGGAGGGGGTCCTGGATGCCCCGCCGGGAATGGGCCTGACCCTTGGCGGCAGTGGTCTCAGGGGCGCTGTCCAGGGCCTTGCGCTGGCGGAGCACATAGGAATACCGGGCCTGGAGGGACTGGATCTCATAGATATAGGACTCCACCAGCTCGCTGTCCACGGCGGCGTTGAAGCCGGCGTAGGCCTGGGAGAGCAGGAGCCGGAGATCCTGGAGGTTGTCCTCGAGCTGTTTC
Organism: uncultured Oscillospiraceae bacterium; assembly: GCA_950075865.1. Taxonomy (GTDB): domain Bacteria; phylum Bacillota; class Clostridia; order Oscillospirales; family Oscillospiraceae; genus Vermiculatibacterium. The sequence goes on along the minus strand of CATMVA010000014.1, from coordinate 36,866 downwards.
CGGGCTGAAGCCTCCCCGTGGGATTGTTTTCGTACTCGCATGCGAGCCACCATCCTTTCTGAATCCATTGTATGGAAAGTGTGGACAAATATGCCGGGGAATATACGCGCTTGCAAAATCATTTCAGTGTGGTACAATGGAGCCAATACCGAGCAATAAGGAGGAATTACCTGTGGCAGAAGTTAAAAAAATCCCCCTGCGGGAGGAAGTACCTGAAGAGTACACCTGGAACACCGCTGACCTGTTTCCGACGGACGAGGCCTGGGAGACTGAACTGGAGGCCGTCCGGGCCGAGGGAAAGAAGATCTCGGCTTACGCCGGACATCTGGGAGAGAGCGGCGGGAAGCTGCTGGCTTTTCTGGAGGCCAACGACGCCCTGAATGTACGCCTGTCTGCCCTGGCCAACTATGCCATGCGGAAAAGTGACCAGGATACCCGCGATCCCAAGTATCAAGCTGTACACGGCAAGTTTTCCGCCGTCAGGTCCGAGCTGAACCGGCTCAGTGCCTTCGTGACCCCCGAGCTGATGGATATCCCCGACGGGAAGATGGAGCAGTTCTATGCCGAGGTCCCCGGCCTGGAGCTCTACCGCCGCCATTTTGATGTGCTGCGGGCCCGGCGGGAGCACATCCTGTCCGACGCCGAGGAGAAGCTGCTGGCCGCCGCCGGGGAGGCCACCGGAGTGCCTTCTGACGCCTTCGGCAAGCTGACCAACGCCGACCTGACCTTCCCGGAGGCAGAGGACGGTCGGGGGCGGAAGGTGCCCCTCTCCAACGGAGCCTTCGTCCCCTGTGAGATGAGCGAGGACCGGGTGCTGCGGAAGAACGCCTATGAGGCCTATTACGGGGTCTACGGCTCGGTCAAAAACACGGCGGCCGCCCTGCTCGCCGGGGAGATGAAGCGCCGCCGTTTTGTGGCCACGGCCCGGAAGTACCCCTCCGCCCTGACCGCCGCCGTCAGCGGCAACCGGGTGCCCGAGGCGGTCTACCACACCCTCATCGAGACAGTGAACGCCAATCTGGACAAGTTCCACCGGTATATCGCCCTGCGGAAAAAGCTGCTGGGGGTGGAGGAGCTCCACATGTACGACATCTATGTCCCCATGATTCCCGGCGCTGAGAAGGAGATCTCCTTCCAGGAGGCTAAGGACACGGTGTATGCCGCCCTGGAGCCCATGGGGGAGGATTACCGGGCCATTATCAAAGAGGGCTTTGAGAACCGCTGGATCGACGTCTATGAGAACGTGGGCAAGCGTTCGGGGGCCTACTCCGCCGGGGCCCTTTGCCATCCCTATGTGCTGCTCAACCACAAGGACAACCTGGACAGCATGTTCACTCTGGCCCACGAGATGGGCCACGCCGCCCACTCCTACCTCTCCAACAAGCACCAGCCCCAGGTATACCGGAATTACCCCATCTTTGTGGCCGAGGTGGCCTCCACCTGCAACGAGGCCTTGTTGATGGAGTACCTGCTGGGCAGGACCACCGACAAGAAGGAACGGGCGGTGCTCATCAATCACTTCTTAGAGCAGTTCAAGGGCACTCTCTACCGCCAGACCATGTTCGCCGAGTTTGAGTTGCTCATGGGTGAGCTGGACGCCGCCGGGGAGGCCCTCACCGCCGACCGGCTGTGCCGGGAGTACAAGGCCCTCAACGCCAAGTACTACGGCCCTGATATCGTCACCGACGATTACATCGCCCTGGAGTGGGCCCGGATCCCCCATTTCTTCATGAATTACTACGTCTATCAGTATGCCACCGGCTACTCGGCGGCCATCGCCCTCTCCCGCAAGATCTTGAAGGAGGGCCCCGCCGCCGTGAAGGACTACGTGACCTTCCTGTCGGGCGGCCGTTCCAAGGACCCCATCGACCTTTTGAAGGGGGCCGGGGTGGATATGTCCACCGCCGGGCCCATCCAGTCCGCCCTGGACCTCTTCGGGGAGCTGCTGGATGAGATGGAGGGGCTGATGGCGTAACACGCCGCGGGTCAGGGCTCGCGGGCCCTGTCCTTTCGCGGCGAGGGAGATAAGCCGTGGGGCATTTTTGCCCCCACGAGAAAGAACCCCAAAGAGTAAACGCAATGAAATCATCCAAAACGAGCCGCATTTCCATTCTGATCGTTTTTGCTGTGGCCGCCCTCTCCGGCCAAAAGATGTTGGAGTTGTGGCTACGGAACCGGATGTTTGCCGCCGAGACCGTCTCCCTCCGGGACGCCATGCTCCACAGCATCCTCCACCGTCCGGCCACGGTGGCCTACGAGGGGGTATCCTTCGGCTTCGGGGAGCGGAAGCTTTCGAGAGCCTGTCCTGCTCCTTTGCCTCCGGCGGGTACAATGCCGTTGTGGGGGAGAGCCCCAGCGGATCAACATTGCAAGAGCCTTTCGGTCCCACCCGGCCATCCAGATCTTCGACGAGCCCACCACCGGCCTGGACCCGGAGAATGTGGCCCTCATCGACCGGTTCATCTTTGCGTGCAAGGATGTGACGCGGATCGTCATCACACATAGCTGGGATGAGAGCTACCTCTCCCGATTCGATTTTGCGTATCGGCAACCCGGCAACAAAGTGAGATCAAGGAGGCGGCACTTTTGTATGAAAGTACAAAAGTGCCGCCTTTTCCTGCTCCGGGGGGTAAAAAGCATTGTCATGCAAGGGAAAATATGTTATTCTGGTAGCGGAAAGAAAGCAGCCGGCGCGGTGTGTCGCGTTTTCAAAATCGTCAACAAGAGCATGGCTCCGGTTTTGAGAAGGAAGTGGCGAGACTTTACCTGCAACGGTGGAGTCTCGCTTTTTTAAGGCGAATCTCACTATCCCGAGGACTATTTTTGGCCAATATATGCAAACTAACGGGGAATGACCCGGGACAAGGAGAACTGTTATGGGAACAACTGAGATCATGACTGCCCTTCTCACCCTGCTGGCCGGCATCGGCGTGTTCCTTATCGCCTGCCACATGATGAGCTCCAACCTGGAGGCGGCCGGCAGTGAAAAGCTCCGGGCTCTCTTCGCCAAGGTTTCGGGCAGCCGTATGCTGGGGGTTGGCATCGGTGCTCTGGGCACCGCCGCCATCCAGTCCTCGGGCGCCACCACGGTCATGGTCATCGGTTTTGTCAACGCTGGCATCATGTCCCTGACCCAAGCGGCCACTGTGATTTACGGCGCCAACATCGGTACCACCATCACCGGTCAGATCGTGGCTCTCAGCGGCATCGCCGGAGGGGGGGTGTCGGCCACCGTGATATTTTCGGCCTGCGCCGGCGTGGGGGCCTTCCTCTCCACCTTCTCCAAGAGCGACAAGGGCAAGACCGTGGGCGGCGTTCTGGCCGGCTTCGGTATGCTATTTGTGGGCCTTTCCATGATGAGCGGTTCCATGGAGAGCTTCGCCGAGCTGGAGGCGGTGAAGAGCTTCCTGGCTGGGATCAGCAATCCCCTGCTGCTGGTGCTGGTGGGGGCTGTCCTCACCGCCATTGTCCAGTCCTCCTCGGTGATGACCTCGGTGGCCATCGTCATGGTGGTGACCGGGCTTATTACCCTGGACCAGGGTATTTTTCTCACCATGGGCTCCAACATCGGCTCCTGTGTGGTGGCCATCGTGGCCGGTATGACCAGCGGCAAGAACGCCAAGCGGACCGCTCTGATCCACCTGATCTTCAATGTCAGCGGCGTGGCCGTCTTCCTGCTGCTGAGTATGCTCCTGGGCGTTGTCACGGGGGGGAGGATCTCCATGGGGAGCCTGTTCCAGCAGTTCATACCCAGCGTGCCCCAGACCCAACTGGCCATGTTCCACACCGTATTTAACGTGATCACGGTCTTCCTGATCCTTCCCCTGACCAACCCGCTGATCACTCTGGTCTCCAGGTTGGTGCCCGACCGGGAGAAGAGCCTCGCCCAGGCCGAGGAGGGGCCCAGGCTTTACTATCTGGATGAGAACATGCTCTCCACCCCCGCCATCGCCGTAGCGCAGTTGAAAAACGAGATCGTCAACATGGCGGATATCGCTCTGCGGAACTTTTTCCTCTCCCTCCACATCATCTGTACCCTGGATTTCTCTCAGGTGGAGACATTCAGGGCCAATGAGAGGGAGTTGAATTATCTGAATAAGACCCTGATGGTCATTATGGTCCACCTGTCCAACGAGCGCCTGAATGAGAAAGACAACACCTATCTCTCCACCGCTTTTCACACGACCTCCGACCTGGAGCGGGTGGGAGACTACGCCGAGAATATCGTGGAGTACGCCGAGAGCCTGAAGGCCGGAGGCGAGGCCTTCTCTGCTCCGGCTGTGGCCGAGATCGAGGAGCTGCGGGGCAAGATCAGTATCCTGTTCCAGTATGTGATGGCGGCCTATGTGAATCAGGACCGGCGGGCCCTGGACCGGGCCGAGGAGGTGGAGGATCAGATCGATGACATCACCGCCGCCATGGCTCAGAATCACATCGAACGGATGAAAGAGAACGCCTGCACGCCCACTGCCGGCGCCCAGTATCTCTCTCTGGCCACCAACGCCGAGCGGGTGGCCGACCACTTCCTTAACGTGGGGCACAGTATTCTGAACTGAGAAGATCACGTAGGGGGGATGTCCTCAGCCGCCCGCCGTCCGCACAAGGCCAAGGACAAAGAGGCCAGTGGAGACACCGGCCTCTACAAGGGCACGCTACGATATGAAAGCAAAAAAAGAGCCCCGGACAAATGTCCGGGGCTCTTGGCGTGCTTGGGGCTGTTTCTTACTTGTAGAGCTCCACCAGCTTGAGCAGGTGCTGGTAGCGGGCCTTGGCCGACTCCTCGTTCTTGGCGAAGAGCTCCTGAGCGCGCTCGGGGAAGGAGCGGGTCAGGGCGGAGTACCGGGCCTCGTTCATCAGGAACTCCTGATAGCCGTCCTTGGGCTCCTTGGAGTCCAGAATGAAGGGGCTCTTGCCTTCCTTTTTCAGGTCGGGGTTGAACCGGAACAGGTTCCAGTAGCCGCACTCAACGGCCTTCTTCATCTCATCCTGGCAGTGGAGCATGCCGCCCTTGATGGAGTGCATCTCACAGGGGGAGTAGCCAATGATGAGGGAGGGGCCGTGATAGGCCTCGGCCTCCCGGATGGCGGTGAGGACCTGGTTGGGGTTGGCGCCCATGGCCACCTGGGCCACGTAGACGTAGCCGTAGCTCATGGCGATCTCGGCCAGGGACTTCTTGGGCGTGGTCTTGCCGGCAGCGGCAAACTGGGCGACCGCGCCGAAGTTGGTAGCCTTGGAGGCCTGTCCGCCGGTGTTGGAGTAGACCTCGGTATCAAAGACGAAGACGTTCACATCCTCGCCGGAGGCCAGGACATGGTCCAGACCGCCGAAGCCGATGTCGTAGGCCCAGCCGTCGCCGCCGAAGATCCAGATGGACTTCTTGGACAGGAACTCTTTGTGCTCCAGAATATACTTGGAAGCCTCGCAGCCGTTGGCGGCCCAGCCTTCCAGCACGGGGAGCAGGGACTTGACAGCCTCGGTGTTGGCGGCGCCGTCGTCCTTGGTATCCAAGAATTTCTGGATAATGGCCTTATTCTCCGCGGAGGTCACGCTGTCAGCGGCCATGGCCTCAAGCTTACCGATCAGGCGGTCACGGATGGCCTTCTGGCCAAAATACATGCCCAAACCATGCTCGGCGTTGTCCTCAAAGAGGGAGTTGGCCCAAGCGGGACCCTTGCCCTCCTTGGTGACGGTGTAGGGGCTGGTAGCGGCGGGGCCGCCCCAGATGGAGGAACAGCCGGTGGCGTTGGAGATATACATCCGGTCGCCGCAGACCTGGGTCACCAGACGGGCGTAGGAGGTCTCGGCACAGCCGGCGCAGGAGCCGGAGAACTCCAGCAGAGGCTTCTTGAACTGGCTCTCCTTCACGTTGGCGGCGCTGGCCATGTCGGGCTTCTCGGCCACCTTGTCCACACAGTAGTCAAAGACCTTCTGCTGGTCAAGCTGGGACTCCTGGGGAGCCATGGTGATGGCGTTAGTGGGGCAGATGCCGACACAGACGCCGCAGCCCATACAGTCAAGGGGACTCACCGCCATGGTGTACTGGTACACGTCCTTGCCCTTGCCGGCCTTGACGGGCACGATCTTGGCGCACTCGGGAGCGGCCTTGGCCTCCTCCTCGGTGAGGGCGAAGGGACGGATGGTGGCGTGGGGGCAGACGTAGGCGCACTGGCTGCACTGGATACACTTGTCCTGGTCCCAGGCGGGCACAGAAACGGCGATGCCACGTTTTTCATAGGCGGAAGCGCCCAGCTGGAAGGTGCCGTCCACATAGGGCATGAAGGCAGAAACGGGCAGGGAGTCGCCGTCCATCCGGTCGATGGGATCCAGCAGATTGTTCACCATGGCCACGGTGGCCTCCCGGCCGGTGTGGGTGGAGGACTTGGGGGTATCCTGAGCGGTGGCCCAGGATGCGGGCACGTTGAACTTCTTGAAGGCGGTGGCGCCAGCGTCGATGGCCTTCCAGTTCAGCTCCACCACATCCCGGCCCTTCTTCAGGTAGGAGTGCTCGGCGGCGTCCTTCATATACTTGATGGCGTCCTCGGCGGGCATGATCTTGGCCAGGGCGAAGAAGGCGGACTGGAGGATGGTGTTGGTCCGCTTGCCCATGCCGATCTCGATGGCCAAGTCGATGGCGTTGATGGTGTAGACCTGGATGTTATGCTCGGCAATGTAGCGCTTGGCCACGGCGGGCATATGCTTGTCCAGTTCCTCGTCACTCCACTGGCAGTTGATGAGGAAGGTGCCGCCGTCCTTCACGTCCCGGACCATGGGGAAGCCCTTGATGATATAGGCGGGCACATGGCAGGCCACAAAGTCAGCCTTGTTGATATAGTAGGGGCTGTGAATGGGCTTGTCGCCGAAGCGCAGGTGGCTGATGGTCACGCCGCCGGTCTTCTTGGAGTCGTACTGGAAGTAGGACTGGATATACTTGTCGGTGTGGTCGCCGATGATCTTGGTGGAGTTCTTGTTGGCACCCACGGTGCCGTCACCGCCCAGACCCCAGAACTTGCACTCCACGGTGCCCTCCACAGAGGTGTTGGGGCAGTCGTGCTCGGGCAGGGACAGGTGGGTGACATCGTCCACGATGCCGATGGTGAACTCCCGTTTGGGCTGGGATTTGGCCAGCTCCTCAAAGACAGCGAAGACGCTGCGGGGAGGCGTATCCTTGGAGCCCAGGCCATAACGGCCGCCGATGACGGTCTTGTCGGTGATGCCCGCCTCAAAGAGGGCGGAGATGACATCCTGATAGAGAGGCTCGCCCAGGCTGCCGGGCTCCTTGGTCCGGTCCAGGACGGCAATCTTCTTGGCGGTGGCGGGGATGGCGGCGATAAGCTTGTCCGCCCGGAAGGGACGGTACAGGCGGACCTTGATGAGGCCCACCTTCTCGCCGTGGGCGTTCATATAGTCGATGACCTCCTCAGCCACATCGCAGATGGAGCCCATGGCGATGATGACCCGGTCAGCATCGGGAGCGCCGTGGTAGTTGAAGAGCTGGTAGTTGGTGCCCAGCTTGGCGTTGATTTTGCCCATGTACTCCTCCACGATCTCGGGAAGAGCATCATAGAACTTGTTGCAGGACTCGCGGTGCTGGAAGAACACGTCGCCGTTCTCGTGGGAGCCGCGCATGACGGGGCGCTCAGGGTTGAGGGCGCGGTCACGGAAGGCCTTGACGGCGTCCATGTCCACCATCTCGGCCAGATCCTCGTAGTCCCACACGGCCACCTTCTGGATCTCGTGGGAGGTCCGGAAGCCGTCGAAGAAGTTGACGAAGGGGACGCGGCCCTTGATGGCGGCCAGATGGGCCACGGGAGCCAGGTCCATGACCTCCTGCACGCTGCCCTCGGCCAGCATGGCGAAGCCGGTCTGGCGGCAGGCCATGACGTCGGAGTGGTCGCCGAAGATGTTCAGGCTCTGGGCGGCCACGGTCCGGGCGGAGACATGAAACACACCGGGGAGGAGCTCACCCGCGATCTTGTACATGTTGGGGATCATCAGCAGCAGGCCCTGGGACGCGGTATAGGTGGTGGTCAGGGCGCCTGCGGCCAGAGAGCCGTGGACGGTGCCGGACGCGCCGGCCTCGGACTGCATTTCGATGACCCGGACGGGGTTGCCGAAGATGTTTTTGCGGCCGGCCGCGGCCCACTGGTCCACGTTGTCGGCCATGGGGCTGGACGGCGTGATGGGGTAGATGCCCGCAACCTCGGTAAAAGCATACGAAACGTGTGCCGCCGCGGTGTTGCCGTCCATGGACTTGAACTGTCTTTGTGCCATGGGAACGATTCCTCCTTATTCATATTTCGCTGAAATAAAAGACATTTTGCATCATGCTCCATTTTAACATTTGCATTCGGGTTTGTAAACCGTCTTGGGGAATTTTTCACGATAAAAAGGTGGATTTTTCTCCACAGGAAGGAAAGTTTCCTCAGCTTTCCGCCACCAGGCCCAAAAACACCGCTCCGGCGCTCCGGGCAAAGTTCCGGGCGGCGGCCAGGGCCTCCTGGAGGGTGTTGCCATGGGTGCCCACCTCCACCAGGAAAGAGCCGGGGGCCAGATTTTGGTTGTAGACCGCGGCACGCAGGGTGATGGGCCGGGCCAAGGTTGGAAACAGGGTGTCCAGGCTCTTCTGGACCTTGAGCCCCAGAGCCAGGTTGTCCCGCCAGTCCGGGTGGGCGAGCTCATTTGTCTCACTGCCCACCACCACCAGGACCTGGGCAGTCTTGATCCCGTCCACCGTGGTGACCGCCTTGTAGACCGTGCCGTCGCTCCCCACCAGAGCGTCCCGGTGGACGTCCAGCACGATCTTGATGGTGGGGTACTGAGCCAGATACTCGGCCACCGCCGCTCCCGAGCGGCCGTAGGCGCCGTTATATTTGGGGTAGTCGTAAAGACCCCGGTCATGGAGGACCGACAGGCCCATGGAGGTAAAGACAGCCTCCATCTCGTCCCCCACCCGGAGCATGTTCTGGGTCTGGTCCACTGTGCGGCTGTTGTCCGAGGGAACGTAGGTGTCCTCCCCATCGGGGGTGTAGGCCTCGGTGGCGTGGGTGTGGATGATGAGGATCTGGGGCCCGTCCGCGGCGGGGGAGAGTGTGAAGGGCAGCGCGGCGGCCAGAGTCTGGGGCAGATCCACGGCATAGTCGGTGCGGTTATATAAGTAAAGCCCGGCGCCCGTGACGTACCCCTCGCTTTCGCTGGGCACCAGGGTGCGCTCCACGATGTTCTCGGGCGCCACGGCCTGGGGCGGCTCAGCGGTCATGTCGTCCCCGTCGGGGGCGGGCTGGGCGTCGGGAAGTGGCTCCTGGGACGGGGAGGGGGTTTCCGCCGGGGGTGTGGTCTCCTCCCGGCTCAGGTTGGCGGACAGAAGGGGTGACTCCCTCGCGGCCAGACGGAGGAGAAAGGGCAGGTCATCCTCCACATACCCCAGTTCGGTGCGGAGGGCAGCGGTGACAAAGGCCTCGCTGCTCCCCAGGGCCCGAACCGCCCCGGCGAAGGCCCCCGCGGCCCCGCCCAGACACAAAAACCACACGGCCAGCGCGGCCATACAGACCGCCAGGGCCCGGCGGAACAGCCGCCCCCAATGGATCCTTCTCATAACTTGTCCCTCCCAATGTTCTTTGGTCTTGGGACAATCTATGCGGGGGACGGCCGGGATATTCCCTCACTCCACCAGGGCCTGGAGGTCGGAAAGGGTCAGGTCCTTCTGGAGGGCCAGGCTCAGGGCGTAGCCGATGACCTTGGCCAGGTCCTCCACCCGCTGGTCAATGTCCTTAGGGGTGACCATCAGGGTGGCGCCGGGGAGGCCGGAGAGGGCTTCCGGGTCGTCCCGGTCCAGCAGGTCGGCGCAGAGGGTGGCCCCCTCCACCACGGTAGGGACCCCCACGGCGACGACGGGTACCCCCAGGCTCTCCTGATCCAGGGAGAACCGGTGATTGCCCACCCCGGAGCCGGGGGAGATCCCCGTGTCGCAGACCTGAACGGCGGCACACAACCGCTCCACCTTCCGGGCACAGAGGGCGTCCACGGCGATGACGGCGGCCGGCCGGGTCCTGTCACACACCGCCCGGACGATCTCCCCGCTCTCGATACCCGTGGTGCCCAGCACCCCGGCGCACAGGGCGGATACCTTCCGGAAGGAGCCAAAATGGCTGGGGGCCATGGCAACCAGGTGTCGGGTCACCAGTGTGCGCTCGGCCGAGCGGGGGCCGATGGCGTCCGGGGTGATGGCCCGGTTGCCCAGGCCCACCACCAGCACCTCCCCCTCCCGGGGGAGCAGGGGGGAAATGAGCCCCGAGAGGGCCTCCACCGCCCGGGGAAAGGCGTTCTCCTCCCGGCGGCTCACCGCCGTCAGGTCCAGGGTGTGGTAGGTGCCCTGGGGCTTGTCCAGGGCCTTGGCCCCCTCGGGGCCGGTGACCCTCACCGTGGTGAGGGGAAAGCCCGCCGCGGTGGTCTCCGCGCTTTCCACCTGGGGGAGGGCCTCCCCGCCGAACAGGTCGCGGGCCTCCAGGGCCAGATCGGTGCGCCGCTGTCTCATGTGATAACCTCCATTTTAACCCAAGATATAGTGGCTTTGACCATCTTTAGCCCTATTTTTAGCGAAAATGTGATTTCTATGCGAAAAACCGGGAAAAATTCAAAAATAATCCTTGCAATTTTGGGCCTTGTCTGGTACAATACATATCTGCACAGGCGCGGCGCGCCTAAAAACCACGGGCGAAGGCCCGATGTCATTCGGAGGAGGTGTTTGGTTTGCCGAACATTAAGTCTGCCAAGAAGCGTGTTCTGGTGAACAAGGCCAAGGCTTTGCAGAACAAGGCCGCACGGTCTGCTTTGAAGACCGACATTAAGAAGTTCGAGGCCGCGGTGGCAGAAGGCAACCGCAACGAGGCCGAGGGCGCTTACAAGGTCGCCGTCAAGGCCGTGGACAAGGCCGTGACCGGCGGGATCCTGCATCGGAACAATGCCGCTCACAAGAAGAGCAGCATGACCCTGAAGCTGAACAAGCTGGCCTGATGTCCTGACCGGGACGAAAATAAACCTCCTGCCCACGCAGGAGGTTTTGTTTTATAAAAAGAACGGGGCAAGGGAGGCGGTCCCATGAAACAACTGCTGAAAAGCAGACCGGTCCGGTTTGCTTTGGACGTGGTGGAAATCTATTTTCAGAAGAACGTGGCCCGGGCGGCCGCCGAGCTGGCTTATTTCTTGATCCTCACCTTTTTTCCCGTCCTGATCTGTCTCAACGCCATCATCGGCACTCTCCACCTGGATGTGGCCGCTCTTCTGGAGAATGCCTCCATCATCATTCCGGAGGCTGCCCTTAACGTACTCACCGAGTATGTGCGCTACATCACGGGAAACCAGTCCGCCACCCTGCTCGTCGGCGGCGTGATCATGACATTGTTCCCCGCCTCGGCGGCCATCCGGGCGCTGATGAACATCATGGACGAGATCTACGGCCGGAAAAGCTACGCTGGGCTGTGGCAGATCGTGGCAAGCGTGGTCTTTTCGGTGCTCTTCCTGCTGACCATCTACCTGTCCCTGGTGGTGGTGCTGACGGGCAACTGGTTTTTCCATCTGCTGGAGGACTTCATCCACCGCTTCCCCCGGCTCTCCCACGTGACCCTGCCCTGGGAGTGGCAGTGGATGCGCTTCCTGATCCTCTTCTGCCTGGTAATGGTCTTCGTCATGCTCCTTTACCGGGCCACCGCGCCCAGGGAAAAGCCCCGGCCGCCAGTGCTTTTGGGGGCGTTCCTGGCCTCGGCGGCGCTGGTGGCAGCCTCGGTCATCTTCTCCTACTTCATCGGCCTGTCTTCCCGGTACTCCCTGGTGTACGGGTCCTTGGCCTCGGTGGTCATTTTGCTGGTGTGGCTATACATTCTGGGAAATATCCTCATTCTGGGAAGCTGCTTCAACGGTGTGTGGTACCGCCACAGGATAGAAAAACGGGGGAAATGACAGAATATATATTAAGGTGGCGGGCATGGACACCGGAATGGATTTGCAACATTTTGTAAATAATTTTCGGATTATGCAACAGATAGACAGGCTTAGTTGCACGTTCAGATGAGAGAAAGAGGGACGGGTTGTGCAAATACAACAAATTGCACTTGAATTATCGAGGAAATTTTGCGAGGTTTGAGGCTAATTTGGGCTTGATTGTTTGTGGTTTCAGGAGTTATAATAGTCTATACAATTTCAAACTTGCAAGATAAAATAAAACAACTTGCAAATCGTTTCCACACTGGGCGGAAGGCCCACAATTACCCTTGTGAAGAGAGAGGAAACTGCCCTCTGCTTCAAAAATATGTTAGGAGGAAACAAGAATGAAAGGAAAGAAGCTTGTTGCTCTGTTCCTTGCTTCCGTGATGAGCCTCGGTCTGCTGGCCGGCTGCGGTCCCAAGGATCCTGGTCCCACCCCCAGCCAGGGTGCGGATGCCACTCCCTCTCCCAGTCAGACGGCTACCTATGAGCAGGTGAAGTTTGACGGGCAGAAGTACACCTATAAAATGGGTGTCTCTATTGTCCCCGCCAACTGGAACCCCCACACCTACCAGACCCAGGATGACAGCGTGCCTCTGGACTACATCACGGACGGCCTGTTCGCCTCGCTCTACAATGACGAGCTGCACCCTGTGGAGGGCATGGACGCCTACAAGGGCTACAAGATGGTCCCTGCCATGGCGGCCGACTTCCCCACCGACGTGACCGCCGAGGTGAAGGCGGCTCACCCCGAGTTCAACATTCCTGAGTCGGCCACCTCCGGCTACGCTTGGAGCGTGAAGCTCCGCGACGACCTGAAGTGGGACGACGGCACCCCCATTACCGCTCAGGACTTCGTGGACTCTCTGGAGCGGGTGCTCCGGGGCGAGCTGTTGAACTACCGCGCTGCCGACTACTATGACGGCTCCTACGTGGTGGTCAACGCCGACAGATACTCTCTGGCCGGCGAGCCCGTGTTCACCACCTTTGCTAAGCAGGGCATCACCTACGCCGACTTCATCGCCGGCGGCGGCACCGACGCTGAGGTGGCCGTGGACATGAACGGCTTCTGGGGCGTGACCGGTCCCGACGGCTTCCGCAGCTGGGGCTACATCACCGACGACACCATGGTCCGTGACCCCGCCGTGGCTGAGGGTGAGGACGAGGATTACGTCTCCGCCAAGTACCTGTGGGACAACTACCTTGGGCCCGACGGCGGTTACGCCGGCAGCGGCTACGACCTGGAGTACACCGGCACCATCTCCTACCCCTACGAGGAGGGCTACGGTTTTGAGAACGTGGGCCTGTTCGTCAGCGGAGACAACGAGTTGACCTTCGTTTTCCGCAATGCTCTGGAGGGCTTCTACCTGCTGAGCTACGGCATGAACGTTCCTCTGGTCAAGATCGACCTGTACGACGCCTGCCTGTCCGAGAAGGAGGGCGTGTGGACTTCCACCTACAACTCCAACATGGAGACCTCCGCTTCCTACGGTCCTTACAAGATCAGCGACTTCCAGATGGATAAGTCTATGCACCTTGTGAAGAACGACAACTGGTACGGCTGGAACAGCGGCATCTACACCTACGTGGATCCCTCTGACGGCAAGCAGTACGACATGTACCAGACCACCGACATTGACATCCAGTGCGTCAAGGAGGCTGCCACCAGCAAGACCATGTTCCTGGCCGGCCAGCTCATGACCTACGGCCTGCAGGCTGAGGACTTTGACCAGTACCGCAACTCCGAGTTCTGCTACGCCACTCCCGGCCAGACGGTCTTTGGCCTGATCCTGAACGGCTACATGAAGGTCCTTCAGGAGCGGGAGAATGCCGCTGACTTCGACAAGGCCACCACCGACCTGGAGATGATGAGCGTGGAGTCCTTCACGAAGGCTCTGGCCGTCTCTGTCGACCGTGACGACATGTGCGCCAGCGTGTCTCCCGCCCGGTCCGCCGGCTTCGGCCTGATTGGTACCCGGTACGTCTACGACCCCGAGACCGGTGCTCTCTACCGCGACACTGACCAGGCCAAGCAGGCCCTGTGCAACTTCTACTCCGTGGATCCCGCCGACTACGGCGGAGACCTGGACAAGGCAGTTGCCGCCATCACCGGCTTTGACCCCGTGGCTGCCGCCGGCTTCTTCAACGAGGCCTTTACCGAGGGTATTGAGAAGGGCTACATCACCGATACCGACGGCGACGGCAAGTCCGACCAGACCGTGACCATCCAGTACGCCCTGTCCGCTGAGGCTTCCGCCTTCATGGAGAAGACTCTGGCCTACCTGAACGAGTCCATCGGCAATGCCGCCAAGGGCACTCCCTTCGAGGGTAAGATCAAGTTCATCTTCTCCGCTGTTCTGGGCAACAAGTGGTCCGACGCCATCCAGAACGGTACCGCTGATACCGTCCTGGCCGGCTGGTCTGGCGCCACCATGGATCCCTTCGGCTTCGCCGATACCTGGACCGGTGACCGCTGCTACTGGACCAACTGGTTCGACGCCAAGTCTGTGAACGTGACCATGAACATCAAGGGCGAGGAGCTCACCATGACCCTGCGCGACTGGGCCGAGTGCCTTCAGGGCAACATGAAGACCGTGGACGGCAAGGAGTACAACTTCGGTTACGGTCAGGCGGATGTGGAGACCCGTCTGGACATCCTGGCCAAGTGCGAGGAGACCGTCATGGGCGCTTACGTGACCCTGCCCATGCTGGCCGACGGCTCCATGGCCCTGCTGAGCCAGCAGGTCTACTACGTGGTGGAGGAGTTCAGCCCCGTCATGATCCGCGGCGGTATCGGTTACATGAAGTATAACTACAGCGATACCGAGTGGGACAGCTACGTCTCCTCCCAGGGCGGTACTCTCCAGTACTAATGCCCGGGCACTGACTCCCCTTAAGCAATAAACCAAGGCAGCAGGGGGGGCGAAATTCGCCCCCCCTGATTGCTTTTATTCCCGGCCTGGCTCCCATATATGCCCCGCAGGGGCTCTGCGGGGCATATATGAGAGCCAATGAAAAGAAACGGAGGGATCTCTGAATGGTCAAATATGTCCTGAAAAGAACCCTGTACATGATCCTGGTGTTTTTGCTCATCACCTTCATGTGCTTCGTTCTCATTCGTATGCTGCCACTGCCGGTGCTGCCGCCCGAGGACGTTCATACCAAGATCGTCATGATGCGGCGTGAGGCGTTGGGTTATAATAAGCCCTATCTGGAGCAGTTCGGAATCTTCTTGAGAAACGTGCTCACCCGGTGGGACTGGGGCCTGAGCGAGAAGCTGTACTACGGCCAGGACGTGTGGAGCATCTTTGTGCAGAAGCTGCCCGCTTCCATGGTGGTCAACCTATACTCCATCATCTGGACCATCCCGGTGGGCATCGCCTTGGGCATCTTTGCCGCATTGAAGAAGAACACCTGGGTGGATTACGCCATCTCCACCCTGACCATGGTGGTCATTTCGGTGCCTGCCTTTGTCTACGCCTTTTTGATCCAGTATCTGCTCTGCTACAAGCTCCAATGGTTCCCATTCCTCATGAAGGGCGGAACGGACTGGTTCAGCTGGCCCATGTTCGTCTCCATGGTACCGGCCATCCTGTCCCTCTCCTTCGG
The DNA here is from genome assembly GCA_950075865.1 of uncultured Oscillospiraceae bacterium. Taxonomy (GTDB): domain Bacteria; phylum Bacillota; class Clostridia; order Oscillospirales; family Oscillospiraceae; genus Vermiculatibacterium. The sequence continues at coordinate 21,281 of CATMVA010000014.1, read as the reverse complement.
AACCATCGCCGGCTTCGCCCGGACCACCCGGGCCGAGCTGACCGAGGTGCTGACCAGCGAGTTCATGCTCCTGGCCCGGACCAAGGGCCTGACCAAGACCCAGGCCACGGTGCGCCACGCCCTGCGGAACTGTTTCGTGGTCATTGTTCCGGCCATCTTCGGCCAGTTTATCGGCATTCTGGGCGGCTCCCTCATCATCGAGGGCATCTTCGGTATCCCCGGCGTGGGTGGCCTGACCCTCAACGCCATCAACGGCTTGGATTACAACATCTTTATCCTCACCACCTGCTTCTACACTGCCATCGGCCTGGCGGCCGGCCTTGTAGTGGATATCAGCTACGGATTTATTGATCCGCGGATCAGAATGGGGTCGAAGAAATGATGAATAATACAACCAATTATGATCACATCCCTGCCGAGCGGTTTGCCTTTGTGCAGGAGAATGAAAAGCTCCACGACCAGGACCTCCAGACCAAGTCCCGGGGCTTCTTTGCCGACGCCATGCTACGCTTCAGCAAGAACAAGTCCTCGGTCATCGCCGCCTGGATCCTGCTGTTCCTGGTCCTTTTTGCCATCTTCTCCCCCATCATCTCCCGGTACAGCGTCTACGACACGGATAAGCTCTATGTCAACTTCCCCGCCTATGTGCCCGGGGTGGCTGCCATGAACATCGGTATCATGGACGGCGCCAAGACCTTTGACTCCCAGAACGACACGGCCATGCTCAAGTGGCGGGCCATCGCTGAGGAGACCGGCATGGACCCGGTGCTCCGGGTGCTGAACACCCACGAGACCGAGGTGAAGTACCGGGGCCAGATGGTCACCCGTACCACCTACGACATCGAGGTCAACTATTACTTCGCCACCGGCATGATCTACAAGACTTTCTCCTATGACGAGTATAAGGCCCTTCAGGCCTGGCAGAACGAGACCGGCATCCAGGTCATTTACCCCTATGTGGATCCTGCCGACATCAACGGCCAGACTGATACACCCAACGTGTGGTATCAGGTGGACGGTTCGGGAGTTCCTGTGCTGGACAAGGACGGGAACTTCATCCCGGTTTACTCCACCAACACCTCTGGCACCGGCGTGGCATATGACTCCATCCGGATCGACGGGGACGACGGCAGCTATGCCTACGCTTCCGCCAAGGCGGGCGCCGTCCAGTGCCGTGTGCTGTACTACAACTATTATCAGTATGTCAACGGCCATGAGCCAAGCTATATTTTGGGCACTAACCTGATGGGTCTGGACCTGTTCTGTGCCATCGGCGCCGGCGCCCGGTTCTCCTTGATCTTCGCCATCCTGGTCTCGGTCATCAACCTGACCATCGGCGCTGTCTATGGCGCCATTCAGGGCTACTACGGCGGCGCTGTGGACATGATCCTGGACCGGATCTGCGACGTGCTCTCGGGGGTGCCCTTCGTGGTGGTCACCACCCTCTTCCAGCTCCATCTGGCGGCCAAGGTGGGGGCGCTGGGGGCTTTCCTCTTTGCCTTCGTTCTGACGGGATGGATCAGTATGGCCGCCCTGACCCGAAAGCAATTTTACCGCTTCAAAGGCCAGGAGTTTGTTATGGCGGCCCGGACCCTAGGCGCCAGCGACTGGCGGCTGATGTTCAAGCACATTTTCCCCAACGCCATCGGTACCATCATCACCTCCTGCGCCCTGGTCATCCCCAGCACCATCAGCACGGAGACCCAGATGACCTACCTGGGCATCGTGAATCTGCGTGCCTTTGCCGGAACCACCATCGGCACCCTGCTCAGCGACGGCCGTGCGGCAGCCACCTCGGCTCCCCACGCCATCCTGTGGCCCAGCATCTTCCTGGGACTGCTGATGATCTCCTTTAACCTGTTCGGCAACGGTCTGCGGGATGCCTTCAACCCGACGACGAGAGGGGTGGATGACTGATGGAAAACAAACTGCATGTACAGGATCTGCGGATCTCTTTCCACACCAGCAACGGTAAGGTCCAGGCTGTCCGGGGTATCGACTTCGACCTCAGCAAGGGCGAGACCCTGGCCATCGTGGGCGAGTCGGGCTCTGGCAAGAGCGTCACGTCCAAGGCTATTCTGGGCATTCTGGCCGGCAACGCCATCGTGGAGTCGGGCGAGATCATCTATGACGGCCAGGACCTGCTGAAGATCTCGGAGGAGGACTTCCACAAGATCCGGGGCGACAAAATTGCCATGATTTTCCAGGACCCTATGTCCTCCCTGAACCCCATTGTCCGCATCGGCAAGCAGCTCACCGAGGCCATGATCCTCAAGGGCAAGATCCGCCAGAAGGAGAGCCGCGACAACTTCAACGGCTACCTCAAGCGCCTGAGCGAGCAGATGGCCGCCGCTGACCCGGCTTCGGCCGCCCGCACCGCTGAGGACTGCAAGAAGTTCGACAAGTTCGAGATCGAGCACACCAAGCTGGAGGCCGCCTATAACCTGGCCCTTGAGTCCGCGAAGGAAGTCCTCTCCGACATCGACGTCATCGCCTTTGAGCTGGAGAAGAATTCCCCCGGCAAGGGCGCCGTGGACCGCCTGAAGGACATCGAACGCTGCGCCAAGGCCTCCATCCACCGGTATGTGGTGCCCGAGGCCAACAAGGCCGAGGTGGACACTCTGGCTGGTGGTCTGGGCGGGCAGTTCAAGAGCAAGGACTACGCCGCTCTGCTCAAGAGCCTCTATCGCCTCAAGGAGATCATCAGCCCCTGTGTGGGCCTGGAGGCTCCCAATTTCTTCCGCATGGGCTACTATGTGACCTTCAGCGGCCAGGAGCTGCCCGATATGCCCATGGACGAGCTCAATGCGTATCTCCTCAAGTATCTGGACGACAACTTCATGCTGAAGTTTCTCCAGGACGCCGAGGGGGCCCTGGAGTATTCGGCCGGCATGACCTACGGCAATATCCGGACCGCCAAGGAGGAGCTGGCGAAGGCCCGCCCGGTCTTCGCCAGAGAGAACCTGGACAAGAAGGAGTGCGACGCCACCCTCAAGGCCCTGGACCGGGCTGTGGGCAAGACCATCGACCCCTTGGCCATCGCCAAGGACAGCGTGGTCTACACCTTCGCCCCCGGCCTGAAGGGGGAGCTGGACAGCTACTTCCACGGCGTGACCGAGAACGTCAAGGTCCTGCGGAAGTACGACAAGGAAAAGCGGAAGTATGACGCCATGGTGGCCAAGGGCAAGAACCCCAGCTGGGAGCTGGCGGCCGCCGCCGTCACCGACCTGGAGCTGGTCAAGGCCAACATCGCCCATCTCATTGACCGGCTGGTGGCCCACTATGACCAGATCCTGGCCGCCGCTGACAGCCGGGATTACCGGGCCGAGACCATCGCCGTCATCGACTATCTGAAGGCCAACGCCTCGGGTGTAGTGGCCAAGGTCACCCCCCAGATCGCCAAGCAGCGGGCCATCAAGCTGATGGAGGAGGTGGGTATCGCCGAGCCCCACAAGCGTTACCGCCAGTATCCCTTCGAGTTCTCGGGCGGTATGCGCCAGCGCATCGTCATCGCCATCGCTCTGGCCGCCAACCCGGACATCCTGATTTGCGATGAGCCCACCACCGCTTTGGACGTGACCATCCAGTCTCAGATCCTGGAGCTCATCAACAAGCTTCAGGCCGAGCGTCAGCTGTCGGTCATCTTCATCACCCACGACTTGGGCGTGGTGGCCAACATGGCCGACCGTGTGGCCGTCATGTACGCCGGTAAGATCGTGGAGTACGGCACCGCCGAGGACATCTTCTATCACGCCGCCCACCCTTACACCTGGGCGCTGATGAGTTCCATGCCCGACCTGGATACCAACGAGAAGCTGTCCGCCATCCCCGGCACGCCGCCCAACATGATCTATCCCCCCAAGGGCGACGCCTTCGCGGCCCGGAACCAGTACGCCATGAAGATCGATTTCGAGGAACAGCCGCCCATGTTTAAGATCAGCGACACCCACTATGCGGCCACCTGGCTGCTGCATCCAGACGCCCCCAAGGTGGATCCGCCCAAGGCCGTCGTGGACCGCATTGCCAGAATGAATCAGAGAAGGGGGGAGAAGAAGGATGAGCAACCAGGAACCTCTGCTGAGGGTTGAGCACCTCTGCCAGTACTTCAAGGCCGGTGACTTTGTGACCAAGGCTGTGGACGACGTCAGCTTTGACATCAAGAAGGGCGAGGTCTTCGGCCTGGTGGGTGAGTCGGGCTGCGGCAAGACCACCACCGGCCGGTCCATCATCAAGCTGTACAACATCACCTCGGGCAATGTCATTTTCAAGGGCCAGCGCATCGCTGCCGGCACCCAGTCCTACAAAGACGCCATCAAGGCCGCCAAGGAAGAGATGAAGACCGCCGATCCGGCCCGGAAGGCCGAGCTGGAGGATTTCATCAAGGCCCAGAGGGAAGAGATCAAGTCGGCCCAGTATGACCAGAAGCACGTGGACAAGAAGCTGGTCACCCAGATCCAGATGATCTTCCAGGACCCCATCGCCTCCCTCGACCCCCGTATGACCGTCCGCGAGATCATCTCCGAGGGCCTGGTCATCCAGGGGGAGAAGAACAAGGAGGTCATCGACCAGAAGGTCTATGAGATGCTGGAGCTGGTGGGCCTGGTGCCCGAGCACGCCTCCCGCTATCCCCATGAGTTCTCGGGCGGCCAGCGTCAGCGGATCGGCGTGGCCCGGTCCATCATCATGAACCCCGAACTCATCATCGCCGACGAGCCGGTGTCGGCCCTGGACGTGTCGGTCCAGGCTCAGGTCATCAACCTGCTCAACGAGCTGCGGGAGCGCTTCGGTCTGACTCTGCTGTTCATTGCCCACGATCTCAGCGTGGTCAAGTATTTCTCCGACCGGATCGGCGTCATGTACTTCGGCAAGATGGTGGAGCTGGCCAACTCGGACGAGCTTTTCGCCCATCCTCTTCACCCCTATACCCGGAGCCTTCTCTCGGCCATCCCCCTGCCCGACCCCATCTACGAGCGGCAGCGTAAGCGTATCACTTACAACCCCCTGGCCGAGCACGACTATACTGTGGATAAGCCCAGCTTCCGCGAGGTCCGCCCGGGCCACTTCGTCCAGTGCAATGAGGCCGAGTATCAGAAGATCATGGAGCAGTTGAACGGGAAATGAGCGAAAAATCAAGGGATTTTCTCATCAACCTGGTCACCGGCACGGTGATCGCCGTAGCGGTTTTCACCATGAACATGAACCGGGGCTACGATGTGCTGCGCTGCCTGTGTGACGGCCCCTTTGTGGCCTCCGTGTTTCTTTTGGGTATCGGCGGCATCAAGGCCGCCCGGAACCAGGGGACCTTCGACACCGTCGGCTTTGGCCTGCGTTCCACGGTGGACGTGGTCATCCCCTCCCTGCGCCGGGATGAGAAGGAGACCATGGAGCAGTACCGGGAGCGCAAGGCCCAGGAGCGCAGATCCTCCAAAGGCATGCTCCTGGCCGGCCTGGTCTACTTTCTCCTGTCCGTGCTGGCCCTGGTCGTCTACGAACTCGCCGGGGTTTGAAGTAAAATCAACGTCATAAATCAGGAAAGGGCCGGGAGCATCATGCTCCCGGCCCTGGCTTTTGATATCTTTTATTGATCCCTTCTTCGATTTACTTCCCTGATCAGTCCAATGACAAGCAAAATAGCCGACACTACCAGTATCACGGCGAACACCAGCACGTTGACCCAGGAAAATTCGTTGATGTCTTCCCTGGCCAGAATACGGCCCCAGGCAAAATAGTCCGACAGGACAGGAGCCATTTGTTCCGGGGTCAGGGCAGTCACAAGGCAGTTGCTCAGGGGGATGAGGAACGTAGCGGTCAGGGAACAAAGCCCCGCCTTCAGCCAGGGTCCGGCGGGGAGCCAGCGGACCACGGCGAAAAAGAGCCACAGGAAGGCCACGCAAAAGGCTGCAATGGGATAGGCCAGGGAAAACAGCCAGCTTCCACCGGTGAAAGCCCGGATCACGGCCAGCAGGAGAAAGAGCCACAGGGAGAATACCGCCGTAAACAGCTCGGGCAGATGCTTGCCGTAAAACTGCCAGAGAGCCCACCAGCTCCAGGGGAGGATCAAACAGACCAGAGTGATGGCGGCACCCCCCAGGACCCACCAGCCCCCGGCATAGATCCAGCAGGCCAAAATCAACAGGAGCAGACTTCCCGAGGCTGCCCCCAGGCAGACAGGGACCCGGTTCCGACGCAGCATCAGTGGCAGATTGGTGAGGGAGAAAGCCAGAGAGATGGAAAAGAGTACGATCCAGAACCAGCTCAGGGTGCGGAAAATGGCCAGGTTGCAGATAAAGCAGGCGAGCAGGGCCACGGCGTATCCCACCGCCAGAAGCCACCACAGTCCCCGGGTGGTCCGCCGCCAGGCCTGGGCCTGGCGTGCCTGGAGCTGAGCCTGGTCATCGTCACAGGCGGTAAAAAACTCGTGCTCGGAGATGCCCAGGGCGCCGCAGATGGGGGCCACCATAGAGATGTCCGGGTAGGATAATCCACGTTCCCATTTGCTGATGGTGGATTCGGCCACATAGAGCCTTTGGGCCAGCTCCTTCTGGGTCAGGCCCAGATCCTGCCGTTTTTTCAGCAGATAGGCCCCGAAGGTCGTTTTTTCGTTCATTGTCTTTCCTCCTCGGAATGAGATGAGCCCATCCTATCCCCCTGGACCGGCCCCGTCAAGACTTTACGCTCATTTTACCCCTCGACTGTCAGGAAAGTCCCTGGGGCGCAATGGGTTGAAGAAAAGCAGGGCGGACCTGGCGGTCCGCCCTGCTTGGTTGTTTTTCAGTCCCCCTGGCCGAAGGGGGTTATTTTACGCTCTGGGCATATTGCGCGGCATCCTGTCCGGCGGTCTTGCCGGAGACAAAGCTCCAGGAATGGGCCACACCGCCGTAATCAATATAGCCGGTCTCCTTGGTGAACAGGACGCCCATGGAGTTGGTACCGCAGGCATACAGACCGGGGATCACGTTGCCGTTGGTATCCAGGACCTGGATCTTGTCGTTTACATCCAGAGCACCGTTGGTAGAATAGCAGTGTGCGGCGACTTTGATGGCGTAGTAGTGGGCGCTGTCCTCGTGCAGGGGGAGGAGCAGGCTGGGATCCTTTCCGAACTCCTTGTCCTCTCCGGCAGCGCAGGCCGCATTGTAGGTCTTGCAGGTGTCGGCCAAAGAGCTCATTCCCAGCATTTGCCCCAAGGCGTCAATGCTGTCGGCCCGGAAGAGAGTGCCCAATTCAATGGCCCCTTCGATCAACACATCCAGATCGGAGATGGGTTCGCCTGCGGCAAGCACATAGGAGGTATCGGTGTTGGGATAGACTTCGGGATCGGTGAAGTCCTGAGAATTCATCATGAAGTAGACTGAATCCAGTCCTTCGTTTTTCACATGGTCCATGTATTCCTGGTCAACAATGGTGTAGTAGTATTGGCTGCCGGCTTTCCAGTAGGTTTCGGCAGGCGTGAAGCCGCTTCCCTCGTTGGTAAAGCGTTTTCCGTCCTCGTTCACACAGAGCAGATCGGCGCTGTTGGCCATAGAGGACAGGACCTTATTGTGAGACGGCACAACATTGTCCAGACGCAGGGTGGCCGCAGTACGCCCGGTGTGGGCCATACCGGCGCTGTCCATGCTGTAGGTCCCGGCGCCCAGGTCATGGATGGCGGAGAGGAGCATGACGCCGTCATTCTGGTACATACCATGAAGCTTGATGGGATAGCCGAACATTTCCTCACACAGCTTGGCATTGCCGCCGAAGCCGCCGGTGCAGAGGATAACGGCGGGGGCATGGATCTCGTACACCGTACCGTCATAGCTCTGGGCCCGGACCCCGGAAACCGTGCCCGAGGCATCCTTCAAAATGTCGGTGCCTTTCAGCTCCAGCATATACTGGTTCTTCTCATGAAGCGTGCCGGCCTTTTCCAGTGCCTGCTGATACATCTGCAAGGGTGTGCGCTCAATGGGCAGATAGACCGACCAGACAGGCAGATCCGGATACATAAAGGGGAAGGGCGCGGAGAATGTAAAGCCGTAATTCTCCACCAGCCAATCCACGGCGTTACCGGACTGACCTACGATCAGTTCCACGCAGGAACGCTTGGCCCCATTATCGGTCTCGGACATCCACAGATCAACAAAGCTGCTTTCATCCACAGGAATAACCTCTTCCCCCATTGCGGCGGGGAAGGTGGGATTCACGTCCATCGGGCCGCTGGTCAGAACCGAGGTCCCGCCCACCTTAGCGGCGGAATCCAGTCCAAAGACAGCGGCACCGCTCTCGGCCGCGGAGAGATATGCGGCCAGGCCGGAGGCACCAAGGCCGACTACGATCACATCGTAGCCATCCAAGGTGACCGTGTTGGTCTTTTTCTCTACAGGGGCATACCAATCGGTCAAATCACCGCCGGCGGCTTCAATAGCCTCCGCCACAGCAGTTTTAATACCGTTGGAGGAAAGGGTAGCGCCGGTGATGGAATCCACTGCCAGGCTCTGAGCATCAATGATACGGGGGATCAGATTGTCAATAGCGGACTGGAGGATGGCGTCATCATACTCGGAGTACTCACCGCCCCGGTCGGTGACTTCGATAGCCTGGATGGCTCCGCCCTGAAGGGTGACATCCACCACGAAGGGCATGATGTAGTTATTTCCATAAACGGTCCGGGAGTACACGCCGTCCGCAAGTGTCCCCCCCTGAACTGTACCCATGGCCTGGGCCAGAGCAGAAGAGAATGCGTCCCTCACTGCTTTTGAGGTAACCGACGCACCGGTAACGCTGTCCACCATATCTCCGGAGAGGGTGGACAGCTCCCGCCCCGCAAAGCCGGGGAAAGTTTCGGCGTTAAAGCTCTCGATGGCGGCGCCTCCCAGGTGGGCGGTTTCCTGCTCACCGACGGCGGAGGCAGAGAGCAGCTTTCCGTCCCGGGTCTCGATGGTAACGGTAACACTACCGCCAAAGCCTTGGGTGGTGGCGGAGTAAGACAGGGCCTCCGACGGCTGCACCGACTCCGATGGATCCGATGCGTCAGGCTGGGCGGGCTCCTTTGGCTGACAGCCTGCAATGCTGAAGGTCAGCGCCAAAGCGAGGATAAGGGCCAGATACTTTTTCATTTTGATTCTCCTTTTTCCTGCTTATGAGGGTTTTTCCGGATGGGAAACAGAACTTCCATATGCGATCTTGCAACCTGGACGGACTCAGGAAGGATGCGGATAACAGGGTCGCCAATCAACTCATAGCCCTGTTCCAGGAGTTGGTCCCGCACCTGCCGGAGACGGCTTGGCCAGGGTTTATCATGCTCTATGACACTGACAAACCGGCAGACCGTATCAAAATGGATCTTTCGGTCAGGGTGGGCAAAAAGGCCGGGATCATCCAGCAAAGGAATATATTGCTCATCGATCATAACCCCGTAAAGGTCCTGTTCCTCTGCGTGATCCAAAAAGGCGGACTGGCCATCGGGAAGGACGACAAAAAAGGCCAGCGGCAATGCGGAAGTAAGGGCGCGGATCACTGGTTGCCGCTCCTTGTCATTGATGGCCTGCTCGTTATAGAACTGGGAATAAAAATAAAAGGTTTTGTCCGCAGTTTCAATGGAGAGGAAATCCGGCGCCGAAAGGATCCGCTTGGAAAGCTCCTTGTACTCGTTGAGCACTGTGCGCTCGCACTGTAACCGGGCAATAAAACGGTCTATTTCCCCGATGTGTATATCCAAAAGCGGAGCAAATTCGGAGGATGCGATAGAGCTGGAGGGTTCCAGCGTCTGTTCGTAGGAGAGACCGCAGGCGCGGAGCAAACGAAAACGTGTCATGAGGGGAGAGCAATCAATGCTGTAGTAACGGTAGCCGTTTGCCGGGTCCCGATGGGGCACCAGGATCCCCCTGTCTTCAAAATACCGGAGCGCATCGGGAGACACCCCCATCAGCTGAGCAAATTCCCCGATCTTAAAATATGGTCCATCCATGAAAAAGCCTCCTTATATTATCATAAAAGATTGGTGCGCTCCAAAGTCAAGTAAAACTTCACAACTTGACGGAAAAAGGACCGATGCTCCGAGGGGCATCGGTCCTTACCATTTTTACTCCCCCTGGCCGAACTGGGTCAGGGTCAGGTCGGGGTTGCGCTCCCCGGTCCAGTTCACCGCCCACTGGGAGCCGAACAGGAGGAGCTGGCGGCCCTTGAAGTCCTCCACCAGCTTGGTGTCGGTGCCCAGCACCAGGTCCTCCTCTTTGGCGGGCTCGCCGTCGGCGGTGGTGATCCAGCGGAGGTACTCGTAGGGCAGGCCCTCCATGTAGAGGTCCACCCCGTACTCGTTTTTCAGCCGGTACTCCAGCACGTCGAACTGGAGGGTGCCCACCACGCCCACAATGAGTTCCTCCATGCCGGTGTAGGGGGTCTTGAAGATCTGGATGGCGCCCTCCTGGGCGATCTGCTCGGCCCCTTTGAGGAACTGCTTGCGCTTCATGGTGTCCAGGGGCCGCACCCGGCGGAAGTGCTCGGGGGCGAAGGTGGGGATGGGGTCAAACTGAAACTTTTTTCCTGGGGCGCACAGAGTGTCCCCGATGGAGAAGATGCCGGGGTCAAACACACCGATAATGTCTCCGGCATAGGCCTCCTCGATGATCTCCCGTTCGGCGGCCATGAGCTGTTGGGGCCGGGAGAGGCGGAGCTTCTTGCCTCCCTGGACGTGGTAGACCTCCCTGTCAGCGTCAAACCGTCCCGACACCACCCGCATAAAGGCGATCCGGTCCCGGTGGGCCTTGTTCATGTTGGCCTGGATCTTAAAGACGAAGGCGGAGAAGTCGTCATCGTAGGAATCTATCACGGTCTCCCCGGCCATCCGGGAAAGGGGCGGGGTGGTCATGCGGAGGAAGCCCTCCAGAAAGGGCTCCACGCCGAAGTTGGTCAGAGCCGAACCGAAGAACACCGGGGAGAGTTTGCCGTGGCGGACCTTCTCCAGGTCGAATTCGGCGGCCGCCCCGTCCAGCAGCTCCACATCATCGGTGAGCTGCCGGTGGAGTTTTTCCCCGATGAGTCCGTCCAGCCCCGGATCCCCCAGGGAGACCTGGGTGGCCGTGGCCGCCTTGGCCCCTCCGTTGCTGGTGAAGTGGATGATCTGCTTCTTCTCCCGGTCATAGACCCCCTGGAACTCCTTGCCGCAGCCGATGGGCCAGTTCATGGGGCAGGTCTCGATGCCCAGCTCGTTCTCCAGCTCCTGACACAGCTCGAAGGGGTCCCGGGCCTCCCGGTCCAGCTTGTTCACAAAGGTGAAGATGGGAATGTCCCGCATGGCGCAGACCTTAAAGAGCTTCCGGGTCTGGGCCTCCACGCCCTTGGCGGCATCGATGACCATGACGGCGCTGTCGGCCGCCATGAGGGTGCGGTAGGTGTCCTCCGAGAAGTCCTGGTGTCCCGGGGTGTCCAGGATGTTGACGCAGTAGCCCTCGTACTGGAACTGCATGACCGAGGAGGTCACCGAGATGCCCCTCTGCTTTTCGATCTCCATCCAGTCCGAGGTGGCCGCCCGGGTGTTTTTCTTGCCCTTCACCTGGCCCGCCTGGGCGATGGCTCCGCCGTAGAGCAGGAATTTCTCGGTGAGGGTGGTCTTGCCGGCGTCCGGGTGGGAGATGATGGCAAAGGTTCGGCGCCGGGTGATCTCGTTTTCATATTTTGACAAGGGTGATTCCTCCAAATCATGATACGATAAGTTGAATTGCCGATAAATATTACATTGAGGATACCCCTTTTACCATAGAATCTATCCTGTAGTATACCGAAATTCAGCCCAGTTGTAAACTCAGCTTTTCCAGGGCTCCGGGCAGGGAGGCAAAATCCGGGACGGCGGGCACCCCCTCCACTTTGCCGAAGCCATAGGCGGCGTGGAGGAAGGGCACCCCGGCCTCTTTGGCCGAGGAGGCGTCCAGAGCGGTGTCCCCCACATAGACCGGGTTGCGCAGCTCGTTGCGCTCCACCACCAGCCTGATATTTTCACTCTTGGGGAGGCGGGTTTTCCCAGCACTTTCAAAGTCCGTAAAGTATTTTCCCGTGCCACAACCAGCGAAGAAGGCCTGGATGTAGCCGTCCTCGCAGTTGCTGACGATAAAGAGGGGGCAGCCCTCCTTTAGGGCAGCCAGGGTCTCCTCCTCCCGAGGGAAAAGGGTGCTGCCGTGCCGGGCCAGGTATTCCAGCTCCAGTCTGACACAGTCAGCGATCACGGCGTCCTGCTGGGGCACTGGGAGCATGGGCAGCAGCTTTTCCGCAATATCCCGCAGGAGCAGTCCCATGCAGTCCCGGATCTCCTGCGTGGTCAGGGGCGCCCGGGGGACCCGGTGGAGCTCCAGCGCCTGATTCCAGCTCACGGTGAGTTGGGGACAGGCGTCCCAGAGGGTGCCGTCCAGATCGAATAGGATCCCGTCAAACATCATGTTTTCCCTCCCAAAGTCTGTCGAAGGTTATTATATAGCCTTTTTCCCCCGTTGACAAGAGGTGAGATTTTGAGTAAAATAGAAAAGCTATCTGCCCATGTAGCTCAGCAGGATAGAGCAGCCGCCTCCTAAGCGGCAGGTCGGACGTTCGAATCGTCTCATGGGTGCCAGAAACGCCGGAGTAACATGCTCCGGCGTTTTCCTTGCCTGATTCAAAATAGATATTAAAAACATCAATATAGAACTTAAATATTTTAAGTTCTATATTGACAAAAGAAAATGATGGTGTTATATTATCCTTGCCCGGAAGGATCCGTCCGGGTAACTCCGGGTCGGCGCCGGCCCGGCGGCACTTTTTGCGAAAACATCAGAAAAGAGGGTAAGCCTATGAAGAAAGTGGTCAGCAGGTGCCCGGTGTGCGGCAAGGAGCTCATTGCCGTGCGCCTGAAGTGCGAAAGCTGCGACACGGTCATCGAGAACAGCTTCCGCCTCACCCGGTTTGACTACCTCAGCGACGAGGAACTGAAGTTTGTGGAGACCTTCCTGCGCTGCCGCGGCAACATCAAGGAGGTGGAGCGGGCCCTGGGGATCTCTTACCCCACCGTGCGCTCCAAGCTGGACGCCGCCCTGGGGCACTTGGGCCTGTTCGACGAGAGGGAGGTTCAGGAGCGTACAGTACGCCGGGAGGAGATCCTGAAAGCCCTGGAATCGGGAGAGATCACCCCCGACCAGGCCATTGAACAGTTGAAATAAGAAGGAGGAACTTGATCATGGACGAGAAATCCCGTATTTTGAAAATGGTGGCCGAGGGTACCGTCACCCCCGAGCAGGCCGAGCAGCTCCTGGACGCCCTGGGGGCTGATGTGGCTCCCCAGAGCCCGGCTGTTCCGGCCAGTGATTATGACAGAAAAATGTTCCGCATCCAGATCAACAGCGCCGACGGAGACAAGGTGAACGTCCAGTTCCCCGTGGGTGCCGTCAAGAAGATCATCCAGGCCACCGGCAAGCTGCCCATCAAGGTGGACGGCATGGAGGGGATGGATATGAGCGAGATGATGGACGCGGTGGCGGAATGTCTGGACAGCCGGGTCATCGGCGATTTCGTCACCGTGGAGAGCGCCGATGGCGACCACGTCCGGTTTTTCGTGGAGTAAGCCATGGTGGTCCGTGTGAGAGACGGGGAGACCGGCCGGGGTATCACTGTCCCCTGCCCCATTGGTCTGGCCCGGTTCGTGGTGGCTCTGATCCCCCAGCGGGTCTTCGACAACATGATGGAGAACGCTGGGAACAAGATCCCCGAGGAGGACCGGGAGGAGGCCCAGAAGGCCATGTCCGGACTGTCCCTGGACAAGCGGATGATCCTGGACATTCTGGATGCGGTGGGCGATGTGGCCCGGGAGTTCCGGGGGCTGGAGGTCGTCCATGTGGAGAGCGCCGACGGCGACCGGGTCTCCATCTGCCTGTAAGAACGCTATGCCCGGAGACTTCGGTCTCCGGGCTTTTGGTCATTTGCCGAACTTTTGCCGAACTTTTGCCGAACTTTTGCGGAACTTTTCCGGAAAAAAGCCCAAATGAATTTGACATAAGGAAAACAATATTATACAATAGCTCTGTACGGCCCAAAGTATCGGATCAGGAGGCGGGAGTATGTACCACTGTCATACCCGTATTTATCTTATCAGCGCACAGCCCGGCGAGTTTGGCATCTTCAAAACGATGCCTTCGCTGGAGCGGTTTACCCACGCCTTTCAGGAGAGCGTGGAGCCCCAGGCAGAGCTGCTGCGGACCGCTCACCTGATTCTGGCCGACCTGCGGGGTAAGGACCCCGTCCGGACCCTCTCCGTCCTCCTGGCGGACAAGGAGCCCCAGGCCCGGCTGATTCTGCTGTTGAAGAGATCCCAGCTGGAGGACCTTCCCGATGACCTGACCGGGGTATCTGACCTTTGGTTTCTCCCCATGACCGAAATCGAACTGCGCTTCCGCTTTATGCGTTGGCAGGAGGCCTGGAAGCAGACTCAGGACGCCTGGGAGATCGGCCAGTTCCTGGAGGCCGCCATCGACCACAGTCCAAACTTGATCTGGTTCAAGACCAAGGACGGCATCCACGAGAAGGTGAACGACAGCTTCTGCCACACGGTGAACAAGACCAAACAGCAGGTCCAGGGTCGGGGCCACGCCTACATCTGGGACGTGGAGCAGGACGACCCGGCCTGTATCGAGTCCGAGCGGATCGTTATGGAGAGCCGGTCCACCTGCGTCTCCGAGGAGACCGTCATGTCCGGGGAGGGGACCAAGCTGCTTACGACCTATAAATCTCCCTTGTATGACCTGGACGGCAGCGTCATGGGCACCGTAGGGGTGGCCATCGACATCACCCAGGAGCGGGCCTATGAACGGGAGATCATTCAGAAAAACCAGACACTGGAGACCATTTTTACGACCCTGGACTGCGGCGTGATGCGCCACAGCCTGGACGGGACCCGGATATATAGTATCAATCAGGCGGCCCTGCGGATCCTGGGGTATGCCTCCCAGGAGGAGATGCTTGCCGACGGGTTCGACACAGTGGCCCGGTCGGTGGTGGAGGAGGACAGGGAGCGGTTGCGCCAGGCCATCCAGAGCCTCAAAAAGGAGGGGGACAGCGTCAGCGTAGCCTACCGGGTCCTCCACGACGACGGCAAGCTCATCCATGTGATGGGGAGCGTCAAGCTGGTGGAGGAGAACGGGATCCCCCTCTACCAACGATTCCTGCTGGACATCACCGAGCAGAAGCGCCAGGAGAACGCCGAGCGGGAGGAGCAGGAGCGCTACCACATGGAGCTGGTCCATGCCCTGAGCATCGACTACAACCTGGTGAGCTATTTCGACCTGGATACCGAGGTGGGCACCGCCCTGCGGATCAACAACTGCGAATATGGAGTGCTGGACGAGATCTTTGCCCGGCCCATGCTGTCCGAGAGCATGGGGCGGTACATCGACACCTGTGTCTATGAGGAGGACAAGGAGGCCATGCGCCAGGCCATCACCCGGGAGAATCTGGTGCGGGAGCTGGAAGAGAAAGGTGCCTGCTATGCCAATTACCGAACTTTCTGCGGCGGTGGAATGCGTTATTTTCAGATGAAGGTGGTCCGGGCAGGGGAATGGAACGTGAACCGGGGCATCGTGCTGGGTCTGCGCAGCGTGGATGAGGAGACCCGCCAGGAAATGGAGAAGAAGAGTCTTCTGGAGGAGGCCCTGCAGCAGGCCAACCGGGCCAACCAGGCCAAGACTACCTTCCTCTCCAACATGTCCCACGACATCCGAACCCCCATGAACGCCATCATCGGCTTCACCACCCTGGCCACCAGCCATATCAACGACCGGGAGCAGGTGGAGGCCTACCTGAAAAAGATCATGACCTCAGGTAACCACATGCTGGGGCTCATCAACGACATTCTGGACATGAGCCGTATCGAAAGCGGTAAGATCCACCTGGATGAAAAGCCCTGCGACCTGACTGAGCTCCTGAACGGTCTGCGCAGCATCGTGCAGGTGGAGGTTCAGACCAAGCGTCTGGACCTGGACCTGGAGCTGGACGGGCTGGAGCACAGGGAGGTCTACTGCGACAAGCTGAGGGTCAACCAGATCCTGCTCAACCTGGTGGGCAATGCCATCAAGTACACCACTCCCGGTGGCCGGATCCGTGTAAGCCTGAAGGAGGGACCCGCCGGCAGCGCCGGCAGCGGCCTGTACCGGCTTCGGGTGGAGGACAACGGTATCGGCATGAGCGAGGCCTTTGTCTCCCGCATTTTCGAGCCCTTCGAGCGGGAGCGCAACTCCACCATCAGCGGTATTCAGGGCACTGGCCTGGGCATGGCCATCACCAAGAACATCGTGGACATGATGAAGGGGACGATCCAGGTAGAAAGTAAACAGGGGGAGGGTACCGCCGTTACGGTTTGTCTGCCCCTCCGGTTCTATACCGGCTGGGAGGAGGGGGAGGTTTTCCCCACGCACCAGGGTAAGGCCCCCCGGGCAGAACGGAGCCACACTGGCCGTATCCTGCTGACCGAGGACAATGAACTCAATCAGGAGATCGCCGTAGCCATTCTGGAGGAGGCCGGTTTTACTGTGGAGGTAGCCGAAAACGGTCAGGTGGCGGTGGACCGGCTCGTGGAGCGCGGCCCAGACTACTACCGGGTGGTGCTTATGGACATCCAAATGCCCGTAATGAACGGCTACCAGGCTGCCGAGGCCATCCGTGCCCTGGAGGACAAGGCCCTCGCCTCCATCCCCATCATCGCCATGACGGCCAACGCCTTTGAGGAGGATAAGCGGGAGGCCCTGCGCCACGGCATGAACGGCCACATCGCCAAGCCCATCGACGTGCGGCTTCTGCTGGACACCTTGGACGAGCTCCTTCCGTAATTTCCAAAGACCGGCAGAGCCGGTCCAATCATCCATAGGAGGAATGTCATATGGTCAAATTCAAGGACATGCAGTATGAGCGCCCCGACCTGGAGGATCTCAAGACCCAGATGGCCGGCCTGATCCGGCGTCTGAAGGAGGCCGGGAGCTACGCCGAGGCCAAGGCCGTCTTTTTGGAGAAGGAGGCCCATGAAAAGCATGTGAACACCCTGGCCACCCTGGCCAGCGTGCGCCACTCTATCGACACCCGGGACCAGTTCTACGACGGGGAGGAGAAGTTCTGGGATAAGGCCGTTCCCGAGCTGGAGGAGTACGTCCAGCAGTGGACGCTGGCTATGCTGGAGTCCCCCTTTCGCAAGGACTTTGAGGCTGAGTACGGCGGCCTGATGTTCCTCAACGCTGAGATCGCCCTCAAGACCTTCTCCCCCGAGATCATCCCCGACCTCCAGAAGGAGAATGAGCTGACCACCGAGTACAGCAAGCTCATTGCCTCCGCCCAGGTCCCCTTTGAGGGCAAGACTTACACCCTGAGCCAGATGGGGCCTTTTCAGCACGACCCGGATGACGCCCGGCGGCTGGCCGCATGGAAGGCGGTGGGGACGTGGTTCAAGGAGCACCAGGCCGAGCTGGACCGCATCTACGACGAGCTGACCAAGCTCCGGGACGTCATGGGCAAAAAGCTGGGGTACGAGGGCTACACCACCCTGGGCTACTACCGCATGGGCCGCAACTGCTATGACAAGAACGACGTGGAGAAGTTCCGCTCCGCCGTTCAGAAATATCTGGTGCCCGTGGCCAACAAGATCTACCGGGCCCAGGCCAAACGCCTGGGGGTGTCTTACCCCCTGAGCTATGCCGATGCCGCCCTGGAATTCCGTTCGGGCAATCCCAAGCCCCAGGGGACGGCGGACGACATCCTGGCCGCTGGCAAGGCCTTCTACGACGAACTTTCCCCCGAGACCTCCGAGTTCTTCCGCATGATGCTGGAGGGGGAGCTGATGGACGTGCTCTCTACCGAGGGCAAGCAGTCGGGCGGCTACTGCACCTCTATCCCTGACTACAACGTGCCCTTTATCTTCGCCAACTTCAACGGCACTCAGGGGGATGTGGAAGTGGTCACCCACGAGGCGGGCCACGCCTTCGCCGAGTGGATGAACCGGGACCGGGTGCCCGCCGCCTATGTCTGGCCCAGCATGGAGGCCTGCGAGGTCCACTCTATGTCTATGGAGTTCTTCGGGGAGAGCCACGCCGAGGGCTTCTTCGGCCCCGACGCCCAAAAGTTCCTGTACAGCCACCTGGCGGGGGCCATCACCTTCATCCCCTACGGCACCCTGGTGGATCACTTCCAGCATGAGGTCTATGCCCATCCTGAAATGACCCCCAAGGAGCGCCACGGGGTGTGGAAGAGGCTCCAGGGGGTGTATATGCCCTGGATCAAGCTGGACGGGGACATCCCCTTCTACGCCGACGGCGAGGCGTGGCAGCGGCAGAGCCACATCTACGGCAGCCCCTTCTACTATATCGACTACTGCCTGGCCCAGACCGTTTCCCTCCAGTTCTGGGCCCTGATCCAGAAGGACAGGAAGGATGCCTGGGACCACTACATGGCCTACACCAGGCAGGGGGGAAGCCGGGTGTTCACCGAGCTGCTGAAGAACGCCGGGTTGGAGAGCCCCTTTGAGGAGAGCACCCTTCAGGGGGTCTGCGCCGCCGCTGACAAGCGTCTGGACAGCTTCGACCTGACCGGCATTGCGTAAAGGGAAAAATCGAGATAACAAAGCAGGCCCGTTTCCGGAAGGAAACGGGCCTATTTTTCTGTATTGGGAACTTTTTGGGCGGGTTGATTTAGGTCAAGGCAGAGCGGGACGGTTCCGCTCCACAGCCTGAGTGCGCTTTGCCTCCAAAATATTCAGAAGTTCAGCGATGGGTCCTTCCGGCCAGCTTGCCCGGCAGTCCGCCACAACTGTGGCAAACTCTCCGGAATCGCCGTACCAGGCGGCATCCGCTCTGGCGATGAAGTCGCAGAGCACCTCTGCCGTGGGGGCGGGTTCCCAACCAGAGAGCTCGATAGTCTGCTCTTTTAGAAGAAGCAGGTAAATCAAAACGGTGTTTGGTGCCTCCAAAAAACGGCTGCGAAGCTCATCCATTGCACCCTCGCTTGCCGCATCACTTATCAGCAGGAAGGCGACCAGTTGGTCCAGCGGCACAGAATCCGTATGCTGAAAGACATATTCAAAATTGGGATTCGTGAAACCGCCTGTAAGGCCAAAGGCGTTCCCGTCAGTGCTGAGGGCTTGCCACGCCGTGGCTTCCAGGGTGGGAAGAGGGGCAGATGTTTCCTTTGCCTGTAACGTGGGGGTCTCCACTTGCTGGCCGCAGGCGGCCAATAAGAGAAAAAAAAGAACGGCGGCAAGTAGCTTTTTCATACTATGACCTCCTTAACTGCCTATGTAACCTATGTAAATTTATTTATAGTATATCATGAAAATGAAGGTGAGGCAATTCCTTTTCTCCTGTACTTTGACAAAACGAATGTTATACCGCCCCAAAAAGAAGGCAAAATGCACAAAAAGAGCCAATACAACGCAAAAAATATATTGCATTTTAACCGAGACTGAGATATAATTAAAGCGCAGTCTGAAAATAGCATCCAACACATTAGAAAAATTTGAGGAGGCACTGGTATGAAAACAAGTAGACGTATAATTGCAACTGTTTTAAGCTGTTTTCTTTTATGCTATGTAGTTCCAGGAAATTCTCAGGCGGCATTTTCTCTAGTAGACAAGGATTCTACACAGCTTACTAAATCCGCAAACGAATTAGGGAACAATCCAACAAATTTTGAGCAACCATTTTTTGATTCAGATTTTATTTATCTCTGTTCACATTCGGATGGCGCAAATTCCTACGCGTTGGAAGATATGATTCTTGAATTTTTTTCTGAGAATCCAAATAAGTTTCTTGTTGAGCTTTCTAGATTGAATGGAGAAACAAGAAACACTATTAAGACCTTACTGGTTACTGCAACTTATCACCGTGAATTGGATTTCGAACAATTTAAAAATACGTTGGCAACCGTTGATGATGAGGTTAGTTTTTTGATGGCGCAGGAGATTTTGAATTATGCTGAGGAATATGAGGCTAGTGAGTTGGAGTGGGAGGAGTTCTATAATGATTGGATAAATTCCCCTATACCTGACGGCTTGTTTGATTCTGATCAGTTAATAAAGGCAGTCAAATTGTGGGAAAATAGTTATCCTTTTGATGGCGAATATTGTAACTATATTTATCACCTTTATCTGTTGGATTCAAATCTGTTTGCACAAACAATTTCAGAATTATCTCCAGATGCGCAAAATCTTATTCTGGCGCAACTCGCTTATATGCAACTTGATTACCCGGCCACTGTCAGCAAATTTGCGGGTGGCACGGTAGGTCAACCCTTATCAAAAGAGGCACTTGACGTTAATGGATTAATAATGCTTGATAAACTAGGTGAAGTCAAAGTATCCCCCAAAATTGTGTTGGAAAAAGCCTTGCAAATCGATGAGGCAAGTTTGAGTTTTTCATATCCTCCAAGAGAAATTTCTTTGCAAAATACATTGAATCCTTCTTCTATTAAAACAATATTATATACACCTGAAAAAATTTGCGTTTGGCAAACCGTGACTTGCACGGTATCTTTAAACTCTCTCTCTGCTAATACACAGTACTCTGTGGAAGTATGGGTACGCCATGATGGAGAAACTGATATATGGAAAAAGGGAGTTGTAAGGGTAACGACTAATTCCAGTGGTGCCGCTACTGCAAATTTGGAGATGGCGTTTAGTGAGCCAGGAGATATTTGGACGACAGTGAAAATTTATAAAGGCTCCACATTAATTGCAGAACGAACGGGGGCGGCTCCGGATTATATTATAGGACGCTGGTCTATTAAACTTCCGTTAGATAGTAATCACAAAGGTACTTTGATAATGCTTGATACATATGGCAAGCAAGTCTACGCGTGCGCAGCCTTGGGTCAATCAGCTAGTGGAGCCCACTATACCGAATATCTTGGAAATACACCCCCGGGAGATTACTATGGGTGGCCGGGTGGCCCTGCTTCTGATACAGGCGCGTATGGACCAAATAAGTATATTTATATGGAACCAAAGTACAGTTTATAAGGAACTACACGCAGACCGTGAAACGGGCTGCTGACAACAAACGGCGCTATGCTCCCGGCAAGGGGCATAGCGCCTGTTTGTTGTGGGGGTATCCAAAGGGGGCAGCGCCCCATTTGGCACACGACTTTGCGAAGCAAAGTGTAGTGTGTTATACGCTCTGTCGGCGTTGCCGTGAAAATGCCGTTGCCGCCGGGGAGGGCAAGGGCATTTGAAGCGGCAGGAAAACAGGGCTTTGTTTGGGGCTGGGAAGCCGGAAACAAAGGGCTGGTTTCAGCAGCAGACAGGGCGTATATGAAAGCCC